>NZ_JBEOYI010000001.1:0-580855 GCF_040297005.1 Streptomyces sp. NPDC001904 | reverse complement strand
CGGGGTATCAACATATCTGGCGTTGATTTTTGGCACGCTGTTGAGTTCTCAAGGAACGGACGCTTCCTTTGTACTCACCCTCTCGGGCTTTCCTCCGGGCGCTTCCCTTCGGTATTTCGTGTTTCCAACCTTACCAGATCCTTTTTCCGTTCCGTTTCCGGTCCGAATTTTGTTTCCGGTGGCCGTTGGAGGGCCTTTGCCTTTCGGCTGATCCGACTTTATCAGAAGTTTTGGGCCGGTCTGACCGGCTGTTCGTTTCTGAATTAATCGGGAGGCTTCTCGAAAGAAAGTATTTCGTGAAGCGCGCTAGATACTAACCGTTGCAAGTGAACCTGTCGAGTTCGGGGCAACTGTTCGAATCTACCTCCCCGTCCAGTCCGTGTCAACGGTCTTTCCGGGGCGAAGAGGAGACTAGCAGGTCAGAGACGCCGGATGCACATCAAGCCGCTGTCGGCAGCAGCGCACTGCGTTCGGACTCGGGTACGTCGCCGGTCTCGCCCTCTCGGGTGGCGCGGCCACCGAGGACGTAGACATAGGTGAGGAAGGCGAGTTCGGCGGCGATGCCGATGCCGATGCGGGCCCAGGTCGGGAGGCCCGAAGGGGTGACGAAGCCTTCGATCGCGCCCGAGATGAAGAGGACCAGAGCCAGGCCGATGGCCATGCCCAGGGCTGCGCGGCCCTCTTCCGCGAGGGCGGTGCGGCGCGTGCGCGGGCCCGGGTCGATGACCGTCCAGCCGAGACGGAGGCCCGTGCCGGCGGCGACGAAGACCGCGGTCAGTTCGAGGAGGCCATGCGGGAGGATCAGGCCGAGGAAGGTGTCGAGGCGCCCGGCCGAGGTCATGAGGCCGATGCCCACACCGACGTTGACCATGTTCTGGAAGAGGATCCAGAGGACCGGCAGGCCCAGGAAGACGCCCAGGACCAGGCACATCGCCGCCGCCTGAGCATTGTTCGTCCAGACCTGGGCGGCGAAGGAGGCCGCCGGGTGGCTCGAGTAGTACGTCTCGTACTGGCCGCCGGGGCGGGTCATCTCGCGGAGTTCCGCGGGGGCGGCTATGGAGGCCTGGACGCCGGGGTGGGTGCCGATCCACCAGCCGATCAGGGCGGCTATCGCCGTGGAGATGAGCGCTGTGGGCACCCACCAGTGACGGGCCCGGTAGACAGCGGCCGGGAAACCGCGCGTCAGGAAGTCGGTCACGTCGCGCCACGAAGCCCGGCGGGTTCCTGTGACGGCGCTCCGCGCGCGTGCGACGAGTTGGGTCAGGCGTCCGATGATCCGGGGGTCCGGTGCGCTGGACTGGATGAGGGAGAGATGGGTGGCCGTGCGCTGGTACAGCGTGACCAGTTCGTCCGCCTCTGTGCCGGTCAGGCGGCCGCGTCGGTGCAGCAGGGCGTCCAGTCGGTCCCACTCTGCCCGGTGGGCGGACACAAAGACGTCGAGGTCCATCCGGTCTGCTGCTCCTCGCTTTCCGGCACCTGTGCGGCGCGATGTGCCCTCAGCTTGGCAGACTGGCGGTTCCTAGGGCAGGTCAGGGAAGGGTGGGTGGCCGGCGTGAGTGAGCTGGTGACGGGCGAGGCAGTGGCTCTGGAGCTGCGGCCTGCGAAACTGCCGAGCCGGGCACTCGCCGTGCTCATCGATCTCGCGGTGGCCTTCGCGGTCTACATCGCCGTGACGATGACGATCGTGGCGGCCACGGCCTCGCTGGACGACGCCGCTTCGGCCGCGGTGGCCGTGGCCACGTTCCTGCTGGTGCTGGTCGGGGTGCCGATCGCGGTGGAGACGCTGAGCAGGGGAAAGTCCCTCGGGAAGCTCGCGTGCGGGTTGCGGGTCGTCCGCGACGACGGAGGCCCGATCCGATTCCGGCACGCGCTGGTGCGGGGGGCCGTCGGCGTCGTGGAGATCCTGATGACCTTCGGGGTCGTGGCCTGCATCGCCTCCCTCGTGTCCGCGCGGGGGCGCCGGATCGGCGATGTCGTCGCGGGCACGCTCGTCGTGCGGGAGCGGGTGCCCACCGGGCAGGCCGCATTCGTACCGGCGCCGCCACCGTGGCTGGTGGGGCGGTTCGCGCAGCTCGACCTGTCCGCCGTGCCCGAAGGGCTGTGGCTCGCCGTGCGGCAGTACCTGACGCGGATGGGGCAACTGGATCCGCAGGTGGGGCACGGTATGGCCGGGCGGCTCGCGGCCGATGTCGCCGCGCACACCGGCACTCCGGTGCCGACGGACGTGCCGCCCGCCGCGTTCCTGGCCGCCGTGGTGCACGAGCGGCAGTCGCGGGAGGCCCAGCGGGCCTTCGGCGCGGCGCCGCACGGTGGAGGGCCGCACAGTGGACGGCCTGGAGCCCCGGCGGGCTACGCACCCACGGGCGCCCCGTCGTATCCCGCTCCGTCCTATCCCGCGCCCCACGCCCAGCCCGCGGCGCCCGTCGCCCCCGCGCAGGACGCGTTCAGCAAGCCGGCCGCTCCCTCTTCCGTTCCCGGTGACCGGGACGGTGGGGCCGAGCCGCCGGCCACCGGGTTCGCTCCCCCGGCCTGAGGCGTCCCGCGTCGGGCCTCAGGAGAACACCGAGGGCGGTGTCTCGAGGTGCTCCAGCTCGATGCCGGGGGCCGACAGGACCACGTCGCCGCTGACGTGAACGGTGGCCTGCTCGCCGGTGTCCAGGGCTGTGACCTGGTACGCGTCCACGGTCAGGGGTCCGTTGTCAGTGGCGTGTGCTTCGCTGTTCAGCAAGGTCCAGGACTGGTCCACGGTGCGCGGGGCCAGGACCGGATCGGTCAGGGCGACAAGGCGGACACGGGTCACGGGGGAAGCGGGGGTGAGGTTCAGCAGACGCGTCGTGGCGATGAGGAACGCGGGGGACGTGCCCGTGAACGCGTGCGCGGGAGCGTTTCCCTCGGTGGCGTGCGTGCCGGTGGGGTCGGTGCGCACCCAGGTGACGCCGTCGAGAGCGGCGCCGCGGACCTGCCAGCTCGCCGCGGTGACTTCGAGGCGGATGGGGCGGCCGAGTTCGTCCAGGGCGAGGTCGATCGAGCCGGCGTGGTCGCCGGAGGGGGTGGTGCGTTGCGCGACGTAGCGCCAGCCGGACGGGCCGGGCGCGCAGTGGAAGTGTTCTTCGCCGAGGGGGGTGTGATCGTGCGGATCGTGGAGCGAATAGCGGCCGCGGGGCATGGGCTTCGTGGGGTCCTCTGTCTGGCCTGGTGACGGCCGCCGCCACCGGTCCGGGTGCGGGTCGGACGGTTCTGGCCGGCGTCGAGGGACGTGTCCACCGTAGCCAGCGGTGCGGCAGCTACGGGACAGGCCCCCGGCACGGGGGTGCGGGGGCCTGTCCTGGCTGGTCGACTCCGGCCTCCGGCGCTTTACTGCCGCCGGTGGTGCGTCGCCGGGGTGCTCAGTAGCGGTAGTGGTCCGGCTTGTACGGGCCCTCGACCTCGACACCGATGTACGAGGCCTGCTCCGGGCGGAGCGTCGTCAGCTTGACGCCGAGCGAGTCCAGGTGGAGGCGTGCGACCTTCTCGTCGAGGTGCTTGGGCAGCACGTACACGTCGGTCGGGTACTCCGACTGCTTGGTGAACAGCTCGATCTGGGCCAGCGTCTGGTCCGCGAACGAGTTGGACATCACGAACGACGGGTGGCCGGTGGCGTTGCCCAGGTTCAGCAGGCGGCCCTCGGACAGCACGATGATGACCTTGCCGTCGGGGAACGTCCAGGTGTGGACCTGCGGCTTGACCTCGTCCTTGACGATGCCGTCGATCTTCGCCAGGCCGGCCATGTCGATCTCGTTGTCGAAGTGGCCGATGTTCCCGACGATGGCCTGGTGCTTCATCTTGGCCATGTCGCTCGCCATGATGATGTCCTTGTTGCCGGTCGTCGTGACGAAGATGTCGACCTGGTCGACGACGTCGTCCAGCGTCGCGACCTGGAAACCGTCCATCGCGGCCTGCAGCGCGCAGATCGGGTCGATCTCGGTGATGATCACGCGGGCGCCCTGACCGCGCAGCGACTCCGCGCAGCCCTTGCCGACGTCGCCGTAGCCGCAGACGAGAGCGGTCTTGCCGCCGATGAGGACGTCCGTGGCGCGGTTGATGCCGTCGATGAGCGAGTGGCGGCAGCCGTACTTGTTGTCGAACTTCGACTTCGTCACCGCGTCGTTCACGTTGATCGCGGGGAAGAGGAGGGAGCCCTCGCGCTGCATCTCGTACAGGCGGTGGACACCGGTCGTGGTCTCCTCGGTCACGCCGCGGATCTCCGAGGCGAGCTGGGTCCACTTCTGCGAACCGTTGGAGATCGTGTCGTTCAGGAGCTGGAGGATGACGCGGTGCTCGTCGGACTCGGCGGTGTCGACCGAGGGAACCTTGCCGTCCTTCTCGTACTCGACGCCCTTGTGGACGAGGAGGGTGGCGTCACCACCGTCGTCGAGGATCATGTTCGGGCCGCCGGTGGGCGTGTTCGGCCAGGTCAGCGCCTGCTCCGTGCACCACCAGTACTCCTCGAGCGTCTCGCCCTTCCAGGCGAAGACCGGGACGCCCTGCGGGCTGTCCGGCGTGCCGTTCGGGCCCACCGCGATGGCCGCGGCGGCGTGGTCCTGCGTGGAGAAGATGTTGCAGGACGCCCAGCGGACCTCGGCGCCGAGCGCGACGAGGGTCTCGATGAGGACGGCCGTCTGGACCGTCATGTGGAGCGAGCCGGTGACGCGGGCGCCCGCCAGGGGCTGCGCGTCGGCGTACTCCTTGCGGATCGCCATCAGGCCGGGCATCTCGTGCTCGGCGAGGGTGATCTCCTTGCGGCCGAACTCCGCGAGGGAGAGATCGGCGACCTTGAAGTCCTGGTCCTGTCGGTTGGCGACAGAAGTCATAAGTGAGCTGCTCCTCGGTGCAGTTGCAGGTGGTCGAGGTGGGCTTCCTCCGCATGCCGACCGGGTGGAGGCATGCGTGGCTGGTCTGCGGGCGTCGCCGGGCACAGGTGTCCCGTCGATACTCGCAGCGCAGTCCGTCGGAGGCCCTCTCTCCCTCGGCCGGCCCGCACGGCGGGCCGCCCGACCGCCATCAGCAGCGACGTCTGGCTCGTGACAAAGCTACACCGATCGGCCCAGTCGGCCCTACCCCGTCTCGGTATCGGGGCCGGGCCGGACGCGTACGGGGGCGGTCAGTGCCCCGGCGTCGGGTTCGGCGTCGGGCCGCCGGGAGCGGCCTCCGGGTCCGCGCCCTTGGCGGCCTCGGACTCGCTGTAGATGTCGGGCTCCAGGTAGATGACCCGGGCGATCGGCACGGCGGCGCGGATGCGGGCCTCGGCCTCGTTGATGGCGCGGGCCACCTCGGCCGCCGTGTCGTCGTGCTGGACGGCGATCTTGGCGGCGACGAGCAGTTCCTCGGGGCCGAGGTGGAGCGTGCGCATGTGGATCAGGCCGGTGACGGTGTCGCCGTCGACGACGGCCTGCTCGATCTTGGTGACCTCGTCGGTGCCCGCGGCCTCGCCGAGGAGCAGGGACTTGGTCTCAAGGGCGAGCACGATGGCGATGGCGATCAGGAGCAGACCGATGCAGAGCGTGCCGATGCCGTCCCAGACGCCGTCGCCGGTGGCGAGGGTGATGCCGACGCCGAGCAGGGCGAGTACGAGACCGATCAGGGCGCCGAAGTCCTCCAGGAGGACGACGGGCAGCTCGGGGGCCTTGGCCCGCCTGATGAACTGGCTCCAGGTCAGCTTGCCGCGCAGTTGGTTGGACTCCTTGATGGCCGTCCGGAAGGAGAAGCCCTCGGCGAGGATCGCGAAGACGAGCACGCCGACCGGCCAGTACCAGTGCTCCAGCTCGTGCGGGTGCTTGATCTTCTCGTAGCCCTCGTAGACGGCGAACATGCCGCCGACCGAGAAGAGCACGATCGACACCAGGAAGGCGTAGATGTAGCGCTCGCGGCCGTAGCCGAAGGGGTGTTGCGGGGTCGCCTCGCGCTGGGCCTTCTTGCCGCCGATCAGCAGCAGGGCCTGGTTCCCGGAGTCGGCCAGCGAGTGGACCGCCTCGGCGAGCATCGACGAGGAGCCGCTGAAGAGGAACGCCACGAACTTCGATGCCGCGATCGCGAGGTTGGCGGCCAGTGCCGCCACGATCGCCTTTGCTCCGCCTGAAGCACTCATGTCGTTCCTGGTGTCCCTTCGAGGTTCTGCCTATGCGTGTGTCCCGTGCAGCGGTGGGTCATTGTTGCAGCACGGGACCGCACAGGGGTCTCTCAGGCCACGACGGTTGCGCGGAAAACCGTTCCCACTCCGGACACTTCGGTCTTTTCGTCGGCGGGGACGAAGACGGATCGGCCGGCGGTGAGGTCGAGGTCGCCCGCCCGGACCGTGCCCGCGGTGCAGAGCAGGATCTGCGGGGTCGAAGCGGTCAGGTCGTGGGCCGCGCCGCCCTCGGGCAGCACGAAGCGGGAGAGGCGGAACTCGTCGATGGGGGTGTCGTACAGCTCCTCGCCGTCGGGCGAGGCCTCGGGGCGCAGGACACCCGGGTCGCTCGCCTCGAAGCGGACGATGCGCAGCAGCTCGGGGACGTCGACGTGCTTGGGGGTGAGGCCGCAGCGCAGGACGTTGTCGGAGTTGGCCATGATCTCGACGCCGAGGCCGTCCAGGTACGCGTGCGGGACGCCGGCGCCGAGGAACAGGGCCTCCCCCGGCTGCAGTCGTACGTGGTTGAGGAGCATCGCGGCGATCACGCCCGGGTCGCCGGGGTAGTGGTGGGCGATGCCCGCGTACGGCTCGTAGGCGCCGCCGATGCGCTGGGCGGCGGCGCTCGCCTCGGTGACGGTCGCCGTCATCTCGGCGCGGTCCGCGGAGAGCACGGCGGTGAGGACCTCGCGCAGCGCGGCCTCTTCGGGCTGGGCGCGCAGCAGGTCCACGTACGGCTTGAGGCTGTCGACGCCGAGGCCTTCGAGGAGCCGGGCCGCCTCCTCGGGGGCGCGGAAGCCGCACAGGCCGTCGAACTCGGTGAGCGCGCAGATGAGCTCGGGCTTGTGGTTGGCGTCCTTGTAGTTGCGGTGGGGGGCGTCGATCGGGACGCCCCGGCGCTCCTCGTCCTCGTACCCCTCCTTCGCCTGGGCGAGGTCGGGGTGGACCTGGAGCGAGAGGGGGGCGCCCGCCGCGAGCAGCTTGAGGAGGAAGGGGAGGCGGGGGCCGAACTTGGCGGTCGCGCGGGCGCCGAGTTCCTGCTCGGGGTGTGCGTCGATGACCTCGTTCAGCGGGCCGCGCCCGGTGCCGGAGGGGGCGCCGGGGTGGGCGCCCATCCACATCTCGGCCTGGGGTTCGCCGGTCGGTTCGGCGCCGATGAGCCGCGGGATGGCGGTGGTGGAGCCCCAGGCGTAGGGGCGGACGGTGTTGGTGAGGCGGTCCATGACGTGTGTGTTCTCCGTACGCGGTCCTGGTCGGATGGGCCGGCGCGTGCGGCCGGGCCGGGGACAGGGTCGGCTCCGGGTCACGTACCGGAGGCGAGGCCCAGGTAAACGGCGGCGAAATCCGTGACGGCGATCAGCTCCGCGAGGGTCTCCAGGTCGCTGCCCTCCTCCGGCTCCAGCTCGCTGATGGCGGTGCCGTGCGAGAGCGCGAGTTCGCGGGCGGCCGGGGCGGCGCTGAGGCCGCCGGTGGGGCGGTCGCGGAGCAGGACGACGCGGGCGCGCAGGGCCTGGGCCTCATCGACGCGGTCGCGGAAGAAGTCGTCGGGGTCGGCGCCCGCGGCGAGGTCGCTCGCGAGGAGCGCGCCGTGGGCGGGCAGCGCCTCGGGCAGGTCGGCGGCGAGCGCCGGGCGGCCGGCCAACTCGGCGAGCGCGGCGGCGAACCGGCGTCCGGCCGGGCCCGCGGCCGCGCCCTCCGTCCAGATCAGCGGCAGCGCGTCGGCCAGCTCGGAGGCGAGGGTCTTGGCGGGGTTGCCGTAGGTGGCGATCGCCGGTCCGCAGCGTTCGGCGGTGCGGTCGAGGCGGTCGGCGACCTTCTCCAGGTCCTCCGGGGGCGCGCTGAGCAGGCCGGTGCGGTCGAGCAGGGCCAGCAGCGGGGTGAGCAGGGCCCACAGGGAGCCGGGGGCGGAGGCCGCGACCGGGGTCTCCTGCTCGTCGTACGGGGCGGTGGCCATCGGCACGAACAGGCCGTGGGCGCCGGCCACGCTCTCGGTCAGCGGGGAGCCGGAGGGGGCGACCGCGACGACGGTGACGCCTCGGCGGTACGCCTGTTCGACCAGGAGCGAGAGGCTGGGCTCGCCGCCGTCCGGGGTGGCGATCAGCAGCAGGTCGACGGAGCCTGCCCAGCCGGGCAGTTCCCAGCGCAGGGCGCCGGAGGCGGGGGCGACGCCGGTGGAGCGCAGCCGTACGACGGGGCAGGCGGAGCCCGCCAGGCGGCCGATGAACTCGGCGACGCCGAGGGCCGCGGTGCCGGGGCCCGCGATCAGGACGGCGCGCGGGCGGCCGTCCGGCTTCAGTTCGGCGATGCCGGCCTCGGTGGCGTACCGGGCGGCGGTGCGCACGCGGGCGCCTGCCTCGGCGGCGCCGCGCAGCAGGCCGCGGCGGTCGGCTCGGGCCAGCGCGTCCGGGTCGTCCAGGAGCGTTTCGTCGAACATGGCGCGGGCCTCCGGAGGCGTCTCGTGCGGGTTACGCGGGGCGGCGGGCCTCGTCGACGAGGAGGACGGGGATGCCGTCGCGGACCGGGTAGGCCAGGCCACAGTCCTTGGAGGTGCAGATCAGCTCGGCTTCGGCCTCCTTGAGGGGGGCGTGGCAGGCCGGGCAGGCGAGGATCTCCAGGAGGCCGGCTTCGAGCGGCATGAGGGGTCCCTTCGGGGGTGCGGGGTGTTGGGTGGGCGGTGCTTTTGGTGCGGCCCGGTCAGGGTACCGCCGGGGTGGGGATGGTGGGTGGCTGCGGGTTGCGTCGTGGCTGGTCGCGCAGTTCCCCGCGCCCCTGGGTCGTACGTCAGCTGACGGCCGGTGGCCGCTTCTCGCGCAGTTCCCCGCGCCCCTGGGTCGTACGTCAGCTGACGGCCGGTGGCCGCTTCTCGCGCAGTTCCCCGCGCCCCTGAGGCAGGCGCTTCGCGCCGCCTCCTCGGGCAGGCGGGGTCAGGCCCTGATGACCCCGAGCACCTCGTCGCGGACCCGGGCCATGGTGGCCCGGTCGCGGGCCTCGGCGTTCAGGCGGAGCAGCGGCTCCGTGTTCGACGGGCGGACGTTGAACCACCAGTCGGTCGCCGTGACGGTGAGGCCGTCCAGCTCGTCCAGGGTGATGCCGTCCCGGTCGCCGTACGCGGCCTTGATCGCGGCCAGGCGGTCGTCTTGGTCGGCGACCGTGGAGTTGATCTCGCCGGAGCCGGCGTAGCGGTCGTAGGACGAGACGAGGGCGGAGAGGGGGCCGTCCTGGCCGCCGAGCGCCGCCAGGACGTGGAGCGCGGCGAGCATGCCCGTGTCGGCGTTCCAGAAGTCCTTGAAGTAGTAGTGCGCGGAGTGCTCGCCGCCGAAGATCGCGCCGGTCGTCGCCATCTCCTGCTTGATGAACGAGTGGCCCACGCGCGTGCGTACGGGTGTGCCGCCGTGCTCCTTCACCACCTCGGGCACCGACCAGGACGTGATCAGGTTGTGGATGATCGTGCCCGAGCCGCCGTTGCGCGCGAGCTCGCGGGAGGCCACCAGGGCCGTGATCGCCGACGGGGAGACCGGGTCGCCGTGCTCGTCGACGACGAAGCAGCGGTCGGCGTCGCCGTCGAAGGCGAGGCCGAGGTCGGCGCCCTCGGCCCGCACGCGGGCCTGGAGGTCCACGAGGTTGGCCGGGTCCAGCGGGTTCGCCTCGTGGTTCGGGAACGTGCCGTCCAGCTCGAAGTACATCGGCACGACGTCCAGCGGGAGGCCCGCGAGGACGGTGGGGACGGTGTGGCCGCCCATCCCGTTGCCCGCGTCGACCACGACCTTCAGCGGGCGGATGGCGGTGAGGTCGACGAGGCCGCGCAGGTGCGCCGCGTAGTCCCCCAGGGTGTCGCGCTGGGTGATGGTGCCCGTGGTCGCGGCCGGCTCGGGGGCGCCCGACTCGCTCCACTCCTCGGCGAGCCGGCGGATCTCGGTCAGGCCCGTGTCCCGGCCGACCGGGGCCGCGCCCGCCCGGCAGAGCTTGATGCCGTTGTACTGCGCCGGGTTGTGCGACGCCGTGAACATCGCGCCGGGCAGGTGCAGCGCGCCCGACGCGTAATACAGCTGGTCGGTGGAGCACAGGCCGATCTCGGTGACGTCCGCGCCCTGGGCGGTCGCCCCGAGCGCGAACGCGCGGGAGAGGGCGGGGGACGAGGGCCGCATGTCGTGCCCGACCACGATCGCCGTCGCGTCCGTGATCCGCACGAACGCGGCGCCGAACAGCTCGGCCAGCTTCTCGTCCCACTGGTCCGGGACCACCCCGCGCACGTCGTACGCCTTGACGATCTGCGACAGATCAGCAGCCATGGCCCGGTCCAGCCCTCCTGAAGTACTTCACGGACCCCACAAACTACCGGTCCGCACCGACAACAGAGCGTGAACCCCTCATTCCTCGCAAAGAACCCGCCGTCCGCCAACGGTGCTGGTCACGCGAGGGTCACGGCAGCATCCAGGACAGCACCGCCGTGCTCTGCGCGAACACGATGAGACACATCACGAGCAGCAGTCCCAGGCTCCACGGCAGCACCTTGCGCAGCAGATCGCCCTCCCGGCCGGCGAGGCCGACGGCCGCGCAGGCGATGGTGAGGTTCTGCGGGGAGATCATCTTGCCGAGGACACCGCCCGAGCTGTTCGCCGCGGCGAGGAGTTCCGGCGACAGGCCCGACTGCTGGGCGGCCGTCACCTGAAGGGCGCCGAAGAGGGCGTTGGCCGAGGTGTCGGAGCCGGAGACCGCGACGCCGAACCAGCCGAGGACGGGCGACAGGAAGGCGAGGCCCGCGCCCGCCGCGGCCACGAAGTGCCCGATGGTGGCGGCCTGTCCGGAGAGGTTCATGACGTAGGCGAGGGCGAGGACGCTCGTCACGGTGAGGATCGCGAACCGCAGTTCGTGCACGGTTGCCAGCCACTCACGTGCCGCTACGCGCGCGTGCACGCCGAGCACCACCGCCGTGCACAGGCCCGCGATCAGGACGAGGGTGCCTCCGGTGGAGACGAGCGGCAGCGTGAAGACATTGCCGCTCACCGGGTGCCCGTCCGGGCCGGCGACGTTCAGGAAGGGCCAGTCGAAGACGCGGTTCGCCTCGGCGAGCCGGTCCTTGACGGCCGGGATCTGGGCGAGGGAGAAGATCACGACGATGAACGCGTACGGGGCGTAGGCGCGCAGCACTTCGCGTCGCGGGTCCTCCTCGTCGAGGTCTTCGCTGCGTACGCCGGTGAGGACCGCGGCGCGCACCGGCTCGGCGGCGGGCCTGCGCGCCTGCGGGACGGCGACCAGGGCGGCAGCGCCGATCAACGCGGCTCCGATGTCGGCGAGTTGCGCGGAGACGTAGTTGGAGGCCGCGAACTGGACGGCGGCGAAGGCGACTCCGCAGGCCAGCGCGGGCACCCAGGTCTCGCGCAGCCCGCGCCGCCCGTCGACCAGGCCGACGAGGACGAGCGGCACGACGAGCGCGAGCAGCGGTGTCTGCCGGCCCACCACGGAGGCGACGGAGTCCAGGGGCAGTCCGGTGACCTGGGCGAGCGTCACGACCGGGGTGCCCATGGCGCCGAAGGCGACCGGCGCGGTGTTGGCCACCAGGGAGACGACCGCGGCCTTCACCGGGTCGAATCCGAGCGCGACGAGCATCACCGAGCAGATCGCGACGGGCGCGCCGAATCCGGCGAGGGCTTCGAGGAGCGCGCCGAAGCAGAACGCGATGACGAGGGCCTGGATGCGCGGGTCGTCGGAGAGCCGGCCGAAGGAGCGGCGCAGGATGTCGAAGTGCCGGGTGCGGACCGTCATCCGGTACACCCACAGGGCGTTGACGACGATCCACAGGATGGGGAAGAGCCCGAAGAGCGCGCCCTGCGCGCCGCTGGAGAGGGTCTGGCCGAGCGGCATGCCGTACGCGAGCCAGGCGACCAGGACGGCGACGCCCAGGCCGATGAGCCCCGCGCGGTGGGCCTTCATGCGCACGGCGCCGAGCAGGACGAGGACGGTGACGAGGGGCAGGGCCGCGACGAGGGCGGACAGGCCGAGGGAGCCGCCTACGGGCTCCAGTTGCTGGACGAACACGGGCGCCTCCCGGAATCCCGGATTCCCATGGACAGGGTGGCGAAAATGTTCTGTCCACAACAAACGCGCGTCAACGCTCGGGACGCGGATGGTGGCGAAGATCCGGTGAAGGCGACTGCCGGGGGCGCGCTGTGCCCCCGTATGCGGTCAGTTGTCGGGCGAGCGCAGGACCCTGAGGTGGCCGCGGCGGGCGACCTCCATGGGGTCGGCGGTGCGCGGGCCGCCACCGGCCTCGGCGGCGCGCTCCTGGGGGCGGGCCGCCTCGCGCACGGCGTTGGCGAGGGCCTCCAGGTCGTCGCCGCTGGGGCGGGCGGGAGCGCTGCCGTCGGTGAGGCGGACGACCTCCCAGCCGCGCGGCGCGGTGAGGCGCTCGGAGTGCTCGGCGCACAGGTCGTAGCAGTGAGGTTCGGCGTAGGTGGCGAGGGGGCCGAGGACCGCGGTCGAGTCGGCGTAGACGTACGTCAGCGTCGCGACGGCGGGACGGCCGCAAGCGGTGCGCGAACAGCGACGTACAGGGCTCACAGCGTTGGACGGTACCGCACTCTTGAGCGGGCCGCGACGACTCTCCCCGAGGTCACCCCACCGTGTCGTGGTGTGAGACGGCGCACACCGGCTCGCACGGGCTCCTTCGTGACCTGCGGCGACCCGGGGTCGTACGCCCTGCGGCGCAGTTGAAAGCGGTCACCACTCGGGACAAATGGCGTCGATTTTCACGAGTTCAACGGTCCGGGAGAGATACGGAATCCGGCCCAAGAATGGCTTGATCGGTCGGGAAGCGACATGCGACGGCCCGCCCGGGACTGTCCCGCTTCGTGCACCGCTCCGGCGTCTCCACGGACTACGCTGCGTCGGTGATGGAAAGGTCAGAGAGTCAGGCGCCACGATCCCCCGGCGAGCCGCGTCCACCGCGCCGCCGTGACCGGCACGGCCGGGGCATGCGCGGGCCCGTGGCGCCCCCGCAGGTGCCGCTGTCGGCGAGCCGCGCCGACACCTTCGCGGACCTCGTGCAGGACTCCGTGGAGCGCCTGGAGCGGCGCTGGCCGCAGCTGGCCGAGGTCGACTTCCTCGTCCTGGAGGTGCCGCGGCTGACGGCCGAGGACGAGGCGTGGGGCGGCGACTCGGTGCCGCTGGGCGGCACGATCCCGGCGCGGGAGGACAGCCCCGCGCGCGTGGTGGTCTACCGGCGGCCCATCGAGATCCGCACCAAGGGCCGCGACGAGCGCGCGGCCCTGGTGCACGACGTGGTCGTCGAGCAGGTCGCCGAGGTCCTGGGGCTCACCCCGGAGACCGTCGATCCCCGCTACGGGGACGAGGAGGACTGACCGGCCCGCCCCGCGCCCCGGCTACTGCTGGAGCACCGACAGGTTCTCGTCCGACTGGGGCACCGAGACCGTCCCGCGGTCGTCCGGCAGCGTCTGGATCGTGAACGCCGGGACGCCGTCCTGCTTCTCCTCCAGCATCCGCGAGCCGTGGACCTTGCCGCCCGACACGGGCTCGACGGTCAGTGCGTACGCGCCCTTCAGGCCGCTCGGCACCGGCGGGGTGACCGACAGGGTCGTCCCGCCCTTGACCGTGTACTCCTTCGTGACCGGGGTGCCGCCCTCGGAGCCCGCCGACGCGGTGACCTTCACCCTGCCGGTGGCGCCGGGCGCGGTCAGGGCGAGCGTGGAGCCCTTTGCACGGTTGTCGGCGACCGTCGCGCGCGTGCCGATGTCGCCGGTCGCCGGGATGAACGCGGTCTCCTGGTCGGCGCCCTTGCCGCGCGTGACGCGCAGCGCGGCCACCACCGGCACGGAGTCCTCGCTCGGGGTCAGGATCAGCGAGCCCGGGTCGCCGCGGGTGACGTCCTTCAGGTCGACGGCGGTCGTCATGCCGGACTTCACGTGCAGCGTGTCGTGCCCGGCGGGCGTGATCTTGCCGCTGGACGTGGCGAGCTGGAGCTTCAGGTCGGCGTCGTCCTGGCCCGGCGCGAAGGCCACCAGGCGGACGTCCGTGGCGTCCTTAGGGATGCCGGGCAGCACCAGGGAGGGCGCCGGGTCGGTGGAGGCGGGGAGCCAGTCGCCGCCCAGCTTCGCGTCGGCGGCGGAGACGGCGGCCGCGACCCGGCCGCTGCGCGCGGTGACGTGCAGCGTCAGGTTCGAGTACGCCGTGTCGGTCAGGGTCGACAGCAGCACCGGGACGCTGGAGTGCGCCGCGATCTGGATGCCCTCGCCGACCTCGGACTTGATGGCGCCGTCCGGGCCGTACAGCTGGACGTCGACGACCGCGGGCTCGTCGTCCGGGTTCGTGAGGTGGATGTAGTCGCTGCGGTCCTTGGCGGTGGAGGCACCGGGGAAGTAGAAGTCGGTGTCGGGCTGCGAGCAGTCCACGCCGAGCAGGCCGCGACCCGTGCCCACGTCCACCGTGGTGGTCTGCTGGACGGTCCAGCCGGGCGCGAGGGCGCCGTCGGCGGTGCCGACCAGGGCCGGCGCGTCGCCTCCCGAGGCGTCACCCGTGGCGGGCTTGCCGGGCTCCTTCGGAGTGACGACCGGCTTGGCCTTCTTGCTCTTGCCTCCGTCGTCACCGCTGTCGGTCGCGCTCGTCCCTGCGGGCATCAGCTGCGCGGTGCCCTTGCCCTCGGTGCCCGCGGACTTCGGGGTGTACGAGGTGTACGCCGTCTCCGCGAGGTCGGACTGGCCGGGCTGCGGGCACAGCAGGCTGGAGCGCTCGACGGGCAGCCGGGCCGCCGCCTTGACGGGGGTGCCGTCCTCGCCCCCGGACCGGACGGAGGCGAACCCCGTGACGGCGGCCAGGGCGGTCGCGGCGGCGATCAGGGACAGGGTCGTGCGGTTCACTGCTGGCTCCCGTCGGGGTGCTCACCGTCGGCGCCGGTGCCGCGCTGCGGCTGCTGCTGCTCGTACGTCGGGTCGTACGGCGCCTGTTGGTCGTACGCGGGCTGCTGCTCGTACCCGCCGTGCTGGTCGTACCCGGCCTGCTGGTCGTAACCGGCTTGCTGGTCGTACGGGACCTGCTGGTCGTAGCCGCTTCCGTAGGCGTACGGGTCGTACTGGCCGGCCTGGTAGGGGTCGGCCTGCTGGTCGTACCCGTAGCCGCCCTGCTGCTGGTACTGCTGCTCCCCCGCGGTGTACGCGCCGTACTCGGCGCCCGCGTAACTGGGCTGCTCCCACTCGCCGTACGACTGCTGCTGCGGGATGTCCGCGACCTGGGCCGCGTCCTCGGCGGGAGCCTGCGCGTCCGGGGCGGACTGCTCGGCCTCCGCCTCCGCCTGGGCGCGCAGCCTGCGCGCCCTGCGGCCCTCGCCCTCGACGGCCTGGGCGGGCACGACGGGCTCCTCGGGGAGGTCGTCGTCGATGTCCTTGCGGCGGCCCGGCAGGGCGAGGACCACGAGGACGATCGCGAGCAGGCCCTGCGCCCACAGCCACGCGGTGTGGGTGAACGGCGTGTCGTAGGTGACGTCCAGCCGGCCGCCCGACGCGGGCAGTTCGAAGCCCTGCGCCCAGCCGTCGACCGTCGTCTTCGTCAGCGGGGTGCCGTCGAGGGTGGCGGTCCAGCCCTCGGCGGCCTGGTCGGCGAGGCGCAGGACGCGGCCGTCCTTGCCCGCGCCCACGGTCGTGTGGATGTCGACGGGGCCCGCGGCGACCGGCAGGGCGGCGTCCGAGGTGGACCCGGAGTCCGCCGTGGGCAGGACGACCGCCCGCGCCACCTGGCGGTCGATGCGCCACAGCGCGGTGCCGTCCTGCTGGCTGAGCCGGGTCAGGCCCGGGGTGGAGTCCAGGACGCGGCCCATCTCGCGCGGCGCACCGTCCCGCAGGAGGACGTAGCGCACGGCGAAGCCGCCGAGCTGGTCCGCCTGGTCGGCGCCGGAGCCCGCGACCAGGTTGGCGACGACCTTGTCGAGGCGGCCGTTCTCGCCCGCCGCGTCGGTCAGTTCGCCGTCGCCGAGGCGGGCGCCCGCGCCGCGCACCAGCGCGTACGACACGTCGCCCGTGTCGCCGTCGAGGACGAGCGTGCGGGCCTGGTCGCGCGTGCCGGCCTCCTCGGCGACGAACGCCGGGACCTGCACCGGGTCGCGCCGCTCCAGCGGGCCGTCGGCGCCGCGGATCATCCAGCCCGCGGCGAGCAGCAGCGGGCCCGCGGCAGCGGCGAACGCGATCAGCGCGGCCACCGGCTGACGCCAGCCGAAGCTCTGCTCGGCCACGCGCGTGCGGGCGCCGTCGGCGCCGAGCGCGGAGGCGGCGAGGAGGGCGATGCCGTAGACGAGGGTGGCGGGGCCGGCCCACGTCGAGCTGTTGGAGAGCACCGCGAAGACCAGGGCCACGAGGGCGACTGTCCACGCGGCGAGGACCGCGAGGCGGCGCTCCTGGCGCAGCAGCGCGGCGAGCGCGGCCAGGACGAGGCCGATGAGCAGCAGGCTGCCCATGGTGCCGGGGCCGCCCGGGGAGGCGCCGAGCAGACCGAGCGCGCCGGCCGAGCCCTTGCCGAACGGGAGTCCGGCCTCGGTGAAGAAGCCGAGCGGGAGCAGCGACAGCGACCACGGGGCGAGCACCAGGAGCGGTGTGCCGAGCGCGGCGAGGAAGCGCAGTCCGTAGGCGGTGATGTCGTCACGGCGCACCACGAGGAGCGCGAGGCCGAGGACGAGGGCCATCGGCCACACGATGGGGGTGAAGGCCGTCGTGACCGTCAGCAGGAGGGCGTACGCCCAGGTGGCGCGCCAACTGCCGCGGGCTCCCCGGTCGTTCATGAGCCCGGATGCCGAGGCACCCGCGCGGGCGATGAGCGGGAGCAGGATCGCGAGCACCGAGGTGCCGACCCGGCCGCCCGCGAGGGCGCCGGTGGCGGCGGGCAGGAACGCGTACGCGACGGCGGCCCACGCGCGCAGCAGCCGCGACTCGACCAGCGGCCGGGACGCGAAGTACGCGGTGAATCCGGCGAGCGGCACCGAGCCGATGAGCAGCACGGTGACCGCGAGTCCGGTGGAGCCGAACAGGACGGTGGAGAGCGCGGCGACGACGGCCAGGTAGGGCGGCGCGGCCTGGGTGCCGCCCGTGCTGGTGGCATGCCAGGCGTCGAGGTAGCGCCCCCACAGATCGGAGGCGTCACCGGGGGCGGGCAGCAGCGCGCCGCCCGCGAGCGCCCCGCCGCCCAGCAGACCGCGGCAGGCGATCAGGGAGACGAAGAGCAGGACGACGAAGAGCAGCGGTCCGGGGTTGCGGGCGATGCGCTTGAGCCGGGCGAACTGCTCGACCTCGAAGAACTCGTCGTCGCCCGGCCCCGATTCGAGGCCGCCGCCGCCGTGCCGTCCGGCGGTCGTGGTCTCGGGGTCCGCGGCGCCGAAGAGATTGCCGGCGACCTGCTCGACGGTGAGCCGCACGGTCGCGCCCGGCGGCGGGAACAGCGGCCTGAGTTCCTTGGGGTCGACGACTCCCTTGCCGCGCTGACGTCGCCCGGCCATGATCCGGCCCGGCCGCAGCAGCGTCGCGAGCAGACCGGTGATCTCGTCGAAGGCCTGTCCGGGCACCTTGCCGACCAGGTACGCGACGGTGCGCAGCACGGTGCCGACGAGGAGCCGGACGAGGATCCAGGGGAGCGTCGCCGTGCGCGCGTTCACCAACAGGGTGTAGACGGCGCCCGCCTTGTCGACCTTGTGCGGGGAGGACGCGGTGCGGCCCACGCAGTCGACGGTGCGGCGCTCGCGCGAGGACGCCTCCGCGTGCCGCACGACGGCGTCGGGTGCGACGACGACGCGGTGGCCGGCGGCCTGGGCGCGCCAGCACAGGTCGAGGTCGTCGCGCATCAGCGGCAGCCGGCGGTCGAATCCGCCGAGCTGCTCGAAGACGTCCCGGCGGATCAGCATGCCGGCGGTGGACACGGACAGGACGGGCCGCACGTGGTCGTGCTGTCCCTGGTCCTGCTCGCGGCGGTCGAGGCCGGTCCAGCGGCGCCCGGAGTGGGCGACGGAGACGCCGACCTCGAGCAGCTGCCTGCGGTCGTACCAGCCGCGCAGCTTGGGGCCGACGATCGCGACGTCTGAGCCCGCCTCGCGCTCCGCCTCGACGACGGCGAGCAGCTGGGCGAGCGCGTCGGGTTCGGGCGCGCAGTCGTCGTGCAGCAGCCACAGCCACTGCTCGGGCTCGCCGTGCGGGAGGTCCGGCAGGTCGTACGCGTCGTCGCGCCAGGAGCGGCTGACGGGGTCCCAGCCGCTGGGGCGCTTCAGGTACGGCAGCTCTTCGGGCGTGAGGATCCCGGCGCTGCGCACCGCCTCCTCGACGGCCTGGCCGAAGCCGGTGCGGCGGGCGAGGTGCAGGACGCGCTCGTCGCCGATCGCGCTCGCGACGAGGGCCGCGGAGTCGTCGGCGCTGCCGGTGTCGGCCGCCACCGCGTTCTGCACCGGGCGCTCCTGGCCGAGCACTCCTGACAGGGCGTCGGGCAGCCAGCGCGCGCCGTCGTGCGAGACGAGGACGGCGGTGACGACATGCCTGGGGAACTCGGGGGCGCTGCTCGGGTCGAGCCCTGCGGCGTGCCCCGGGTTGAACGCGGCGGCGGCAGTGCCGAATTGGTCTGCCGAGTGGCTGTGCACGGACATCGAGGTACGGGCCCCGGTTCGTTGGACTGCGGTGGACACCCGTGGCGCACGGGGGCGCTGGGGTGTCTCGGACGGGACCTCACACTAACGGCTGCCGACAACAGCGGCCCGCCGCCTGTGGATAACCCACCTGCGCCGGGCCGTACGTACCGCAAATATGGGGACTAGACAGCGGCTTTCTTCAGCCGCCGGCGCTCGCGCTCGGACAGGCCGCCCCAGATGCCGAACCGCTCGTCGTTGGCGAGCGCGTACTCGAGGCACTCGGAGCGGACCTCGCACGCCAGGCAGACCTTCTTGGCCTCCCTCGTGGAGCCGCCCTTCTCGGGGAAGAAGGACTCGGGGTCGGTCTGGGCGCACAGCGCGCGCTCCTGCCAGCCGAGTTCCTCTTCCGCGTCCTCGACCAGCAGATCCGAAAACGACTCGGTCATAGTGCGCCCCTCGTCTGTCCGTGCGTCCCCGTGATGTTGCCGTTACCGATTTCGGCTGAACGACACGAGTGAAATTACAAGTGTGCCGATCCGGGGCAGTCAAGCCGGGATCTGCTATTGGGCCCCTTATTCACTCTGCGGAACCAAGGCTATGCGGAAAGTGCGCAAATCGGCAAAAACCGTGACACTTGCCAGCGGCCCATTCAGCTGATCCCGGCCGCCCGAGCCCATGGAGTCGCCACACAAGAAGGGACGCCGCGGAGTTGGATCTCGTTCCGGCGGCGCCCGCGGAGCGAACCTGATCACATTCGGATCACAGGATCGCCACGACGTTTGCGCGCCGGTTCACTGCGCCAAGTGTCCGCGCCCTGCCCTGAACAAACCTTTCGCCAAACAGAACAACCGGAAAGGGCTAAAGATATCTCGCATTCCGGACATTGGGTTGACAGGGGAGGCATGAACCGGTGTTCTGGTGGGCATGCTCGCGAACTTCGCACTCATGACGACGACCGGCACCGCCGGGTCCGTCTGTGCTGCCCGCGCGCACCACAGCTGTTGCTGTTCCAGCTGTTGAGTCGTTGAGCCTGTGGGCTCCGACCGCGTCTCCTCCTCCGCGTGACCTCTGCACGACCACCGCATGACCTCTCTCCACATGCTGCATGGCCCGTCTGCAAGGCAAACGACCCGTCTGATCGACCTGTACGACTGAGGAACCCCACACTCGATGAACAGCGACAGCGACCTCCAGATCGCCGGCGACATCCTCGAAGTCCCCCACCTGCTCCAGCCCGCGCGGGAACACCCCGAGACCGTGGCCGAGTTCGTGGGGCTCGCCCGTTCGCTCGCCGCCGACCGCTCCCAGTGGGCGCACCTGGTCGAGTTCGACGCGACGACCCGCTGGTACCACCGGCTGCGCACCGGCCCCGGCTACGAGGTGTGGCTGCTGTCCTGGGTGCCCGGGCAGGGCAGCGGGCTGCACGACCACGGCCGCTCGTCCGGCGTGCTGACGCTGCTCCAGGGAGAACTGACGGAGCGTTCGGAGCGGGGGGTGCGGACGCTCGCGGCGGGCGCGCAGCGGGTCTTCGCGCCGGGGTACGTCCACGAGGTGGTCAACGACTCCCTCGAACCCGCCGTCAGCCTGCACATCTACTACCCCGGCCTGACCGACATGCCGATGCACACCGCCGCGTGCTCGGTCGCCGCCGAGGCCACTGCCTGAGACCGGCTGACGTGTTGTCGGTGCTGCCTGCGATGCTGGGCGCATGCGCATTGTGGTTCTGGCAGGCGGCATCGGTGGTGCCCGGTTCCTTCGCGGTCTGAAGCTGGCGGCTCCGGACGCGGACATCACCGTCATCGGCAACACCGGGGACGACATCCATCTCTTCGGCCTGAAGGTCTGTCCGGATCTCGACACGGTGATGTACACCCTGGGCGGTGGCATCAACGAGGAGCAGGGCTGGGGCCGCACCGACGAGACCTTCAAGGTCAAGGAGGAGCTGGCGGCGTACGGGGTCGGGCCGGAGTGGTTCGGGCTCGGCGACCGGGACTTCGCCACCCACATCGTCCGTACGCAGATGCTGGCCGCGGGCTTCCCGCTGAGCGCCGTCACCGAGGCGCTGTGCGAGCGCTGGCAGCCGGGCGTACGGCTCATCCCCATGTCCGACGACCGCGTCGAGACCCATGTGGCGGTGGATGTCGACGGGGAGCGCAAGGCCGTTCACTTCCAGGAGTACTGGGTGCGGCTGCGGGCGTCCGTGGACGCGCAGGCCGTCGTCCCGGTCGGGGCCGAGCAGGCGAAGCCCGCGCCGGGCGTCCTGGAGGCCATCGCCGAGGCCGACGTCATCCTCTTCCCGCCGTCGAACCCCGTGGTCAGCGTGGGAACCATCCTCGCCGTGCCCGGCATCCGGGAGGCCATCGCCGAGGCGGGAGTGCCGGTCGTCGGGCTCTCTCCGATCGTGGGCGACGCCCCGGTGCGCGGAATGGCCGACAAGGTGCTCTCCGCGGTCGGCGTCGAGTCCAGTGCCGCCGCCGTCGCCGAGCACTACGGGTCGGGGCTGCTCGACGGCTGGCTCGTCGACACCGTGGACGAAGGCGCCGTGGAGCGCGTCGAAGCGGCCGGAATCCGCTGCCGGGCCGTGCCGCTGATGATGACCGACCCGGAGGTGGGCACCGCCGCCGCCGAGATGGCCCGCGTCGCCCTCGCCCTCGCCGAGGAGGTGCGGGGCGCGTGAGCGAACTGCGCGTGTGGGCCGTGCCCGGGATCCCCGAGGTGCGCGAGGGCGACGACCTGGCGAAGCTGATCGCCGCCGCCGAGCCGGGCCTCGTGGACGGCGACATCGTGCTCGTCACCTCGAAGATCGTCTCCAAGGCGGAGGGGCGGCTGGTCCGCGCCGACGACCGGGAGGCCGCCATCGACGCCGAGACCGTGCGGGTCGTCGCACGGCGCGGCACGCTCCGGATCGTGGAGAACCGGCAGGGCCTGGTGATGGCCGCGGCCGGGGTCGACGCCTCCAACACCCCGGCCGGGACCGTCCTGCTGCTGCCCGAGGACCCCGACGCGTCGGCCGAGGCCGTCCGGGCCGGGCTGCGGGACGCGCTCGGCGTCGAGGTCGGCGTCGTCGTCACCGACACCTTCGGCCGCCCCTGGCGCAACGGGCTGACCGACATCGCCATCGGGGCCGCCGGTGTGCGCGTCCTGGAGGATCTGCGCGGCGGCACGGACGCGTACGGCAATCCGCTGAGCGCGACCGTGGTGGCCACCGCCGACGAGCTGGCCGGGGCCGGGGATCTCGTGAAGGGCAAGGCCGGCGGGCTGCCGGTCGCCGTGGTGCGCGGGCTCGGCGAGGCCGTGGCGGCCGAGCAGGGCGGCGCGCGCGAGCTGGTGCGCAGCGCGCGGGACGACATGTTCCGGCTCGGGACCTCCGAAGCCGTGCGGGAGGCCGTGACGCAGCGGCGTACCGTGCGGGCGTTCACCGATGAGGCGGTCGATCCGGGGGCCGTGCGGCGGGCCGTCGCGGCCGCCGTGACCGCGCCCGCGCCGCATCACACGACACCGTGGCGGTTCGTGCTGCTGGAGTCCGCGGAGTCGCGGACGCGGCTGCTCGACGCGATGCGGGACGCCTGGGTCGCCGACCTGCGGCGGGACGGCAAGAGCGAGGAGTCCATCGCCAAGCGGGTGCGGCGCGGGGACGTGCTGCGCAACGCGCCGTACCTCGTGGTGCCGTGTCTCGTGATGGACGGGTCGCACACGTACGGGGACGAGCGGCGGGACGCCGCCGAGCGGGAGATGTTCGTCGTGGCCACCGGGGCCGGGGTGCAGAACTTCCTGGTGGCGCTGGCCGGTGAGCGGCTCGGCTCCGCCTGGGTCTCGTCGACCATGTTCTGCCGGGATGTCGTGCGCGGGGTGCTGGGGCTTCCGGACGACTGGGATCCGATGGGGGCCGTCGCCGTGGGGCATCCGGCTGTGGCGCCCGGTGAGCGGCCGGCCCGGGTCGTCTCGGAGTTCGTCAAGGTCCGGTAGGAGCGTTGCCGGGTGCGGCGCGGTCGCTCGCGCCGCTTCACCACTCCGCGATGTTCACCTTGCGCATCTTCGGGTGCCTGCGCGGGGGTGAGACGCCCGACAGCAGGATGAGGCGGGCCGCCCGGTGGCGCTGGCCCGCGTACGGGGCCAGGAGCTCCAGCATGTCGTCGTCCGTGGCGTCGCGGTTGCCCGCCAGGGCGTGGCCGACGATGCCGGGCAGGTGCAGGTCGCCGGTCGTGACCTCGTCCGGGGCGCCGTTCGTGCGCTGGATCGTCTCGGCCGAGGTCCAGGGGCCGATGCCGGGCACGAGTTCCAGGCGGGCCCTCGCCTCGGCCGGGGTCATCGCCGCCGCCTCCTCCAGGCGGCGGGCCACCTGGGCCGCGCGGATGATCGTCGAGGCCCGCTTGTTGTCGACGCCCGCCTTGTGCCACTCCCAGGACGGGATACGGGTCCAGGTGTACGGGTCCGGGGGGATCCGCATGCGCAGGTCCTGGCCGCCCGCCGGGCCCGGGGCCGGCTCGCCGAACTTGTGGAGCAGGAGACGCCAGGCGCGGTAGGCCTCGTCCGTCGTGACCTTCTGCTCCAGGATCGACGGGATCAGGGACTCCAGGACCAGGCCCGTGCTCGTCAGGCGCAGGCCGGGGCGGCGGCGGGCCGATTCGGCGAGCAGGCGGTGGCGGGGGACGAAGGGTTCCGGGTCGTCGCCCTCGCCGAGCAGGGCCGGGAGGCGGTCGAGGAACCAGGTCGCGCCCGGGCCCCAGGCGTCGGCTCGTACCGTGCCGTCCGGGGCGGTGGCGGTCAGGCGGAGGGAGCCGGGGCCTTCGGGGGTGCGGCTCGCTCGCCAGAGGGTGCCGTCGGCGGTGGCGCGGAAGGTGGGGTCCGCGGGGCCTCGGCGCAGGGGGCCGAGGGTGAGGCCCAGGTGGAGGGGGGACGGGGGCGTGTAGGTGCGGGTCGACTCCGTCGCGGGGAGGGGGGGTGTGGCGGGGCCGGGGATGGCGGGGGCGCCGCCGCGCACGGTGGTGCGGGTGGGTGCCTGGGTGCGGGGGGTGTATCGGCGGCCTGCCACTGGGGTCCTCTGTCGGGGGTGTGCCCTTAGAGGGTAGGGGGTCGGGGCATCGCTGCGTGAGTCGTCGGGTGCCGGCCCGGTGGGGGCTGGTCGCGCAGTTCCCCGCGCCCCTGAAAGATCCGCGCCTGCCCCGCAGGGGCCCGTCGCGAGCTGCAGGCCGGTGGACGCTTCTCGCGCAGGTCCCCGCGCCCCCGGAAGAACCGCGTCTGCCCCGCAGGGGCCCGTCGCGAGCTGCGGGCCGGTGGACGCTTCTCGTGCAGGTCCCCGCGCCCCTGAGGGGCCTGTGGCCTTCAGGGGCGTGGGGCGGGACGAGAGTCGGGGCTACTGGTCCGAGGAGAAGCGGACCGAGGCCGGCGGGAGGGTGGCGTCGCACCAGATGCGGACTCCGGCCCGGAGTTCGTTGTCGGCGCCCACGTGGGCGCCGTCGCCGATCACCGCGCCGGTGAGGACCGTGCGGGCGCCGATGGTGGCTCCCCTGCCGATGAGCGAGTCCGTGATCACCGCGCCGGGCTCGACGACCGCGCCGTCCAGGAGGGTGGAGCCGGAGATCCGGGCGCCCTCGCCCACGCGCGCCCCGGCGCCGACGACCGTGCCCTCGGTGAGCTTCGCGTCCGGGGCGACCACGGCAGAGTCGAGCACCAGGCGCTCGCCGCAGCGGCCGGGGACCGCCGGGGACGGGGCGCGGCCGAGCACCAGATCGGCCGAGCCGCGGACGAACGCCTGCGGGGTGCCGAGGTCCAGCCAGTACGTGGAGTCGACCATGCCCTGGAGGTGGGCGCCGGAGGAGAGGAGGTCCGGGAACGTCTCGCGCTCCACGGAGACCGGGCGGCCGGTCGGGATGGTGTCGATCACCGAGCGGCGGAAGACGTACGCGCCCGCGTTGATCTGGTCCGTCACGATCTCTTCCGGGGTCTGCGGCTTCTCCAGGAAGGCCGTCACCCGGCCCGTCGCGTCCGTGGGGACCAGGCCGTACGCGCGCGGGTCCTCCACCCGGGACAGGTGCAGGGAGACGTCCGCGCCGGTCGACTCGTGCTCGTGGACCAGGGCCGGGATGTCCAGGCCCGTCAGGATGTCGCCGTTGAAGATCAGGACCGGGTCGTCCGGCCCCGAGCGCAGGTGCGAGGCGACGTTGCGGATCGCCCCGCCGGTGCCGAGGGGCTCCACCTCGGTGACGTACTCCAGATGGAGGCCGAGGCGGGAGCCGTCGCCGAAGTACGGCTCGAAAACCTCGGCCAGATAGGAGGTGGCCAGGACGATGTGGTCGACGCCCGCCGCTTTCGCGCGCGCCAGCTGGTGCGTGAGGAACGGGACGCCCGCCGCCGGAACCATCGGCTTCGGCGTGTTCACGGTGAGGGGGCGCAGTCTGGTGCCCTTGCCGCCGACCAGGAGGATCGCTTCTGTCACCTGTCGTCTCTGCTTCCTGCTGGGGCCGGCCGAACTGTCTTTCGGCCGGCCAGTGTATGCAGACCGTTCGAGCAGCCCGGGAGCCGGCGTCAGCGACCCTGGAGACGGGCCGAGCTGCTACGGGCCGTGCCGAGCTTCTTGTAGAGACGGCGTCCCGGGCATTCGGTTGCGAACCCGTCCCGGTGACCGGAGATCACCTTCAGCCGTACATTCTTTCCCTTCTTGTACAGATTGCCACCGCCCGACTTCAGATACGTCGTGCCACGAGGGTTCGCCCCGTACAGGCCGAGTTTCCAGGCCGTGAGGCGTGCGATGGCGTTCACCGCGGCCGCCGGCGGGGTGGAGCTGCCGAAGGTGCCGAGGACGGCGATGCCCATGCTGTTGGTGTTGAAGCCGAGAGTGTGGGCGCCCATGACCGGTTTCGTGACGCCACCGGCCCGGCCCTCGTAGATGTTTCCGCATTTGTCGACGAGGAAGTTGTAGCCGATGTCCCGCCAGCCGCTGCTCTTCACGTGGTAGCGGTAGATACTGCGAATGACGGAAGAGGCCTGTGAGCAGCGGTAGTTGTTGCCGGAGGCGCTGTGGTGGACGAAGGCCGCCTTCACCGTCTTCGTGTAGCCGAACTGCCGCTCGCGCAGCTTCTCGTCGGCGCCCCAGCCCTTGCGGGTGATGATCCGCGGGCGCGGGCCGACGTAGGGGCGGGCCTTGGTCGCGTCGGCGTCGCCGCCGCGGGCCGCGATCACCTCGTCCTCCGTCTCCCGCTTCGTCAGGGCGGGGATGGCGCTCGCGCCGAGCGGGGCGAGGTCGGCGTTGACGGCGGAGGCGGCGGCGGTCTCCGCGCCGAGGGTCGCCCGGGGGCTGTCGGCCTCGGCGCCGGCGGCCGGCTCCTGGCCGGGGTCGACGAGTTCCAGGCGCAGGCCCTTGGGGAGCGGCTCGGCGTTCGGGTCCGCCGCGCGCGTTCCCGTCGCGGGTTCCTCGGCCTTGACCCGTACCTCCACGCCGTCGGAGTCGCCGACCCAGAGCGGGGCCGTCGCGCCGCGGACCGTGCTCGACGTGTGCTCCGCCGTGTCGGGGTCGGGGGCGTCGTCGCTGTGGGTCTCCACGTCCTGCCAGGTGGACCAGGTGGACGTGCCCGTGGTGCGGGTGCGGACCTGGACCTGGCCGTGGAGCTGGGTGTTCGGGTTGTCCCAGACCACGCCGACGAGGGAGAAGGGGTGGACGTCGCGACGGGGCAGGCCCTGTTCCCGCTGCTGCGGGGCGGCGGAGCGGGTGCTGGTGCCGGGCACCGCCAGGGGGGTGAGGGGGAGGGACTGGGTGGTGCCCGGGACGGATTCCTGCGCCGCGGGCTTCGCCGCGTGCGCGGCTGTGGGCAGGGTGAGGGGGAGGGTGAGGGCGGCCGCACAGGTGACGCCGATCGAGGAAGCAAGAAGACCACGCATGACCACGATCGTGGACATAGGTGGGTCATTCCGGCCAATGGGGCGGGTCATATGGGTGCCGGGAAGTCGGTTGCCGGGATGGAGGGTGACGGGGCGTCGGAGGCGGGGGCGCGGCGCCGGGGCTCGGGCCTGACGGGTGCTCACCCCGCACCGGGGGCCGCCTTGCCCACCCTGCCGCCCTTGGCGGCGGATTGCCCGAGGCGGGGGCGGGGTGGGGCGGGGCCTAGGGTGGGGGTGTGAACGATGTTGTGTTGACGGCTGGGCGGGTGCTCGACGAGGCGCTGCGGGGAGATCCCGGGCGGCCCCTCGTCACCTTCTACGACGACGCCACCGGCGAGCGGGTGGAGCTGTCCGTGGCCACGCTGGCCAACTGGGTGGCCAAGACCGCCAATCTGCTCCAGGGCGATCTGGGCGCCGAGCCCGGCGACCGGGTCGCCGTGCTGCTGCCCGCGCACTGGCAGACCGCGGTGTGGCTGCTCGCCTGTTCGAAGGTCGGCGTCGTCGCCGACGTCGGCGGGGACCCGGCCCGCGCCGACCTCGTCGTCACCGGCCCCGACACGCTGGACGCGGCGCGCGCCTGCTCCGGCGAGCGGGTCGCGCTCGCGCTGCGGCCGCTGGGCGGGCGGTTCCCGCAGCCGCCGGAGGGGTTCCTCGACTACGCGGTGGAGGTACCGGGCCAGGGCGACCGCTTCGCCCCCTTCGTCCCGGTCGATCCCGACGAGGTCGCGCTCGTCGTCGACGGTGTCGAGCTCACCGGCGCCGAGGTCGTGGCGAAGGCCCGCGCCGAGGCCACCGCTCCGGGCGAGCGCCTGCTGTCCGGGCTCGGGTACGACACCTGGCAGGGCCTCGCCGCCGGGCTCTTCGCACCGCTGGCGACCGGCGGTTCGGTGGTGCTCTGCCGACATCTCGACCGGCTCGACGACGCGGGCCTGGCCAAGCGCGTGGAGAGTGAACGGGTCACGGCGACCGCGAGGTAGCCCGTTCGGCTCAGCTCCCCCGGCCGCGCATCGCCGACGGGTCCATGGTCGTAGAGACGCGTTCCATGTCTTCTACGTCGCCGAGGGGGATCCGCACGTGACCGACTCTGCCGCCACGCCGCCGACCGGACCCGGTTCCGGTGCGTCGCCCACCGGCGCCTGGCGGGGGCGGCGGCGCAGAAGATGGCTGCGGAACGCGGCGATCGCCGTCGCGCTGCTGGTGCTCGCGGCGGGCGGCGCGGGCTGGGTCGCGTACGACAAGCTGAACGGGAACATCACCGCGGACGAGGACGCCGCCACCGAGCTGGCCCGCTACGACAAGGAGCGGCCCACCGTCCTGGTGCACGGGGCGCAGAACCTGCTGCTCATCGGGTCCGACTCGCGGGCCGGCGGCAACGGGAAGTACGGGCACAACGACGGCACCCAGCGCTCGGACACGACGATCCTGCTGCACGTCGCCGCCGACCGGAAGAGCGCGACCGCCGTCTCCTTCCCCCGCGACCTCATGGTCGACGTACCGGCCTGCCACAGGTCCGACGACTCGCAGATCGAACCGATGTTCGCGATGTTCAACTACGCGTTCGAGGTGGGCGGTTCGGCCTGCACGATCCGAACCGTGGAGAAGATGACGGGAGTCCGGATCGACCACCACATGGTCGTGGACTTCCAGGGGTTCAAGAACATGGTCGACGCCGTGGACGGGGTCGAGGTCTGCCTCGACAAACCGATCGACGACAAGGACGCCCACCTGAAGCTGGCCGCCGGACGCCAGCGCCTCGACGGCGAGCAGGCCCTGGGCTACGTACGCGCCCGCAAGAGTCTCGGCAACGGCAGCGACACCGACCGGATGGACCGCCAGCAGCGCTTCCTCGGCGCGCTCGCCACCAAGATGCAGAGCAGCGGAGTGCTGCTGAACCCGGCGAAGCTGTACCCGGTGCTCGACGCCGCCACCTCCGCGCTGACCACCGACCCGGGGCTCGCCAGTCTGCGCGGTCTCTACGACCTCGTACGGGGGATGCGCGACATCCCGGCCGACCGGATCCAGTTCCTGACCGTGCCCCGCGAGTCGTACGTCTACAACGCCAACCGCGACCAGCTCGTCCAGCCCGCCGCCGACCGGCTCTTCACCCGGATCCGTACCGACGCCCCCGTCAAGATCTCGAAGGAGACCCCCGCAGAGGTACGGGCCGAGAGCCAGCAGGGATACGACAGTTCGGATGAGTCCGGAATGTCGGACGAGGACGCGTACGACGAGGACTACGGCGACGACGAGGACTACGGCGACGACGGCAAACCCGGCGCCCACGACCCCGGCGCCGAGGGCCCTTCCCCCTCTCCCACCCCTACGTTCCGGGGCAACACAGCCGCCCAGGACGCCTGCGGGTAAAGGTCAAGTCATCAGCGGGCACACAGGTTTCGAGAATTGGTCCGGATTGCCCAGTTGTAGGGGAGTGGAATTTGTCACCGTCGTCGCTTGACGCTGAACTGGGCGGATAGTGTGAGCGATCCGGTGCACCCGGCCATGCCTCGATACTTCGTCGGCGGGGTCGCGCACTGCTTACCGACTTAGACCGGGCGCCCGCTTTGAGGGGGGTGGGGCGCCGCGTGGCCCCGACGGAGGATGCAGAAAACCGTGGACGCGCAAGGCCGTGGGCGGGCTGACAACAATGTCGACCCCGCAGACCAGTGGGTGCTCAATCCCCAGACTGGCGATTACGAACTGCGACTGACTCCTTCCGGAGGGCAGTCGGCGGTGCCGGGTCCCCGCCGCAGCGCGCCCCGGCGCGGGCAGCAGCAGGAGGTACCGGCGCAACGCAGGCGGCGCGAGCCGCAGCAGCCGGCGCAGGGGGCGGGCCGCCGCCGCTCGAAGCCGAAGAAGAAGCCCAAGGCGAAGAAGATCCTGCTCTGGACGAGCGGCGGCCTGGCCTTCGTCGTGCTCGCCACCGCGGGCGGCGCCTACTTCTACTACGAGCACCTCAACGGCAACCTCACCGTCACCGACACCCCCGAGGCGAAGAACAGCTTCAGCAAGGACGAGGCGTTCAACCTCCTCATCATCGGTACGGACAAGCGCACCGGTAAGGGCAACGAGGGGTACGGCGACAAGGGCAGCGTCGGGCACGCCGACACCAACATCCTGCTGCACGTCTCCAAGGACCGGACGAACGCGACGGCGCTGAGCATCCCGCGCGACCTCATCGTGGACGTCCCGGACTGCACGGGCGCCGACGGCAAGGTGATCTCGGGCACCAGCCAGGTCCGCTTCAACACCAGCCTCGGGCAGGACGAACGCGACGCGGGCTGCACGATGAAGACGGTGAAGACGGTCACGGGCATCACCCCCGACCACTTCATGATGGCCGACTTCAACGCGGTGAAGACCCTGTCCAGCGCGGTCGGCGGCGTCCAGGTCTGCGTCGCCAAGAACGTGGACGACAAGGAGTCGCACCTCAAGCTCCCCCGGGGCAAGTCCACCGTCGAGGGCGAGCAGGCCCTCGCCTTCCTGCGCACCCGGCACAGCTTCGGCAACCAGGGCGACCTGGACCGGATCAAGGTGCAGCAGCAGTTCCTCGGCTCGCTCGCCCGCAAGATGAGCTCGGGCGACACCCTCACCAGCCCGTCGAAGCTGACGAGCCTCGCCGAGGCCGCGACCAAGGCGCTCTCGGTCGACCAGGGCATAGGAACTCTGAACAAGCTCAAGGACGTGGCCCTGGAGCTGAAGAAGGTTCCGCCGAAGAACATCTCGTTCGTCACCACGCCGGTCCTGGACAACCCTGCGGAGAAGGTCAAGGCCACCGTCGTCCTCAACGAGGCGAAGGCGCCCGAGGTCTTCAACGCCATCAAGAACGACGTGTCGCTGACGGAGACGAAGAAAAAGAAGAAGTCCGCCGAGTCGGCGAAGCTGAAGGGCACGAAGTCGGAGGCATCCGAGGTCCGCGTCGACCTCTACAACGGCAGCCTGAAGACCGGCGCCGCGCAGGAGACGCTCACCTGGCTGCAGAACAACGAGGGCGTCACCAAGTCCAGTCAGCTGGGCAACAAGCCGACGCAGAAGAAGACGACGCTCGAGTACTCGCCCGACCAGGCCGACCAGGCCCGGCGGCTCGCCGACATCATGGGGCTGCCCGCGTCCGCGATGAAGCCGGGCAAGAGCGAGAAGAACGACCAGGGCCTGCCGGCGATGATCCTCGTCCTCGGCCAGGACTTCCAGGGTGCGGGCACACCCATCGACGGCGCCTCGGCCAAGGCGCCGAAGGTCGATGGGCAGCAGACTGCGGACAAGACTGTGTGCGCGTCGTGACCAACCTCGGCCGCCCTTTGACTGTCTAACCGACAGACGAGGGGCGGCCGAGACATGGGCGCGGGGGCGGGGAGGGCGGGGAGGACATGGGGCGAAGTGGTGTGCGCGGGGAGCGTTCACGACCGAGTGACCGCGGTGGGGCGGCGGCACGCGCCGGTGAGCTGGGCTGGGACGAGTCCCTGTACCAGGACACCGGGGGCGGCGATCCCGGACCGGACGGCCGAAGACCGCAGGGTCACCGGCACAAAGGCACGCGCGCGAAACGCAGAGGCTTTCGAATACTGCGCTGGACCGCGGGCACGCTCGCGGTCCTCGTGCTCGCGACGGCGGGTGCGGGCTATCTCTGGTACCGGCATCTGAACAGCAACATCAAGACGGACAAGCTCAACATCGGCGAGCACCGGGCCGCGAAGCCCACGCCGAACGCGGCGGGCCAGACCCCGCTGAACATCCTGCTGATCGGCTCCGACAGCCGTAACAGCAAGGAGAACCTGAAGCTCGGCGGGTCCAAGGAGAGCGTCGGCGCCGCCCCGCTCGCCGACGTCCAGATGCTGGTGCACCTGTCGGCCGACCGCACCAACATGTCGGTGGTGAGCATGCCGCGCGACACCCTCGCCCAGCTGCCCAAGTGCACCGACCCGGAGACCGGCAAGGTCTACGACGCGACGGTCACCCGGCAGATGGTCAACACCTCGCTGGGCCGCGGCGGTCCGGGGTGCACGGTCGCCACCTGGGAGGAGATCACCGGCATCCACATCGACCACTTCATGATGGTCGACTTCTCCGGTGTGGTGTCGATGGCGGACGCGGTCGGCGGCGTACCGGTGTGTGTCAGCGCCAATGTCTACTCGCGTAACAGCCGGGGCGAGGGTTCCGGCCTGAAGCTGAAGAAGGGCACGACGTCCGTCAAGGGCGAGCAGGCCCTGGCCTGGCTGCGGACCCGGCACGGCTTCGAGGACGGCAGCGACATCGCGCGGGCCAAGGCGCAGCACATGTACATGAGCTCGATGGTGCGCGAGCTGCGCAAGAACGCGACGTTCAGCCACCCCAACAAGCTGCGCACCCTCGCCGAGAAGGCGACGAAGGCGCTCCACGTCGACGACGGCCTCGACACGGTCAAGAAGCTGTACGACCTGAGCAACGAGCTGAAGAAGCCCGAGCCGGACCGGATCACGATGACGACGATGCCGTTCGTGTACGTGGGCGCACGGGTGGCGCCGAAGGAGCACGACGCGGACGCGCTGTGGCGCCTGATCAAGGAAGACGTCGCACTCGACGGCAAGGACAAGGACAAGAAGAAGGCCGACGACGAGGTCTCCGACGATCCGGCGGCCCCCGACGACAAGATCGCGGTGCAGGTGCTCAACGGCACCCGTACGACGGCGACCGCCGCGGTGCCCGGCCGGGCCTCGCAGGTGGCGCAGGCGCTCGTGGCCAAGGGCTTCACCAAGTCGGTGCGGGACCAGTCGCAGTCCCCCACCGAGGAGCGGACGGTGCTGCGCTATCCGTCGGACGACCTGGAGGGCGACGCGCAGGCGGTCGCCAAGTCCCTCGGGATTCCGCTGAGTTCGGTGAAGAAGTCGGCGGACGTGTCCGGGGTGACGCTGATCGTGGGCGCCGACTGGAAGACCGGGAACGCCTATCCGAAGTCGTCCGCCGACGAGGACGCGGGCAAGGCGCTCGACAAGGAGCAGACGCAGAACGGCGCGGACGACTCCACGTGCATGAAGGTGGAGCCCGGCTACACCTGGTAGCCCGCCACACGGCATGAGGGGCGCGGGAGATGAATTCCCGCGCCCCTCATGCCGTATGGCGAACCGTCAGCTCGCGGCGAGCACCGCCGGGCGGCGCGAGGCGATGACCTTCTTCGCCAGCGACTTGGGGCTGGTGAGGAAGCCCCAGCCCCACGTCATGTGCATGGTGGCGAGGGCGACGGGGATCTGGGCGCGCGCCTTGAGCGGCAGCCCCTTGCCCGCGGGGACGGAACCGGCGGCGATCGCCGCCAGGTACCCGGCGGGGATCACGAAGCCCCACGGGGTGAGCGCGGCGCCCACGACGATGCCCGCGGCGATCGCGCAGAGCGCGGTCGGCGGTGCGAGGTAGCGCAGGTTGATGGAGCCCGAGTGGTAGCGGGCCACGACGTGCCGCCAGCGGCCGTAGTCCTTGTACTGCTTGGCGAGCGCCTTCACCGAGGGCCGCGGGCGGTACGAGACCTTCAGCTCGGGCGAGAACCAGATGAGCCCGCCGGCCTCGCGGATCCGGAAGTTCAGCTCCCAGTCCTGGGCGCGGATGAACTCCTCGTTGTACCCGCCCTGCTGCTCCAGCGCCTCGCGCCGGAAGACGCCGAGGTAGACCGTGTCGGCCTGCTGGGCCTGGCCGCCGGTGTGGAACACGGCGTTGCCGACACCGATCTTCGAGGTCATCGCGGCGGCGACGGCCTGCTCCCAGGCGTTGGTGCCCTCGGCGTGCATGATGCCGCCGACGTTCATCGCGCCGGTCTCCTCCAGGAGGCGGACGGCGGTGGCGATGTACCCGGCGGAGAGCGCGGCGTGGCCGTCGACGCGGACCACGATCGGATGGCGGGAGGCCTTGATCGCGGCGTTCAGCGCGGCGGGGGTGCGGCCCGTCGGGTTCGGCACGGTGTGCACGCGCTTGTCGGCGGAGGCGGTCTCGGCGACCAGCTGCGCGGCGATCTCGTCCGTACGGTCGGCGGACGGGCCGAGGGCGAGCACGACCTCCATCGGGCCGTCGTACTCCTGCGCCAGGATGGCCTCGACGGCCTCGCGCAGATGCCGCTCCTCGTTGAGGATGGGCATGATCACGGAGACGGCCGGAAGCTGCTGCCCGGCAGTGTTGGCGGTTGCGTTCATCGGACGTCACGTTACCGCTAATGGGGGACACCGGCGCGCGCCGCCCGCCTCACTACCGCGGGCCGCAGATCGTATCGGCCTACGGTGCTCGCGATCCCCCGCCCACCTTCTCGGAGGTGTCCCCGGTGCCCACGCCGCCCCGCTCCCCCGCCCGTCCGCAGCGTCCACCGCGGCCGGGGCAGAGCCGCCGTCCGGTCCGGCCGCCGCGCAAGCGGAAGCCCCGGTGGGTGATGCGGGTGGCGACCACGTTCTCGGTGACGGTGCTGGCCGCCGCCGGGATCGGGCACGCGCTCGTCACCGGCCTGGACACCGGCATCCAGCGGATCGACCCCTTCAAGGACATGAAGAACCGTCCGGCGGCCGGGCACGGCATGAACGTGCTGCTCGTCGGCACCGACGGCCGCGACAAGATCACCGAGGAGGAGCGGCAGAAGTACCGGCTCGGCGGCTCCCCCTGCCACTGCACGGACACGATCATGATCGTGCACATCTCGGACGACCACGAGCGCGCCTCCGTCGTCTCGCTCCCCCGCGACTCCTACGCGGAGATCCCGCCGCACACCGACATGAACAGCGGCGACGAGCACCACGCCCACCCGGTGAAGATCAACGCGGCGTACGCGGAGGGCGGCCCGCAGCTCACCGTGCGCACCGTCGAGCACATGACGCACGTGAAGATCGACCACTATCTGGAGGTCGACTTCACCAGCTTCATGAAGACGGTCGACGAGCTGGGCGGCGTCACGGTGTGCACCACCCGCCCGCTCAGGGACTCGTACACCGGTCTCGACCTGGGCGTGGGCACCCACGACCTGGACGGCGGGCAGGCCCTGCAGTACGTACGGGCCCGGCATCTGGACGGCGCGGGCGACCTCGGCCGGATGCAGCGCCAGCAGCGCTTCCTCGCCTCCCTCATCGCGAAGACGACCTCGTCCGGGGTGCTGCTCAACCCGGTCCGCTTCCGTGACGTGGCCCGCACGCTGCTCGGCTCGGTCCGCGCCGACAAGGGCTTCGGCTCGGACCAGATGGTCGAGCTGGCGCGGGCGATGCGCGGCTTCTCGCCCTCGTCGTCGGAGTTCACGACGGTGCCGATCGGCAACATCAGCTACCCGGTCAAGGGCATCGGCTCCACCGTGAAGTGGGACGACAAGAAGTCGGAGAAGCTGTTCCAGGCGCTGCGCGACGACAAGCCGCTGGCCCCGCACCGGGCGCGGAAGAAGGCGACCGTCGTCGATGTCGCCCCGCAGCAGATCCGCGTCCAGGTGGTGAACGCGACGGTGACGGCCGGGCTCGGCAAGAAGGTGGACGCCGCGCTGAAGGGGACCGGGTTCCGTACGACGGGGGCGCCGGTCAACGCGGAGGAGCGCACCGCCGCGCACACCGTCGTGCAGTACGACCCGCGCTGGGACCGGTCGGCCAAGTCGCTGGCCGCCGCGTTGCCGGGGGCCCGGATGCAGGCCGTCAATGGGCAGGGGGCCGTGTTGAAGGTCGTTGCCGGGGGCGATTATCGCGGGGTGCGGGCGGTGCGGGCCGAGGATGCGTCCGAGGGGGAGTTCGGGGCCGTCACCGGGGACGAGGTTTCCTGTTCCTCGTGACCGGGCGCTGGGGTGCGGGACTCGGGGCTCCGCCCCGGACCCCGCTCCTCAATCGCCGGAGGGGCTTGAGTGTTCCCGGAGGGGCTTGAGAGTTCCCGGAGGGGCTTGAGAGAACGTCCTAGAGGTCGTCGTTCAGGCCCTCTGCGATGCGCTTCTCCCGCAGTTCCTTGATCGCTCGGCGGCGGGCCAGGCGGTGCTGGCGGCGGATCTGGGCCTCCTGGTTGCGGCGGCGGTCCTTCTCCGTCTCCATGAGGACCGGGGGCACCGGGCGCGGCTTGCCGTCGGCGTCGACCGCCGCGAAGACCAGGTAGGCGGAGCCGACGCGGGTGGGCGGCGTCGACTCGTTCCACCGCTCGGCCAGGACGCGGACGCCGATCTCCATGGACGTACGGCCGGTCCAGTTGACCTGCGCGCGGACGTGCACGAGGTCGCCGACGCGGACCGGCTCCATGAAGACCATCTCGTCCATGGATGCGGTGACGGCGGGGCCGCCCGAGTGGCGGCCGGCGACCGCGCCCGCGACGTCGTCGACGAGTTTCATGATCACGCCACCGTGCACGGTGCCGAGCAGATTGGTCTCGGCGGCCGTCATGATGTGGCTCAGCGTCGTGCGGGAGGCCGAGACCGGCTTGCCGGGAAGGGTGTCCTCCGGAGCCGCTCCAGGCGATATGGCGTGATCAGTCATGGTTCAACTGTATGGCCCGCCGACCGGGGCGGCCGCCTATGTGTCAGGTCTGCAACAGCCCTGGTCCGATTTATCACACGCTCTTGTGGGGCACACAGCGGCGCCCTGCACACTGTTCCAATGAGCGATTGGCCCGACGGGCGGAGCGACAGGCAGAGCGGCGGCGGCCGCGGCGGGTACGGCCGTGGCAGCGGAAGCGCACGCCCCGAGGGAGCCCGCGTCATGCGGCAGGTGCAGCGGGGCCAGGTGCCCCAGCAGCAGCAGCCCGCGTACGACGACGGATACGGCGACGGCGGCTACGGCAACAACGCCGGCAACGGCTACGACAGCGGGTACAACACCGGGCAGGTCTACGGCCAGCCCAGCCGCGCGGGCGGCGACGGCGGTGACGGCTACGGGCCGCCGACCGGCCGCCCCGCACGCACCCCGAACTGGCGCAAGCGCATCAAGTGGACGGCGATCACGCTGGTCACGGTGCTCGTGGTGACCAGCGTCGTCACCTACTTCTGGGCCGACTCCAAGCTGAACCGCGACGTCGACCTGGCCAAGGTGATCGACCGGCCCGAGGCGGGCGACGGCACGAACTACCTGATCGTCGGCACCGACAGCCGTCAGGGCATGTCCGCCGAGGAGAAGAAGAAGCTGCACACCGGCTCCGCCGAGGGCAAGCGCACGGACACGATGATGATCCTGCACGTCGGGAGCAACGGGGACACGCTCGTCTCGCTCCCCCGCGACTCGAACGTCACGATCCCGAGCTTCAAGGGCGCCGAGTCCGGCAAGCTCTACCCGAACACGGGCCGCCAGACGAAGCTGAACGCCGCCTACGCGGAGGACGGCCCCGAGCTGCTGGTGCGCACCGTCGAGTACAACACCGGCCTGCACATCGACCACTACGCGGAGATCGGCTTCGGCGGCTTCGCGGGCATCGTCGACGCGGTCGGCGGGGTCGAGATGAACCTGAAGGAGGGCTTCAAGGACAAGTGGTCCGGCGCCGACTTCAAGGCCGGCAAGCAGACCCTCGACGGCCAGCAGGCCCTCGCCTACGTCCGCACCCGGCACGCCTTCGCCGCGTCCGACCTCCAGCGCACCAAGAACCAGCAGGCGTTCCTGGCCGCGCTCGCCCACAAGGTGGCCTCGCCGAGCACCGTCATGAACCCGTTCACGCTCTATCCGACGCTGGGCGCGGGCCTGGACTCGCTCGTCGTCGACAAGGACATGAGCCTGTGGAACCTGGGCTCGATGTTCATGGCGATGAAGTCGGTGTCCGGCGGTGACGGAAAGTCCATGAACATGCCGGTCAGCGGCAGCGTCGGCGGCAATCTGGTCTGGGACAAGACCAAGGTCAAGCAGCTCGTCGAGCAGTTCAACAACGACGAGAAGGTCACCGTGTCGGGCAACTGAGCCCGTCCGGAACCGCGCGAAGGGGCCCCGCCGGGATCGGCGGGGCCCCTTCGCGCGCGTGCTCGTGGTTACGGCAGGTTGCGCGCCATGACGATGCGCTGGACCTGGTTCGTGCCCTCGTAGATCTGGGTGATCTTGGCGTCGCGCATCATGCGCTCCACCGGGTAGTCACGGGTGTAGCCGTAGCCGCCTAGGAGCTGGACGGCGTCCGTGGTGACCTCCATCGCCGTGTCCGAGGCGAAGCACTTGGCGGCCGCGCCCAGGTACGTCAGGTCGGCGTCACCACGCTCGGAGGCGGCCGCGGCCTGGTAGGTCAGGGCGCGGGCGGCGGAGATCTTCATGGCCATGTCGGCGAGCATGAACTGGATGCCCTGGAAGTCGGCGATGGCCTTGCCGAACTGCTTGCGCTCCTGGACGTAGCCCTTGGCGTAGTCGAGGGCGCCCTGCGCGACACCGAGCGCCTGCGCGGCGATCGTGATGCGGGTGTGGTCGAGGGTCTTCATCGCCGTGGCGAAGCCGGTGCCCTCGGCCCCGATCATGCGGTCGGCGGGGATGCGAACGTTGTCGAGGTAGACCTCGCGGGTCGGCGAGCCCTTGATGCCGAGCTTCTTCTCCGGGGCGCCGAAGGAGACGCCCTCGTCCGACTTCTCGACGACGAAGGCCGAGATGCCCTTCGAGCGCTTCTCGGGGTCGGTGACCGCCATGACCGTGTAGTACTCGGAGACGCCGGCGTTGGTGATCCAGCGCTTCACGCCGTTCAGCACCCAGTCGTCGCCGTCGCGGACCGCGCGGGTCTTCATGCCCGCCGCGTCCGAACCGGCGTCCGGCTCGCTCAGGCAGTACGAGAACATCCCGTCGCCCTTGGCCAGCGGGCCCAGGTACTTCTTCTTCAGCTCCTCGGAGCCGGAGAGGATGACCGGGAGCGAGCCCAGCTTGTTCACCGCGGGGATGAGGGAGGACGAGACGCAGGCGCGGGCGACCTCCTCGATGACGATGACCGTGGCGAGCGCGTCGGCGCCGGCGCCGCCGTACTCCTCCGGTACGTGCACGGCCGCGAGGTCGGCAGCGACGAGCGCGTCCAGCGCCTCCTGCGGGAAGCGGGCCTCCTCGTCGACCGCGGCCGCGTGCGGGGCGATCTTCGCCTCGGCCAGCGCGCGGACGGTGTCGCGGAGCATGTCGTGCTCCTCGGACGGGCGGTAGAGGTCGAAATCAGCCGATCCGGCCAAGGTTCTCACGCTCCAAGCGACGCTAATTACTGTTAAGTAACCCGAATTTTAGGTGTCTGCCCGCGCAGGGGATACGTGAGCTATACGACAGCGGGAATGTGCCCCGTGAGCAGCTCCGGCACGCCCGACTATGCTCAGGCAGCGCAGATCAGCCCCCAGACCTCTGGAGCACCGCATGGCCCCCAAGATCACCGTGATCGGCACCGGCTACCTCGGCGCCACGCACGCCGCGGCCATGGCCGAGCTCGGCTTCGAGGTGCTCGGCCTGGACGTGGTGCCCGAGAAGATCGAGATGCTCACGCGGGGCGAGGTCCCCATGTACGAGCCCGGTCTGGAGGAGATGCTGCGCAAGCACGTCGCCGGGATCGAGGGGTCCAGCGGGCGGCTGCGCTTCACCATGGACTTCGCGGAGGCCGGCGCCTTCGGCGACGTGCACTTCGTGTGCGTGAACACCCCGCAGAAGCACGGCGAGTACGCGTGCGACATGAGCTACGTCGACGCCGCCTTCGCCTCGCTCGCCCCGCACCTGAGCGCGGGCGCCCTGGTCGTCGGCAAGTCGACCGTGCCGGTCGGCTCGGCCGCGCGCCTCGCCGAGCTGCTGCCCGAGGGCGTCGAGCTGGCGTGGAACCCGGAGTTCCTGCGCGAGGGCTTCGCCGTCGACGACACCCTGCACCCCGACCGGATCGTGGTCGGCGTGACCAGCGAGCGGGCCGAGAAGCTGCTGCGCGACGTGTACGCGACGCCGCTCGGGGAGGGCACGCCGTTCGTGGTGACCGACTTCCCCACCGCCGAGCTGGTGAAGACCGCGGCGAACTCCTTCCTGGCCACCAAGATCTCCTTCATCAACGCCATGGCCGAGGTGTGCGAGGCCGCGGGCGGCGACGTCGTGAAGCTGGCCGAGGCGATCGGCTACGACGAGCGGATCGGGCGCAAGTTCCTGCGGGCCGGCATCGGCTTCGGCGGTGGCTGTCTGCCCAAGGACATCCGGGCGTTCATGGCGCGCGCCGGTGAGCTGGGCGCCGACCAGGCGCTCACCTTCCTGCGCGAGATCGACTCCATCAACATGCGGCGGCGCGGGGCGATGGTCGAGATGGCCCGCGAGGCGCTCGGCGGCGGCCCCTTCCTCGGCAAGCGGGTCGCCGTGCTCGGCGCGACCTTCAAGCCCGACTCGGACGACGTCCGGGACTCGCCCGCGCTGAACGTCGCCGGGCAGATCCACCTCCAGGGCGGCCAGGTGACCGTCTACGACCCCAAGGGCATGGCGAACGCGCGCCGCCTCTTCCCGACGCTCGGGTACGCCGAGACGGCCCTCGACGCGGTGCGCGGCGCCGATGTCGTGCTGCACCTCACCGAGTGGCGGGAGTTCCGCGAGCTGGACCCGGCGGAGCTGGGCGCCGTCGTCTCGGACCGGCTGATCCTCGACGGGCGCAACGCGCTGGACTCCGCGCTGTGGCGGTCGGCCGGCTGGACGTTCCGCGCGATGGGGCGCCCCGCCGCCTGACCCACCGGCTACGGCCCGGCCGCCGTGCGCACGCCCGCGCGGTAGGCGCCCGGCGTGCTGCCCACGGCCTGGGCGAAGGTGTGGACGAACGCACTGGCGGTCGCCCAGCCGCAGGCGTGCGCGGTGTCGGTGACACCCGCGCCCTCGGCGAGCATGACCATCGCCGTGAACAGGCGCGCGCGGGTGCGCCATTGGGGATACGTCATGCCGAACTCCTCGCGGAACAGCCGCGACAGGGTGCGCTCGCCGGTGTGGACGTGGGCGGCGAGCCGGGCCAGCGTGCGGGGCGTGCGCAGATCGCCCTCGACGAGCGCGCAGGCGTCGGCGAGGCGCCGGTCGCGGGCGGCGGGCAGGGCGACCGGCTCGGCCGTCACCCGGCGCAGCCGGTCGCGCAGCACCGCGTCGATGTGCCGGATCTCGGCGGGCGGCAGCGCGGCGCCGGACCTGACGATCAGCAGTTCGCGGACCAGCGCGTCGACGGCGATGACGGTCGGCCGCTCGGTGTACGGCAGCGGGGGCCGGTCCCGGGCGGGGAAGCCGACGGTGTGGAAGCGGCTCTGCCCGTAGAAGCGGTGTTCGTGCCAGGTGTTCGCCGGGATCCACACGGCCCGGTCGTCGCCCGCGATCCAGGACCCGTGCTCCGTGGTGATCGCGAGGACGCCCGCGCTCACGTAGATGAGCTGGTGGTCGTCGTGGCGGTGCCGGTCGATGGTGTCGCCGCCGCCGCGTGACTGGGTGCTGGTCGGCGCGACGGCCGTGTGGCGGATCTGCGACATGGGTCGGCAGAATACGGGAAGCGCGCCCGGGGTGCCGCTCGCCATCGTGGTCGGGTGACTTCGATCCAGGAGACAAGCACCCACCCCGAGGCGGCCGGTCCGCCCGGGCCCTGGCGCCGGATGCGGATCTGGGCCGGTGCCCACGCCGTCGACGACTTCTACCAGGGCCTGGTGCCCGCGGCCGTCCCATACTTCGTACTGCAGCGCGACTTCAGCTACGTACAGGCGTCCGGTCTCGCGCTCGCCGCGACGCTGGGCAGCGCCCTTCCGCAGGTGCCGATCGGGCTGCTGGCCGACCGGTACCGGCTGCGGTGGATGTCGCCGCTGGGGATCGGTCTGGCGGGGACCGGGGCGGGCCTGTCCGGGCTCTTCCCCTCCTATCCCGTGGTGTTCGCGCTGCTGCTGGTGGCGGGTGTGGGCATCGCGATGTTCCATCCACCCGCCGGGCGCGACGCGCGCCGTGCGGCCGGCGGCAGCGCCACCGCGATGAGCTACTTCGCCGCCGGCGGCAGCGTCGGCTTCTTCGTCGCCCCGGCACTGGTCACACCGGCCCTGGACCGCCTCGGGATGACCGCGACCGCGCTGTTCGTGCCGCCGGCCGTCCTGATGGGCTTCGTCCTGCTGCGCCACCGCCACCGCGGCGCCGGAGGGGCGGCCGGACAGGTGCGGCGCCAAGGGCGGGACCGGCCCGGCCTGTTCGCGGCCCTGACCGCCGTGGAGATCGTGCGCTCGACCATCTCCATCGGCCTCAACACGTTCATCTCGCTGTACTGGATCCGGCACCTGGACGCGAGCAGCGGCCTCGGCGGTCTCGCCCTGACCCTGGAACTGGGCGGCGGAGTACTCGGCACCCTGCTCGGCGGGCGGCTCGCCGACCGGATCGGCATGGTCCGTACGGTGCAGATCGGCAACGCGGCGCTGCTGCCCGCGCTGTGGGCCGTGCTGGTCTGCGACGACAAGTACGTGGCGCTGCCGCTGGCGCTGCTGGCCGGGCTGGTCTCCAACATCCCGTTCGCCGTGCTCATCAAGCTCGGCCAGGACTATCTGCCCAGCCGTCCCGGCACCGCGGCCGGGGTCACCCTCGGGCTGGCGATGAGCGCGGGCGGGCTGTTCATGCCGCTCCTCGGCATCGTCGCCACCCACCACGGACCCCGGGGCGCACTGCTGGTCCTCGCCACGGTGCCGGTGGCGGCGGTCCTGCTGTCGACGGCCCTGCGCGAACCGGACCCGGCCTAGCCGGTCCGCTCCTTGCCCTTCGCGCGGTACCGGCGCATCTTCGCCCGGGCCCCGCAGACCGCCATGTCGCACCAGCGTCCGCGGCCCGCGGGGCTCCGGTCGTAGTACGCCCCGTGGCAGTCGTCCGCCTCGCACGCCTTGAGGCGGGCCCAGGTGCCGGCCGCGTGGGCCCGCGCGACGGCGGCAGCCACCCGGGAGGCGAGGGCGTCCCCGTGCACCGGGACCAGCCGCGCCGAGCCGTCGACCGCGTCGACCGCCACCCGCAGCGGCGCCCGCGCCAACAGCTCGCCCAGCGGCGTCACTTCACGGTGCGGGGCGTGCCCGGCGTGGACCAGGCACACCGCGCGCAGGGACTCGCGCAGCTCGCGGGCGCCCGGCACGTCGGCCGCCACGATGCCGAAGGACGCGCGGCCCTCCGCCGTGTCCAGCGCGTCCGTGCCCGTCCCGATGTCCAGCGTGTTCACCAGCGCGGCCACGAGGGCCAGGCCCCCGGGTGCGGGCTCGCGGTCGTTCATCGTTGCGACGTTACCCCCGGTGGGGCAGGATGCGGTAACGGTAGCGTTACCTCTTGACCAGTTCTATCGGTAACTCATCGGTGATCTCCTGGAGGAGTCATGGCCATCGCACGGCTGGGCGCCATCGTTCTGGACTGCCCCGACCCGCTCGCGCTCGCGCGGTTCTACGCGGAGCTGCTCGGCGGCACCCCGGCCCCGGACCCCGAGGAGGCCGACTGGGTCGACCTGAAGGTGCCGGGCGGGCCCGCACTGGCCTTCCAGGAGGCGCCCGGGTACGTGCCGCCGCCCTGGCCCTCGGTGGGCGGCGCGCAGCAGTTCCACCTCGACCTGGCGGTCGGGGATCTGGACGCCGGGGAGAAGGAGGTCCTGGCGCTCGGTGCCACAGTGCTCGACAACGAGGACCGGACCCGCTCGTGGCGCGTCTACGCGGATCCGGTCGGGCACCCCTTCTGCCTGTGCCTCAGCTGAGCGTCCGTCAGGGCCGTGCCGTCGACGGCCCCCTGCGCCGCCGGGCGGCCCGGGCGGTGAACTCGGCGACGCGCAGCACCCGTTGGACGTTGCCCCAGGTGAGCAGGGCGAGGCCGTCCTCGGGCCAGCCGCGGCTCTGCAGCTCCGCGATCAGCGCGGGGTAACCGGCGGCGTCGCCCAGGCCCGCGGGGTGGGCGTCCCCGGTGTCGTACATCCCGGACAGGCCGACCGACTCGGGGCCCGCCACGTCGCGTACGTGGTCGAGGTGGTCGGCGACGTCGCGCAGTTCGGGGCCGGTCCGCGCGGCCGAACAGGGCACCAGGCACAGGCCCTTGCGCTCGCCGAGTTCGGCCAGCAGGTCGTCGGGGACGTTGTCCGGGTGGTGGTTGAGGGCGCGGGCGCCGGACCGGGTGAAGAGCGCGGGGGCCTTGGACACGGCGAGGGTGCGGGCCGCGGTCGCCCGGGAGGCGCCGGTGAGGTCGACGACCATGCCGAGCCGGTTCATCTCCCGTACGACCTCTTCGCCGAACCGGGTCAGTCCGCGCTCGCACTCCGCCCAGGGCGCGCCGGAGAGGGTGAGGGCGCGCAGGCCGAGGGCGTGCAGGGCGCGCAGGGTGCCCAGGGAGTCGCCGGTGGCGGCCGCCGGGGCCGGGCCGATGACGACGGCGATGCGGCCGTGGGCGCGGGCGTCGGCGGTCTCCGACGCGGAGCGGGCCAGCCGCAGGCCCTCCGGGTAGCGGGCGACGACGTTGTTGATCAGGTCGATCTGTTCCAGGGCCGTCGTGAGGGGGCGGTCCTCGGCCGTGTCGAGGGCCCACAGCAGGGCGCCGGTGCCGCCGGCGCGCAGGCGTGGCAGGTCGCTCTCGACGGAGGTCTCCCCCAGTTCGAGGTCGTGCCAGGGCAGGGTCCGCAGGGTTTCCGGCAGGCCGCAATAGCCGTCGGCCACGGGGTGGCGGGCCAGGAGGGTGTGGGGGTCGGGGGCTGGGGCGGGGACGGAAACGGTGGGAGCGGGCTGGTCGAGCTCGCCCGCCTCTGCGGGGGCGGTGAGTTCGCCCTGTAGGTCTGCCATGGCAGGCTCCGGAAAACGGTGGGACAGCGTTCGGTCCACCGTCCCACGCGGTGCCCTGCCGGGCTCGGCGGGCTCGGCCAAACGGGGTGCCTGCCGCACACGGATCGCGGGCTGCTGTCCGCCCCGTAAGGGGCGCGGGGAACTGCGCGAGAAGCCCCACCGGGGCCGCACCCGCGAACGGCGCTGTAGTGAAAGCCCGTTGAAGCGCTCGCCCCGCGCCGGGGGCCGCCTTGCCCACCCTGCCGCCCTTGGCGGCAGATTGCCCAAGGCGGCGGGGCGGAGGGCTAGGCGTCCAGTTGGGGCTGGGTGGCGTTCGACGGGGCCCGGCGGGAGCGGAGGTCCCGGGAGACGTCCTCGGCGGCGCCCAGAACCCGCACGGCGTTGCGCCACGTCAGCTTCGACAGGTCGTCCTTGGACCAGCCGCGGTCGAGGAGTTCGGCGATCAGGTTCGGGTAGCCCGAGACGTCGTTCAGCCCGTCCGGGGTGAACGCCGTGCCGTCGTAGTCACCGCCGATGCCGATGTGGTCGACGCCCGCGACCTCGCGCATGTGGTCGAGGTGGTCGGCGACGGTGGAGACCGTCGCGACCGGACGCGGCCGCGCCTCCTCGAAGGCGCGGTGCAGCTTCATCGCCGCCGGGGACGTGTCCAGGTGGTGGAAGCCGTGCGAGCGCAGGTTCTCGTCGGCGGCCGCCGTCCAGTCGACCGCCGCCTGGAGGACGAACTTCGGGACGAAGGTCGCCATCGCCACTCCCCCGTTGCCCGGCAGCCGCTCCAGGACGTCGTCCGGGATGTTGCGCGGGTGGTCGCAGACGGCCCGCGACGAGGAGTGCGAGAAGATCACCGGCGCCTCGGTGACGTCCAGCGCCGCGCGCATGGTCGTCGCCGCGACGTGCGAGAGGTCGACGAGCATGCCCTCGCGGTTCATCTCGCGCACGACCTCGCGGCCGAAGGCCGACAGACCGCCGACCCCCGGCTCGTCCGTCGCCGAGTCCGCCCACGCGATGTTGTCGTTGTGGGTGAGGGTCATGTAGCGCACGCCGAGCGCGTACAACGCCCGCAGCGTGGCGAGGGAGTTGTTGATGGAGTGGCCGCCCTCGGCGCCCTTGAGCGAGGCGATGAGCCCGGCCCGGCGCGCGTCCTCCATGTCGGCCGCCGTCAGCGCGGCCCGCAGATCGCCCGGGTACCGCGCGATCAACTGGTCGACGCAGTCGATCTGTTCGAGCGTCGCGCTGACCGCCGCGTCACCCGTCAGATCCGTACGGACGTACACGGACCAGAACTGCGCGCCGACCCCGCCCGCCCGCAGCCGGGCCAGGTCGGTGTGCAGGTGCGCGCTCTGGTCGGCGGCGATGTCCCGGGCGTCGATGTCGTAGGTGACCTGCTCGCGCAGCGCCCACGGCAGGTCGTTGTGCCCGTCGACGACGGGGAACTCGGCGAGCAGCTCGCGGGCCCGCTCCACAGACGTACTCATACGGCTATCGCGCTCACTTTCCGAAACCGAAACCGGACCCCGCGCCCTCGACCTTGGCGCGCAGCCGCTTGCCCTTCTCGGTGGCCTGGTCGTTGAGCTCCTGCTGGAACTCCTTCATGCGGGCGAGGAGGTCCTCGTCGTGCGCGGCGAGGATGCGCGCGGCGAGCAGCCCCGCGTTGCGCGCGCCGCCGACCGAGACGGTCGCGACCGGCACCCCGGCCGGCATCTGCACGATCGACAGCAGCGAGTCCATGCCGTCGAGGTACTTCAGCGGCACCGGAACGCCGATCACCGGCAGCGGCGTCACCGAGGCGAGCATTCCGGGCAGATGTGCGGCGCCGCCGGCGCCCGCGATGATCGCCTTCAGGCCACGCTCGGCGGCCTGCTCGCCGTAGGAGATCATCTCGTGCGGCATGCGGTGCGCGGAGACGACGTCGACCTCGTAGGGGATCTCGAACTCGTCGAGGGCCTTGGCCGCGGCCTCCATGACGGGCCAGTCCGAGTCGGACCCCATCACAATGCCAACCACAGGGCTCATTCGGTGATCGTTCCCCTCAGGTATCCGGCTGCGTGACGAGCGCGCTCCAGTACGTCGTCCAGGTCGTCGCCGTAGGTGTTCACGTGACCGACCTTGCGGCCGGGCTTCACGTCCTTGCCGTACATGTGGATCTTCAGCTGCGGGTCGCGGGCCATGCAGTGCAGGTACGCGCTGTACATGTCCGGGAAGTCGCCGCCCAGGACATTGCCCATGACGGTCCACTTCGCGCGCGGGCGCGGGTCGCCGAGCGGCAGGTCCAGGACCGCGCGCACGTGGTTGGCGAACTGCGAGGTGATCGCGCCGTCCTGGGTCCAGTGGCCGGAGTTGTGCGGCCGCATCGCCAGTTCGTTGACCAGAATTCTGTTCTTCCCGTCGGGTCCTCGGGTCTCGAACAGCTCCACCGCGAGGTGTCCGACCACACCCAGCTCCTTGGCGATGCGCAGCGCCAGCTCCTGCGCCTCGCCCGCCAGCGCCTCGTCGAGACCGGGGGCCGGGGCGATCACGGTGTCGCAGACGCCGTCGACCTGCTGGGACTCGACGACCGGGTAGGCGACGGCCTGGCCGTGCGGCGAGCGGACGACGTTGGCCGCCAGCTCCCGCGCGAAGTCGACCTTCTCCTCGGCGAGCACCGGCACGCCCGCCTTGAACGGGTCGGCCGCGTCCGCCGCGGAGCGCACGACCCACACGCCCTTGCCGTCGTAGCCGCCGCGCACGGTCTTGAGGATGACGGGGAACCCGTCGCCCTCCTCGGCGAAGGCGGCCACGTCCGCCGGGTCGCGCACGATCCGGTGCCGCGGGCACGGCACGCCGAGCGCGCTGAGCTTCGCGCGCATCTCGCCCTTGTCCTGGGCGTACAGCAGCGCGTCGGGGCCGGGGCGGACGGGGATGCCGTCCGCCTCCAGGGCCCGCAGATGCTCGGTGGGTACGTGTTCGTGGTCGAAAGTGATCACGTCACAGCCGCGTGCGAACTCACGCAGTGTGTCCAGGTCGCGGTAGTCGCCGACGACGACGTCGCCGACGACCTGTGCCGCGGAATCCTGCGGGGTGTCACTGAGGAGCTTGAATCTGATGCCGAGCGGGATGCCCGCCTCGTGTGTCATACGAGCGAGCTGGCCACCGCCGACCATGCCGACTACCGGAAACGTCACATCTCCAGGGTATCGGCCAAATGACTGGTTCCCGCGCGCCCCTCTTTCTGTAGGAAAGAACGAGGTAAGACCATCGACGTCGTCCGCAGGCGCCCGCGAGGGGCCGTGGTTAGCATGACGGGGGTGGCTCCTGCCGGGGCCGCGTGACCGAACGCACGGGGACGACGGGGGTAGAGGCGACGATTATGAGCGTGACGACCGGCCGGCCGGCCAAGGGCATCGGCGCACTGCGGGTGCGGTTCGCCGCCCTGGCCCGGGAGATCGCCAAGTTCGGCGTCGTCGGCGCCCTGGGCGTCCTCGTGAACTTCGCGGTCTTCAACCTGATGCGGCACGGCACCGACCTCCAGGTGGTGCGGGCCAGCGTCATCGCGACCGTCGTCGCCATCGTCTTCAACTACGTGGGGTTCCGCTACTTCACCTACCGTGACCGCGACAAGAGCGGCCGCGCCAAGGAACTCACCCTGTTCCTGCTGTTCAGCGTGGTCGGCCTGGTGATCGAGAACGGCGTCCTGTACGCGGCGACCTACTGGTTCCACTGGGACAGCTCGCTGCAGAGCAACATCTTCAAGTTCCTCGGCATGGGCCTCGCGACCCTCTTCCGCTTCTGGTCCTACCGCACCTGGGTGTTCCGGGCGCTGCCGGCCAAGGAGGCCGTGGCCAGCGCGGAATCGTTCCTGGACGACCCGACGCCGCCGGTCACGCGCCTCAAGTAGGCCGGGGCCGGCTCTAGCGGATCGTCTCCGCATCCCCGGTGCTCCCGGACTGCTTCTTCAGCGGCGTACGGGACAGGAACAGACCGAAGACCGGCGGGCTCGCCTGGAGCATCTCCAGGCGTCCGCCGTCCGCCTCGGCGAGGTCGCGGGCGACCGCGAGGCCGATGCCCGTCGAGTTGCGGCCGCTGATGGTCCGCTCGAAGATCCGCGAGCCCAGCTCCGAGGGGACGCCCGGGCCCTCGTCCGTGACCTCGATGACCGCCTGGTTGCCGGTGACGCGGGTGCGCAGGGCGACGGTGCCGCCGCCGTGCATCAGCGAGTTCTCGATCAGCGCGGCGAGCACCTGGGCGACCGCTCCCGGGGTACCGACCGCCGTCAGGTGGCGCTTGCCGGAGGAGACGATGGCGCGGCCCGCGCTGCGGTAGGCCGGGCGCCACTCCTCCAGCTGCTGCTTGATCACCTCGTCCAGGTCGAAGGTGACGGCCGAGCCGGTGCGCGGGTCGCGTGCGTTGGTCAGCAGCCGCTCGACGACGTCGGTGAGCCGCTCCACCTGGGTCAGCGCGATCGTCGCCTCCTCCTTCACCTCGGCCAGGTCCTCGGTCATGGTGATCTCCTCCAGGCGCATCGAGAGCGCCGTGAGGGGGGTGCGCAGCTGGTGCGAGGCGTCGGCGGCGAGCCGCCGCTCGGCCGTCAGCATCCGGGCGATGCGCTCGGCCGAGCCGTCCAGCACGTCGGCGACCCGGTCCAGCTCGGGCACGCCGTAGCGCTTGTGGCGCGGGCGCGGGTCGCCGGAGCCCAGGCGCTCCGCGGTGGAGGCCAGATCGGTGAGCGGGGAGGTGAGGCGGTTGGCCTGCCGTACGGCGAGCAGCACGGCGGCGACGATGGCGAGCAGCGCCACCCCGGCGATGAGCAGCAGGGTGCGGCCGACCTCGGCGGTCACCTCGGAGCGGGGCTCCTCGACGGTGACCTTCTCGCCCTGCTCGCCGTCGGCGGTGTACTTGATGACCTCGCCGTCCGGGCGGGTGCCGATCTCGATGGGCTTGTCGCCGGGCATCTCGATCAGCGCGTAGCGCTCCCCCGCGACCTGGTTCTTCAGGACGTCGCCGCTGATCAGCTCGTCGCTGAGCATCCGGCTGTCGACGATGGAGGCCAGCCGGACCGCTTCCGACTGCACGCGCTCCTGGGCGCTGTTCGTGATGGTCCGGGTCTCCACGATGACGAGGGAGATCCCGAACACGGCGATCACGACCAGAACGACGGCGAGCGTGGAATTGATCAGTCGGCGGCGCATGGTTCCAGTGTCCCGGATGAAGTGGCCGCCCCGAGGGATCAGCCCCTACGGCGCGAAGGCCACGGGGCTCCGCCCCGGACACCGCCGCTCAATCGCCGCAGGGACCGACAGTCGCTCAGCTCTTCTCGAAGCGGAAGCCCACACCGCGCACCGTGGCGATGTAGCGCGGGTTCGCCGCGTCGTCGCCGAGCTTCTTGCGGAGCCACGAGATGTGCATGTCCAGGGTCTTGGTCGACGACCACCAGGTGGTGTCCCAGACCTCGCGCATGAGCTGGTCGCGGGTCACGACCCGGCCCGCGTCCCGCACGAGCACCCGCAGCAGGTCGAACTCCTTGGCGGTGAGCTGGAGCTCCTCGTCGCCCATCCAGGCCCGGTGCGACTCGACGTCGATCCGGACGCCGTGGGTGGCCGGGGCCTCCTTGGGCTCGGCGGCGCCGCGCCGCAGCAGCGCCCGGACTCGGGCCAGCAGCTCGGCGAGCCGGAACGGCTTGGTCACGTAGTCGTCGGCGCCGGCGTCGAGGCCCACGACCGTGTCCACCTCGTCGGCGCGCGCGGTCAGGATGAGGATCGGCACCGTGTGCCCCTCGGCGCGCAGCCGTCGGGCCACCTCGAGGCCGTCCATCCCGGGCAGGCCGAGGTCGAGGACGACGAGGTCGATGCTTCCCTGCAGTCCGGCGTCGAGGGCGGTGGGTCCGTCCTCGCGCACTTCCACCTCGTAACCCTCCCGGCGCAGGGCGCGGGCCAGCGGCTCCGAGATGGACGCGTCGTCCTCGGCGAGCAGTACACGGGTCATGGGGTGATGGTAGTCCGCGTCGGACGAGGGTCGTGGGGTGATCCGCCGGTACGCGGCCGGGACCCGGCCCGCGGACGGCCCTCGCGGAAGCGGAGCGAGGACCTCCGCGATTACGTCATCCGACTTCGAAGTGCGATCCTGGTGAAAACCTTGGAATCAGCAGAACGGTTCCGTCGGGACCTGTGATCCATCTCTCAAGTCCTTCCATATGCCGCACTGTCGTGTCGTATGGTGACCAAACGCCTGATGCACTACTGGGGGACCTTTGGAGCGCACTGCGCCCGAAGGTCCTTTTCATGTGCGGGCTGGTCTCGTCCAGTCTTGAAGAGCAATGACCTGTGGCCGGGCCCTGGAACACGTAAGGAAGCGTGGACGGGGTGTGGATCCCGGGTCCCGCTGTGACACCTCTCCCCTCGGGCGTGGAGAGGTCGGCGGGACTCCGGTGCCGGCCGCCCCCCACCGGGCGCTCAGCCGCTGCGCGGCGCGCGTCCCGACACCCCACAAGGATCGACCATGGCGTCCAGCCTGACGAAGGACTCGGCCAGTACCCCTGGCTCCGAGAAGACCTTCTTCGGCCACCCCCGCGGACTGGCCACTCTCTTCATGACCGAGATGTGGGAGCGCTTCAGCTTCTACGGCATGAGGGCCCTGCTCCCCCTCTACCTGATCGCGCCCGGCGGCCTCCACATGGACGGTGCCACGGCGACGGCGATCTACTCGGTCTACCTGTCGCTGGTCTACCTGCTCGCCATGCCCGGCGGTTGGTTCGCCGACCGCTTCTGGGGTCCCCGCAAGACCGTGATCATCGGCTCCGCCATCGTGATCCTCGGTCACATCACGCTGGCGCTGCCCTCCGCGGGCTCCTTCTTCGCCGGTCTCGGCCTGGTCGCCCTGGGTTCGGGTCTGCTCAAGGCCAACATCTCCACGATGGTCGGCCACCTGTACAAGGGCCCCCAGGACCCGCGCCGTGACGCCGGCTTCACCGTCTTCTACATCGGCATCAACGTCGGTGGCTTCCTGGCGCCGCTGACCATCGGCACCGTCGGCGAGAACGTCAACTGGCACATCGGCTTCGCGCTCGCCGCGGTCGGCATGGCCCTCGGCCTGATCCAGTTCGTGCTCGGCAGCCGTCACCTGAGCGCCGAGAGCGACGTCGTCGTCAAGCCGGCCACCAAGCAGGAGCGCGCCAAGGCGCTGAAGCAGTCGCTGTACTGGGCGATCGGCGCGGCCGTCTTCTACCTGATCGTCGTGGGCACCGGCCACTACACGCTGAACTGGATCCTGGTCCCGCTCTCCGTCATCGGCCTGGTCATCCCGGTCCTGGTCCTGGCGCGCATGAAGCGCGACAAGGACCTGACGGACGACGAGCAGTCGAAGGTCTCCGGCTACATCTGGTTCTTCGTCGTCGCCGCCATCTTCTGGATGATCTACGACCAGAACGGCTCGACGCTGTCGATCTTCGGTGAGGAGTCGACCACCAACACGCTGCTCGGCTTCCACTTCCCGACCTCGTGGTACCAGTCGCTGAACCCGATCATGATCATGGCGCTCGCCCCGGTGGTCGCCTCGATCTGGCTGTGGCTGAACAAGCGCGGCAAGGAGCCGAGCACGGCGGTCAAGTTCGCGTCGTCGCTGGTGCTGATGGGCATCTCCTTCGCCGTCTTCCTGATCCCGCTGATCGACACCGCCACCAACGGCGGCAAGGTCTCCCCGATGTGGCTGGTCGCGATCTACTTCGTGCAGACCGTCGGTGAGCTGTGCCTCTCCCCGGTCGGCCTGTCGGTCACGACCAAGATGGCCCCGGCCAAGTACACCGGCCAGATGATGGGTGTCTGGTTCCTCGCGGTCACCGCGGGCGACTCGATCACCGCGCTGCTCTCCACCGCCGGCGTGAACCTGAACACCAAGGGCGCCGTCGGGGCCGAGGTGCTCATCGCCGTCATCGCCGGTCTCGGCTTCTGGATGTACCGCGGCAAGGTCAAGAAGCTGATGGGCTCCGTCAACTGACCCGACCCGCACCCGAAGGGGCCCGGTCCGCACGATGCGGACCGGGCCCCTTCTGCCGTCGGACCTCCTCCTACCTCCGGGCCGCCCGGCGCCGCGGCAGGAACGTGAAGACCGCGCCGCCCAGCAGGATCACCGTGCCGGCCACCAGGCCGAGGGCGCGCAGGGCGCCGTCGTTCGAGGCGCCGGTCTCGGCGAGGCCGCCGCTCGCGGCGGAACCGCCCGCCGAGCCGGAGGCCGAGCCGCCCGCGGAGCCCGAGCCGGAGCCCGAGGCGCCGCCCTCCACGGCCGTGGTGTCGATCTCCAGGGAGACCGCGTTCGTGGTCGGCGTGCAGGTCGTGGTCGTGCCCAGCGCCTCCACGATCAGGACGCCCGGGGACAGCGTCGACTTGCCGTCGGCGCCCGGCTTGTAGGTGCCGGTCAGATCCGGGATCGCGATCGGGGCGCCGGACTTGATGGCCTCCTTGTTGGTGGGGCCCTCGACGTGGACGGTGCCCTTGTCGGCGCCGCCCAGCTTCACCTCCATCGACGGCTTGACCGAGTCGGCCGGGATGTCGGCCGGGCTGTCCATCACGGACTTCTTGAACTGGACCGTCAGGGCGTAGTTGCCGCCGTCCTTCTTGGCGTTGATCTGCACCGGGGACGTGGCGTTCTTGTCACCGATGGGGGTCTTGCAGGCGTAGGGGACGGAGACCTCCTTGCCGGTGAAGTCGGTCTGGCCACCGGAGCCGCCGGTCGTGCCGCCGGAGTCGGTGGAGCCCGTCGAGCCGGACGTCGTCGTGCCGCCGTTGTCCGTGGTGCCCCCGGAGTCGGTGGTCCCGCCCGAATCGGTGGCGCCGCCGTCGGACCCGCTCGTGGTGCCGCCGTCCGAACTCCCGCCGCCCTCCGTGACCTTGATGGTCGCGCCGGGCTTCACGGTCTCCTTCGGCGTGCACTTGGTGTCCGTCGAGATGGGCTTGTTGACGTTGATGTTGTACGCGCCCGGGGTCAGCGTCACATCACCGGCCGCGGTCAGCTTGACCTTGCCCTTCATGGTGGACAGCTGCATCGGGCTGTTCTTGGGGATCGCGGGGTTCTCCCGCGGGCCCTGCATCGCGATGTCGGAGGTCTGCGCCCCGGCCGCCTTCAGCGTGCCGGTGGGCTGCACGGTGTTCGCGTCGAGGTCGAGGACGTCCGGGTTCTTGGATGCGGCCTGCACGAACTTCCAGGTCACGTCGACCTCGTCGCCGACCTTCGCCGTCGCGGGCGCGGTGATCTCCACCTGCGTGGTGCCCTCGACGGGATCGAGGCCGGAGATCGGGGGCGGAACGCACTCGGTCTTGTACGAGACGTCGGCGGCCTGCGCGGGGGATGCGAGGAACAGCAGTCCCGCCCCGCCGAGCATCAGGGCGACGCCGGCCGCGCTCACTCTCCGTTGGGTGGTCACGGGTTTCCTTTCGTCGTCGGGCTGTTGTCGGACGGTGCGGAGAGCTGCCCGGCCTCCGGAGCGCCGGGACCGGTGTCCGGGGCGAACCAGGGCAGGGTGTTCGTGGTGGTGTCCGCCGGCGTCCCGGGGTGCCGTTCGACCGGCGGCGGTGTGCGCTGGAGGAGGCTCGGCCTCGGCCTGCGGCCGGTGGGATCGGCCGGCCGCCGCCCGCGGTGGCGGCCCTGCGCGCCGTACCGGTCGCGCGGCCTGATCCGGTCCACGACCGCCATGCCGATCCGGAAGACGGCGGCGGGCACGACGACGCACAGCAGGATCCAGAAGAGCGTCACGCCCCACGGGCGGCCCACGCCCCAGGGCTGCTCGGCGAGGACCTTCCCGCCGTACTTCAGGGACACCAGATAGCTGCCGTGGGCGCCGGCCGTCAGCTCGACGGGCAGCTCGATCCGTGCCTTGCGGCCCGGCTCGACGGTGCCGCGCCACTGCTGTTCCTCCCACTGCGGCGCGAACACGCCGTGGGAGGTGCCGACTTGGAAGACCGGGTCCTTGACGGGGGTCGAGCCGACGTTGCCGACCGTGAAGACGAACGAGCGCGAGGGCGGCGCCCCGAACCAGGTGAGGATGCCGCTCGAACCGTCCAGCCGGGTGTCGGCGACCATGGACAGCCGCCCGGTGCCGGACTCCTTCGGCAGCGGCTTCACCGGATGCCCGGCGACCTGGAAGGCGGCGTCCGCCTGCGCCTTCGGCCCGGTCGCGGTCGCCACGTGCACGACGCAGGGGCAGGCGGCGGGCGGCTCGGCCACCGGCAGCTTCTTGCTGAACGTGCCGGAGGCGTCGGTGGTGACGGCGAGCCCGTCCGCGTTGGCACAGGAGTTGGTGCCGCCGACGACCCCGCGCTCGGGGGTCGCCCGGCCGCAGACCAGCAGCATCAGCAGCGCCTTCGGGCCCCAGCCCTTGCCCTTCACGGTGATCGAACCACCGGTCCCCGCCTGGGACTTGGAGAGCGTGACGGTGGGCTTGCCGTCGGCGGCCGACGCCCAGGGAGCGGCGCCCGCCACCAGCGCGGCGACGAGGGCCAGGACGGTCAGCAGCCGCGGTGCGCGGGCGCTGCGGCGGTTCATGTCGATCCCCTTCGGTCCCTGTGGTTGCGTACGTACCAGAAGGCGGCGCACCCGGCGCCCGCGAGCACCGCCAGGGCGCCGCCGAGCACGCCCCACGGCACGAACCGGGCGGTCGTCGTCGCCGAGTCCGCCGCGCCGCCGCCCGCGGTGACCGTCACCTTCACGTCGACCGAGTCCAGCGCGGGCGCGCCGGGCCAGGGCTCGGTGAGCGTGACGCGGCGGCCCGGGAGCAGTTCGACCGGCAGGGTGCGGGCGCGGCGGTCCAGGACGGTGCCGAGGACGCCGTCGGCGCGCACGGTCAGGCGCGGGGTGAGGGTGGTGTTGCCGCGGTTCACGACGTCGTACGCGATGGAGTCGCCGTCCTTCACGCGGACGTGCTCGACGGTGAGCGCGGCGAGGGTGGGCCCGGCGACCCGCAGCCGGACGCTGACCCCGGCGTCCCGGCCGCCGCCGCTGGCCACGATCGCGCCCGGGTGGTCGCCCGGGGTGGCGCCCGCGGGGACGGTCACCGTGAAGGGGACCTCGGCGCGGGTGCGGGCCGGGATCCTGACGCTCCGCTCGGCGAACGTGATCCAGGCGCCGGTGTCCTCGGCCTTCTCGCGCAGGTCGAGGGCGCCGTCGGCGCTGTTGTCGGCGTCGGCGCCGCGCAGGGTGACGCGCAGCGGCTCGGTGGTGGGGTTGGTGACGGCCACCTTGTCCTCCAGGACGGTGCCGGGGGTGCCCTCCGCGTAGATGTAGGGGCGGCCGTCGTCGGCGGCGGGGCGGGTGCCGCCGCCGGCCGACGGGGCGATGGTCCAGCGGGGCTGGGCCGCCATCGCCGCCGGGGCCGCGGTGCCGCCCCACACCAGTAAGGCAGCACCCATGAGCGCCCACGTGCCGTAGGAGCCTCGGTTTCGTCTGCGAGTGCGGCTCATATGTGGTTGCTCGCGCAGTTCCCCGCGCCCCTACCGGGGCGCCTGCTGGCGGCGACGGGTCAGCCACAGTGCGCCGGCCGCTCCGGCGAGGAGCACCGTGCCGCCCAGGGTGCCGAGCGCGACCGCCGAGTCCTCCGGGCCCGTCTGGGGAAGCGAGGAGCCGCCCGAGGAGGACGAGGACGATCCGGAGCCGGAGGAGCCGGTCGAACCCGTGGAGCCTGTGGAGCCCGTCGAACCCGAACCGCCGCCGCCACCCGCGGCCTTGACGTCCAGTTCCAGGGACGGCTTCGGGTTGTTCGACGGGGTGCAGGTCGTCGTCGTGCCCAGCGCCTTGATGGTCAGCACGCCCGCCGTGAACGTCACCTTGCCGCTCTTCTTCGGCGTGTACGTGCCGCTCAGGTCACTGATCTTGATCGGCGAGTTGGCGGGGATCGCCTCCGCGTTCGGCGCGCCGGAGACGGCCAGCTGTCCGGTCTCCGCGCCGCCCAGCTTGATGACGGCGCTCGGCTTCATGGCGCCCTTGCCGAGCTCGACCGGGCTGGAGGAGACGCCCTTCTGGAAGGACATCGTGATCTTGTAGCCGCTGCCGCTCTTGACCGACTTCATGTCGATCGGGGACACGGCCCCCTTGTTGCCGATCGGCGTTTTGCACTGATAGTTGACGTCCTGCACCGTGGCGGAAGCGGTGGGGGCGGCCATCAGCACCGCCGAGCCGGCCAGGGCCGCGCTCAGCGCGAACGCGGCGGTTCGTTTCTGGTACGTCCGGTACGACACCTCGAAATCCCTTCAGCCAAACCATTACTGACGGTTCATCAGATGCGGGTGGCTCAAGGTACGCCGGGGACCTTGCCGAGGGAAGACAAAGAGCACGCCGGATCGAAGACGATCCGGCGTGCTCGGAAACACGGACGGGACGGGCCCGCTCGGCGGGTCAGGCGGGGGCGCCGACCTCGGCCCACACGGTCTTGCCGGTGACCCCGGGGGTGCGCACGACCCCCCAGTCGAGGCAGAGGCGCTGGACGATGAACATGCCGTGGCCGCCGGGGCGGCCCGCGCGGTGCGGGGTGCGGGGGGCCGGCTGGCCCGCGCCGTGGTCGGTGACCTCGATGCGCAGCACCTTGTTGGCCGGGGAGTCCCCGTAGAACAGGGCGATCTCGTCCGGACCCTCGGCGTGCAGGCAGGCGTTGGTGACCAGCTCGGAGACGACGAGCAGAACGTCCTCCGCGGCGGCGCGACGGTCCGCGGTCGCGGCCGGCAGCCAGCCCCAGGCGTGCAGCGCCTCCCGGGTGAAGTCGCGGGCCAGCGGCACGATGCCGCTCTCACCGCCCAGGCTCAGCCTGCGGACCCGGCGGCCCCCAGCGTCCGGCTCGTCGCCGGACCCGGGGCCGTGGTCGCCCGGCGAGTAAGGCCGGGTGGTGCTCATCAGCACTTCACCTCACCGATTCACCAATGTCAGCTTCAAAGTTCAAAAAGTGGGGTCGGGACGTCCCTGTCGGATACGCCGTGTTCTCGGTCGGGGGTCTCCTGCCCGGAGGGGCGGTGGGAACACCCCTTACCCGGATGGAGACCTTGTGACGCTGGTAACGCCTCGATCACGTACGGACAACCGGAGCGTAACTTCTGCGTCTCGGGCGCGCGCACCCTTTCGGAGCCTTCGCATCACTCCGCGGCGAGCGCCGATTCCAGTGATTCGTGCACGGTAAAAACGGCCTCCGCACCGGTGATCTCGAAGACCCGGGCCACCACCGGCAGCATCCCGGCCAGATGGACTCCGCCGCCCGCGGCCTCGGCCTTGAGACGGGCACCGAGCAGCACGTTCAGCCCGGTCGAGTCGCAGAACTCCAGGCGCGAACAGTCGACGATCAGCCGGGAAAGTCCGTTCGTGAGGCATTCATCCAGGGGTTCACGCAGCAGATCGGCCGTGTGGTGATCCAACTCACCCGCCGGCGTCACCACGGCGCTGGCACCCTCCTGCCGCACCTCGACCAGAAGCCGGCCCCTGTTGGCGCTGCCGACTGTCCCGCGGTCCATGACGACCCTCTCCCGCTCAAGCTCTGCACTGCTTACGACGTGCGGTTGACGCCCTCGAACACTACGCCTTCCCTACGTGCCCCGGTACCCGAACAACCCCTAAGAAACGGACATTTCACCATCAAGCGCACTTGCGGCTCGATGTGGAAAACGGGTAGGCCTAGTAAGGACACCAATCGACACGGCCGGCTTTGGAGGCGCCGCACACCGCACAGTGCACGTATTGGCATCGGCAGCCATATGCCGAGAACGATGGAGGACATCATGTCACCCCGGCTCGACGCATCGCGTACTGACCAGGCGTCGTCGACTCTCCCCCCGGAACCCCGCGCCGACGCCGACGCCACCGCTTCGGACGCTTCCGGCACCGCGACGGACTCCCTGGAAGGGCTCGACGGCCTGCCGGAGATCCCCCCGTACGACGAAGTCGCCCCTCTCGACGCCCGAGCGCTCTCCAAGACGCTCTTCGAGCGTCTCGAGTCCCTCGAAGAGGGCACCCACGACTTTTCCTATGTCCGCAACACCCTGGTCGAGCTCAACCTCGCCCTGGTGAAGTTCGCGGCCTCCCGGTTCCGCTCCCGCAGCGAGCCGATGGAGGACATCATCCAGGTCGGCACCATCGGCCTGATCAAGGCGATCGACCGCTTCGAGCTGAGCCGAGGCGTCGAGTTCCCCACCTTCGCGATGCCAACCATCGTGGGTGAGATCAAGCGCTTCTTCCGCGACACCTCCTGGTCGGTGCGGGTACCGCGGCGCCTTCAGGAACTCCGTCTCGACCTCGCCAAGGCGGGCGACGAGCTCGCCCAGCAGCTCGACCGCGCGCCCACGGTGAGCGAGCTCGCCGAGCGTCTGGGCCTGTCGAACGAAGAGGTCGTCGAGGGCATGGCGGCGTCCAACGCCTACACCGCCAGCTCGCTCGACGCGCAGCCCGAGGAGGACGACTCCGAGGGCGCCCTCGCGGACCGCATCGGGTACGAGGACCACGGTCTGGAGGGCATCGAGTACGTCGAGTCCCTCAAGCCGCTGATCGCCGAACTCCCGGCGCGCGACCGCAAGATCCTGTCCTTGCGCTTCGTGGCGAACATGACCCAGTCGGAGATCGGCGAAGAGCTGGGAATCTCGCAGATGCACGTGTCGCGACTGCTGTCGCGCACCTTGGTACGCCTGCGCAAGGGGCTGACGGTGGAGGAGTGAGCCCGCCCTCCGGCCCCTTACTACGGTTCCTCGTGCGCACGGGTCCGTCTCCCTGATCCCCGGGAGACGGACCCGTTTCGCGTGCGGTCGGCGGTGGTGCCTCAGAGGCTGCGGGCGGTGATGTCGCCGTAGGACGTGGTCGCCGAGACGGTCAGGGCGGGGGTGCCGTCGTTCTTGAGGGTGTTGCCGACCCGGCCGTAGGCGGTGTTCGCGTCCAGGGCCGCCGAGGTGCCGGCGGCCGCGGCGACGGTGATGTCGCCCTTCTGCGTGGTCAGCGCGAGCGTGCCGCCGACGGCCTCGGAGACGGTCAGGTCGCCGCGCCGGGTGGCGAGTTCGCCGCCGTTCACGAGGCGGCCGACCGTGACGGCGCCGTCCTGGAGGCCGATCCGGGCGCTCGCGGCCTCGGCGAGCACGACCGGGCCCTGCGCGCTCTCGACGACGACGTCGCCGAGCGGGCCGGACCCGCGCAGCTCGCCGGCGGCGGCGGTGACCTCGACGCCGGACCCGGCGGGCAGTTCCACGGTGATCTCGACGGAGCCGGACGGGCCGAAGGCCTGGTTCTTCGCCTCGGGGGCCGTGATGCGCAGGACCCCGTCGGCGTAGACCGCGGTGATCTCCTCGGCCGCCGTCACGTCGCGGCCCCTGGTGGCGTTCGCGGGCCGGACGTCGACGGTGGTGTCGGCGCGGTCCGACGCGACGATCTCGATGCGGGCGGCGGGGACGGCGAGGACGGCGGCGATCGGGGCGGGGGTGGTGAAGGTCTGCATGATGCTCTCCTTGGAAGTTCAATTTCCGATGAGTGAAACGCTACGTTGCGTTCATGGATTACTCAACGCCTTTGTTGCTACTGATCGATGAACTCCCAGCTCACGCAACACATTTCGTTGCAACTGAGCTTGCGGTTAATGCAATGCAGCTATCACATTCATTGCAATGAATGACAGTGAACGCTCCGGAGGGCTTAGGCTGGCCGCCGCAGAACAGGAGCCGTCACCTGCCATGACCAGCCCGCCCGCGCTCTCCGTGCGCGCCGTCTCCCGAGCGGAGCATCTGGCCCACCGCACCCTGTATCCCGGGGTGAGCCACCTCCAGATCCCCGAGTGGGGCGCCGTGAAGCCCGACTGGGAGGCGGAGAGCGTCGGATGGTTCGAGGGGCCGAGCAGGGTGGCGGCGGCGCTGGTGCTGTACCGGGCACTGCCCGGGACCCGGCGCACGCTCGCCTATCTGCCCGACGGACCGTCCATCGACTGGAGCGACCCGCGGCTCGGCCGGTGGCTGGAGCCGCTGGTCGCGCACGTGACGCGGCGCGGGGCGTTCTCGCTGCGCATCGGCCCGCCGCTCGTCGTCCGGCAGTGGGAGCCGGCCACCGTCGCGGAGGGCATCGCCGACGGCGGCGTACGGCATCTGCACGGCATGGCGGCCGACCACATCGACGGCACCGCCCTGGAGGTCGGGGAGCGGCTGCGGCGGCTCGGGTGGCGGCCGTGCGCCGACGGCGACGACGCCGGGTTCGGCGTGGGGCAGCCGCGGTACGGGTGCCGGGTGCCGCTCGCCGAGCGGTCGGCGCAGTCGGTGCTCTCCGGGCTCGCGCCGCACTGGCAGGAGGCGCTGGACGCGTCCGACGCGGCCGGGGTCCGGGTGACCTGGGGCTCCGTCGCCGACCTGCCCGCCTTCCACCGGCTGTACGTCGAGACCGCCGCCCGGGACGGGTTCAAGGCCCGGCCCGCCGCGTACTTCGACCGGATGTGGCAGGCGCTGAACACGGACGACGGCGACCGGCTGCGGCTCTATCTCGCCGAGCGCGACGGCGAGCCGCTGTCCGCCGCGCTGATGATCTCCGTCGGGCAGCGCTTCTGGCACTCGTACGCCGCGTCCGGCTCCCGCGGGCGTGAAGTGCACTCCGACCACGCCCTGTTGTGGCGGATGCTGGGCGTGGCGCGGGCGGCGGGCGCGGACAGCTACGACCTGCGGGCCGTCAGTCCGCTCCTCACCGAGGACAACCGGCTGCTCGGCCGTCTCCGCTTCAAGACCGGGGCCGGCGGGCGGGCCGTGGAGTACCTGGGCGAGTGGGAGCTGCCCGTCGGGCCCCAGGGGCGGGTGCTGCAGCGGGCGTTGGGGTTCTACCTCGGGCACCGCTGAGCCCGCCGCGGCGGGTCAGGCCACGCGGACCCCGGCCCGCCAGACCTGCGACACCAGCGGCACGCCCGGCCGGTACGCCAGGTGTACGTGGCTGGGGGCGTCCAGGAACGCCAGGTCCGCCCGCGCCCCGGGCGCCAGGTGGCCGACGTCCGTGCGGCGCAGCGCCTTCGCGCCGCCCGCCGTCGCCGACCAGAGCGCCTCGTCGGGGGTCATGCCCATGTCCCGTACCGCGAGGGCGATGCAGAACGGCACCGAGGACGTGAAGGACGAGCCCGGGTTGCAGTCCGTGGACAGGGCCACCGTGGCGCCCGCGTCGAGGAGGCGGCGGGCGTCCGGCCACTCGGCGCGCGTGGAGAACTCGGCGCCGGGCAGCAGCGTCGCCACCGTGTCGCTGTTCGCGAGGGCGTCGACGTCGGCGTCCGTGAGGTGGGTGCAGTGGTCGGCGCTCGCCGCGTCCAGCTCGACGGCCAGCTGCACGCCGGGGCCGTAGGAGAGCTGGTTGGCGTGGATGCGCGGGAGCAGGCCCTTGGCCTTCCCGGCCGTGAGGATCGCGCGCGCCTGGTCGCCGTCGAAGGCGCCCTTCTCGCAGAAGACGTCGATCCAGCGGGCGTGCGGGGCGCAGGCGTCCAGCATCTCGCCGGTGACCAGGGCGACGTAGGCCGCCGGGTCGTCGGCGTGGTCGGGGGACACGATGTGGGCGCCGAGGTAGGTGACCTCGTCGGTGTGGGCCTTCGCGATGCGCAGGGCGCGCTCTTCGTCGGCCGTGGTGAGGCCGTAGCCGGACTTCGTCTCGAAGGTGGTCGTGCCCTGGCGGAGCGCTTCCGCGAGGTAGTGGGTGAGGTTCGCCTCGAGGTCGGCGTCGGTGGCGGCGCGGGTGGCGGCGACCGTCGTGCGGATGCCTCCGGCACGGTAACTCTGGCCGGACATGCGGGCGTTGAACTCTTCGGTGCGGTCGCCGGCGAAGACCAGGTGGGAGTGGGAGTCGACGAAGCCGGGGATCACGGCCCTGCCTTCGGCGTCCTGGGTGGTGTCGGTGGGCGGGACCTCGGCCGTCGGGCCCGCCCAGGCGATCTTGTCGTCCTCGATGACGAGCGCGGCGTCCTTGATCTGGCCGAGGGGGCCGGCGCCGAGGTCGGGGTTGTTGGTGACCAGGGTGCCGATGTTGGTGATGGCCGTGGTGTTCGTCATGGGTCCTCTCCGGGGGGGTGGGACGGTTGTTTCGAGAGTGCGGCCCGGTGGGAGCTGGTCGCGCAGTTCCCCGCGCCCCTGAGATGCCTGCGGCATCCAGGGGAGGCCGCGCGTCAGCGCATGCCTCAGGGGCGCACCCGGCGACGAAGCCCTACCTCAGCGCCGCAATCGCTTCCGTCAGGGCCGAAGCCACGTCGCCGACCGACAGATGCTCGCCGTCGCGGACCACGACCCGACCACCCGCGATCACGTCGGAGACGTCGGCGCCGCCCGCCGAGAACACGGCCGTCTCGGCGCCGAGCCGCGGCAGCGCGCCCGCGGTGCGGACCGAGTCGAGAGTGACGGTGACCAGGTCGGCGAGGGCGCCGGGCTCGATGGCGCCGGCGTCGGGCCAGCCCAGCGCCGCGTGCCCGTCGGCGGAGGCGGCCCGCAGCAGCGCGGCCGCGGTCCAGTGCCCCCGGGTACGGGACCGCAGCCGCTCGTTCAGCTCCATCGCGCGCGCCTCCTCGAAGAGGTCGATCACCGCGTGGCTGTCCGAGCCGAGCGAGAGCGGCGAACCCGCCTGCTGGAGCTGGACGGCGGGGCCGATGCCGTCGGCCAGGTCGCGTTCGGTGGTCGGGCACATGCAGGTGCCGGTGGACGAGCCGCCGATCAGCTTGATGTCGGCCTCGGTGAGGTGGGTGTTGTGGACTCCGGTGGTGCGCTCGCCCAGCACCCCGTGATCGGCGAGGAGCCGGGTCGGGGTGCAGCCGTGGGCGGCCTGGCACGCGTCGTTCTCCGCGGTCTGCTCGGAGAGGTGGACGTGCAGCGGGGCGCCCCGGTCGGCGGCCCACTCGGCGACCGTCGCCAGCTGGTCCGCCGGAACCGCCCGCACGGAGTGCACGGCCGCGCCGATGCGGGCGTGCGGCCGGTCGGTCAGCAGGGAGGCGCGCTCGGCCCAGCCGTGCGTGGTGCCGTCCGAGAAGCGGAGCTGATGCCGGTCGGGCTCCTTGCCGAAACCGGCGGAGACGTACGCGGTGTCGAGGAGCGTGATGCGGATCCCGGCGTCGGCCGCGGCCGCGATCAGCGCCTCGCCCATCGCGTTCGGATCGGCGTAGGGGGTGCCGCCGGGCGCGTGGTGCACGTAGTGGAACTCGCCGACGGCCGTGATGCCGGTCAGCGCCATCTCCGCGTACACCGCGCGGGCCAGGGCGTAGTAGGTGTCGGGTGTGAGGCGGTCCGCGACCCCGTACATCACCTCGCGCCAGGTCCAGAACGTGCCCGAGCCGACCTGCACCGTCGCGCGCAGCGCCCGGTGGAAGGCGTGGCTGTGGGCGTTGGCGAGGCCGGGCAGGGTCAGGCCGCGCAGGACCGTCGCGCCGGGCGGCGGGGCGGTGACGTCCGTGCGGACCGCCGTGATGCGGCCGGTGCCGTCCGCCACCGTCACGTCGACGGCCACGTTCGGCTCGACGTGCGTGCCCAGCCAGGCGTGCTCCAACCAGTACGTCGTCGTCACTTGCAGGCCAGCCCTTCCAGTACGTCGGCCAGTGCGCGCACCCCGGCGAGGCAGTCGTCCTCGGCGGCGGACTCGGCCGGGGAGTGCGAGACGCCCGTCGGGTTGCGCACGAACAGCATGGCGGTGGGGATCGACGAGGCGAGGATTCCGGCGTCGTGTCCCGCTCCGGTGCCGAGGACAGGCACGTCAAGGCCCGCTTCCAGACCGAGGATGCGGGACAGCTCGCCGCGCAGCGCGTGGTCGAACTCGACGACCGGGGTGAACGACTCGCGGGTGAGCGTGACGTCGATGCCGTGCGCGTCGGCGTACTCCCGGGCCGCCTTCTCGATCGCGGTGACGGTCCGGTCGAGGGCGTCCTGTCCGGCGGCGCGGGAGTCGAGCCAGCCGCGGACGAGGGAGGGGATGGCGTTGACGCCGTTCGGCTCGACGGAGATCTTGCCGAAGGTGGCGACCGCGTCCGCCAGGCGGGCCTCGCGGCGGGCGGCGAGCACCGTCTCCGCGTAGGGCAGCATCGGGTCGCGGCGGTCGACGAGGCGGGTGGTGCCCGCATGGTTGGCCTCGCCCGCGAAGTCGAAGCGCCAGCGGCCGTGCGGCCAGATGGAGCTGGCGATGCCGACCGCGTCGCCGGACAGGTCCAGGGCGCGGCCCTGCTCCACGTGGAGTTCGATGAACGCGTCGATCCGGGCGAGGCGTTCGGGGTCCGGGCCGATCGCGTCGGGGTCGTACCCGGCCCGCTCCATCGCCTGCGGGAGCGTGACGCCGTCGGCGTCGGTGAGCCGGTGTGCCGCCTCGCGGGTGAGGTGGCCGCCGGTGAGGCGGGAGCCGACGCAGGCCAGGCCGAAGCGGGCGCCCTCCTCGTCGCCGAAGTTGGTGATGGCGAACGGCTTGGTGAACTCCGCTCCCCTGCGGCGGAGTTCGTCCAGGGCGGCGAAGGAGGAGACCACACCGAGGGGACCGTCGAAGGCGCCGCCGTCGGGGACCGAGTCCAGGTGCGAGCCGGTGACGACGGCGCCGCCGGCCTCCGGGTCGCCCTGCCAGGCCCACTGGTTGCCGTTGCGGTCCAGCTCGTAGGTCAGGCCGCGGGACCGCGCCTGCTCCTCGAACCAGGCGCGGCAGTCGGCGTCGGCGCCCGTCCAGGCGTGCCGGCGGTAGCCGCGGGTGTCCTTGTCCCGGCCGACGGGGAGGAGGTCCCGCCACATCTCCAGGAAGCCCGAACCACCGTCCCGCGCCCCCGACGGGGCTTGAGTGCTCACTGACTGTCGTCCTCTCGCATCGGGCGCTCCCCGGTCCGCGTACCCGGTGAATTCTCTATTCACATCCTGGCCACCTGAATAGATCTAGTCAACACCTCACCCGGGCGGCGCTCCGGTGGTTGCCTGGACCCATGGCATCCACGGACGCGTCCACCGTTCCCCTGCCCGGACTCCCCGACCGTCGCGCGCGCGATCGCGACCGGGCCGTGCGCGCGGCCGTCGAGCAGGGCCTCGTCGGGCCCGGCGCCCCCGTGGCGGGGCTGCTCGACGTGACCGGCATCCGCGCCTCCGCGGCCGCGCTGCACGCCGCCTTCGAGGCCGTCGCCGCGCCCGGCACCGAGATCCTGCACGCCTTCGCGGTGAAGGCCGCCCCGCTCGTGCCGGTGCTGCGGCTGCTGCACCGCGCCGGTCTCGGCGCCGAGGTGGCGAGCCCGGGCGAGCTGGCCCTGGCCCGCGCCGCCGGGGTGCCGCCCGCCCGCACCGTGCTCGACTCCCCCGCCAAGACCGGCGCCGAACTGCGCGAGGCGCTCGCCCTCGGCATCGCCGTGAACGCCGACAACCCGCAGGAGCTGGCCCGCCTCGACACCCTCGTCTCCTCCGCGCCCACCCGCTCCCCGCTCGGCCTGCGGGTGAACCCGCAGACCGGGGCCGGCTCCATCGGCGCCACCTCCACCGCGACCGCCACCTCCAAGTTCGGGGTGGCGCTGCGCGACGAGGGGGCCCGCCCGTGGGTCGTTCAGGCGTACCTGGACCGGCCGTGGCTGACCCGCCTGCACACGCACTCCGGATCACAGGGAGTCCCTCTGGAGCTGCTGGCCGAGGGGGTGCGCGCGGCGTACGAACTCGCCGAGGAGATCAACGGGCGGGCGGGCCGCCGCCAGATCGACACCCTCGACATCGGCGGCGGCCTCCCGGTGAACTTCGGCTCCGACGAGGACGTCCCGGACCACGCCGGGTACGCGCGGCTGCTCGCCGAGCGGGTGCCGGGGCTCTTCGACGGGCGCTACGGCCTGGTGACCGAGTTCGGGCGCTCCCTGCTCGCCAAGCACGGCACGACGCTCGCGCGGGTGGAGTACGCCAAGGAGAGCGGCGGGCGCCCGATCGCCGTGACCCACGCCGGGGTCCAGGTGGCCACCCGGACCGTGTACCTGCCCGAGGCGTGGCCGCTGCGGATCGCCGCGTACGACGCACAGGGCCGGCCGTCGCACGAACCCGAGGTCGCGCAGGACGTCGCCGGGCCCGCCTGCTTCGCGGGCGACCTGCTCGCCGCGGACCGCACCCTGCCGCTGCTCGCGGCGGGCGACCACGTGGCCGCGCTGGACACCGGCGCCTACGGCTTCGCGCACCACTACGCGTACAACTCGCTGGCCCGGCCCGGGATCTACGGGTTCACCGCGGACCCGGGCGGCGCTGTCCGGTTCGCGACCGTACGGGAGCCGCAGACGGCCGCGGAGATCGTCGCGGAGTCCGGCGGTGCCCTGCGCTCCGCGCTGCTCGATCTCTGAGTCGCGGGCGCGGGCGGAACACCGCTTCGTTCAGGGCGGGTTGGCGGATTCTAGACCGTCTTCGAATGTTCCACCGGAAATTGCCAGAACGCTCACCAGGTCGCCGTACCGTGCGTAGCGTCTTCGTCACACACGCATCAGCGGTACAAGAACGCGGCGAAGGTGGGGGGTTTCTGGCGTGCCCGGAATCGACGAGTGCCTGCTCGAGGCCATGCGGCTGCCGGGGGCGCGTGGCGCCTCCGTCGTCGACTGGACCAGCGGGCTCGCGCTGGGCACCATCGGGGACTCGCCCAACGGCGACCACGAGGCCACCGCCACCGAAGCGGCGGAGCTGGCCCGGCTCGCCGCCGAGCACCGGGCCTTCGCCCCCGCCGACGGCAACGACTGGACCCAGGCCACGGCCGGCGACAAGTCCCCGCCGGTCGAGGACGTCATCGTCACCAGCCGTGACGGCTACCACCTGCTGCGCTTCGTACCGACCACCTTCGACAGCAGCGTCTTCCTGCACCTGTGGCTCGATCGCGACGAGGGCAATCTCGCCCTGTCCCGCATACGCCTGGCCGACCTCGCCGACCGCCTGGTCCTGGGATGACCACCGCTCCCGCGCCGGCCGGCGTCTCCCCGATGCTCAGCAGACTCGCCGCCGAACAGGCGACCGGAGCCCTGATACGGGAGCACGGCACCCTCTACCTCGCCGACGGCCGGATCGTGCACGCGGAGTCCCCGGCGACACCCGGGATGGACGTCCTGCTCACCGCGGGCGGTGCCGTGCACGCCGACGGCTGGTGGGAGGCGGTCGACCGGGCCGGGGCCCGGAGCGGCGTCGGCCGGTATCTCGTCGAGCACGGCGGGCTGAGCGACGGCGCGCTCGAACTCTGCCATCTGGGCGCCCTGTTCGACGCCGCGTACTTCACCCTCGCCCCGAGCAGCGGCCCGACCCGGTTCCGCTACGGGGTCTCGCACTGGTTCGGCGTGGTGCGCCCGGTGCCGGTGGCCTCCGTCGAGCGGGAGACGCTGCGCCGCCGCGATCTGCTCCAGCGGATCTGGCCCGAGCCGGACACCGACACCGCGCCGCTCACCCGGGCCGGCGCCCAGGACATCCGGGTGCCGCCGCGCCGGCGCCGCGTCCTCGATCTGGTGGACGGCGAGCGCACCGCCTCCCAGATCGCCCTCACCCTGGGCCGGCCCGCCTTCCACACGCTGGTGGACCTGCGCCGGCTCGCCGCGGGCGGTCTGGTCACCACCGCGCCCCCGGCACCGGCCGCCGTCACCGCCCCGCCCGAGTGGCTGGCGAAGGCCGCCGTCGACGACCCCGACGTGGCCCTGCTGCGCCGTCTTCGCAACGCCCTGGAGGCCCTGTGATCCGCCTCCGCCGCAGCACCAGGGGCCCCGCAGCATCCTCCGACCTCTCCGAAGGGAGACCGCCGATGGCGGACGAGGCCGAAGTCCTCGGCGAACTACAGCGGTTGAGAGTCCGGGTGCCCCAGGTCACCGGGGCGCTCGCGGCCAGCGTCGACGGGCTGGTCCTCGCCCAGGACACCTCCGGCGTCGAGCCGGAGGGCGTCGCCGCACTGACCGCCGCCGCCCTCGGGGTCGCCCAGCGGCTCGCCGACGCCACCGGGCAGGGCGCCTTCCGCGAACTGCTGGTGCGCGGCACGGACGGCTACGTCGCGACGTACGCCGCCGGGGACACCGCCGTCCTCACCCTGCTCGCCGAGAACCGGGTCAACGTCGGACGGCTCCACCTGGAGGGCCGCAGAGCCGGCACCCGGGTCGGTGAACTCGTCGCCGAGGCCGCCGAGCTGCCCGAACCCGTGATGCGGACCAAGGGCAGGTCCCGGGCCCGCACCGCCGCGAACGAAGCGGCGCCGACCACCGACAGCGGACTCCCGGTCCGCACCGCCAAACCGTCCGACCTCGCCAAGCACGCCGAACCCAAGCTGCAGCCGCGAACCGCCCGTTGACGCCCACAGAACGCGACACAGAGAAGCCGTACACGAAAGGAACCACCATCATGACCAACGCCGAGACCGCTCTCAAGGACGCGATCGCCTCCATCGAGGGCGCCAGCGCCGCCGCCCTGGTCGACTACACCAGCGGCATGGCCCTCGGGACGATCGGCGGCTCCAAGTCGTTCGACCTGGAGGTGGCGGCGGCCGGGAACACCGACGTCGTCCGCGCCAAGCTCCGCACCATGGAACACCTCGGCATCAAGGACGAGATCGAGGACATCCTGATCACCCTCAATACCCAGTACCACCTGATCCGCCTGATCAAAGGCCGCGGGGGCAACGGGCTCTTCCTCTATCTGGTGCTCGACTCCTCGCGCGCCAATCTGGCGATGGCACGCCACCAGCTCAAGAAGATCGAGGCCGAACTGGAGGTCTGAGCCCGTGCGGTCCGGACCGCAGGACAGACCCTGACGGCGCCGCGCCCCACCGGGCGCGGCGTCTCCCGCTGCCGTCAGGAGACGGGCGCCGCGGCCGCGGCGGCGAGCGTCCTCAGCCGGTCCGCCGTCACGGACCCCGGCTCCGGGGTGTAGACGACGAGCGCCTGGTCGGGCTCGCCGGAGACGGTCAACGTCTCGTAGGGCATGACCAGTTCACCCACGACGGGGTGCGCCATCAGCTTCGCGCCGGTCGTCTTCCGCTTCACCTGGTGGTCGGCCCACAGGCGCCGGAAGTCGGCGCTGGCCAGGGACAGTTCGCCCACCAGGCGGGCCAGGTGCGGGTCCCCCGGGTGCAGGCCCGCGTCGAGGCGCAGGTGCGCGACGGTCTCCGCGGCGACGGCGGCCCACTGCGGGTACAGCTCCCGCGCGGCCGGTTCGAGGAACACCTGCCGGGGCATGTTGCGCTCCTTCGGCGCCATCGCCGAGAACCCGAGCAGGGCGTCGCCCAGCGCGTTCCAGGCGAGGACGTCCATGCGGCGGCCGAGCACGAAGGCGGGCGCCCGGTCGATCGTGTCCAGGAGCAGCCGCAGTCCGGGCCGCACCGGCTGCTCGGTCTCCCGCCGGCGGCGGGCCTGCGCGGGCCGCGCCACCGACCGCAGGTACGCCTGCTCGGTCGCGTCCAGCCGCAGCACCCGTGCGACGGCGTCCAGGACGGCGTCGGAGACGGACGGGCCGCGCCCCTGTTCGAGCCGGATGTAGTAGTCGACGCTGACCCCCGCGAGCTGCGCCACCTCCTCGCGCCGCAGCCCCGGCACCCGCCGCCGCCCGTACTCCGGCAGCCCGATCTCGTCGGGCCGGATGCGGGCGCGCCGCGATCGCAGGAAGTCCCCTATGCCGCCCAGTTCCCCGTCCGCTCCCATGCCCCGATCCTAGGGCGGGCCCGTGCCGCCGTCCTGGTACTGGCAGACCCAGGAACAGCTCTGCGCTGGGTGGGCCGCCCGCCGTCCCGCAGAGTCCTCACCATGACGACGACACAGAACAGCCTGAGCATCCACAGCCCGTACGCCTCCCTCTCCGGCCGCACCGCCCTGATCACCGGCGCCGCCAGCGGGATGGGCGAGGCGACCGCCCGGCTGCTGGCCGGGCACGGGGTGCGGGTCGCGCTGCTGGCCCGCCGCGAGGACCGGCTCGCGGAGCTTGCGGCACGGATCCGGAAGGAGGGCGGCAGCGCCCTGGCCGTGCCCGCGGACCTCACCGACCAGGCGTCCGTGGACACGGTGGCCGCCCGGGTGCACGCCGCGTACGGGCCGGTGGACCTCGTGGTGAACGCGGCGGGCGTGATGCTGCCCAATCCGATCGCCGACGGCCGCGCCGACGAGTGGCAGCGCATGCTCGACACGAACGTCACCGGCGCGCTGCGGGTGATCCGCGCCTTCGTCCCCGACCTGCTCGCGGCGGCCGGGGCGGGCGGCACCGCGGACCTGGTGAACATCTCCTCGATCGGCGCGCACGTCCCGTTCCCGAACTACGCGGTGTACGGGGCGACCAAGGCCGCGCTGACCTATCTCTCGCAGTCGCTGCGCACCGAACTCGGCCCGCACGACGTCCGCGTCACCAACCTCGAACCGGGTCTGACCGACACCGAGCTGGCCTCCCACGTCGACAACGCGGACCTCTCGGCCCAGCTGGACGGCATGTTCGACGCGCTGGCCGGGCTGACCGCCGACGACATCGCCGACCTCATCGCGTACACGACGAGCCGGCCCCGCCGGGTCAATCTGCGCCAGGTGATCGCGCTGCCCACGCGCCAGGCGTGAGCGGCCGGCCCGCTATCCCTCCCACTCGCTGTCGGCGCGCTCCCGCGACCGCCGCCCGAGGCGCGGCCGGTCGTGCCGGACCCCGGCGTGCACCGCGTTCACCGCGACGATGCCGACCCAGGCGATCAGCAGCCCGGGCCGGCCGGCGTTGACCACGGCGATCGCGGACAGCGGGATCGCGAGGACGAGGGAGACGACGGCGAAGCCGAAGCGCTCGCCCCAGCTGTCGACGTGGGGGCGGCCCTGGCGGGTGTCGCGGGCCGCCGTCAGCTGCTGCTCGGCGAGCTGCCGCCGCACCCGGCGGTCGACCACGGAGTCGAGCCGCTGGTCGACCTTGTCGAGGAACGAGTCGACGAGCGCCGGCTCGTACTCGGCACCGAGCTCTCTGCGCGCCTGGAGCGTCGCGTCGAGCTCCTTCTTGAGTTCGGCATCGCGTGTGTGTTCGCGGGCTTCCATACCCTCGTACGGTACGGATCCGAAGGCGCCGGGACAGTGGGGCTAACCCCCCGAAATCAGCGGCCCGCGCCGGCCGGCTCGCTCTCGCGGGGCAGGCCGAGGATCGTCTCGTCGGGCACGTGCGAGGTGTCGCGGCGGGCGAGCAGCCAGTACAGGACGGCCGGGACGGCGAGTCCCACGATCCAGGAGACGTCGGCGCCGCCGAGCGGCTCGACGAACGGGCCGGTGTAGAACGACGTGGCCAGGAAGGGGAGCTGGGCGAGGACGCCGACGGCGTACACGGCCAGCGCGTCCCACCGCCAGGCGCCGTAGCGGCCGCGCGGGTCGGCGAGGGCCGGGATGTCGTAGCGCTCGCGCGAGACCAGGTAGTAGTCGACGAGGTTGATCGCGGACCAGGGCGTGAAGAACGTCAGCAGGAACAGCAGGAAGTCCTTGAAGGAGTCCAGGAAGCTGTCCTTGCCGAGCAGGGCGACGGCCGTGCCCGCGACCATGATGACCGCGATGTACGCGGCCCGGCCGCGCGGGCCGAGGGTGCGCTGGCCGCGGAAGCCGCTGATGCCGGTCACCATCGACATGAAGCCGCCGTACGTGTTGAGCACGTTGATGGTGAGCTTGCCGAGCGCGATCACGAAGTAGAGCACGGAGGCGACGAGTCCGGTGCCGCCGAGCGAGACGACGTAGCCGACCTGGTTGTCGATGAAGGCGTCACCGGCGCTCGCGGCGACCAGCACGCCGAACGTCATCGACCACTGCGAGCCGAGCGCCGAGCCGGACAGCGTCCACCAGAACGTCGCCTTGGCGCTCGTCGTGCGCGGCAGGTAGCGCGAGTAGTCGGCGACGTACGGGCCGAACGCGAGCTGCCAGGACGCCGAGAGGGAGACGGCGAGCAGGAACATCGGGAAGGAGAAGTGCGCGTCGCCGAGGAGCGCGCCGAGGTCGACGCGGTCCAGGAGCCGGATGCCGAGGTAGACGAAGGCGAGCGCGCAGATCACGCTGGCGACCCGGCCGAGGACGTGGATGACGCGGTAGCCGACGGCCGCCATGACGGCCGTGATCAGCGCGAAGACGATGATGCCGGTGACATCGCCGGTGTGCGTCAGCTCGGCGGTCGCCTGTCCGGCGAGCACGCTGCCGCTGGCGAAGAAGCCGACGTACATCAGGATCACGAGGAGCAGCGGTACGACGGCGCCCTTGACCCCGAACTGCGCCCGGGACTGGATCATCTGGGGCAGTCCGAGCCTGGGGCCCTGCGCGGAGTGCAGGGCCATGACGGCGCCGCCGAGCAGATTGCCCACGACGAGCCCGATCAGCGACCAGACGACGTCACCGCCGAAGACGACCGCGAGGGCGCCCGTGACGACGGCCGTGATCTGGAGGTTGGCGCCGAGCCAGAGCGTGAACTGGCTGAAGGGGTGCCCGTGCCGTTCGCTGTCGGGGACGACGTCGATGGAGTGCTGCTCCACTACCGCTGCCATTCGATGGCCTCCTTACTTCTTCTGCGACTTCTTCGGCGACGTCTTCTGCGTCAGGCCGTGCCGGCGCGCGTAGTCGTTCGCCACGTCCTCGGGGTCCTTCTTGTCCTTGTCGACGAGCCGGTTCAGCTCGGTCAGGTCCTCGGTGGTCAGGACGTTGCCGAGGCGGGCCAGGGCCTTGCGGACGGTCGAGTCGGCCTTGCGGTCGGCGATCAGCGGGACGATGTGCTGGCCGGGGACGAGGTTCTTGGGGTCGGTGAGGACGACCCAGTGGTTGGCGGCGATGTCGGTGTCGGTGGTGAACAGGTTCGCCACGTCGACGTCGCCCTTCTTCAGGGCGCCCTTGACCAGCGGTCCGGAGGAGTCGAGGGACTTGAACTCCTTGAACTCGACGCCGTAGACGTCCTTTAGGCCGACGGCGCCGACCTGCCGCTTCTTGACCTCCGGCGCCGCGCCGATGACGAGCTTCCCGTTGTGCTTCGCGAGGTCGGCGAGCGACTTCAGGTGGTACTTCGCGGCGGTCTCCCGGGTGACGACGAAGGCGTCGGAGTCCTCGGCCATCCCGTACGGCAGGATCTGCAGGCCGTTCGGGAGGACCATGGCGAGCGCGTTCTGCATCTCGCCCTCCTCGGTGGCCTTCGACTTCGTGTCGAGGTAGTGCAGGAGGGCGCCCTGGTACTCGGGGAGCAGGTCGATGTCGCCACCCTTGAGGGCGGGGATGAGGATCTCGCGGGTGCCGAGGTTGGGCCGCACGGTGGTCTTCACCCCGGCGGCGTCGAGCGCGGCAGCGTAGAGGTAGCCGAGGACCTGGTTCTCGGTGAAGTTGGCGGTGCCGATGGTGACGCCGCCCTTGCTGGACCCGGAGCCCGAGCCCGCGCTGCCCTGTCCGTCCAGGGAGGTGATGCCACTGGAGCAGGCGGCGAGTGCGGGCACGGAGGCCGCGGCGGCGAGCCCGCCGAGCAGCGTGCGTCGGTTGAGTGTGCTCATCTGGCGTGCTCCTAGGCGGACTTGGGGGTGACGGCGGGGCGGTGGCGGAACAGCAGGCGCTGGAGTCCGGACAGGGCGAGGTCGAGGACGACGGCGACGACCGCGACGAGTACGGCGCCGCCGAGCACCTGGACGAGGTCGCGCTGGGCGAGCCCGTCGAAGACGTAGCGGCCGAGCCCGCCGAAGGAGACGTACGCGGCGATGGTGGCGGTCGCCACCACCTGGATCAGCGCGAGCCGGAGCCCGGTCATGATCAGCGGCAGCGCGAGCGGCAGCTCGACCTGGAACAGCACCTGGTGGGCGCGCATGCCCTGGCCGCGCGCGGCGTCCCGGACCTCCGGGTCGACGGCGGTCATGCCCGCGTACGTGTTGGTCACGATGGACGGCACGGCGAGCGCGACGAGCGCGATGTAGACGGGCCACATGGACAGCCCGCTGGCCAGGAAGACGAGCACGACGAGTCCGACGGTCGGCAGCGCGCGCCCGAAGGACGACAGGTTGATCGCGACGAACGCGCCGCGTCCGGTGTGCCCGATGAGGAGCCCGACGGGCAGGGCGATCGCGGCGGCGACGAGGGTGGCGATCAGCGAGTACTGGAGGTGCTCGACGAGCCGGTGGCCGATGCCGTCGGGGCCGGTCCACTGCTCGCCGCTGACGAGCCAGGACCCGAGGTTCTTGAACAGTTCGTACATGGCGGTCAGCCCTTCCGGGTCCGGGTCCAGGGCGTGAGCAGCCGCTGCACGGCGACCAGGAGCGCGTCGGCGACGAGCGCGAGCAGCAGCGTGAGGACGACGCCGACGATGACCGGGGTCGGGAAGTTGCGCTGGAACCCGTCGGTGAAGAGCTGGCCGAGGCCGCCGTCGCCGATGTACGTCGCCACGGAGACGAGCGAGATCGACATGACGGTGGCGATGCGGACGCCCGCCATGATCACGGGCAGTGCGAGCGGCAGCTCGACCGTGAACAGGGTGCGCATCGGCCGCGTGCCCATGGCCTTCGCGGCCTCCTTGGTCTTCTGCGGCACGGAGTCCAGGCCCTCGACGGTGTTCCGCAGCAGCACGACGAGGGTGTAGATCGTCAGGCCGATGACGGTGGTGGTGCGGGTCAGTCCGGAGACCGGGAGCAGCAGCACGAACACGGCGATCGACGGAATCGTGAACAGCACGTTCGACAGCCCGAGCAGGAAGCCGCGCAGGGGGCGGACCCGGTGGGCGACGACGGCGAGCGGCAGCGAGATCAGCAGGCCGAACAGGACGGCGCTGAGGGCCGCTTGGAGGTGCGAGAGGGTGAGGCTGGTGAGGTCCGAGCCGTGCTCGGATATCCAGGTCCAGTCGATGGTCATGCGCTACCGGCCTCCTTGGAGGCAGGCTCGGCCTCATCAAGCCCCTCCGGCGATTGAGGAGCGGGGTCCGGGGCGGCGCCCCGGGACGGCGCGCCCGTCAGGGCCTGCGCATGCGCGACCCCGGCCCGCCCGTGGATGTCGTCCCGCGACGACACCCCGGTCACCACCCCATCGGCATCCACCCGGACCACCAGCCCGGCCGGCGAGGCAACGGCCTCGTTCAGCGCCGAGAGCAGCGAGTCCGAGTCGCGCAACGCCCGTACGGGCGCCTCGGCACCGTCGCCCCGCTCGCGCCAGGCCACCGGCTTGCGGCCCGCGTCGAGCACCAGCTCCCAGGAACCGCCCTCCGGAGCGGGCCCCTGCGGCACGCCGCTCAGATCGGTCAGCGACAGCAGCTTCAGCCCCCGCTCGGCACCGAGGAAGTCCGCGACGAACTCATCGGCAGGCCGCGCCAGAAGCTCCGCAGGAGCAGCGCACTGCACCAGATGCCCGCCCTCGCGGAACACGGCTATCCGGTCGCCGAGCCGCACGGCCTCGTCGATGTCGTGGGTGACGAACACGATGGTCTTGCTCAGCTCCTTCTGGAGCCTGAGCAGTTCGTCCTGGAGCTGGGTGCGCACGACGGGGTCGACGGCACCGAACGGCTCGTCCATGAGCAGCACCGGCGGGTCGGCGGCGAGCGCGCGGGCCACGCCGACGCGCTGCTGCTGGCCGCCGGAGAGCTGGTGCGGGTAGCGCTTGCCCATCTCGGGGGCGAGCCCGACCCGCTCCAGGAGTTCGGCGGCGACCGTCCGCGACTTCTTGCGGCCCCAGCCGAGCAGCAGCGGCACGGTGGCGACGTTGTCGAGGACGGTCCGATGCGGGAAGAGGCCGGCCTGCTGGATGACGTACCCGATGGAGCGCCGCAGCTCGGCGGCGTCCTGGTCGAGGACGTCGCGCCCGCCCACCCGGATCGTCCCGGAGCTGGGTTCGACCATGCGGTTGATCATCCGGAGGCTGGTCGTCTTGCCGCACCCGGAGGAGCCGACGAAGACGGTGACGCCTCCCTCCGGCATGTCGAGGGAGAGGTCGTGCACCGCGGTCGTGCCGTTCGGGAACCTCTTGTGGACCGCTTCGAACTGAATCATGGAGCGCCTCTGGAGTCCTCTTGCCCGTCCTGCATATCGTCATGCAGAGTTCTTGGTGCATGAATAAGTTGTCAATGGCCTGGTGTAAATCGCTGGTAAATCACCCCCGGATCGCCCCAGATCGACCGAACTGTGAGACACGCACGACCATTTGAGAGGGAAAAGACCGTTATGCCCCCGAAGTCCTCTCCTGTCGCCCGCACGGTCGTCGTCCTCGACGGCCACGGCCTGCCCGTCGCCGACGTGGTCCGCCTCGCGCGCTCCGAGGCCCGCCCGGTGCCCGGCACCGACGCGATGAAACGGGTCGAGGAGTCCTGGAACGCGGCCCGGGAGATCGCCGCGTGGGGCCGGGTCTACGGCCGCTCGACCGGCGTCGGCGCCAACCGCAGCGAGGACGTGCCCACCGAGGCCGCCGCCGACCACGGCCTGCGGCTGCTGCGCAGCCACGCGGGCGCGATCGGCGACGAGCTGCCCGAGCGCGAGGTCCGGGCGATGCTCGCGGTCCGCGCGAACCAGCTGCTCGCGGGCGGCGCCGGACTGCGCCCCACCGTCGTCACGGCGCTGTGCGAGGCCCTGACGAACGGCGCACACCCGTCGGTCAACGAGCACGGCTCGGTCGGCACCGGCGACATCGCCCCGCTCGCCCAGATGGGCCTGGCCCTCGCGGGCGAGCACCCCTGGCGCGGCAAGGGCACCCCGCCCGAACCCCAGCCCCTCGACAACAACGACGCCCTGGCGCTGATCTCCTCCAACGCCCTCACCCTCGGCCAGGCGGCGCTCGCCCTGCACGAACTGCGCGACCTGCTGACCGCGACCCAGCTGGTGGCGGCGATGAGCCTGATGGCGGTCGACGGCTCCTACGAGGCGTACGCGCTGCCGGTGCACGAGGCCCGCCACCACAAGGGCAGTTACGGCGTCGCGGAGAGCATGCGCGCGATCCTGGGCGCCGACGAGCGTCCCACCCCGCCGCTCGGCCGCATCCAGGACCCGTACGGCTTCCGCTGCGTGCCGCAGATCCACGGCCCGGCGCACGACGCGGCCGACGCGCTCGAGGACGTCCTCCTGGTCGAGATCAACGCGGCGGCGGAGAACCCGCTCATCTCCCCCGAGGACATGGCGGCGTACCACCACGGCGGCTTCTACATGGCCCAACTCGCTCTCGCCCTGGACCACTTCAGGCTGGCGATGACCCAGGTGGCCCGCCTGTCCACCTCCCGCCTCTCCACCCTGAACGAGCCGAACTTCACCCGCCTGCGCCCCTTCCTCGCGGACGGCGAGGCGGCGGCGTCCGGCGTGATGATCCTGGAGTACGCGGCCGGCGGCGCCCTCGCCGACCTGCGCGCCTTCGCCGCCCCCGCCTCGCTCGGCCACGCCGTGCTCTCCCGCGGCGTCGAGGAACAGGCCAGCTTCGCCTCCCTGGCGGCCCGCCAGACCCTGCGCCTGTGCGCGGCCTACCGCCAGGTGGTCGGCTGCGAACTCGTCGCGACGGTACGGGCATTGCGCCTGCGCGACCTCCGCCTCGACCCGACGCTACCGGTGGGCCGCGCCTTCGCCCTCGCGGACGCGGAACTGAACCCGGAGATGGCGGACCGGCCCTTGACGCTGGATGTGGAGAGGGCCGCTGAGTTGCTCGGGCGGTTCGAGGTCTAGGGGCCGCACGTCGGCTGCGGCTCTCGTCGTGGCTGGTCGCGCAGCCCCCACCGGCCGTCAGCCGACATCACACCCTGGCGCACTCCCACCCCCTTGAATAAGCTCATGCACAACGCAATCCCCGTGAATGGAGTGGCGGGGAACGGACGGGGAGCCATGAGCGAGCAGACCGAACAGACGACCGGCACCGGTACCGGCGGCAGCCCCGCCGCGCGGCTCCAGCACCTCTTCGAGGGGCACCGGCTCACTCCCACCCAGCGGCGCATCGCGCACTGCATGGTGCGGCGCGCGGCCGACGTGCCGTTCCTGTCCTCCGTCGAACTCGCCGAACTCGCGGGCGTCAGCCAGCCCTCCGTGACCCGCTTCGCCGTCGCGCTCGGCTTCGACGGGTACCCGGCGCTGCGCAAGCACCTGCGCGAGGTGACCCCGGCCGCCCCGGCCGCGGCCGTCAGGATCAACGAGTACCAGCAGGCGGTGGAGGCCGAGATCGCCAACCTCCGCCACCTCGCCGACCTGCTCGCCGACCCCGCCCCGGTGGAACGGGCGGGACGGCTCCTCGCCGCCTCCCGCCCGCTGCCCGTCCTCGGACTGCGGGCGGCGGCCTCGCAGGCGTACGGGTTCTCGTACTTCGCGGCCAAGGTCCACCCGGACGTCCGGCTGCTCGACGAGGGCGGCACGATGCTCGCCGACCGGATCGACGCGGCCGTCCGGGCGGGCGCCACGGCGCTGCTCTGCTTCGCGCTCCCCCGCCACCCCCGCGAGGTCGTCGACGCGCTCGCGTACGCGCAGTCGGCGGGCCTCAGCGTGGTCACCGTCGCCGACTCGGCGTTCGCCCCGGTCGCCCGGCACAGCGACCTGCTGCTGCCGGCCGCGGTCGGCACCGGACTCGCCTTCGACACGGCGTGCGCGCCGATGCTGCTCGGGCGGGTCCTGCTGGAGGCGATGTGCGACGGGCTCCCGCAGGCGCAGGCCCGGCTGGAGGAGTTCGACGTACGGGCGCAGGAGCGGGGGTTGTTCGTCGAGTAGCCCTGGGCCCAGGGGTGCGGGGAACGGCGCGAGAGGCGCGGAAAAGAGTTGCGCGGGGACCGCCGCACCCCCGTGTGACGGGGGGCGGGACGACGGCGGTCCCCGCGAGGGACGCGCACAGCCCGGTCAGGGCCGGGCTGCCACGTCCTGGGCGTCCTTGGAGGTCCGGGAGCCGCTCCGGAGGTCCTGACGCCGCTACGGTGCCGGCTGGGGCGGGGAGCCGCTCCCGCCCCTTCCGACATCCACTAATCTGCCGGACGCGTGTTAAGCGGGTGCTGCGGGCACGTGACGCGCTCGTACCAGTTCGGCGAAGCCCGGCGCCTTCACCTCATCGCCCATGGCCACTCGATCGCGTGAATCAGTCGGCCATCCATCTACACGCATAGCGTCACTGCGGCCAGAGTCGGCTCCGTCCGACATCGGCCCCGAGGAGACCGCTGTGCCCGGCTGGTCACGAAGCTTCCTGAATCCGTCGCTCGTCACGGCCCTGGAAGAAGGGCTCACCTTCGATCAGTGGCTCGACGGCAGAACCCCCGGCATCGACTACGCGCGGATCACGGCCGACCAGAGCACGCGATCCGCAGTCCTCGCCCGCGGCAGGAAACCGGGAACCGGTGTCCGCCATCAGCACGAGGACAACTGCGAGACGGCCGAAAGGTTCGGCATCGCCCTCGTCAAGTTCCATGAGGACAACGGAGTCGGCGCCACGCACCCGGATGTCCCCCGCCCCTCGTTCGACGAGACCATCCACGCCTTGCATTGCCGAAGGACGCCCGAAGGCTTCCCCGTCAGCGCGCTCATCGCCACCGAACAGGAGCGGGTCTGGCGCCTCCCCGCGGACTTCGACCGGCTGCGCCGTGCGGTGTCGGTCACCGACGACGGACTGTTCATCGAGGGCCGCGCGATCTTCGACCTCGGCTCGGTGGACCGCCCGAAGAACGTCGATGCGGGAATCGACGAAGTACGACGGACCAGCGAACGCATCGGGCGACACGTCCGCCGGCGGGCCCTGGACGGAGGGCCACCCGGCGGGCGCCGTCGCTTCGGCTGGCTGCCGCCCGACCCACGGTCCGGCCGGAAGATGAACATGCGCAAGGACCCCGACGAGTGGCCGGTCCTGCTCGAAATGATCGAGGCAGCCCTGCGAGGACAGGGCTGGAACGCCATCGCTCGCGACCTGAACAGCCGTGGAGTGGTCACGGCATCCGGAAACCGGTGGAGCGGAGCGACGGTACGCCAGGCGCTCACGAACCCGGTGATGTGCGGATTCCGTTCGCTGCACGGCCAGTTGGTCACAGACCCGGCGACAGGCCTCCCGGTGCGCGGAACCTGGGACATCCCCGCCACACCGGACGAGTGGCGCGCCCTCGTGGAGACGTCCCGGCAGAACGGCGCACGCCGCGGCACTCGGCTCACCAACGGCAGCCCTCCGCACGGCTCACCACCCGCTCCGCTGCGCAAATACCTCTTCAGCGGATTTCTGCGCTGCGGCGCGACCAGGAATGGGGCTCCCTGCCACTCGAGAATGGGCGGCTGCACGCGACCGACGGCCCGGGATCCGCGCAACGCGGTGTACGTCTGCTCCGCGATGGACTGCGGCGGTACCGCGCGCAGCGCCGCCGCCGTGGACGCCCATCTCCGCGACGTCGTGACCGCTCTCCTCGCCGAACACGCCGCACACCACCGCGCCGCCGCACCCGTCGAATGGGCGGGGGAAGCCCTGCTCGGGCAGTTGAGGCAGGAGCGCGGCGCGCTCGTCCGGTGCGAAGCGACACCGGCGTCCTCCGCCGCGGTCGACGACCTGTCGGCACGGATCTTCAGCCTCGAAGCGGCACGCACCGATCATCTGGCGGCACTCGAACACCCGCACCACGTCCGGGAACCCGCCCGGTGGCACACCCTGTGCCTCGGGGAACAACGCGCGGCGATCGCCGAGGTGTTGGAGGCGGTGATCGTCAGGCCCCTGCCTCCGGGCGTCTCCCGCCGTGCCGCGTTCGACCCGGGTCTGCTCCAGGTGATCCCGAAGCAACGGCCGGGCGATTAGCCACGGGCCGCGGTGTGGTTCCTCGCCGGCTCAGCAGGGCGAGGAACCACACGGTGGCTCACTTGGCTTCGCGCGCCATGTACGTGAGGAGGTCCTGACGGCTGACCACGCCGGTGGGCTTTCCTTCGACCAGCACGATCGCCGCGTCCGCGGAACCGAGCACGTTCATCAGATCCGCGACGGGCTCGCCGGAGCCGACCTGCGGGAGCGGCGCCGACATGTGCTTCTCCAGCCGGTCGCCCAACGACGCGCGCTGAGCGAAGAGCGCGTCGAGCAGTTCCCGCTCCACGACGGAGCCCACGACCTCGGCGGCCATCACGTCCGGATGCCCGGCCCCGCGCTTCACCACCGGCATCTGTGACACACCGTACTCACGCAGTACCTCGATGGCCTCTCCGACCGTCTCCTCCGGGTGCATGTGGACAAGCCCGGGGATGGATCCCTCCTTGTGGTTCAGCACGTCCAGAGCCCGGCCGGCCTCGGCCGGTTCGTCAAGGAACCCGTAGGACGACAGCCACTCGTCGTTGAAGATCTTGCTGAGGTAGCCGCGGCCGCTGTCCGGCAGCAGTACCACCACGATGTCGTCGGGACCGAGCCGCTCCGCGACCCGCAGCGCGGCCACGACCGCCATCCCGCAGGAACCGCCGACCAGCAGGCCCTCCTCCTTGGCGAGGCGGCGCGTCATCTGGAAGGAGTCCTTGTCGGACACCGGCACGATCTCGTCGGCGACGTCACGGTCGTACGCCGTCGGCCAGAAGTCCTCGCCGACGCCCTCGACCAGGTACGGCCGCCCGGAGCCACCGGAGTAGACCGAGCCCTCGGGGTCCGCGCCGACGACCCGGACCCGGCCCTCGCTGGCGTCCTTCAGATAGCGGCCCGTCCCGGAGATGGTGCCGCCGGTGCCGACGCCCGCCACGAAATGGGTGATCCTGCCGTCCGTCTGCTCCCACAGCTCGGGGCCGGTCGAGTGGTAGTGGGAGAGCGGGTTGTTCGGGTTCGAGTACTGGTCGGGCTTCCACGCGCCCGGCGTCTCGCGTACGAGGCGGTCGGAGACGTTGTAGTACGAGTCCGGGTGCTCGGGGTCCACCGCCGTGGGGCAGACCACCACCTCGGCGCCGTACGCGCGGAGCACGTTGATCTTGTCGGTGCTCACCTTGTCGGGGCACACGAAGATGCACTTGTACCCCTTCTGCTGGGCCACGATGGCCAGTCCGACACCGGTGTTTCCGCTGGTCGGTTCGACGATCGTGCCGCCCGGCTTCAGCTCCCCGCTCTGCTCGGCCGCCTCGATCATGCGCAGCGCGATGCGGTCCTTCACGGAACCGCCGGGGTTGAAGTACTCGACCTTGGCCAGAACGGTCGCCTGGAGGCCTTCGGTCACCTTGTTGAGCCTCAGCAGCGGGGTGTTGCCGACGAGGCTGATCATCGAGTCGTGGATCTGCACGTTCTACTCCGGGTCTGCCGGTGGATGTCCTGCTGGATGTCCAGTTGCGGGATGCCGCCAGAGTATGGCGCGCACCGGGCCTTCATCTCCCCTTGCGATTGACCGACGGTGATTACGGGGCAAGGAGTTCATGGAGCCGTAAGAAAGTCCCATCACAGTCGCATCGCAAGGGCAGGTGGCCGCAGAACATGTCGAGCAGGGCGAGGGTGGCACGGCGGATCGCCGCGGGTGCGGCGTACGGCGGGGGCGGGATCGGGCTGATCGGGGCCGCCGCGGTCGGGGTGGTGGTCGCGGAGGTGCAGATGGCCCGGCGCCAGGTCGGCAACCACGGTCCCGAACCGGTCCATGTGCCGTCCGCCGACGGGCTGTACGGCCGGGTCTACGACGCCGTGGGCAGCGATCCGCTGCGGTTCGCGGTGCTCGGCGACTCCACGGCCGCGGGGCAGGGCGTGCACCGGGCCCGGCAGACGCCGGGGGCGCTGCTCGCCTCGGGGCTCGCGGCGGTGGCGGAGCGCGCGGTGGAGCTGCGCAACGTGGCGCTGCCCGGCGCCCAGTCCGACGACCTCGACCGGCAGGTCGCGCTGGTCCTCGCCGATCCGGGCTGGCTGCCCGACGTCTGCGTGATCATGATCGGTGCGAACGACGTCACCCACCGGATTCCGGCGACCAAGTCGGTACGTCATCTGTCGGCCGCCGTACGACGGCTGCGCACGGCCGGGGCCGAGGTCGTCGTCGGCACCTGTCCCGACCTGGGCTCGGTGGAGCCGGTGCAGCAGCCGCTGCGCTGGATCGCCCGGCGGGCCTCGCGGCAGCTGGCCGCCGCGCAGACCATCGGCACCGTGGAGCAGGGCGGGCGCACGGTGTCGCTGGGGGATCTGCTGGGGCCGGAGTTCTCGGCGAACCCCCGCGAGCTGTTCGGGCCGGACAACTTCCATCCGTCCGCCGAGGGGTATGCGACGGCGGCGATGGCGGTGCTGCCGACGCTGTGTGCCGCGCTCGGTCTGTGGCCGGAGGAGGAGCGGCCCGACGTGGCCCGGGAGGAGGGGTTCCTGCCGGTGGCGCGGGCTGCCGTGCGGGCTGCCGCCGAGGGCGGCACCGAGGTCACGGGGGCCATGCCCACGGGGCCGCGAGGCCCCTGGGCCCTCCTCAAGCGCCGGCGCCGCCGCCGCGTCCCCACCCAGGACCCGACCCCGGTCACGCCCTAGCCCCGGCTGCGATCATCAGGAGACGCTGGCTGAGCAAGCGCTTAGAAAAATGCGGTCGGAGTCACATGCCCGAGGCCGTGACCCGCGCCATACGTACAGGTAACTTCCCACACGGTCCCACCTGAAAAGGTCAACGAACTCCTGGAGCCGTGATGCCCGAAGCAGTGATCGTCTCAGCCGCCCGTTCCCCGATCGGCCGTGCCTTCAAGGGCTCGCTCAAGGATCTGCGCGCGGACGACCTGACCGCCACGATCATCCAGGCGGCCCTCGCCAAGGTCCCCGAGCTCGACCCGCACGACATCGACGACCTGATGCTCGGCTGCGGCCTCCCCGGCGGCGAGCAGGGCAACAACCTCGGCCGGATCGTCGCCGTCCAGATGGGCATGGACCACCTGCCGGGCTGCACCATCACCCGGTACTGCTCCAGCTCCCTGCAGACGACGCGGATGGCGCTGCACGCGATCAAGGCGGGCGAGGGCGACGTCTTCATCTCGGCCGGCGTGGAGATGGTGTCGCGGTTCGCGAAGGGGAACTCCGACTCGCTCCCCGACACCCGCAACCCCTTCTTCGCCGAGGCGGAGGCCCGCACGGCGGCCGTCGCCCAGCAGGAGGGCACGACCTGGCACGACCCGCGCGAGGACGGCCTGGTCCCGGACGCGTACATCGCGATGGGCCAGACCGCGGAGAACCTGGCGCGCCTGAAGGGCATCACCCGCGAGGACATGGACCGCTTCGGCGTCCGCTCGCAGAACCGCGCCGAGGAAGCCATCAAGAACGGCTTCTGGGAGCGGGAGATCACCCCGGTCACCACCCCCGACGGCACGGTCGTCAGCAAGGACGACGGCCCGCGCGCGGGCGTCACCCTGGAGGGCGTCTCGGGCCTGAAGCCGGTCTTCCGCCCGGACGGACTGGTCACGGCCGGCAACTGCTGCCCGCTCAACGACGGCGCCGCCGCCCTCGTGATCATGTCCGACACCAAGGCCCGCGAGCTGGGCCTGACCCCGCTCGCCCGCGTGGTGTCGACCGGCGTCTCCGGCCTGTCCCCCGAGATCATGGGCCTCGGCCCGGTGGAGGCCAGCAAGCAGGCGCTCAAGCGCGCCGGGCTCGGCGTCTCCGACATCGACCTGTTCGAGATCAACGAGGCGTTCGCCGCCCAGGTCATCCCGTCCGCCCGCGACCTGGGCATCGACGAGGACAAGCTGAACGTGAACGGTGGCGCCATCGCCGTCGGCCACCCCTTCGGCATGACCGGCGCCCGCATCACCGGCACGCTGATCAACAGCCTCCAGTTCCACGACAAGCAGTTCGGCCTGGAGACCATGTGCGTCGGCGGCGGCCAGGGCATGGCGATGGTCATCGAGCGCCTGAGCTGACCTGAATTCGGCTATCTGTTCGTGATCGAAATTCCCCCATGATGTGATCTACGTCATGGGGGAAACCCGTTTTCGCAGGTCAGGTCGGTACCCAGGCCATAACAGGGCTAAACGCCCGGCCAAAAGACCTGTCCAATTCGTGACGTAATGCACTGACAGCAGGTTCTTACAGGCTTCAAGCTGATGTAGGAAGTCGGGGGTCGACTTGAAACCGGGAGTACGTCAGTGAGCGCCATGCCTGCCACCCTCAGTGTCCTGCTGCTCGCCTCGGCCGCTGCCACGGCCGTCGGCGCCGTCACTCTGCACCACGTGCGGGGTCTGCGCCGGCAGCTGGCGGATCTGAGAGACGAGCTGGCCCGGGACCGCGCGACCACCGCGCGCTCGGCCACCGTTCCGGCGGCCCGCACCACCAGCGACACCGACGCGATACGTGCCGCGGTCGCCGACGCGCTCGCCGAGGAGCGGGAGCGGGAGCTGGCCGAGGCGCGGGCGTTCTGGGCGGCGCAGGAGGCGCGGGACGGCTCCGACCTGCCGCCGTTCCTCGCGGGCGGCACGCTGGGCGAGGAGTTCTTCATGCCCCGGCAGGCCGATTTCGCGGGCCTGGAGCCGGTCGCCGAGCCGGTGCTCGAGCCCCTCCTCGAGTCCGAGGACGAGTTCGCCGGGGACTCCCCCGAGCTGGCCGCCGCGCGGCGCCGGCACCCCTCGCACCCGGACTTCGTGCCGGTGCAGTCGCCGGTCGTCAGCGATCACGAGCGCACGGTGGCCTGTCTGGAGGAGCTGGCGCAGGCCCGCACGGCTCTCGCCGACGTGCGGCCCGGGCCGCTCGGCACGCTCGATGTCTATGTCTTCACCGACGGGACGACGCTGTGCATGACCCCGGGGCACCGGGAGACCGCGGAGCGGCTCGCCGACGCGCTCCGTTCCGGCGACGCGCCGGTGCTGCTCGGGGGCTCCGGGGTCTCGGGCGCCTATGCCCTGACCTTCGAATGCGGTGCCGACTCCGTCTACATCCTGGCCGACCGAGTCATAGCCTCCGCCTGACCGCATCCGCGGGAAACCTGGACCACTCGCCTCCCCGCGCCCCGGTGGGGGCTGGTCGCGCAGTTCCCCGCGCCCCTGGGTTGTCTTTCGTCCGCAGGCCGGTGGCCGCTTCTCGCGCAGTTCCCCGCGCCCCTGAGGCAGGCGCTTCGCGCCGCCTCCCCTTGAGGCTGCGCTGCGCGCGCCTCTCCATCAGAGGCGCGGCTTCGTCGCGCCTCTGTCGATGAGATGGCGCACGCAGTGCGCATCTCAGGGGCGCGGGGAACTGCGCGACCAGCCACGACGGTGGCGCGGGCGACGGATCAGGCGGACTAGACCCCGGCCCGCTTCATTGCCGACTCCACCATTTCGACAGCCCGTACAAGATCATCGGCATCGCGCAGAGCCACCCCGAGATCCCGCCCCGCAACGGTGAGTTGATCAGCGGCGGCGAACATCCCCGCATCCGGCATCACCCGCACCGCCCCCGCCCCCGGCTCCTCCAACCGCTGGGCCCACCCGGACAACTCCCGGGCCAGCTCAAGAGCCGCCGCGGCGGCCCCTCGCTGCAACCGGCTCTGCGGCGCGGCCCGCAGCCGGTCCGCGAACTGATCCACCGCGTCCGTCAAAGGCGTCGTATCAAGCACTCGGCGACTGTAGCTGTTTACAAGGCCCTGTCGCTCAGGCACGGTGACGTGAAGACCCGGCAACATCGAAGCGTTCCGGAGGCGCCGATGTCCCAAGTCTTCTCCGAGGAGACCCACCGCAACCTGCTCGCCCGCATCCCCCACTGCACCGGTCGTGAAGTCGCCGACTGGCTGCGCACCGTAGAAGAAGGCCCGTGCTTCTTCCGTTTCGAGGAGAAGGTCAGCTGGCTGCGCGGGGAGCACGACCTCGCGTACGGCCACGCCAAGGCGATCGTCCACGAGTACGACCTGAGGCGCGCGGCCCGGCGGTTCGGATAACCGCCGCGACTCCCCCGCACGCATACGGCGAAGGGCCCGCGCACCGAGGTGCGCGGGCCCTTCCACTGCCGTCGGGCGACCGTCAGTCGTTGCCCTGAAGGATCGCGATGAGCCGCAGGAACTCCATGTAGATCCAGACCAGGGTCATGGTCAGACCGAACGCGGCCAGCCACGCCTCTTCCTTCGGGGCGCCGTACGCGATGCCGTCCTCGACCTGCTTGAAGTCGAGGGCCAGGAAGCACGCGCCGAGGAGCACGCCGATGATGCCGAACAGGATGCCGAGGCCACCGCTGCGGAAGCCGAGGCCGTCGCCGCCGCCGAAGACCGCGAACAGCAGGTTCACGGCCATGAGCAGGACGAAGCCCATCGCCGCGGCCATCACGAAGCCGTAGAAGCGGCGGTTGACGCGGATCCAGCCCGCCTTGTAGGCGACGAGGACCGCGACGAACACGGCCATCGTGCCGAGCACGGCCTGCATGGCCGCGCCGCTCTTGACGTAGTTGTCGACGATGCTCGACAGGACGCCGAGGAAGACGCCTTCAAGGGCGGCGTACGCCAGGATGATCGGCGGGGACGCCTTGCGCTTGAACGCCTGGACGAAGCCGAGCACCATCGCGATCAGTCCGGAGACGATCGCGATGCCGTACGACTTGCCGATGTTCGCCTCGTCGACCGGCAGCAGCGCCCAGGCGAGCGCCGCGGTGACGACCAGGAGGCCGAGGGTGGTCGCGGTACGCATGACGACGTCGTCCATCGTCATGCGGCCGGTGGTGGCCGGCGCCTGCGGTGCGCCGTACTGGACGTCCGCCTGTGCGTACGGGTTCTGCGCGTACGGGTTGCCCGCGGGGGCCTGCGCGTACGGGTTACCTTCGGCCGTGCCGACAGCGGGGCCCCCGGCCTGCGGCTGCGCGTTGAACTGCGCGTAGCCGTTGTCGCGGCTGAACCCCCGTCGCGAGAAGACCGGGTTGCTGCTCCTCATTTCACTCCTCCGTGGCCACCGTGTATGGCCTTGCCATCAAGAGTAATGGTCTGGCAAAGATACGACCCTAGTGCTCAAGGAGGATCTTTCCCGTCCTGTGACGGAGGAACGTCGCGGGGCCCCAGGGTGTTCCGCCTCACAGCGGGAAGCCGGTGTACCCCTCCGCCAGGTCCGTCTCGGCGGAGCGTGCCGTGGTCACGCGGTCGAGGCGGGCGAGCTGGATCCTGTCGTCGAAGGCGGTGGCGTCGGGTGCGCGGTGCAGCATCGTCGTCATGGCGTAGCTGAACCGTTCGGCCTGCCAGACCCGCCGCAGGCAGGTCTCGGAGTACGTGTCGAGGGGCGTGGCGTCCCCCGTGTCGCGCAGGGCGATCAGGGCGCGGGCGAAGGTGACGACGTCGCCGACGGCGAGGTTGAGGCCCTTGGCGCCGGTCGGCGGGACGATGTGGGCGGCGTCCCCGGCGAGGAAGAGCCGGCCGTGCCGCATCGGTTCGTGCACGTACGACCGCATGGGTGTCACGGACGTCGAGGTGACGGGTCCGCGGGCGAGCCGCCACCCCGGGTCGTCGACCTCCAGGCGGCGGTCGAGCTCGTCCCAGATCTCCTCGGCGGACCAGTCGGCGGCGTCGGTGTCCGCGGGGACCTGGAGGTAGGCGCGGGTGACCGTGGGCGAGCGCATGCTGAGCAGGGCGAAGCCGCGGTCGCTGCGGGCGTAGACCAGCTCGTCGTGGGAGGGGGCGACGTCGGCGAGGATGCCGAGCCAGCCGAAGGGGTACGTGCGCTCGTACGTGCGGGAGAGCGCGGCCGGCACCGCCTCCCTGGACACGCCCCAGAATCCGTCGCAGCCGACCACGTAGTCGCAGTCGAGGACGTCCTCGCGGCCCTCGTGCCGGAACCGGACGCGCGGCCGGTCCGTCTCCGCGCCCTCCACGGCCAGCGCCTCCGCCTCGAACAGCAGGGGCCCGCCGTCCGCGAGCCGGGCGGCGATCAGGTCCTTGCAGACCTCGGTCTGGGCGTAGACCATCACCTGCCGGCCGCCGGTCAGGGCCGGGAAGTCGACGCGGTGGCGGCGGCGGTCGAAGCGCAGCTCGATGCCGTCGTGCGGCAGCCCCTCGCGGTCCATCCGGGCGCCGACGCCCGCCTCGCGCAGCACGTCGACGGTGCCCTGCTCCAGGATTCCGGCGCGCTGGCGCTGTTCCACGTAACGGCGGTCGCGGCTCTCCAGGACGACGGACTCGATCCCGGCGTTGTGCAGCAGCCGGGCCAGGAGCAGCCCTGCCGGTCCCGCTCCGACGATGCCGACGGTGGTGCGCATACGGATCCCTCTCGCCTCGCCTCATTGCGTGCGCCCGCATCCCCGTCCGCCCCTCGCGTTCGCGCAGCGAACTTTCGTTCATTGCGGGTTGCCGTGGATCATCCGCCGGGCCAGGCGTGAGTGTCAATGGTCGGGGCACACGGGGAGAGCGGACCGCACGGGACGGCGGGGCCGCGGAGGAGAGTGACGACGGCATGTGACAGTGCGTCAGGCAGCCGCCAGGGGGGCCGCCGCGCATGCGCCGGAGGTGCCCGGAACCGGACTTGAACCGGTACGCCCGCGAAGGGCAGCGAGGTTTAAGCTCGCCGTGTCTGCATTCCACCATCCGGGCAGGCTGAGCGGCTCCGCGTCGACCTTCCGAGCCTATCCGGCGGCATCCCCCGAACAGCGGAACAACCTCCCGATGTTGTCTTATTTTATTGACGTCTGAGGGTGCATCAGCCCATGACCGAGGCTATCCGCACATGCCGGGGGCCCTTCCGCGCGCGCGTGCCCCCACTCGGTGATTGACGGGATTTCACCTCCGCCCCACGTGCGGTACGACAGGTTCCGCTCAGCACGGCGCCCGGGCGGTGCTCTCAGGGTCCCGTGTCATACCTGGGGATGACACCGGCGCTCCCGGTCCGCCGGAAGTCGCCCCCCGGAACGGGAACTGCGGCTGACTTCAGCGGCGCCATCGGCACGGACGATGGGACCAGTCCCCCGATCACCTCCCCCGACGGACAGGAGCACCCACCCGTGACCACCACCCCGCTCGCAGGCCGGACCACCACGGCGGCCGCCCGCGCCACGGATCTCTCCAAGATCTACGGACAGGGCGAGACCCAGGTGGTCGCGCTCGACCGGGTCTCCGTCGAGTTCCGGCAGGCCGAGTTCACCGCGATCATGGGTCCGTCCGGCTCGGGCAAGTCGACGCTGATGCACTGCGTCGCGGGCCTGGACACCTTCTCCTCCGGCTCCGTCCGCATCGGCGACACCGAACTCGGCACGCTCAAGGACAAGCAGCTCACCAAGCTCCGCCGGGACAAGATCGGCTTCATCTTCCAGGCGTTCAACCTGCTGCCGACGCTGACCGCCCTGGAGAACATCACGCTCCCCATGGACATCGCGGGCCGCAAGCCCGACAAGCAGTGGCTGGAGAACGTGATCCAGATGGTGGGCCTCTCCGGCCGCCTCGGCCACCGCCCCTCGCAGCTCTCCGGCGGCCAGCAGCAGCGCGTGGCGGTCGCCCGCGCGCTCGCCTCCCAGCCCGAGATCATCTTCGGCGACGAGCCCACCGGAAACCTCGACTCGCGCTCCGGCGCCGAGGTCCTCGGCTTCCTGCGCAACTCCGTCCGTGAGCTCGGCCAGACGGTCGTCATGGTCACCCACGACCCCGTCGCGGCGGCCTACGCGGACCGCGTGGTCTTCCTCGCCGACGGCCGGATCGTCGACGAGATGCACCAGCCGACGGCGGACACGGTCCTGGACCGCATGAAGCGCTTCGACACCAAGGGCCGCACGAGCTAAGCGCCCCGGAGGGGCGCGGGGAACTGCGCGAGCAACCACGACGCACCCCGCACCCGCAGACCGACCACAGCCCCTACGGCGCGAAGGCGCCGGGCCGGGGCACCGCCCCGCCGAACCCTGGACTGGCAGAAACACATGTTCCGTACAGCCCTGCGCAACGTGTTCGCGCACAAGGCCCGCCTCCTGATGACGGTCCTCGCCGTCATGCTCGGCGTCGCCTTCGTCAGCGGCACCCTCGTCTTCACCAACACCATCTCCTCCGCGCTGGAGAAGTCCTCCGCCAAGGGCTTCGACCACGTCGACGTCGCGCTCACGCCCGGCTCCACCAAGGCCGAGGGCGACAAGGTCAGCAAGGAGGTGAAGCTGACCGACGCCACCCTGAAGAAGGCCGGGAGCGTGCCGGGCGCCGCCTCGGCGACCGGCGTCGTCAGCGGCTACGCGGCCGTCGCCGACCAGGACGGCAAGCTCGTCGGCAACGGCTTCTCCACCAAGGGCGGCAACTACGCCGGCTCCGCCGGCAAGCCCGACGACCGCTACCCGCTGGCGCAGGGCACCGCCCCGCACGGGAAGAACCAGGTCGCCCTGGACTCCGAGACCGCCGAGCGCGCCGGGTACAAGGTCGGCGACCAGGTCCGGATGTCGGTCGACGGCCCCGTCCTCACCCCGACCCTGACCGGCATCTTCACCACCGACGACGGCAACGTCGCGGCGGGCGGCTCCCTCGCCCTGTTCGACACGGCGACGGCGCAGCAGCTCTTCCACAAGCCGGGCGCGTACGACGAGATCGACGTCAAGGCCGCGGCCGGCACCAGCCAGGACCGGCTGAAGTCCCAGCTCGACAAGGCGCTCGACGGCGCCGCGGTGCACACCGAGACCGGTCAGCAGCTTGCCGACGACCAGGCGGAGTCGATCGCCACGTCGATGAGCTCCATGAAGACGATGCTGCTGGTCTTCGCCGGGATCGCGCTCTTCGTCGGCATCTTCATCATCGCCAACACCTTCACGATGCTGGTCGCCCAGCGCACCAAGGAACTGGCCCTGATGCGCGCGGTCGGCGCCTCGCGCCGCCAGGTCACCCGGTCCGTGCTCCTGGAGGCGTTCGTCGTGGGCGCCGTCGCCGCCGTCACCGGCCTCGCGGTCGGCATCGGCATCGGCGCCGGGATGCGCGCGCTGATGAACGGCACCGGCGCGGTCATCCCCGACGGCCCGCTGGTGATCTCGCCCAGCACCGTGGTCTCCGCGCTCGTCGTCGGCGTCCTCGTCACCATGCTGGCCGCCTGGCTGCCGGGCCGCCGTGCCGCGCGGATCCCCCCGGTCGCCGCCATGAACGCGGTGCACGCGGCCCCGACCGCCAAGTCGCTGGTGCTGCGCAACACGCTCGGCGCGCTGGTCTCCGCCGCCGGTGTCGTGGCCGTGCTCGCCGCGACGACCATGAGCGGCAGCTCCGGCCAGGCCCCCATGGGCCTCGGCGCGGGCCTGCTCGTCATCGGCGTCTTCATCCTGACGCCGCTGCTGTCGCGCCCGCTGATCGCCGCCGCGGCCCCGCTGCTGCGCGTCTTCGGCATCTCCGGCAAGCTGGCCCGCCTGAACTCGGTCCGCAACCCGCGCCGCACCGCCGCCACCGCCTCGGCCCTGATGATCGGGCTGACCCTGATCACCGGCCTCACGGTGATCGCGGGCAGCGTCCAGGGCGCGATCGACAAGATGGCCGCCGACTCCATCAAGGCGGACTACGTCGTCTCGATGGCGAACGGCAACCCGCTCTCCCCCGACGTCCTGAAGACCCTGGACGGCACGGACGGGGTCACCGCCAGCACCGGCCTCGCCAACTCGCCCTCCCGCGTCGACGGCAGGACCGAGTACCTGACCGGGGTGAACGGCAGGACGATCCGGCAGCTCGCCGCGCTCGACATGAACAGCGGCCGGTTCACCGTCGGCGGCTCGGACATCGTGGTCGACGACAAGACGGCGAAGGAGTACGGCTGGAAGACCGGCTCGTCCTTCACCACGACCTACGAGGACGGCCGGAAGCAGCGGCTCACCGTCGCGGGCGTCTACGAGGGCAACGAGATGATGCAGGGCGTCCTGATCGACTCGGCGACCCTGACCCCGCACGTCGACGGCACCGCCACCGACATGCAGGTCATGGTGAAGATGTCCGGCGGCGCCACCGAGGCCAACCAGGACCGGCTCACCAAGGCCCTCGGCGACAACCCGGCGATCCAGGTCCAGGACAAGCAGGACATCTCCAATCAGATCGCTCAGATCTTCACGCTGATGCTGAACATGCTCTACGGCCTGCTCGCGATGGCGGTCATCGTCGCGGTCCTCGGTGTCATCAACACCCTGGCCATGTCGGTCTTCGAGCGTCAGCAGGAGATCGGGATGCTCCGCGCGATCGGCATCGACCGCAAGGGCATCAAGCGCATGGTCCGCCTGGAGTCCCTGGTGATCTCCCTGTTCGGCGGCGTGCTCGGCATCGGCCTGGGCGTGTTCTTCGGCTGGGCGGCCGGACAGCTGATCGGCAACTCGATGGCGACGTACGAACTGATCCTGCCGTGGGGCCGGATGGGCATCTTCCTGGCGCTGGCCGCCGTGGTCGGCATCCTGGCGGCCCTGTGGCCGGCCCGCCGCGCGGCCCGGCTGAACATGCTCGCCGCGATCAAGTCCGAGTAGCGGAGACCCGCACACGCGAAGGGGGCGCCCGGTGGATCACCGGGCGCCCCCTCGGCGTACGAGCGGGGTGCTAGTTCCAGGTCCGCGCTCGCAGCGGCATCCCCGACGCCCCGGACGGCGGGGTCTTCACGGCGAGGATCTGGTTGACGCCGATCCGGTTGCGCTCGAAGCTCAGGGCCGACGCGGCCATGTACAGCCGCCAGATCCTGGCCCGGCCGGGGCTGACCAGTTTCAGCGCCTCGGCCCAGCGGGCCTCCAGGTTCCGCACCCACTGGCGCAGGGTGAGGGCGTAGTGCTCCCGGATCGCCTCGATGTCGCGGACCTCGAACCCGGCCCGCTCCAGGAGCCCGGCCGTGCTGCCGACGGGCGCCAGCTCCCCGTCGGGGAAGACGTACGCGTCGATGAACTCGTCGACCTCGTACGCCGACTCGTCGCGCTGCGGACGCCGCGCGATCTGGTGGTTGAGCAGCCGCCCGCCGGGGACCAGGAGGGCGTACAGGTCCTGCGCGTACTCCAGGTACCGGTCGGCGCCCACGTGCTCGGCCATGCCGATGGAGGAGATCGCGTCGTACGGGCCGTCGCGCACATCGCGGTAGTCCTGGACGCGGATCTCCACGCGGTCGGTCAGCCCCTCGTCGGCGACGCGCTTGCGGGCGTACGCGGCCTGTTCCTGCGAGAGGGTGACGCCGACGACGCTCACCCCGTGCTCGCGGGCGGCGTGGATGGCCATGGAGCCCCAGCCGCAGCCGACGTCGAGCAGCCGCATTCCGGGCTTCAGGGCGAGCTTGCGGGAGATCAGCTCCAGCTTGTCGCGCTGTGCGGATTCGAGCGTCGCGTCCGGGCCGTCCGCGGCTTCCCAGTAGGCGCACGAGTAGACCATCGAGGGGCCGAGGACCAGCTCGTAGAAGTCGTTGCCGACGTCGTAGTGGTGGCTGATGGCCTGCTTGTCGCTGCCCTTGGTGTGCAGGTGGAGGCGGCCCTTGCGGCGCCTCTCCTCGGCGGGCGGCGCGGGCGGCGGGTACGGGCCCGCCAGCTTCACCAGTTCGCGCGCCCCGGCCCGGACGCCCGGGTCCCTGAGCGCCTCGGCGAGGCTCCTGCGCGGGGCATCGTCGTCGTGCTCCCAGATGAGACCCGCCATCGCGTCCAGGGCCTCGTACAGGTCGCCCTCGACGTCCAGGTCGCCGGCCACCCAGGCGCGGGCCAGGCCGAGTTCGCCCGGCTTCCACAGCAGGCGGCGCAGGGCGCGCCGGTGGCGGACGACGAGGGCGGGGGCGTCCGGCGGGCCGGCCTCGGAGCCGTCCCAGGCGCGCAGGCGCACGGGAAGTTCAGTGCCGAGCAGCTGCTCGGCGAGGTTCTTCAGCCGCTGTGCGGCGTCCTGCATGGCGCACACCTCCGTTGCGTCGGAGATACCGGAGCGCCCCGAGAACGGGGTCCGGTCCAACAGCAGGTAAACACCAACCGCCCGGCTCCGCAGTCCCGTTACCGGGTTACGGATGGGCAAAATACATGTAGCCACCATGTAATTCGTCCGGTTGCGCCGCCCGGAAACGCCGAAGGGACCGCCTGCACCACGGATGGCAGGCGGCCCCTTCGGGCTGGTACGGCGTGCGGCTAGGAGGCCTTGGCCTCGGCCTTCTTCTCGGCCTTCTCCTCGACCTTGGGCGCCTCGGCCGCGGCGGGCTTGGGCGCCGGCTTGGCGGCCTCGTAGAACTCCTCGCGCGGAGTCTCCAGGGCGCCGAGCGCGGTGATGTCGCGCTTCTGGAACATGTTGATCGTCCACTCGGCGATCACACGGATCTTGCGGTTGTACGTCGGCATGGCCATGCCGTGGTAGCCACGGTGCATGTACCAGGCGAGACGGCCCTTGAGCTTGATCTTCATCTTGCCCATGACGATCATCGCGACGCCCTTGTGCAGGCCCAGACCGGCGACCGCACCCTTGTTGGCGTGCTTGTACTCGCCCTGCGGGAAGCCCCGCATGCCCGAGACCACGTTGTCCGCGAGGACCTTGGCCTGACGCATGGCGTGCTGCGCGTTCGGCGGGCACCAGGCGTTCTCGTTGCCGTTGGCACGGCCGACCAGGTCCGGGACCTGGGCGTTGTCGCCCGCGGCCCAGATGTAGTCGGTGCCCTGCACCTGGAGGGTGGCGGCGGTGTCCACGTGGCCGCGCGGGCCGAGCGGGAGACCGAAGCGGGCGAGCGCCGGGTTCGGCTTCACACCGGCGGTCCACACGATGGTGTTGGCGTCGACCTCCAGGCCGTTGCTGAGCACCACGTGACCGTCGACGCAGGACGGCATCGTCGTCTTCAGGTAGACCTCGATACCGCGCGACTCGAGGTGCTTGCGGCCGTACGTGCCCAGGTCCGGGCCGACCTCCGGCAGCACCTTGTCGGCGGCGTCGACGAGCACGAAGCGCATGTCCTCGCGCTTCACGTTCTTGTAGAACTTGGCCGCGTCGCGCGCCAGGTCCTCGACCTCACCGATGGTCTCGGCGCCCGCGAAGCCACCGCCGACGAAGACGAAGGTGAGCGCCTTGCGGCGGATCTCCTCGTCCGTGGTCGACTCGGCCTTGTCGAGCTGCTCGAGCACGTGGTTGCGCAGGCCGATGGCCTCCTCGACACCCTTCATACCGATGCCGACCTCGGCGAGGCCCGGCGTCGGGAAGGTGCGGGAGACCGCGCCGAGCGCGATCACCAGGTAGTCGAAGGGCACCTCGTACGCCTCGCCGACGAGCGGGGCGACCGTGGCGACCTTGCGGTCCTGGTCGATGGTGGTGACGCGGCCGGTGAGAATCTCGGCTCCCGGCACAGCGCGTCGCAGCGGGACGACGACGTTGCGCGGCGAGATGCTGCCGGCGGCGGTCTCGGGGAGGAAGGGCTGGTACGTCATGTACGAGCGCGGGTCCACGACCGTGACGGTCGCTTCCGCGTAACGCATCTTCTTGAGGATGCGACGCGCTGCGTACAGGCCTACGTACCCACCCCCGACAATGAGGATCCTGGGACGCTCCGTGGTGCTCATGCCATCGAGTATCCACCCGAGTGGAGGGGGGTGCTCGTGCGCCCCTTCACAAGGTTCGACGACCCCTCTGCTACACTTCGCCGCCCACGTGACCCATGTCATGGTCGGCCAGGGGAACCGCACGGCCCCGCCAGTCGTTGCACACCCCTCTTGAGCAGCGACGGTGGGCATTCGGCGGCACTGGACCACTCCCGGATTTCATCCGCGCGTAACACCCGTGGAACCCGGCGGACCCCCTTCGCCGGAGCCCTTCGCGGGCCCCGGACGGACCCAAGGGCCCGTAACGGCGTCCAACAGGGCCGAATTCCTTGTGAAGAACTTCACGAAGTTTCCCGACGGGGTGTCGCCGGAGGGTGTGGCGTCCCCCTTTCGGGGTGCTCAGACGCCGTGCGGCGCGCTCAGAAGTGGCGCTTTCGCGGCCCTGCGCTCCTGCCGCCACCGCCACCAGGCGAGGGCGAATCCGAGGCCCGCGAGCAGCGCGGGGACGGCCAGTGCGACGGCGAGGGACGCCATCCAGTCGGGGTTCAGCTGCTTCGTGATGCCACTGGTGTAGCGGCAGGTCGCCTGGGGCGGCAGAAAGCCGGGGTCCAGGGTCCGCGGCACCTCGGAACCCCAGTCCGCCCCTCTCGCGCAGGCCGAGGAGGGACCGGCCAGGAGCCGCCACCCCACCAGCGCGTAGAACCCGGCGAAGACCGAGCCGGTCACGAAGAACGCCGTGCCGGTACGGCCCAGCTTGGCCGCCCTGGACATCGGCATCACGTGATCACGGCCCGGGGCCGGCTCGAAGCACTCGGCGACCAGCGCCACCAGCAGACAGCCCACGAACCCCGCCATGGCCAGCCACAGCAGCGCGGCGAGCGGCCACCGCCCGCCGACGGACGTGACGTCCCCGCCGGCGAACTCGCAGACCGTCGCGGGCGGGAACGCCTGCTGACGCACCTCGCCGAGGGCGCCGGGCCCCTTGGTGATCCCCTGCATGCACCGCTCGTCGAACTCCAGCATTCCGAAGAGCGCGAGCCCCGAGCAGACCACCAGGGCACTGAGGCAGATCCCTGCCACGGCCCACAGCGGATCGGTCCGATAGGCGCCGTACCGCGCCGTCGTCTCCCCCATGCGCGGCACCCTACAAGGGGGCCGCGCCGCGGGGACCGGGGTCAGGCCACGGACCAGGCGATCCCGTCCAGGATGTCGTGCTCGCTGACCACGACCTCGTCCGCGCCGATCCACTCCATGATCAGGCGGAGCACCAGCGCGCCGGAGGCGATCACGTCGACCCGGCCGGGGTGGATGACCGGCTTCAGGGCGCGCTGGTCGTGGGTCGAGGTCAGGAGCCAGTCGGTGAGCTCGGCGACCTTGGCGTAGGAGATGCGGGAGTGGTGGATCGCCGTCGAGTCGTAGGCGGTCAGGCCGAGGGCCAGGGCCGCCACCGTCGTCACCGAACCGGCCAGGCCCACCAGGGTGCGGGCCGAGCGGATCGGGACGGTCTGCGTGACCCGGTCGAGGGCCTCGGTGATGTCGGCGCGGATCGCCGCGATCTGCCCGGCGGTGGGCGGGTCGGTGATCCGCCCGTCCTCGCCCGCGAGGTGCCGCTCGGTCATCCGGACGCAGCCGATGTCGACGGAGAGGGCCGACTCCACGGTGTCGTCGCCGACCACGAACTCGGTCGACCCGCCGCCGATGTCCACGACCAGGTAGGGCGTGTCGAGGTCGGCGCGGCCGGTCAGTTCCTTCGTCGCACCCGTGAAGGAGAACTGGGCCTCCTGGTCGCCCGTGATCACCTCGGGCTCGACGCCCAGGATGTCCAGGACGCCCTGGACGAACTCGTCGCGGTTCTCGGCGTCGCGGGACGCCGACGTCGCGACGAAGCGGACCTTCTCGGCCCCGAGTTCCTTGATCACCGCGGCGTACTCGCGGCAGGCGGCGAAGGTGCGCTCCAGCGCCTCCGGGGCCAGCCGGCCCGTCCGGTCGACGCCCTGGCCGAGCCGGACGATCGTCATCCGGCGGTCCAGGTCGACCAGCTCGCCCGTCCGCGGGTTCGCGTCCGCGACGAGGAGCCGGATCGAGTTCGTACCGCAGTCGATGGCCGCCACGCGGGTCATTCGCTCTCCTCCGCCACGCCGCAGGCGCTCACGCACGGCCCCTTCTTCCACCACTCGGGCAGCATCGCGATCGCCTCGTCGCCGAGCGGGTTCACACCCGGGCCAGCCGCCAGGGAGTGGCCGACCAGCACGTGCAGGCACTTCACACGGTCCGGCATGCCGCCCGCGCTGGGGAAGCCCTCCAGGACCTCGATGGCGTCGCGGCGGGCGAGGTAGTCCTCGTGGGCCGCGCGGTACTTCGCCGCCAGGTCCTCGTCCGTCTTGAGGCGCTCCGTCATCTCTTTCATGACGCCGTTGGCCTCCAGCGTGCCGATGGCGGAGGCCGCGCGGGGGCACGTCAGGTAGTACGTCGTCGGGAACGGAGTGCCGTCCTCCAGACGCGGGGCCGTCTCGACCACGTCCGGGTTGCCGCAGGGGCAGCGGTGGGCGATGGCGCGCAGGCCGCGCGGCGGGCGGCCGAGCTGCTCCTTGAACGCGTGGATGTCGGCGTCCGTGGGCTCGGTGCGCTCGGTCTGGGGCGGGGGCGTGTCCATGACTGTTCTCGGGTGTCTTTCGTGTCAGTTGGCTGCCTGGTCGGCCTTGTCGACGCCGTCCCAGACGTTCGAGTACCAGGCGCGCTCGGCCGGGCTCTGGTCCGGGCGCCCGGAGGTGGTGGCCCGCGCGTCGGGCACCACGTAGCCGGTCTCGCCCGGCATCACCATGTGCAGGCGCTCCCGGATCCGCTGCTCGGCGTACGCGTCGTCCTGCCAGCGGGCCTTCTCGTCGCGGAGCCGGTCGACCCGGTCCTTGGCCTGCTGCTGCTGGCGCTGGAGGTCCGCGATCTCGCCGCGCTGGGAGACGTACTGCCGCATGGGATAGGCGAGCGCGACGACGAGGGTGCAGACGACCAGGGCGAGCAGCGCCGCGCGGCCGGTCAGCCGGGAGCGTCGCGCCTGGCGCTTGGTCTGCGACCGGTAGACCCGCTCCGCGGTCTGCTCGCCGAGCAGGCGCAGACGGGTCGCCGTGGAGAAGCGGGCCGAGTCGTCACGGCCCCTGTCTCGGAGCTTTCCCGGCATGGCTCCTCCGCCTCCCCGTCCGACTGCCTGGCTGTGTTCCTACGTGCGTACGTCCCCGCACACGGTACGGGACCGAGTGCGGGGACGTACGGAACTACCGCCTCAAGCGGGCGTCAGGAGCGGTCAGCCCTTGAAGCGGGGGAAAGCGCTGCGGCCGGCGTAGACGGCCGCGTCGTCCAGGATCTCCTCGATGCGCAGGAGCTGGTTGTACTTGGCGACGCGCTCGGAGCGGGCCGGGGCGCCGGTCTTGATCTGGCCGCAGTTCGTGGCGACGGCGAGGTCCGCGATCGTCACGTCCTCGGTCTCGCCCGAGCGGTGCGACATCATGCACTTGAAGCCGTTGCGCTGGGCCAGCTCGACGGCGTCCAGGGTCTCGGTGAGCGAGCCGATCTGGTTGACCTTCACCAGGAGGGCGTTGGCCGAGTTCTCCTCGATGCCGCGGGCGAGGCGCTCCGGGTTGGTGACGAACAGGTCGTCGCCGACGAGCTGGACCTTGTCGCCCAGCTTCTCGGTGATGACGTTCCAGCCGGCCCAGTCGTCCTCGTACAGCGGGTCCTCGATGGAGACGAGCGGGTACGCGGAGACGAGCTCCTCGTAGTACTCGGTCATCTCGGCCGCCGAGCGCTCCTTGCCCTCGAACTGGTACTTGCCGTCCTTGTAGAACTCGGAGGCGGCGACGTCCAGCGCGAGCGCGATCTGCTGGCCGGGGATGTAGCCGGCCTCCTTGATCGCTTCGAGGATGAGGTCGAGCGCGGCGCGGTTCGACTCCAGGTTCGGGGCGAAGCCGCCCTCGTCGCCGAGGCCGGTGGACAGGCCCTTGGTCTTCAGCACCTTCTTGAGGGTGTGGTAGACCTCGGCGCCCCAGCGAAGGGCCTCGGAGAAGGACTCCGCGCCGATCGGGGCGATCATGAACTCCTGGATGTCGACGTTGGAGTCGGCGTGCGACCCACCGTTGAGGATGTTCATCATCGGGACGGGCAGCAGGTGCGCGTTCGGGCCACCGAGGTAGCGGAACAGCGGCAGGTCGGACGCCTCGGAGGCGGCGTGCGCGACGGCGAGCGAGACGCCGAGGATGGCGTTGGCGCCCAGCGAGCCCTTGTTGTCCGTGGCGTCCAGGTCGAACATCGCCTGGTCGATGAGGCGCTGCTCGGTGGCGTCGTAGCCGACGAGCTCCGGGCCGATCTGCTCGATGACGGCGAGAACGGCCTTCTCGACGCCCTTGCCGAGGTAACGGTTGGGGTCACCGTCGCGGAGTTCGATGGCCTCGAAGGCTCCGGTGGAGGCGCCGGACGGAACAGCAGCACGACCCGTGCTGCCGTCGTCGAGGCCGACCTCGACCTCGACCGTGGGGTTGCCTCGGGAGTCCAGGATTTCCCGGGCTACGACGACGTCGATGGACGGCACGAGCATCTCCTTCTGGGATGTGACGCGGACTGTGCGGGGCCGGATGGTTCGGTCCCGACCCACTGAGCCTAACCGGCTCCGGGGCATCGGCCAGCCGACCGCCCGGCTCGTGGACAACGCCCAGAGCGAAATGTTTCTTAACGGAACAAAGACAGCAGCCCCCGCCCGCTGCATGGGGCGGGGGCTGCTCAGGTGAGCGGCCCACTGGGGGGTGGGGACGGGGGTGCGGCCGGGGGCTCGGCGTCCGCCGATGCCGGGCCCGCGGCACTCCCGCGGGGTCCTACTTCAGGTGGAGCTGCTGGCCCGGGAAGATCAGGTCGGCGTCCTTGACGATGTCCTTGTTGAGCTTGAACACCTTCTGCCAGCTCGTGCCGTGCGCGTCGGCGATCTTGCTGAGGGTGTCGCCGGTCTTGACCTTGTACTCGCCGTCACCCTTCTCGACCTTCTGGCCGGTGGGGGTGGTCACGGTGTCGCGCGACTGCGAGCGGGAGGCGACCGAGGAGTCGGTGTGCTGCTCCGTCGACTTCTGCTCCTGCTGCTGCGGCTGGCTCTGCTGCTGCTGCGACTGCTGGGTGTCCTGCTGCGGGGCCGGGGCGGAGTTGCCCGTGGAGGCGCCGGACAGGTTCACGCCGCAGCTCGGCCAGGCGCCCTTGCCCTGCGAGGCGAGGACCTTCTCGGCGACCGAGATCTGCTGGGCCTTGGAGGCGCCGGCGGCGGAGGACGCGTACTGCGTGCCGCCGTAGGCCGCCCAGGTGGACGGGGAGAACTGGAGGCCACCGGAGAAGCCGTTGCCCGTGTTGATCGACCAGTTGCCACCGGACTCGCACTGCGCGACCTGGTCCCACTCGGAGGTGGAGGCGGCGGAGGCGGACGTGGCGCCCATCAGCGGGACGGCGACGGCGGCACCGGCGACACCGGCGAGCGTGGCGACACGGACAGCCTTGGACGGGCGGCGGTGCTTGCCCTTGCTGGAAAGCAGCATGGAGAGATCCCCTCACCGACGCCTACGAGGTGAGCTGTCGGGTTCGGACCAGTGAGTGCCCGGCCGCGCATCCTTGTGCGCGACTTAACCCCTAGCCCCTCCGGTCTCCCGGGAGGGCGGCTTACCTGGGTCCCCCGCTCCTGCCTACGGCGCTGACGCGTCGACTGTTCCCGTACGGACGTTGGCAGGATTCGGCGTGACGTCCGTCGGGGCCCGCTGTGGCGAGCGGTGACGACCGTAAGCAGTGGATCCGCCCGATTTCAAAGACGATCAGGGTCTTTGAGACTCATGTCTCACTCGAACAAAAGCGGACATACAAGCCTCAAAGACCCCGTAACTCCCGCTACTTTTCGACCGATTCGGGCCCAAGATCCAGACTCTGACCAGGGAGGATGAGGTCGGGGTCGGTGCCGACCGTCTTCTTGTTCGCGTCGTAGAGCGCGGACCACCCGCCGCGCACGTCGTGGGCGTCGGCGATGTCCCAGAGGCTGTCACCCGAGCGGACCACGTAGGCCTCGTCGTCGCGCTGTTCGCCGCGGGAGGCGTGACGGCCGTCCCCCGTACGCGAGTCGGCGTCGTCGGCGGCGGGGTCGCCCCGGTGGCGGCCACCGGACGAGGCGCCCTCGGAGCCGCTGGAGTCGGTGGCGGCCGGGGAGTTCGACGGGGCGGTGCCGGACGGGGTCGACGCGTCGTCGTCCGCGCTGTTACCGCCGGTATCGGCGGAGCTGTCGGCTGACGCCCCGTCGGACGCCTCGTCCGACGGCCGGCTCGACGCGTCCTGCGTCGCCTCGTCTGACGCGTCGTCGGACGACTTGCCCGAAGCCTTGCCGGACGACTTGCCCGACGCCTTGTCCGATGCGCCGGACTCGTCGTGATTCTTGTCTCCGGAATCCGCGTCGGAGTCCGCGTTCGCGTCGGCCGAGTCCGACGGCTGCGGGGTGGCACTGGCACCCGGGTCGACGTCCGCCGAGCCGTCGCCCTTGGCGAGCCCCGCCGTGACCGAGCAGCCCGGCCAGGCGGTCGGCCCCTTGTCGTCGAGGACCTTCTCGGCGACGGCTATCTGCTGCGAGCGGCTGGCCTGGTCGGCCCGCGGCGCGTAGTCGAGCCCGCCGTACTGCTCCCAGACCTCCTGCGAGAACTGCAGGCCGCCGTAGTAGCCGTCGCCCGAGTCCAGGCTCCACTGCCCGCCGCTCTCGCACTCGGCGACCTTGTCCCACGTGGTGGCCGTCGCCGCGCCCGCGCCCGTCGCGCCCAGCAGCGGGATCGCGATGGCGCTGCCGGTGACTCCGGCGGCGACGACGAGAGCAGGGGCCTGGCGGGGGCGACGGTGTCGGCCGTTCCCGGAGAGCATGCGGTTGCCTTTCGCGAGACTGATACTGCTGCACGCGACAGGGTGGATGTGTGGTGCCTGTTGTGCGTGTGTCGCGATGACTGGTGAACGTAGCGGGACTCGAACGCTTGTCACAAGTCGATGCAGCGTAGATCACGTCACCATCACAGATTTGACACAACGTCAGTTTTCAACCACCTGTGAGGGGTCGCGAACTGTGCGGCGAATAGGCCCGGTTCACGGCTTTTCAAGATCACGACAAACCGTCCCACGACGCCGCGCCGCCGATCCCGAGTGGCGCCGGTCACACGGGTTCCACCTGCACCGACCGCCCCCGGGTACGGTCGGGATGTGAACACCGCGCCCGCCCCCGAACTCTTCACCTGGGAGTTCGCCACCGATCCGTATCCCGCCTACGCCTGGCTGCGCGAGCACTCCCCCGTGCACCGCACCACGCTGCCCAGCGGCGTCGAGGCCTGGCTGGTGACGCGTTACGCGGACGCGCGCCAGGCGCTCGCGGACCAGCGGCTGTCCAAGAACCCGGTGCATCACGCGGACGACGCGCAGGGCAAGAGCAAGACCGGTATCCCCGGCGAGCGCAGCGCGGGCCTGATGACCCATCTGCTGAACATCGACCCGCCGGACCACACCCGGCTGCGGCGCCTGGTCTCCAAGGCCTTCACCCCGCGCCGGGTCGCCGAATTCGCCCCGCGCGTCCAGGAACTGACGGACGGCCTCATCGACGGCTTCGCCGCCCGGGGCAGCGCCGACCTCATCCACGAGTTCGCCTTCCCGCTCCCCATCTACGCCATCTGCGACCTGCTGGGCGTCCCGCGCGAGGACCAGGACGACCTGCGCGACTGGGCGGGCATGATGATCCGCCACGGCAAGGGGCCGCGCGGCGGGGTCGCCCGCGCCGTGAAGAAGATCCGCCGCTATCTCGCCGACCTCATCCACCGCAAGCGCCTCGGCGACGGCGACGACCTGATCTCCGGCCTCATCCGCGCCTCCGACCACGGCGAGCACCTCACCGAGGACGAGGTGGTGGCGATGTGCTTCGTGCTGCTCTTCGCCGGGTTCGAGACGACCATCAACCTCATCGGCAACGGCACCCACGCCCTGCTGCGCCACCCCGAGCAGCGGGCCGTCCTGCAGAGCGCCCTCGCCCGCGGCGAGCACGGACTGCTGGAGACGGGCGTGGAGGAACTGCTGCGCTTCGACGGGCCCGTGGAGATGGCGACCTGGCGGTACGCGACCGAGGACCTGGAGATCGGCGGGGTCGCGGTCGCCGAGGGCGACCCGGTGCTCGTGGTGCTGGCCGCGGCGGACCGGGACCCCGCCCGCTTCGACAGCCCCGACACCCTCGATCTGGCCCGCGGCGACAACAAGCACCTGGGGTACGGGCACGGGATCCACTACTGCATCGGCGCCCCGCTCGCCCGCCTGGAGGGGCACACGGCGCTGGCGACGCTGCTGACCCGGCTGCCGGACCTGCGCCTCGGCGAGGACCCCGCCGAGCTGCGCTGGCGCGGCGGGCTCATCATGCGGGGGCTGCGGACGCTGCCCGTGGAGTTCACCCCGCGCTGACCGGCCCTACAGCCCCTCGGCGGCGCGCACCGCGTCCCGGTAGGCGCGGGCCGCCGCCCGGAGCTCCGCTTCCGGGTCGATGCCGGACGCCTCGGCGCGCAGCGCCAGGGCCAGCAGTTCGTCGCCGACGCCCTCCCCGGCCGGGACCGGGACGTCCAGGCCCGCCGTGCGCACGCGCGAGCCGAGCTTCGCGGCGAGGGCCAGGCCCGGCTGGCCGACCGGCACGCCGTCCGTCACCGAGGCGCGCTGCTTCGACTCGGCCTTCTTGCGCAGCCAGATCTCCCGGACCTCCTCGGGGGTGGCCGCGCTCTCGTCGCCGAAGACATGGGGGTGGCGGTGGATGAGCTTGTCGACGATGGCGCCCGCCACGTCGTCGACGGAGAACGGCTCCTCGGGGTCCTCCTCCGCGATCCGGGCGTGGAAGACGACCTGGAGCAGCACGTCGCCCAGCTCCTCGCGCAGCTCGTCCCGGTCCCCGGCCTCGATCGCCTCGACCAGCTCGTAGGCCTCTTCGATGACGTACTTCGCCAGGTCCTCGTGGGTGCGCAGGGCCGACCAGGGGCAGGCCCGGCGGATGCGGTCCATGACCTGGACGAGGTCGAGGAGGCGGGCGCCCGGCAGGTCGTAGGAGCCGGGGAGGAGTTCGAGGGAGGGCATCGCGACGCGGCCGGAGCCGGCCAGCGCCGCCAGGCCGTCGGTGAGGCGGCGGTCGCCCTCCGCCGTGGTCAGCACGACGACGGTGCGGCCGCCGTCGGCGCAGCGCTCGACGAGGTCGCGGGCGGCGGGCGCGCCGAGGGTGACCTCGACGCCCGCTTCCTTCAGGTACGGCAGCTGCGGGTGCTCGGGGTCGGCGCAGAGCACGTCGTCGGCGGCGTGCAGGACCTGCCACGCCTGCCAGGAGAGCAGCCCGGGGGCGACCCGGTGGCTGGTGGTGAGCAGGACGACGCGGCCGGCGTCGGAAGAGGTGTCGTCGTTCACGCCTCGAACGTAACGCAGGCCGCCGACCGCATGCGTACTAGGCCGTCTGCTGCTGGTCCGCCGGCTGCTCCTGGGTGACCTGGGTCAGCCAGGGGGTCTTGGCGTCGACACGGCCCACCGTGCCGGTCTTGGTGACGCCCCAGCTGCCGTAGCGCGGGTTGAGGTCGATGTTCAGTTCCCTGGAGGCCCGGGAGAGCGCCTTCCAGAAGGCGGCCTGGCCCGCGGGGGTCTGGGTGTCGACGCCGAGCGACGTCGACAGTTTCTGCGCCTCGATCTCGGTGCGCAGCGACTCGGTGAGCCGCTTGGGCGCGACGTTGTACTGCTGGAGCCAGGCCGCCTCCAACTGCTTCGCGCCGCCCGCCTGTTGCTCCAGGCCCGCCCGCATCTGCTGCATCTCCCTGCGGGAGACGGAGACGCCGGCGTCGGTGGCGGCGCGGTGCAGCACCCGGTCCAGGACCATGGTGTGCAGGGTGTTGCGGGTGAGGCCGCCGGACTTGGCGACGGCCTGCTCGTACTGCGCACCGTCGGCGGTGACGTCCTGCTGTGCCCGGCGCACCTCGCTCACCCTGCTCTCCAGCTGGGAGACGGTGATGCGCTGGCCGCCCACGACGGCCGCGGCGCCGGGATGCGCCTCGCTTCCGCAGGCGGTGAGGACGGGGAGCGCGGCGACGGCGGCGGTGGACAGGACGAGCGCGGTACGGCGGCGGTGCAAGGTGGCCTCCCTGCGGCGAGTTTGTGCGTCGGTGCACAAAGTCCGGCGGTGATCGATGGTAGGAGGTGACCGCGGGCTCGGCCACCTATTCGACAACGATTCGTCGGGAGATGAGGTATCGCCCCCGGCCGCCGGACCCCGATGGCTCAGCCGACGACGGCGACCGGCGCGTCCCAGGCGTTGCGGTCCACCGTGATGGTGTAACTGCCGCGCTTCTCCTTGCTGTTGACCATGTACTGGTGGGCGCGGCTGTGGTCCGTGTAGAGCGTCTTCGACCACGGCCAGTCGGACGTGGTGGTGTTCACCTTGTCCCACTTGGCGTACCAGAGGTTGCCGGGCAGGTCGGTGCGGTCGGTGGCGGTGGCGATCGCGGCGGCGCTGGAGCTGGAGAAGCCGTAGTAGCCGGCCCGGTAGATCTTGCCGCGCAGCACCTTGTCGAAGGCGCGGACGTAGTTCAGGACCGCCTTGTTGCAGGAGCTGTTCGCGGTGTCGTACGGCTCCATGTCCAGGTAGATCGCGCTGCCCGCCTTCATGCCGAGCGCGGCGGACTTCGCCACGGCGTCCTTGCCGTCGGCGGTGCCGAGCGAGGCCGCGTCGGACGTGGTCATCTTCTCGTTGCGGGTGCCGGTCTGGCACGGCGGCTGGGCGCCCACGTAGAGCGGGATCAGCTTCCAGCCCTGCGCGCTGACCGTCTTGACCCAGGACGCGGTGAGGTTGGGCTGGGCGCAGCCGCGGTTCTTGCCGCCCACGTAGACGGCGGCCGCCCCGTAGAACCCGGTGTTCCAGGCCTTCATCGCGGCGGCCGAGGGCGCCGTGCAGGTGTCGAAGGCGCGGCCGGTGAACGTCTTCTGCGCGGGCCAGGCGGTGGCCGCGGACGCGGTGGTCGCGGCGAAGGCGCCACCGGCGACGACGAGGGCTCCGGCCGCGCCCCAGGCGAGGTGGCGGTTGCGCTTGGAGAGCCGGTGGCTGCCGGTCCTCTTGGACGTGCGTACGGTCATGCGGTTCCCACCCCTTGTTGTCCGTGCGTGGATGCGGCGGCCTACAGGCTGCCGGTCACTCGCTTCGCGAGCTTGCCGGCGGTGGCCGCGCCGTTGTCGTGGCCGTCCGTCGACATGACCGTGACGACCGAGGTGCCCGTGCGGACGGCGATCAGCGTCGTGCCGTTGTCCCAGGCCATGTCGGTGAGGGTGATCCGGTACGCGTCGTCGCCGAGCCCCGCGACCGCGGTGCCGGACACGTGCACGTCGGACCTGGTGTCCTTGTCCCGGTAGGTGTCGCAGGCGGCGACGGCCTTCACCAGGCGGGTCATGACGGCGGTGCCCGTCGTGCCCCGGAACTCGTCGATCTCCTGGGCGATGTCGGCGGTGGAGTCGGCGTTCACGTAGTCGTTCTGCGCGAAGGAGACGCCCTCGTCGCCGGTGATGGCGATCCAGCTGGTGCCGCCGAGCTTGGCGCAGTCCGGCTTCGCCACGGCGGCGGGGTCGCTGCTCGGCTCCTGGTACGTGGTGCCGGTGTCGCGGGCCGCGGACTTGTCCAGGGTGTAGCCGGCGCCGAAGAACGACGCGGGCGCGAGCGCCTTCTTCAGCCGGGCGCCGGTGGCCGGGCCCGCGTCGGGGTTCGCGGTCTTCGAGGTCTTCGCGGTCTTCGCGGTCTTCGCGGTGGAGGACGTCGCCGTGGTGCCGGCGCCGTCGGCGGAGTCGTCCGACGAGCACGCGGTCAGAGCGAGCGGGAGGACGGCGGCGGCACCGAGCAGGACGGCGGCCCGGGACATCCGGGATATCGAGCGCATGGAAGAGGTGTTTCTCGGGAGGAGTACGAGGAGGCGCCGGCAGGACCCGCCGGCAGAGAGGCGGGGTACGGGCACGCCGGGAGGCGGCACACTGCGAGCAAGCCGATCATGCCTGCTCGCACAGGTGTTGGACAGCGATCGGACAGTTCTTGACCGTCGGTTGTCCGGTTCTTTGCCGCTCAGCCCCTGACCTGCCCCAGCCACTGCAGGGTGCGGCGGACCTCGGAGGGGAACGGGTGGGCCGGGCCGTGCATCCGCTCCGCGTCGTGCAGCAGCCGGACCAGGGTCTCCTGGGCGGCTCCCCGGTCGCCGACGGCGAGCAGCAACTGCCCGATGCGGCGCCGCACTTCGAGGGCGAGCCGCAGGTCCGTGGTCGCGTACTGGTTCTCGTAGTACGGCAGCAGGGAGCGGTACTCGGCCAGCGCCGCGGCCGGTTCGCCGAGAGCTTCGAGGCACTGGGCGACCTCGTAGCGGAACTGGAGGGACTGCGGGTCGGCGTGGCCCGCCTCCGCGGCCCGCTCGTCGGCGAGGCGGCGCAGTTCGGGCAGGGCGCGGCGGTACTGGCCGTCGTCCATGAGCGTCGCCGCGTACTGCTTGCGCAGGGTACGGACGACGGGTGAGTGCTCGCCGTGCTGGGCGGCCGCGGCGGGCAGGATCGCGCCGAGGATGTCGACGGCCTGGGTGATGCGGCCCTCGCCGAGGAGGCGCTTGACCTCGTCGACGGCGCGGGCCACGTCGGGCCGGTCGCCCTGGACGTCGGAGCCCGCGGGCTGCGGCGCCGGGGTCACGGCCCGGTCGGGCCACGGGGCGTGCGGGCGCAGGAACGGGCGGGTGGGGTCGAGCGGGCGGCCGGTGGGCACGCCCCGCGCGGGCAGCAGCGGCAGCAGCTCCTCGTACGTCTGCTGGGCGGACGCCGGCCGGTGCTGCGGGTCCTTCGCGAGCAGCCGCAGGACGAGCTGCTCCAGCGCCTCGGGGACCTCGGGGCGCAGCTGGCGGACCGGGACCGGGGACTCGTACAGATGGCGGTGGAGGATGCCGAGGGCGGTGGTGCCCGCGAACGGGACGTCGCCACTGAGGAGTTCGTGGAGCAGCACGCCGAGCGCGTACAGGTCGGTGTACGGGCCGACGGCACCGCCCATCGCCTGCTCGGGCGCCATGTACGCGGGCGTGCCGATGGGTGAGCCGGTGTGGGTGAGGCGGGTGGTGTCAGTGTCGAGCACGGAGGCGACGCCGAGGTCGAGGACGGTGACGGTGCCGTCCTTCTTCACCATCACGTTGCGCGGCTTGAGGTCGCGGTGGACGATCGGCACCGCGTGCACGGCCGACAGCACGGCGCACAGCTGCGCGGCGATCGAGACCGCCCACTGCCACGGGTAGGGGTCGTGCTCGGCGAGGTGGTCGGCGAGGTCGGAGCCGTCGACGTACTGCATGACGAGGTACAGGAACGAGGCGCCGCCCTGGGTGCCCTCGGTGCCCGCGTCGTGCACGGTGACCAGGCCGGGGTGGTCGACCTGGGCGGTGACGCGGCACTCGCGCAGGAAGCGGCGGCGCAGCTCCTCGGCCTCGGCGCCCGCGACCCGGTCGGGGCGCACCAGCTTCACCGCGACACGGCGGTCCAGGCGCTGGTCGTACGCCGTCCAGACCTGGCCCATGCCGCCCTGGCCGATGAGCGAGGAGAGTTCGTAGCGGCCCGCGATGAGGTGGCCGCCGGTGGTGGGGAGCCCCGACAGAGAGGACAAAGCCGTCACCGACCGCCGTCCTGCTTGCGCAGGTAGTCGCTCAACTCGTCCAGCTCGGCGCGGACCTGGTCGATGCGCTGCGGGGGCTGGCCCTGGCCGTTCGGCTGGGGAGCGGGAGCGGGCGTGGGCGTGGGTGCGGGCGTGGGGTTGGGCAGGGGCGCGGTGCCGCCCGTCTGCGTGGTCATCCCGTGCACCGGCGGCGCGACGGGCGCCTGCGGGTACTGCTGGGGCTGCGGGTAGCCGTACACGGGCGGCGGCGGCTGCATGCCGTACGGCGCCGGGCCCACGGGCAGCGGGTTGCTGCGGACGGAGCGGATGTCGCCGACCAGGTAGTACGTGATCGAGACGACCATGTTCACGAGCATGAGGCCCATCGCGGTGTTGCCCCACCAGGTGGTGAACTCCTCGGCGCCCGGGTCGCTGATCACCCCCGCCCAGCAGAGCAGCTGGACCGCGGCGACACCGGCGAAGACGCCCCAGTCGACCTTCCTGCGGGTGGTCACGGCGAGCCGGAGCACCGGCACGAACGCCAGGAAGCCGCACGACAGTACGGCGATGGCCACGAAGAGCACGCGCAGACCCGCCTGCGCTCCGGACGAGGGGAGCCTGGGCGGAGGCGCGTAGCCGTGGCCGTGCATGGATGCTCCTGCTGGTTGTGGCTGGTGTTCGAACCGCGTGCTCCATCGAGCGTATAGGCCGACTGCGACAACCGGCCCAGGGTTGTACCGAACCGTTGTGGACCTGCTCACCCGGTGGCGCTCACTCCGGTGCGAGCGTGCCGTCCGTCAGACCGTCGTGGAGGCCCTGGACGAGCTGTTCGCCGAGCCGGGAGGCGAGCCGCAGCGCGTCCTCGAAGGCGGCCAGCGCCTTGAACCGCTCGCCGTACCCGGCCTGTTCGGGCAGCGGAAGGCGCGGCAGTTGCAGCCGGCGCACGTCGAGCCGGGTCGCCGTGGAGGCGTAGCTGCTGGCCTGCCGGTTGTTGGCGGTGGAGCGCAGGAACCCGGCGACGAACCAGGGGTCGAGCGCGGCCGGGTCGGGGCGCAGCAGGGCGAGACCGCGACCGAGGGCGGCGCCCGCGGTGTCCCCGTCGACGACGCGGGCGGTGGCGCCGCCGCCGACGACGGGCACGACGACGTCCCCGGCCCGCAGCAGGAACGGCTCGTCGTCCCCGGTGAAGGTGCCGGAGGGGGCGGCGCCGGTGAGGACGTCGTGGTCGGTGAGGACGGGGACCGCCGTGCGCGCGGGCCCGCCGGCGCGGGAGTCGGCCCCGGATGCGGCCGGGGTGCGCAGGAACAGGGCTCCCGCGCGCGCGAGTTCACCGACCGTGGTCAGCGGCCAGCGGGCCGGTTCGCCGGCGGGGACGGCGGAGTCCGGGGTGAGCTTCGTGGTGAGCCGGAGGGTCCCGGCGAGGTCCTCGCGCACGGCGGTCAGTTCGGCGGCGCCGCCCCCGCCCGCGGCCGGCGGGGGCAGCCGGCGGGCGGGCGCGAGGTCGACCTCGTCGTCGAGGAGTTCGATGACCGGCACCGAGCGGGCCACTCCGGGGCGCTCCTTCAGCGTTCCGGCGCGGTCGAAGGTGTGCCAGGCGTCGAGCACGGCGTCCTGCACGGCGGCCCACGCCTGCTTCTCGCGCACGTCGCCGGGGGCGGCCAGCGAGGTGGTGTCGACGAGCAGCAGTTCGGGGGCCGGGCCCGGCGCGGCCGCGCCTGCGGGCCTGCGCAACACCCACAGGTGCAGCGGGATGTTGTTCGGCGGGACCGCGCCGGCGGGCAGCGCGATCACCGCGCGCAGGGCGCCGCGGCGCAGCAGGTCGGCGCGGATCCGGCGGCCCGAGCGGCGGGAGGCGACGGTCGGCGGCATCAGCAGGACCGCGGTGCCGCCGTCCCTGAGGCGGGCCAACGCGTGCTGCACCCAGGCCAGTTCGGACTCGGTGCGGGCGGGGAAGCCGTACTCCCAGCGCGGGTCGTAGGCCAGCTCGTCGTGGCCCCAGCCGCGCTCGTTGAACGGCGGGTGGGCGAGGACCACGTCGGCGGTGACGTCGCCGAGCGCGTCGGCGAGCAGGGTGTCGGCGGCGGCGGTGCGCACGGTGGGGCCCTCGCCCTCCCCCGCGGGCCCGTCGAGGGCGAGCCGCAGGGCGGTCAGCGCGGCCAGTTCGGGGGCCGAGTCCTGGCCGTAGAGCCGCTGTTCGGAGCGGCTGCCGTGGGTGCGCACGGCGTGCAGCAGGGCGCCGGTTCCGCAGGCCGGGTCCAGCGCGGTGGCGGCGGGTCCGGCGAGGGCGGCCATCAGTGCGGCGGGTCCGGGCGGCGTCAGTGTGTACTGGCGCGGGTTCGCGTCCAGGTGGCGGCCGAGCAGGAACGCGAAGGCGCGGCGGGCGCCGGTGTCCGCGGCGAGTTCGGCGGCGCCGCGCAGCAGCGGCACGGACGGGACGAGGGCGGCGGGCCCCGGTGTCGTGAGGGCGCGCTCGGCGGGCGGCCCGAAGCGGGGGGTGAGGACGCCTTCGAGGGCGGCCGACAGCCGCTCGGCGAGACCGTGGTCGTCCGTCGTGGCGCTCAGGGCGAGCCATTCGGTGGGCCGGTCGTGCACGAGCAGCAGGACGCTTCCGGCGTGCAGCAGCGCGGTGACCGGGCCCGCGGGGTGTCCGGCGAGCTGCTGCCAGACGCGCTCGCGCAGCGGCACCTCGGCGAGCTTGCCCTGGGCGCGCAGCCATTCCTCGACCTCGGCGAGCCCGAAGGAGGGGCTGGTGTCGGTGCCGCCCACGGGCTTGGGGAAGTCGGCGTGGCGGCGCCGCCAGTTGGAGACCGCGGCCCGGCCGACCCCGGCGAGCCGGGCGATTCCGGCGGCCGTCACCTCTGTCGCGTTGTCCTGCACCGCTTCGGCTCCCCTCGTGGCATGGCGTGTACACCGGAGCCTACCGACCTCCACCTAAGAACCGCATTCACAGGTGTTCACATTAAAAATCCTGTGTACGCGGTTGACTCGGTTCACAGATGATGGTGTTCTTGACCCAGCCAACCGCCGGATACACGGAAAGCCGGGGGGAGGTTGGCGTCTCTCATCTCGGAGGAACTGTCATGTCTCACACCCAGCCCCAGCAGCACCCGCAGTACCCGCCGTTCCAGCAGCCGCAGCACCAGCCGCAGCAGGTCGCGCGGAACGGGCTGGGGACGGCGGCGCTGATCCTGGGCATCATCGGCGCCCTGTCCGGGGTGATCCCGATCCTGTTCTGGCTGGCCGGTGTCCTCGGCGTGATCGCCCTGATCCTGGGCCTGACGGGCAAGGCCCGCGCCAAGCGCGGCGAGGCGACGAACAAGGGGGTGGCGCTGGCCGGCGCGATCCTCGGCCTGATCGCGATGGGCCTCGCGGTCTTCGGCGCGTACACCACCTTCAAGGCGGTCGGCGACGCGGTCGACGAGATCAACAAGTCGGTGTCGGACACCAAGGCCAAGGACACGAAGGCCGACGGCAAGGCCGACGGCGCGGCGGGCGCGGGCAAGGGCGACACGAAGGACAAGGACGAGAAGCCGGCCGCGGGCAAGACGCTCGACGCGGGCGACTCCGTGATCTACGACGACGACCTGACGGTGTCCGTGTCGAACGCGGTGGCGTTCAACCCGAGCGAGTACGCCGCGGGCCACACCAAGGGCAACAAGGCCTACAAGGTCACCGTCACGGTCACCAACGACAGCAAGGCGAAGTTCGACGCGACGCTGCTCACCGCCGACGCCCGCGCCGGCAAGGACGGCGTGACCGCCGAGGCGATCTTCGACGACAAGGTCGGCGCGGGCTTCAACGGCACGGTCCTGCCCGGCAAGAAGGCGACCGTCGTCTACGCCTTCGACGCCCCGGCGGACGCCAGGAACCTGACGGTCGAGGTCACGCCGAGCTTCGAGTACGACGGCACGCAGTGGGACCTGAAGCTGTAACGCTCAGAACGCCCGAGGGGGGCGGACGGTGCGGCACGCGCTCACGGCGCGTGCCGCACCGGTGTGTTCACAGCGCGTGCCGCATCCACACGTTCGGCTCGACATAGACGGCGTGGTCGAGGCCAGGCGCGCAGTGCACCGGGACCAGCGCGCCGGGCACCTCGACGGGACCCGCCGTGTCGAAGGGGAGGCCGGTCCAGGCCCGCCACTGGGCGAGCGAGCCGGACACGGTCATCGAGGCGGGCGCCACCTTCTCGATCACGGCACCCGCGCGGACGTGCACCCGCAGCCACGGGTCGTGCGGCAGCCCGTCCGCGTCCCGTACCCGGTACGCGTACTCGCTCATCGGCGCGGCAGGTTCCCGGTGCTTGGCGCTGGGCCGGACCGGCGCGACGACCTGACGGAAGCCGCGCGAGCGCGCGTTCTCCCGCATCGCCGAGAGCATCCGCCCCGACAGGCCCTTGCCCTGCATCTCCGGCACGATCGTGATCTCGACGGCGCTGACCGTGTCGGGGACGACCCCGCGCTCCCGGTCGGCGAACGCCCACTGGAGCACCTGGTCCCAGCCCCGGTCGGGAAGCTCCCCGCGCCCTTCGGCGTGCAGCGCGAACGGCACGCTGAACCCCCGTGCCACGACCTGTCCTTCGGCGTCCGTCGCGACGAGCACGTACTCGGGCAGTTCGTCGCGCACGCGGTGCATCAGCAGGGCGCCGACCGGGTCGTGCGGCACGAAGACCGGCCAGTTGTCGGGCATCGCCCACACCGGTCCGGCCAGGTCGGGCCGGTCGGCGAGGGTCGTGATGGTCAGGCCGTCGTGCGGCCGGGGTGGTGCGTCCATGGGGTCATCGTGCATGGAAGCGCGAGGGTGCCGCAGTCGAATTACCGCCGGTGGGGAGCTTCTGGTCGGGGCAGGTGTTCAGCACCTTCTTCATGGCGTCGCGCTCGGCGCCGGTCACCCACAGCCCGTACTTCTTCTTCACGGCGACCTGCCCGGCGACATAGGTGCAGCGGTAGCCCTTGTTGGGCGGCAGCCAGGTCGCGGTGTCGCCGTCGCCCTTGCTGCGGTTGGGGGTCGCGTCGACGGCGAGCAGGTTCAGCGGGTCGTTGGCGAGCGCGATGCGCTTGCTCGGGTCCCACTTGAAGGCGCCCTTCTGCCAGGCGTCGGAGAGCGCGACGAGGTGGTCGATGTCGACCTTGCTGCTGCCGCGCTTGAAGGTGACGTCCTTGCCGCTGTACGGGTCCGGGGCGAGCGAGCCGCCCGCCACCTTGCACTTGCCGTCGGTGAACCGGACGTCCTTCAGGTCCCGCTTCAGGATGTCGTCGCGGGTGTCGCAGCTGTTGGAGTCGGTGTCGGCCCAGGCGGTGCCGAATCGTTCCCGCGCGTAACCGGTCTTGGGCGCGCGGCCCTTGACGGTGAGCGAGTCGACGGCGGCCAGCGCACTGCCCGCCTTGCCCTGCGCCCCGGACCCCGGATTCCCGCCCCCGCTGCCGCTTCCGTCCTTGTCCGTGTCCAGATCGGCCTTGCAGCCGGTGACCGCCACGGCGGCCAGCACGACGGCCACCACTCCCCGCCCCGCGCCTCGCATCACGACACCCCTCCCCTGTGCACACTTATGGTCCAAGCCGTCCCGGTCAGGCCGGTTCACGGTATCGAATGCCCCGCGTCCCCCCGGGGATGCGGAAGGGCCCGTGCAAGCCGTACGGCCCGTCACCCGTTTCGGCGATCCGTCCGCGGAGGCCTCCGAGTACGCTGGCCGTACGCGCCAGACTCCGTCGCATGGGAGCGCTGATGAGCCCCGCCGCCGACAACGAGCCGCAGCAGACGCCGCCGGAGCCCCCGTGGCCCACGCCGCCGCTCGGCGGCTGGACGGCCGACGACCTCGACACGATTCCGGGCCTCCCTCCGCACACAGAGATGATCGACGGAGGCCTGTTCCTCGGGAGTCCGCAGAGCAATTTCCACATGCTCACTCTGCGCCTGCTGGAGCGTGCGTTCGAGGATCAGGCACCCGAGGATCTGCTGGTGGTCCGCGAGATGACCACGAAGATCGACAAGCGCAACCGTCCTGAGCCGGACCTCATGCTGGTGCCGGACGAGGCATTCACCGGCCCCTCCCAGACCTGGTACTCCCCGTCCGACATCCTCCTGGCCGTCGAGATCGTCTCCCCCCACTCGGAGGAGCGCGACCGCGAGATCAAGCCCCGCAAGTACGCGGGCGCGCGCATCCCCCACTTCTGGCGCGTCGAGGAGAACGGCGGCCTGCCCGTCGTCTACGTGTACGAACTCGACCCCGCGACCAACTCCTACGCGGTCACCGGCATCCACCACGACCGTCTGAAGGTCACCGTCCCCTTCACGCTCGACATCGACCTGACGCCGCGCCGGCGGCGCGCGGCGTCGGACTGACGGCCCGGCGTCACGACCCCAGGATCGTCGTCAGGAACTCGCCGACCCAGGCCAGCAGTTGGCGGCCGACCAGCGGCTTGCCGCCGACCTTGGCCGTCTTCGGGCGCGGGACCAGGATCTGGTGGGTGGTCGGCTTGATGACCGTGCCGGGGTAGAGGCGCTTCAGCCGCAGCTCCTGGGACTCCCGCAACTCCACCGGCGCGAAGCGGATGTTGTTGCCCTGGAGGACGATCTCGGCGACGCCGCAGCCGCGGGCCAGCATGCGCAGGCCCGCGACGAGCAGCAGGTTCTCCACCGGTTCGGGCAGCTTGCCGTAGCGGTCGGTGAGTTCCTCGCGGACGTGGGTGACGTCCTCCTCGGAGTTGGCGGAGGCGATGGAGCGGTAGGCCTGGAGGCGCAGCCGCTCCCCCGGCGCGTAGTCGTGCGGGACGTGCGCGTCGACCGGTAGCTCGATCTTGACCTCCAGCGGCGGCTCCTCCTCGACACCGCCTTCGAGGGAGGCGCGGTAGTCCGCGACGGCCTCGCCGACCATGCGCACGTACAGGTCGAAGCCGACCCCGGCGATGTGGCCGGACTGCTCGCCGCCGAGCAGGTTGCCCGCGCCGCGGATCTCCAGGTCCTTCATCGCCACGTACATGCCCGCGCCCATCTCCGTGTGCTGCGCGATGGTCGCGAGGCGCTCGTGGGCGGTCTCCGTGAGCGGCTTCTCCGGCGGGTACAGGAAGTACGCGTAACCGCGGTCGCGGCCACGGCCGACGCGGCCGCGCAGCTGGTGCAGCTGGGAGAGGCCGAAGTTGTCACCGCGCTCGACGATGAGCGTGTTGGCGTTCGAGATGTCGATGCCGGACTCGACGATCGTCGTGGAGACGAGGACGTCGAACTTCTTCTCCCAGAAGTCCACGACCACCTGTTCCAGGGCCTGTTCGGACATCTGGCCGTGGGCGGTCGCGATGCGCGCCTCGGGCACGATCTCGCGCAGCCGGGCCGCCGCGCGGTCGATGGACTCGACGCGGTTGTGGATGTAGAAGACCTGGCCCTCGCGCAGCAGCTCGCGGCGGACGGCCGCGCCGATCTGCTTCTCCTCGTACGGGCCGACGAAGGTGAGGACCGGGTGGCGCTCCTCGGGCGGGGTGGTGATCGTCGACATCTCGCGGATGCCGGTGACGGCCATTTCGAGCGTACGGGGGATGGGGGTCGCGGACATGGTCAGCACGTCGACGTTGGCCCGGAGCTTCTTCAGCTGCTCCTTGTGCTCGACGCCGAACCGCTGCTCCTCGTCGACGATGACCAGGCCCAGGTCCTTGAACTTGGTCTCGGAGGAGAACAGCCGGTGGGTGCCGATGACGATGTCGACCGAGCCGTCGCGCAGCCCCTCCAGGGTCGCCTTGGACTCGGTCTCCGTCTGGAAGCGGCTCAGCGCCTTCACGCTGACCGGGAACTGGGAGTAGCGCTCGGAGAACGTGCCGAAGTGCTGCTGGACGAGGAGGGTCGTGGGCACGAGGACCGCGACCTGCTTGCCGTCCTGGACCGCCTTGAAGGCGGCGCGCACCGCGATCTCGGTCTTGCCGTAGCCGACGTCGCCGCAGATCAGGCGGTCCATCGGGACCGTCTTCTCCATGTCCTCCTTGACCTCGGCGATCGTGGTCAGCTGGTCGGGCGTCTCCGCGTACGGGAACGCGTCCTCCAGCTCGCGCTGCCAGGGCGTGTCCGCGCCGAAGGCGTGCCCGGGGGCCGCCATGCGGGCCGAGTACAGCTTGATGAGGTCGGCGGCGATCTCCTTGACGGCCTTCTTGGCGCGCGCCTTCGTCTTGGTCCAGTCGGCGCCGCCGAGCCGGTGCAGCGTGGGCGCCTCGCCACCGACGTACTTGGTGATCTGCTCCAGCTGGTCGGTGGGGATGTAGAGGCGGTCGCCGGGCTGGCCGCGCTTGGCGGGCGCGTACTCGACGACGAGGTACTCGCGGGTCGCGCCCTGGACGGTGCGCTGCACCATCTCGATGTAGCGGCCCACACCGTGCTGCTCGTGCACGATGTAGTCGCCGGATTCGAGGGTGAGCGGGTCGATGGTCTTGCGGCGCCGCGCGGGCATCCGCTGGCCGTCCTTGCCGGCCGCCCTCTGTCCGGTGAGGTCGGTCTCGGTGAGGACGGCGACCTTCAACTCCGGGTGCACGAAGCCGTGTTCGAGGCTGCCGCAGGACACCTGGACGACGGAGGGCGCCAGGTCGCCCAGATCCTTCTCCAGGCGGGCGGCGATGCCCTCGCCGCCGAGCACCTCGACGGTGCGGGAGGCGGGGCCGTGCCCCTCGGTCACGTAGACCGCGCGCCACCCGTCGGCGAGCCAGCCCTTGGTGTCGGCCAGGGCGCGGGCGGTGTCGCCCCGGTACGTCTCGGGGGCGTGCAGGCCGAGCTGGAGCGTGTCCGTGTCGAGGCCGGAGGCGTCCGCGGCGAACGGCGACACCGACCACCACATCATGCCCAGCTCGCGGGCCCGCTCCCGGACGTCGGCGATGGAGCGCAGCGAGGCCGCGCCCACGTCGATCGGGGCCTCGCCGCCGGTCGCGGACGCCGCCCAGGACGCCTGGAGGAACTCCTGCGAGGTCGCCACCAGGTCGGCGGCCCGGGTGCGCACCCGCTCGGGGTCGCAGACGACCGCCATGGCCCCGTCGGGGAGCACGTCGATCAGCAGTTCCATCTCGTCGACGAGGACGGGGGCGAGGGACTCCATGCCCTCGACGGCGATGCCCTCGGCGATCTTGCCGAGGAGTTCGCCCAGCTCAGGGTGTTGTTCCGCCAGGTCAGCCGCTCTGGCGCGGACGTCGTCGGTGAGCAGCAGCTCGCGGCAGGGCGGCGCCCACAGGCCGTGCTCGGCGACCTCCAGGGAGCGCTGGTCGGCGACCTTGAAGTAGCGGATCTCCTCGACGTCGTCGCCCCAGAACTCCACGCGCAGCGGGTGTTCCTCGGTCGGCGGGAAGACGTCGAGGATGCCGCCGCGCACGGCGAACTCGCCGCGCTTCTCGACGAGTTCGACGCGGGCGTAGGCGGCTGCGGCGAGCGCTTCCACCGTCTCGTTCAGATCGGCGGACCCACCGGAGCGCAGCGCCACGGGCTCCAGGTCTCCGAGGCCCTTGACCTGCGGCTGGAGCACCGAGCGGATCGGGGCGACGACCACCGAGACCGGGCCGGTCTCGGGGTCGTCGGCACGCGGGTGGCGCAGGCGGCGCAGCACGGCGAGGCGGCGGCCGACCGTGTCCGAGCGCGGGGAGAGGCGCTCGTGCGGCAGCGTCTCCCAGGACGGGTACTCCACGACGCCGTCGGCGGGCAGCAGCGAGCGCAGCGCCGCCGCCAGGTCCTCGGCCTCCCGGCCGGTCGCGGTGACGGCGAGCACGGGCCGCTTCGCCTCGCGGGCGAGCGCGGCCACCGTGAAGGGGCGGGACGCGGGCGGGCCCACCAGGTCGATGTGCATGCGGTTGCCGTCACCCGCGGCCTTCACCGCTTCGGTGAGGGCCGCGTCCTTGACGACGGCGTCGAGCAGTCCGTGCAGGCTCATGGGGGCCTTGGCCTTTCCCGTCCGGGGTGGGCAACGCAAAGGGCCCGACACGTCTCACGGGCCGGGGTTCTCCAGAGTACGTCGCCGGACGGACAGTCGCCGGACAGGGCCGGGGCGGCCCCGGGCACAGGCCCTAGGGGAGACCGGGCGGCGGGCCGATGGGGCGGCGCGCGACGGTGAACGCGGTGAAGTCCGCGTACTGCGTGCGGGGGGTGGCCCAGCTGGGGTCGCCGCCGCCGAAGAACGTCGAGAAGAAGACACCGGCGATGCGCAGCTCGTCCGTGGTGCGGAACTCCAGGCCGTCGCGGGCGAGCACCCGGCGCCCGTCGAGGTCCACGGTGACCGAGCCGTCGCGGTGCCCGGAGCGGTTGAGGACCACGGCCTGTTCGACGCAGGTCCAGCGGCCGACCGGCCAGGACCAGGAGCCGCGGCCGAGCGAGGTGCCGTGCACCTTCGACGTGGGCAGGTACGCGTACACCTCGCCGCGGCCGCCGGAGCGCCACATGTAGCGGGTGGACAGGCCGTCGTCGCCGTCGGGGATGTGCCCGCCGCTGGTGGCCGTCCCCCCGTAGAGGCCGGGCAGCTTGCCGCCCTTGACGAAGTCGAAGCCGGCCGGGAAGCGCAGGCAGTACCGCAGGTGCAGCCGGTCGACGGGCCCGGAGCGCAGCGGCAGGTAGAGCTGGACGCCGCCCTCGGGCCGGTCGTAGGTGCGGGCCACCGTCGGGCTGGCCGAGCGGGCCGGGTACCTGACCCGCAGGACCGGGCCCGGCACCGGCCCGCCGCCGGCCAGCAGCTCGGCCCGGTCGAGGCCGAACGACCCGCCGTGCCGGGCGCTGACCTGCGCCCCGAAGAACCCGGCCACGGCCCGCGCGCCACCGGTGGGCGGCGGGCCCGTCCCGGGGGTGGGCGGGGGCGTGGGGGTGCCCGTCGGGTGGTCGTCCTTCGAGTCCGACGAGCACCCGACGAGGACCGCTCCGGCCGCGGCGGCCCCCGCCGCCATGAACTGCCGCCTTCGCATGGCTGCCCCTCTCTGTGCCCCCGTTCTCCGCGCCCCGTTCTCCGTGCGCCCGTTCTCTGCCCCCGTTTCCCCGTACGCCGTCAGGCGGTGTTGCGGACGTGGCCCGCGACCCGCGGCGGCGCGGTCCTGCGGTGCCGGACCTGGTGGACGGTCTGCAGCAGCACCGCGAGACCGAGCGCGACCAGCGCGGCGAGGCCGAGCCAGGGGAAGGGCGGCAGGCTGATCTCGGTGGCGTCGTCCCGGTGCACCGAGCCGTCCCCGGAGATCGCGACGGCCGCCCGCACCCGGGAGTCGGTCAGGTCGAGGCGGGCACCCGCCTCGGCGTCGACGCCCTTGCGGCGGGCCAGCACGTCCAGGCCGACCGCGGTGACCCGTGCGCGCGGGGCGAGGTGCACCCCGCGGCGGGCCTCGCTGACCTCGAGCCGGTCCAGGCGGGCCGAGCCGCGCAGGTCCACGGCCGTCCGGGCGCCGGTGACCGAGCCGCCGCTGACCCGCAGCCCCGGTGACGCCGAGGACAGCCCCTTCACGGTGGCGCCGCCGATCCGCACCCCGGACAGGGACACGCCCCGGGTCGTCCCGGACGCGGTGACCCCGAACCGGTGGGCCCGCACGTCGAGGTCGCGCAGCGCGACGGGACCGGCCCGGCCGCGCACGGCGACGCCGGTGACGCAGTCGTCGAGCGCGGTGCCGTCGACGACGACGTGCGCTCCGGCGACCTCGACGGCCCGCGCGAAACCGGTCGCCCGGCCGCCGTGGACGGTCGCGCCGCCGATGCCCGCGGCCAGCGAGATTCCCGTACCGCTGCCGTCACCGGCCAGGTCGGGCTCGCTCACCGTCACCCGGGAGTCCGCGCCGAGCACGGCGATCGCGGCCGCCGTCGCCCGGACCAGGGGACTGCGGACGGTGCAGGAGGCGCAGGACATCAGCCGGATGCCACCGCTGCCGTCGCCGTACGCGACCGGGTCGTCCAGGACGAGGCCGCGCTGGGGTGTCGTCTTGATGCCCGTGCCACGGTTGGCGCGGGTGGCGACACCGGTCAGGACGCGGCCGTCGGTGCCGCCCACGACGACTCCGTGCCGCCCGCCGGCCACGGCGGACAGGGCGTGCACCGTGGTGCCGCGGTCCGCGTTCAGGACGACGCCGTCCTCGGCCGACCCGGTCACGGTGACCCGGTCGAGCCGGACCCCGCGGGAGCCGTTGAGCCGCAGCCCGGTGCGGTTGCCGCGGAACACCGAGGCGACGGCGCTGCCGGTGCTGCCCCGGGCCCAGGTGACCCCGGAGCCCGCGGCGGGGCCGGGGCGGCCGAACCCGGTGACGGTCGAGCGCACGATGTCCATCCGGCCGCCCGCGCCCATCGCCAGATAGGGCCGCACGGGCCCCGGTCCGGCCGAGCGGAGGGCGGCGCCGGCCAGGTCGAGGACGGCGCGCGAGCCCTTGATCCAGGTGCCGGACGCGAACAGGACGGTGCCGTCGGCGGGCCGGATCTGCAGGGCGCTGCCCGGCGCGAGCAGAATCGCCGCGCGCACCCGCATCGTGGGGTGCCGTCCCGGCCGGTACGTGATCCAGCCGGTCCCCGCGTTGGCGGAGAGCCACCCCGGGGTGACGGCGCCGGGGCCCGGGTACAGCCGCCGCACCACGGCCCCGCGCCGCACCAGGGCGACGGTGCCGGGCCGCAGCACGACCAGCCGCTCCGGCCTGCCGTTGCGCGCCCAGGCCGCGACATCGGGATCGCCTCCCTTGCGGGCGGCTCCGGGCGGCGGCTTCCGGCCCGGGTCCGGAACCTCGGGAGCCCGGGTCGGCGCCGTCGGCACCCGCGTCGGCAACGTCGGAGCCGACGACTGCGTCGGCCTGGGCGGGACCGAGGGGTCCGGGCGGTACGTGGGTTGCACCGGAGCCGAACTCGGCGGCTCCGGGTCACGGGTCGGCTCCACCGGGGCGGAGGTCGGCGGCTCCGGGTCACGGGTCGGTTCCACCGGGGCCGAACTCGGCGGGTCCGGATCACGGGTCGGTTCCACCGGGGCGGAGGTCGGCGGCTCCGGATCACGGGTCGGCTCCCCCGGACCCGACGTCGGAGGCTCCGGATCACCGGTCGGCTCCCCCGGAGCGGAGGTCGGCACCGGATCACCGGGCTCCCCGGTCGGCTCCCCCGGCCCCGAAGTCGGCTCCCCCGGATCCCCGGTCGGCTCCCCCGGCCCCGAAGCTGCCCCACCCGGTTCGGCGGAGCTCCCCGCAGACCCCGGCGCCCCGGCGAACGCCGTCACCCCCGGCGACGCGACGCCCGGCACCACCACGGGTGCGGCCAGCAGCGCGGCGCCCACGATCCCGAGCGCCGCGTTCCGCAGGACCGCACCCGGGGAAGCGCCCCGAAAGGGGCGCGGGGAACTGCGCGAGAAGCCCCGCCGGCCGTCGGCCGAACGACAACCCGTCAAAGGCGCGGGCACCCCACGACGCCCCCTCACACCGCCGCCCCCGCTCCGGACGACGACGCGGACGCCCCGGCGGCCGGTGCCGTACGGACCACGACCCCGTTCTCCACCGAGACCTGACGCGTGAGCCAGCGCTGGCGGCGGACGGTGAGCAGGGCGCAGATCTTGATGACGGCCATCAGGAACGACATCACCACGAAGCCCGGCACCAGCAGCACCGACGTCGGCCGGCGGACGAGGTGCGGCAGCATCTTCATCGACCGGCTGACCCACCACCAGGCGCCCAGACAGGCGACGAAGAACCAGTCCTGGCGGACGATCGCGTACGTCATGAAGAACGGTGACAGCAGCAGGGTGAAGCTGCTGACGCTCTTGTCGATCATGCTGTAGGCGAGGAACGGGTGCCGCCAGACCCAGCGCCTGGACAGCGCTCTCAGATCGGAGCGCCAGGTGTTGCGGGCCCACCGCAGCCGCTGCTTGCAGAAGACGCGCAGGGCGCCGGGGAACGTCGACCAGACCCGTGCGGAGCGCTGCATGTAGGTGCGGTGCCCGCGCTCCAGGACGAGGGTGGTCAGCCGCTTGTCGTCGCCGGACATGCACGGCACCCCGAGGAAGGTCTCGCTCATGAAGTCGTCGGAGACCTCCAGGAGCAGGGCGCGCCGGTAGACGGCGGTGCGCCCCGACAGGCAGGAGACGGCGCGGCCGAGGACGGTCTGCGCGGCGTTCTCGTCGAAGTACCGGTAGTCGAGGAACATGTCGTTGACCCGCTGGAGGAACCCGCGCGGGTTGTAGACGTTCTGCCGGGTGCCGACCCCGCCGACGCGCGGGTCGGCGAACGGCCTGCGGACCTCGGCCGCCACGTCGTCGGCCCAGATCGTGTCGGAGTCGACGAGCGCGACCAGCTCCGACCGGCAGGCCTCCCAGCCCCGCCGCAGGGCGTCGCGCTTGCCGGGGACGTCGGTGACGAGCACGGTGACCGGGTAGCCCTCCGCCACCCGGCGACAGACGTCGTCGGTGACGTCGATGACCAGGACCACCTCGTCGACCTCGTTCGCCAGCCAGGACTCGATGGCGAGGCGGAGGATCTCCGGGTCCTCCTGGTAGACGGGGACGACGACGCCGAGCGTGGCCCGGTACTCGCCGCGGGCCGGCCGGTACAGCGCCGCCGGCACCCGCCGCAGCAGCCAGGAGGCCCAGCGGACCAGGCCGATGATGCCCAGCGGCAGGTAGACGAGGTAGTAGCGGAGTTCACCGAGTGCGCCGTGCGCGCTGTCGAAGAAGAAGTCGAGGAATCTGCTCATGATCCGTGTCCGTCCTCGTGGTGAGACCGCGAGCGGCGGTCAGGGCCGGCCGAGACTGGAGGCGGAGAGCACCTCGTTGACCTTGACGACCGCCGTGAGCAGGGGCATGTCGACCCCGAGGCCGTCGGCGAGCGCGAGGAACCCGCGGGTGTCCTTGGGCAGGCAGACACCGCCGTACGGGCTGCCGCCGCGGATGCCGTAGTACGGGTTGTACGAGGCTTCGGCGGAGCGGGCGACGGTCTGTGCGATCGGGTCCAGATCGAGGCCGAGCGTGCGGCTGACCAGCCACATCTCGTTCCAGAAGCTGATCTTCGTCGCGTTGTAGATGTTGTGGGCGCACTTCACGAACTCGGCCTCGGCCGGGTCGGTGAAGAAGCGGATCTCCCCGCCGAACGGGGCGAGGAGCGCGGCGAGCCGCTCGCGGGTGCGGGTGCTGCGGGCGGCGATCACCGTCATCCAGGGATGGCGGAAGTCCTCGACGGCGGAGGCGGCGCGCAGGAACTCCGGGTTGCTGGCGAGCGTGAAGTCCTCGCCGGACGTGCGGCCCGAGTACTTCTCCAGGAGCGGCTTCACCACGCCCTCGGCGGTGCCGGGCGGCACGGTCGAGCGGACCACGACGACGTGCGGGGCGGTGGCGTCGGCCAGCGCCCGGCCGACCGCGGCGGTGCCGTCCTGGAAGGCGGACAGGTCGTAGCCGTGGCCGGTGCTCGGGGTGGGCAGCGTCAGGAAGATGAAGGCGTCGGGCGCCCCCTTCAGGTCGAGCGAGTCGTGGGCGTCGAGTCCCTGGGACCGCAGGTGGTCCAGGCGGGGGGCCGACACGTCGACGAAGGTCACCTCGTGATCGGCACGAAGCAGGCCCTTGCCGGTGGCGGTACCGACGACGCCGGAACCGACGATGAAGATCCTTGACATGGCGAATTCGTCTCCCGGTCGAATGCGCGGCCCTCTGGCCCGCGCAGGCGGAAACGGCACAGGAACGCGCCCGGAGCCGGCCTGAAAGGACCCGCGAAGGGCCTGGAAGGACCGGTGGAGACCGGAAAGATCGAGAGAGGACCGGCATACGGGCGCGGAAAAGTGAATTGCTGATGCGGACGCGGGAGCGTCGGCTCACCGCCGGCGCGCTCTGGACCCGTCCGCCGCCCGCGCTCTCGGTCCCCCGGATTCCCGCAGCTCATGGCCGATGGCATCGGCGGCGCGGGTGACCGCGGTCGAAGACGAGAGCACTCCCCCTCAACCCCCCTGCATTGCATGAATGTTGAACGCCTCTCGGCGTTCGCCCCTCCGGGTCAGACATTAGGGCCTGAACGCCCCGTGGAGCCAGAAGAATTGAGATATGGCTACTAATTGCGCATGTCTGAAATAGGGGAGGTTTCCTGTCAGCAGGGATTTTCCCCCGCAGGCCATACCTTCCGGGACAGACGAGCGGCTCCCGGCGCACGGTGGGTGCGCCGGGAGCCGTCTGCCTGGAACAGAACGCGTCAGTCTGTCGCGATCGCGTTCAGGACGTTCATCCGGCCCGCCCGGAAGGCCGGGACCAGCGCCGCGAACAGTCCCACGAAGGCCGAGCCGACGAAGACCGAGAGGATGGTCGGCCAGGGGATCTCCAGGACGCCCAGGCCCTCCAGGGCGAGGAGCTTCTGGGCGGTCGCGCCCCAGCCCATGCCGAGGCCGAGACCGAGCAGGGCGCCGAAGAGGGCGATGACCACGGACTCCAGGCGGATCATGCGGCGCAGCTGGCGGCGGGAGAGACCGATGGCCCGCATCAGGCCGATCTCCCTGGTGCGCTCGACGACCGACAGGGCCAGGGTGTTCACGACGCCGAGCACCGCGACGATGATCGCGAGGGCGAGCAGCCCGTAGATCATGTTGAGGAGCTGGCCGATCTGGTCCTTGAGGGTCTGCTTGTAGTCGGTCTGGTCCTTGACCTTGACGGTCGGGTCGGCGGCGACGGACTTCTTGAGCGCCGCGTACGCCTGGTCGGCCTTGCCGTCGGCGGCCTTGGCGAACATCATCCCGTTCAGCGGCACGCGGTCCTTCGGCAGGTACCGGGTCGCGGTCGCGATGTTGGTGTACATCGCGCCCTTGTCGAAGACGGTGTCGTCGGAGGTGATCGCCGCGACCTTGAGCCTCGCGGTCCGGCCGTGGTCGAAGGCGACCGTCATCACGTCGCCGACCTTGACGCCGGTCTGCTCGGCGAAGCCGGAGCCGACCGACATGGCGTTCGTGCCGTAGGCGGCGGCCAGTTCACCGGAGGTGGCCTCGCGGCGCAGGTCCTGGGCGTAGGACGGGCTGGCCGCGACCAGCTCTTCCTCCTCCTCGGTGCCGTCGGGCGCGGTCAGCGTCGTCTTGACGTACTTGACCTCGGTGACGTGGTCGAGGTCGCCGGACGCCGTGACCTTCTTCAGGGCGGCGGCGGCCTGCGGGGTGATGGCGCCGTTGCTGGGTTCGACGATGAAGTCCGCGCCGACCGACTTGTCGAGCTGGTCGGTGGCCGAGGCGACCATCGAGGAGCCGACGACGGAGAGGCAGGCGACGAGCGCGAGGCCGATCATCAGGGCCGCGCCGGTGGCGCCGGTACGGCGCGGGTTGCGCAGCGCGTTGCGCTCGGCCATCCGTCCCACGGGGCCGAAGAAGCGGAGCAGTACGGCGCTGATGACGCGGACGACGAGCCCGGCGAGGAGCGGTCCGACGACGACGAAGCCGATCAGCGAGGCGACGATGCCGGCGCCGAGCCACAGCGAGCCCTGGCTCGCCTTGTCGGCCTGGGTGGCGAGGTAGAGCGCGTATCCGCCGCCGCCCGTGAGGAGGATGCCGAGGACGGCGCGGACGGCTCCGGCCCTGGTGTCGGCGGGGGTGCCCGCGTCGCGCAAGGCGGCCATCGGGGAGACCTTGCCGGCCCGGCGGGCGGGCAGGTAGGCGGCGAGGACGGTGACGACGATGCCGAGCAGCAGGCCGATCGCGGGGGTCGTCCACTTCACGGTGAGGTCGTTCGTGGACAGGTCCATGCCCGCGGCGGACATCAGCTTCATCAGGCCGACGGCGAGGCCCACTCCGGCGCCGACACCGACCACGGAGCCGACGACACCGAGCAGCAGCGCCTCGACGAGGACCGACCGGTTGACCTGCTTGCGGCTCGACCCGATGGCGCGCATCAGGCCGATCTCGCGGGTGCGCTGGGCGACCAGCATCGAGAACGTGTTGATGATCAGGAAGATGCCGACCAGGAACGCGATCCCGGCGAAGCCGAGCAGCGCGTACTTGATGACGTCCATGAAGGAGGAGACGTCGGAGGCGTTGGCCTCCGCGGCCTCCGCCTGCGTCTGGAGCTTGTACGGGGTGGTGAGCGTGTCCTTGATGTTCGCCTTGACCTGCGCGTCGGTGTAGCCGGACGCGGCGGCCACGTTGATCTGCGTGAACTGCCCCGTCCTGCCGATGAGTTCGCGCTGGGCGGTGGCGGTGTCGAAGTAGACGACGGCCGCGCCGGGGTTGGTGACGGTGAAGGCGGCGATGCCGACGATCCGCGCCTCGATGTCACCGGTGGCGGCGATGGTGCGCAGCTCGTCGCCCAGCTTGAGGTGGTGCTTCTGCGCGGTGTCGGAGTCGACCATGACCTCGGTCGGGCCGCGCGGGGCGTGCCCGGAGGCGATCTCCATGGAGCGGAGGTCGTTCCTGGTCCAGTTGCCCGCGATGGTCGGGGCGCCGTTCTCGGACCCCATGTTCTTGTTCTCGGCGTCGACGACGGTCACGTTCATCGAACTGACCGCGCCCTCGGCCGACTTGACGCCCTTCGCCTTCGCCACGGCGGCGACGGCGGAGGCGGGCAGCGACTCGGGCCGGCCGGTCGCGCTGCCCTCGGCCTCGGAGCCCTTCGGGCTGACCGTGACGTCCGAGGACGTGGCCGTGAACAGCTTGTCGAAGGTCTTGTCCATCGTGTCCGTGAACACGAGCGTCCCGCTGACGAACGCGACGGACAGCAGCACGGCGATCGCGGAGAGGGCCATCCGGCCCTTGTGCGCGAGGAAGTTGCGCAGCGACGTCTTCAGGACGGTGTTGGCACTCATGACGTACGGCCCCGGGAGTCGAAGTCCTTCATGCGGTCCAGGACGGCGTCGGCGGTCGGGCGGTGCATCTCGTCGACGATGCGGCCGTCGGCCAGGTACAGGACGCGGTCGGCGTAGGCGGCGGCCACCGGGTCGTGGGTGACCATCACGATCGTCTGGCCGAGTTCGTCGACCGAGCGGCGCAGGAAGCCGAGGACCTCGGCGCCGGCCCGCGAGTCGAGGTTTCCGGTCGGCTCGTCACCGAAGATGATCTCGGGCCGCGCGGCGAGCGCCCTGGCCACGGCGACGCGCTGCTGCTGGCCTCCGGAGAGCTGGGTGGGCCGGTGCTTGAGCCGTCCGGCGAGGCCGACGGTCTCCACGACCCGGTCCAGCCACTGGCGGTCCGGCCTGCGGCCCGCGATGTCCATCGGAAGCGTGATGTTCTCCAGCGCGTTCAGCGTCGGGAGCAGGTTGAACGCCTGGAAGATGAAGCCGATCCGGTCCCGGCGCAGCTGCGTGAGCTTCTTGTCCTTGAGGCCGGTGATCTCGGTCTCGTCGAGGTAGATCTGGCCGCCGGTCACGGTGTCGAGCCCGGCGAGGCAGTGCATGAGCGTGGACTTGCCGGAGCCCGACGGGCCCATGATCGCGGTGAACTGTCCCCGCGCGATGTCCACGTCGACGTGGTCGAGCGCCACGACGCGGGTCTCCCCGGACCCGTACGCCTTCACGACCTGCCGCGCCCGCGCGGCAACGGCCGTTCGCCCGCCAGTGCCCCCGGTCCTGGGAATGCTCACAGCCGTTGTCACGGTTTCTCTCCTATGCCGGATACGAATCCTCACGGCGGTCCGCGAGAACAGTTCAAGTCTGGTGACGCGGGGGCCCGGGCGCCCTGGTGGAAGTCACCGTCTTTCCCGGGGGAAAACCCCACCCCTCGACGGTAGGAAGAACCCCCGCCCCGCTCCTCCTCCAGCGGGACGAACCGCCCCCGGTCCGGTCTACGGAGGCACCCCTAGGGGGAGTCCACCCCTCGGTGGAGCCCTACTCAGGGTCGACTCCACCCGCATAAGCTCCTGCCGGGAGATACGTGCAGGGGGAACACATGCCGGAGAAGAAGACAGCGGTGGTCGCCGCGCTGATGATGTCCATGGCGCTGGCCGCGCTCGACTCCACGATCGTCTCCACGGCGGTGCCGCAGATCGTCGGGGACCTCGGCGGCTTCTCGGTCTTCTCGTGGCTGTTCTCCGGGTACCTGCTCGCGGTGACGGTCACGCTGCCGGTGTACGGCAAGCTGTCGGACACCCTCGGCCGCAAGCCCGTCCTGATCGCGGGCAGCGTGCTGTTCCTGATCGGCTCGCTGCTGTGCGCGAGCGCCTGGAACATGGCCGCGCTCATCGCCTTCCGGGTGGTCCAGGGGCTGGGCGGCGGCGCGATCCAGGGCACCGTCCAGACGCTGGCCGCCGACCTGTACCCGCTGGAACAACGACCCAGGATCCAGGCCAGGTTGTCGACGGTGTGGGCGACGTCGTCCGTCCTCGGCCCGGCGCTCGGCGGGCTGCTCGCGTCGACGGCGGGCTGGCGCTGGATCTTCCTGATCAACCTGCCGATCGGCGTGGTCGCGCTGTTCCTCGTCGCACGGCATCTGCACGAGCCGGCCCGTCGGGCCGCGGCGCGCCCGCGGGTCGACTGGGCGGGCGCGCTCGCGGTGTTCGCGGCGGGCGGGGTGCTGCTGACCTGGCTGGTGCAGGGCGGCGTCGCGTGGGCCTGGGGCTCGGGCACGTCGATCGCCCTGCTCTGTACGGGCGTTGCGCTGATCGGCGCGGTCGTGCTGATCGAGCGGAGGGCGGCGGAGCCCGTCCTGCCCGGGTGGGTGTGGCGGCGGCGCACCATCGCGGCGGTCAATCTGGCGCTGTGCGCGATGGGGCTGCTGATGGTGGCGCCGACCACGTTCCTGCCCACGTACGCGCAGTCGGTGCTCGGCCTGTCCCCGACGGCCGCCGGGTTCGTGCTGTCGGTGATGACGCTGAGCTGGCCGGTCTCGGCGGCGCTCAGCCAGCACGTGTACCGCAGGATCGGCTTCCGGAACACGGCGCTGATCGGGATGACGGCGGCGCTCGGGCTGCTCGTCGCGTTCCCGCTGCTGCCCTTCCCCGGCGCGGTCTGGCAGCCGACGCTGCTGAGTCTGCTGCTCGGGGCGGCGCTCGGCCTGTTCCAGCTGCCGCTCATCATCGGCGTGCAGTCCACGGTGGGCTGGGCGGAGCGCGGCACGGCCACCGCGTCGATCCTCTTCTACCGGCAGATCGGCCAGACGGTCGGCGCGGCCGTCTTCGGCGCCGTCGCCAACGGCGTGATCTCCCACCGGCTCGGCGCGGGCGCCGACCTCGACTCGGTGGCCCGCGACACCGGCGCGGACGGGGTGCGGCAGGCGATCGACGCGGCCGTCGACGCCGTCTACGTGGGCGCGGCCTGCGCGGCGGCGGTGGCCCTGGCCGTCCTCATCACCCTGGCCCCGCGCCGCTTCCCGGTCCTCCCCACCGCGCCCCCGAAGCCGACGTCCCCGACCCCCACCCCCGCGAGCCCGAAGCCCCGCCCGAGCTGAGGGCCGCAGGCCTTTCGGGGGCGCGGGGAACCGCACGACCAGCCACGACGAGAGCCGTGGTCCGGTCACGGCGAATCGGTCCACGAACGGCCGTTTCGTTCAAACCCTCCCCCAACTCGCCTACCTACGAGTAACGTTCCGGCTCCCCACGCCCCTCCCTGCGGTCCACCCGTCCCCGGCGGACCCGAGCCAGGCAAGGAGACCGGGATGCCGTACCGCCCACCCCAGGCACACACCCACCGCCTCCCCCGACACCCCGACCTGCCACCGCCCTCCGGACCCACCGGCGACCTCCGGCTGCTGCGCACCGCCTACCGCTGGCAGCGCCGCGTCGCCACGCTCACCGCGCTCGGCTACTTCACGCTCTTCCTGCTCCTGTCGGCGTTCGCCCCGGACCTGATGAACCGCTCCGTCACCGGCGGCCTCTCCTCGGGGCTGCTCATCGGCCTGCTCCAGCTCCCCGTCACCTGCCTGGCACTGGTCCTCTACGAGCGCACGGCCCGGCGGCGCGTCGATCCGCTGGCCCACCGGCTGCGCCGGATCGGCGGCCGGAGGTGAACGCGCTGGTGGACACCTCGGCCGAGTCCATGTCCCTGGCCGCGTTCACGGCGGTGGCGACGGCCACGCTGCTGCTGTGCATCGTCACCAGCCCCGAGCGCGACGACCTGGAGGAGTTCTACACGGGCTTCGGCCGGCTGACGCCGATGCGCAACGGGCTGGCCATCGCGGGCGACTACATCTCCGCGGCGACCGTCCTGTCCACCACCGGCATCATCGCGCTGGTCGGCTACGACGGGGTGGTCCTCGCCCTCAGCACGGCGCTCTCGCTGATGCTGCTGATGTTCCTGCTGGCCGAACCGCTGCGCAACGCGGGCCTGTTCACCATGGGAGACGTCCTCGCGCGCCGGATGCCGGGGCGGTCGGCGCGCATGGCGGCCTGCGCGGTGACGCTGGCCGCCCTCATCCCGCTCATGCTGGTCCAGCTCGCGGGCGCGGGCGACCTGCTGGCTTTCCTCCTGGGCTTCAGCAACGAGACCTTCAAGACGGTCTGCGTGATCGGCGTCGGCGGGCTCATGATCAGCTACGCGGCGATCGGCGGCATGAAGGGCACCGCCGTCATCCAGATCTTCAAGATCGTGATGCTGCTGGGTTCGGGCATCGCCGTCGCGGCGGTGATCCTGCACCGCTTCGACTGGGACCCGGGCGCCCTGCTCGCCCAGGCGGCCACCCGCAGCGGCGCGGGCCGCGCCTACCTCACCTCGGGCCTGCAGTTCACGGGCAGCAGCTTCCCCCGCCTGGACATGATCAGCTCGGAGCTGACCGTGGTGCTCGGCGGCGCCGCGCTCCCGCACGTCACGATGCGCATGTATACCGCGCGCAACGCCCGCGAGGTGCGCCGCTCGATGTCCTGGGCGGTCTCCGCGGTCGGCGTCTTCGTGCTGGTCATCGCGGTGCTCGGGGTCGGCGCGGCGGCGCTGGTGGGCCGTACGGGGATCGTGGCGGCCAGCGCGCAGGGCAACACGGCCTTCCTGCTCGGAGCGCGCGCGGCGTTCGGGGCGACGCTCTCGACGGCGGAGGCCCTGCTCTTCACGGCGGTCACCACGGCCATCTTCCTGACCCTGCTGGCCTCGGTGGCGGGCATGATCCTGGCCTGCGCCAACTCCCTGGCCCACGACGTGTTCGCGTACGGCAGGAGCCAGCCGACCCCGCGCAGGGAGCTGAAGGTGGCCCGGATCTCGGCCCTCGCCGTCGGCGCCCCCGCCATCCTCCTGGCCACCCTGGTCCAGCACCGCAACCTCCAGCCGCTGTCCACCCTTTCCTTCTGTCTGGGCGCCTCCGCCCTGGCCCCCGCCCTGGTCTACAGCCTCTTCTGGCGCCGCTACACGCGGGCGGGCCTGCTGTGGACCCTGCTCGGCGGCACCACGGCCTGCCTGATCCTGATGACGGGCTCCAACCTGGTCTCGGGCTCCCCGACGTCGGCCTTCCCCGGCCACGACCTGAACTGGTTCCCGTTCACCACCACCGGCATCGTCTCGATCCCCCTGGGCTTCCTCTTCGGCTGGCTGGGCACGGTGCTGACCCCGCCCAGGAAGGCGGCTCAGCAGCAGCGGCAGTACGAGGCGGTGGAGGGCTGGATCCTGGCAGGGGCGAGCAGGCCGGTGCCGGGCGCGGACCGGCGCCGCGCCGAATGACCATCTCTTAAGCGTGGTTGAAGCTTTCCGCAGCCTGCGTTTGCCCTACCGTTGCCGTCCCCGAACTACCGTGCGGAGCTGGTGTTTCACTGTCTCCAAGCGGGGGCGCTGTGGCTGTCGAGCTGCCTGAAGAAGTCGTTTCCTTCCTCCAGTTCATCGGGGTGAACTGGCCGAGCGTGAATGAGGACAAGGTCCGTGAGTTCGCCTCCCACGTGCGGGACTTCGCGGAGAAGCTGGACGAGACGCACCAGGATTCCTCGGCGACGCTGACGAAGATGGCCGACGTGTACCAGGGCGCCTCCTACGAGGCGCTGCTGGCGAAGTGGTCCCAGCTCTCCTCCGACCACATGTCCGAGCTGCTGACGGCCTGCCACGCGGTGGCGACCGCGCTGGACGTGGCGGCGGACGTCATCGTCGGCATGAAGGTCGAGGCGATCGCCGAACTGGTGGTGCTGGCGGCCACGTTCATCGCGGACCAGGCGGCGGCGGTGGCGACCCTCGGACTCGCGGAGGCGGCCGAGGTGCTGGTCGTGGAGGCCGCGGAGAAGCTGATGGACTACCTGGAGCAGCAGCTCGAGCAGTACATCATCGGCCAGGTCATCGAGGCGGCCGTGGAGCCGCTGGTGGAGACGGTCGGCCGGGCGGTCAGCGGGCTGGTCTTCCAGGCGGCGGAGTCGGCGGCGGGCGTGCCCGCGGGCGGGGGCGGCGCGGGGACCGGCTTCTCCATCGACCCGGAACAGGTGCACGCCCGCGCCGAGTTGATGCACGGGCACGCCGAGAAGGTGGCCGCGCACGCAGAGGAGTTCACGTCCCGGCTGTCGGGGGTGAGCTTCGAGTGACCAACCAGATCGTCAAGGCGCTGGAGCACGCCGCGCAGCGGACGGGCAAAGCCGTCGGGCAGGACGTCGGCAAGGCCGTCAAGGATCTCTACCACGACACCGGGAAGCGGCTGAAGCGGGTCGCGAACAACCATGTGGAGAACGACGCGAAGCACGCGGCGGAGCTGGAGCGGCTCGCCAAACGCCCCAGAACCGAGTCGACGCCCGTCTACCACATGGCCGACGACGGGAGCATCCGCCGGCTGAACCCCGACCGCACCCACTCGGAGCTGACCGACGCCGACCGCGCGAAGCTCGGGCTCGACAGCTCCTCGATCGGCCGCCCGAAACCGGGTGAACAGCACGCCAAGCTGAAGAACAAGAGCGAGGGACGCACCGATCCACGGCCGACGGCCTCGTCCTCGCAGGTCGCGGTGGGCACCACCGACCTCTCCGAGGCCACCCGGCTCGCCCGCCACGCGGACCGCAGTTACGGCACCAGGAACGCCGACGGAGATTTCACGAGCAACAACTACGCGTCCGCGCGAGTGACCGGCGCGGACGGCAGCGGAGACTTCATCCTGGTGGGCCGCAGCAATGGGTTCAGACACTCGGAACGAATGATCGGAACACCGTTCCTGAGAGAGGGGGAACCGTCCCGCATACGGGAACTCTATACGGAGAGAGAACCCTGCAGTACAGGAGCGAATTGCAGTTCATGGATGGCGGAGAGATTCCCGGGGACGACAGTGACCCACAGCATCGAATACGGCAGCGATGCAGCATCGAGAGCGCGCGGCAATTCCGCCATGAAAAGCTATCTTGACCAGCTGAAACTGAATAGATAAGATGCGTCGGATTATCCATTTTTGGCGGGATGAGAGCACATGAGCAGCAACCTCGATCGCAGCATGCTTGAGGCCGTTTTCGCTCCGGACGAGCTGATCACCGCACCGGAGAGCATCCTCGGTCCCGTGACGGACGCGGACGCCAGGGACGTGCTGGCCACGCTGGGCATTCCGGTCTGGGAGAACCCGTGGTTCGACCTGGACGACGGGATCGGCGAGCGCCTCGAACCCGTCGAGGACGACTGGATCGGCCTGGGCATGATTCCTTACGACGACATCGCATTCGACCCGGGGACCGGAAAGGTCCACTGCCTGCCGCAGGACGGGGAAAGCTACCTGCTGAACAGCGATCTGCGGTCCTTTGTGCATTTCCTTTACCTGCTCAAGCTGGAAAGCCCGAACTACGACTGGGAATCCCACCGGAAGGTGGAGCTGGAAGAGGTGCGGGCGCGCATCCAGGAAACGATGACTTCCATCGATCCGGCCGCTCTGGAGAATCCGGAATCCCGCTGGTTCGACGTCCTCACGTACCTTGTGGATCCTGAACACCACTTCGAGTGAGGAGCACGGACCCGGTGACAGACGACGGACAGGCGCGGACCTTCGAACAGGCCGGGATCTCCGTGCCCGTGCAGGTCGGCCCCTACTTCACGACGGGCCACGACGACCCGGTGCTCCTGGGCGAGTACGCCGACGCGCACGGGCTCCGCGTCTCCCGCCAGGAGTGCGCGCCCTGGACGCGGCTGGGCAGCGACGGCGGCTTCGAACTGTGCGCCGACCCCGAAGGCGCCGTGTGGGCCGTACTGCTGGACTTCGACGAGCCGGACCGCTTCGTCAGCTCCTCCGCCGAAGCGTTCGCCACCGGCCTCGCGGAAGCCCGCGAGGCCCTGCGCACCATCCTGAGCACGGACCGGCCGCAGGTCGCCTCGGCCGCCTTCGACCGGCTCGGGGAGTCGCTGCGCACCCGGGATCCGCGCGCCTTCGCCGACCGCGAGAGCTGGTGGCCGCTGGTGCTCGACGACATCCACGACACCGCCGCCGCGGCGGCGTACGCGGCCTTCGAATACGTCGACGGCATGGGCACCAAGCAGATCCTCACCCAGTCCGGCACCATCGCCCTGCACCCCGAGGAGCGGCTGTGGAACGCGCTGCGCGCGGCCGGGGTCGAGCCGGATCAGGTCCTGCGCATCCACACCGACCTGGCGCCCTGCTTCATGCCCGGCCACTACTGCTCCCTGTGGCTGGCGCAGGTGTTCCCGGACGCACAGCTGACGCACCACTTCCCCTACGGCGAGACGGCCGCCTCCCGCGCCGAGGGCATCCGGCTGCTCGGCGAAATGGCGGAGGCGGACCGGTGAACCCGGCGCCCGCGCTCGACGAGCCGCCCGACATCACCGCCTGGCCGCCGCGGGAGGGCGTGAGCGCGGCGCACGGTCCGGCGCTGCTCGACTGGGCGGCAGACACCTCGGCCGACCGGGCCCGGGTCTGCCTGCTGCGCGGGGCGCGCGGCAGCGGCAAGAGCCATCTGCTGACCTGGTTCCTCCTCGGCCCGACCGGGCACGCCCGCACCACCGCGCACGCGACGGTCCCCGCCGCCGGACTCTTCGCCGACGCCTTCGCCTGGGAACTGGGCCGCCAGCTCGGCTACGGCCCGCTCTCCCCGGACCGGCTGCTGGAGCGCCTCACCGGCGATCCGCGCCCGCTGCTGCTCCTCGTACCGGACCTGCACCTGGCCGGCCGCGGCCCCGCCGACCTGCCACTCGCCCAGCCGGCCGCCCTGGTCCGGGACCTGCTCGTCCCGCTGCTGCGCCTGCCGCAGACGCGCGCCGTCGTGGAGGTCGGCGACACGGACCTCCTCGACGCCTGGCCCGGCACGGAGTCCATCGACGCGGGCGACACCCCGCACGCCGGCTACGCGCCACCGGCCGGGGCCCGCAGCGCGGAGGACCTCACCGCACTGGTCCCGCGCGGCGCCGACGGCCGCCCGCACTGGGACCTGGCCCCCGAGTCCGCCCGCGAACACGCCCTGGACCAGGCGCTGTTGTCGCCCGGCACGAGCCGCACCGTCCGCGCGCTGCTCACCGACCCGGGCTTCCTCGTCCACGGTTCGGCCGTGTCCGTCGCGGCCTGCCTGGCCGACGAGCGGATCCCCACGCCGCCCGGCCTGCGGGAGGTCTGGCGCACGGCGGCCCCGCAGCTGTCCGACCCCGGGCACGGCACCACCGGGCGCGCCGCCCTCCTGCACACCGCCGCGCTGGGAGTGAGCCCCGCCCTCGCCCGCTATCTGCTCCCCCTCGCCGAACAGCACCCGTTCACGGCCGTCTGGGCCCGCCCCGACGCGGCCGTCACCGCGCTGGCGCCGACGCCCGGCGGGCCGGGACCGCTGCTCGCCGCCGACGCGCTGGGCGCGCTCACCCTCCTCGATCCGGCGACCGGCGCCGACACCGCCGCCGTCGGCTCGCCGAGAGGCGTGCGCCCGGACGGCATCGCCGTACGCCGTGACGGGGCGATGCTCCTCCTCTCCGACACCGGCGCCCTCCAGCCCGTCACCCCGCAGCCGGAGGGAACGGCGGCCGTGGTCCTCGGCCACATCGCCTCCCACCACGGCACTCTGACGCTGCGTCATCCCGAGCTGCGGCCGACGGCCCTGGGGCAGTGCCCGCTCAGCGGAACCACGGCCCTGGGCGACGAACAGGGCGGCGTGCACCTCTGGGCCCTGGACACCTACCACCCGAACCCGCGCTCGCGGGCCCTGCACCAGGCCCCGGTCACCGCGGTGACCTGCCTGGCGCCGCCGGACGACGGGCACACCCTCGTGATGAGCGCGGCCCTGGACGGCACGGTCCGTCTCTGGGCGGCCTCCGCCGATCCGCTGCCGGAGCCGGTCGAGAGGCGCCCGGCCTTCGTCACCGCCCTGGCCGCCGCGCACACCGCCGACGGCCCGGTCCTCGCCGTGGCCTGGACCGACGCGCGGGTGCACCTGTGGCACCTGCGCACCGGCCGCGTACACGTCGTCCCGCTTCTGGTCCGCTGCCGGGCCCTCGCCCTCTCCGCCGGTCTGCGGCTGACGGTCGCGGGCCCCGACGGCGCGTACGCACTGGGCCTGGACGCCGCCCGCCTGTGGGATCCGGCGTAGGGGCCCGCCTCCGCCCTGCTACGTTCCCTCGAACGCACGTACAGAGACACCGAGTTCGGAGGCAGGGGCATCGTGGGAGCGTCGGGCTGGGAGTACTACGTCCCGTACCAGGAGGACGTGTCGGCGGCGCTGGAGGAGCTGCGGGAGCGGGTCTTCCGGGACGAGGACTACTACTGGTCGGGGGACCACCCCCTGGACGAGGACGACCGCGTGCCCCGGCCCGCCACGGTCGAGGAGCTGTGGGAGGACGAGGACGCCCGCGAGTCGGGGACGCACTCGATACTCGACATGGAGCGGGTGCTGCGTCCCGGCGAGGCCCCCGGCGCCTGCACGATCCGCCCGGTCCAGCCCGACGAGGCCTGCCGCCTCACCGGCACGGACGTCCTCACGCGCGAACACGTCGAGGCGATGGAGCCCCTGGTCGAGGAGGGCTGGTCCGGCCGGGTCGCGGTGCTGCACGACGGCGCGGGGCGGCCCAGCGAGTTGTACTTCTGGGGCATCTCGGGAGACTGATCCCGCGACGCGCTCGCCGCCCGGCCCCGACCGCCCCTCACCCCGCCTTCGCGCAGACCGGGGCCCGGGTGACCAGCTTGCGGTGCGGGCCCAGCAGATCCACGTCCCAGTACCGGCGGTCGTAGCCGATGCCGACGGCCGTGACCCCGGGGCTCATGAGGGACGGGTAGATGTCGTTGCCCGGGTCCGGGTCGGTGATCGTGTCCGCGAAGTAGCCGTCATGGTGGTAACCCGAGTACATGAACTCCTCGGCGTGGGCGGAGAACAGCCCGGCGTCGGTCAGCCGGGCCCGCAGGTCGCGGCCGTCGCCGCCCACCGCGGTGAGCCTGCCCTGCCCCGCCATGTCCCGGGCGTGGGCGGCGGCCACCTCGGACGCCCTGTCGGACAGCCGCAGCGCGGGCAGCCCGTGCGCGGCCCGCTCCTCGTTGACCTGGCAGGTGATCCAGTCGACGTCCGGGTAGTAGGCGGGTGCGGGTGCGGCGGCCGCCGCGGCGGGCAGCGCCGTGCCCAGGGCTCCGCCCAGCAGGGCCACCAAGGCTGCCGCCGTCCCCATCGTCCTGCGCTTCACACTCGTCCCTCTCCTCGCGCCACGCCCCCGGACCGTTCACCGGAGGCGTTGCGAGCAGTGTGCCGACGAGCAGGAGCCGGGGGCCGGGCAACATGCCGGGGGCGGACCGGGAAGCTACTTCCCCAGCCGCTCCGCCAGCGCCGCCCGCCGGGCCAGCACCCCGTCCCGCAGCTCCTCCATCTCCCGCAGCGCGTCCCGGCGTTCGCGCTTGCCGAGGCGGTCGAGATACAGGCGGCCGTGGAGATGGTCCGTCTCGTGCTGGAGGCAGCGGGCGAAGTAGCCGCGGCCCTCGACCACCAGCGGGGCGCCGTCCTTGTCCTGGCCGCGCACGATCGCGTGATCGGCGCGGGCGACCGCCTTGTAGGGGCCGGGCACGGACAGGCAGCCCTCCATGCCCTCGACCAGTCTGCGGTCGGCGAGCGGCTCCTCGTCGAGCACCGGGTTGGCGATGGCGCCGGTGTGCCGCACGCCCCAGTCGTCCTCCATGTCGTACACGAACAACTGGAGGTCCACGTCGACCTGGTTGGCGGCGATGGCCGCGCCGTGCGCGACGTGGTTCGTGGCGAACATGTCGTCGATCAGGCGGGCCAGCCCGGGGGTGCCGAAGTGCTCCTGCGTGACCGGCCTGCAACGCCGCCGCAGGACGTCCTCGCCGACCACGGTGATGCGCCGCACGTCCCCTCGCTCGACCTCCGGCAGCAGCCGCCCCTCACTCGTCACCGTCGATCCCCGCTTCCTGTACGTCACTTGGCCGCATCCTTCTCGGCAACGTAGCAGGAGCGCCCCACGCGGGGCGCGGCGACCGACAGCCGGCCGCCCGCCGGAGGACCCCTACTCGGAGTCGGCGGGCGCCCGCCCGGTCAGCGCAGCAAGCGAACTGCGCACGTGATCCATGTGGGCCCGCATCTCGTCGCGGACCTCGGTGTGCTCGCGCAGCACCCCGTCGGTCTCCCGGCCGATCCGCTCGGCCCGCGCCCGCGCCTGCGCGACCAGCTCCGCGCCGGAGGCCTCGGCGTCCTCCTGCCGGTGCCGCGCCGCCTCCTCGGCCTCGGCGAGGGCCCGCTTCGCCTCGGACAGCCGCGCCTCGGCCTCGGCGACGGCGGCGGCCTCCCACTCGTCCGCCGCGGTCCCGCGCCGGGCGTCCTCCCGCTCCAGCGCGTCGATCCGCTCGGCCTGCTCCGCGGCCTGGTCGGCGAGGACCGCCTCGCAGCGGCGCCGCATCTCGCGCAGCGCCTCCAGCGCCTCGCTCCGCGTCTCCTTCACCTCGCGGCGGGCGGCGATGCGGACCTCGTCGGCGGCGGCCCGGGTCGCGGCCTCCCGCTGCCGGGCCCGCTCCTCCGCCGCCCCGCGCACCTCGTCGGCGTGGGCCTGGGCGGCGTCCCGCAGCTCGCCGCCGTCCCGCTCGGCGGCCTCGGCGACGGACTGGGCGTCGCTCCGCCCGGCGTGCCGCACCGCGGCGGTCTCCTCCTCCACGAGCTCCAGGAGGTACTGGGCGCGCTTGCCCAGCGTGGCGTACGTCTGCGGGGCCAGCCGCTCGACGGCCGCGCGCAGCCGCTCGGCCTCCGCCTCCATCTCCTTGTGCAGGACGGTCAGCCGCGCGGCCCGCTCCCACGCGTCGTCGCGCTCCCGGGACAGCCCGGCGGCGAAGGCCTCCACCTGTTCGGGGCGGTATCCGCGCACGCCCCGGCCCCGCGTGACCACGAAGCCGTACGCCGACGCACCGGACGCCGACGCACCCGTACCCGCACCGCTCCCAGGGCTCACAGGACTCATTCTGGGTTCCCCTCTCCACACCGACACAGCGACCGACCGACGCACGACGTTCTGCGTGATTGGCGCACATCCTTATGGATCAAGCGGAAGCGCTCATAACGCGACACACGTGACACACCGCATGACCCACTCGGTCAAGGATGCGTCAATTGCTGCCGAAAGTCGGAATCGTCGTGTCGGCGCGGAGCGCGGAGAAGAGTTCGGCGGCCTCGGTCTCGTTCCACTCGACCACATCGCCGACCCCGGGGACAGAGGGCTCGCTCGCGATCGGCACGGTCGTCGTGGACCCGTCGCCGTGTGAGATGTCATCCATTTCGAGGCCCAGCCTGCCGAGGTTCAGCAGGCCCGCGTCCTGGTCGACGGTGAGCGCGTCCAGCGAGGCGTTCAGGAACGGCAGGAGCTTCCAGGGGGCCAGCAGCGTGCCGGGGCTCAGCGCCTTGTCCGCGATCGCCGAGATCAGCTGGCGCTGCGCCTGGACGCGGCCCAGGTCGCCGTTGGCGTAGCTGTGCCGGTCGCGGGCGTAGGCCAGGGCCTCGGTGCCGTTCATCGTCTGGCAGCCGGCCTCGAAGTCGGCCCCCGAGTACGAGTCGCTGAGATCCTGCGGCACACAGACCTCGACACCGCCCAGCGCGTCCACGACGTCCACGAACCCGGCGAAGTTCACCTCGGCGTAGTGGTCGAGGCGCAGCCCCGTCGCCTGCTCGACCGTGCGCGCCAGCAGCTCGGGGCCGCCGAGCGCGTACGAGGCGTTGATCTTGTTCTTGCCGTGGCCGGGGATGCTCACGTAGCTGTCGCGCGGGATCGACACCAGATACGGGCCGCTCGCCCCGTAGTGCAGCACGATGATCGTGTCCGTCTCGTCACCCGAGTCGGAGCCGACGTGCAGCTCCTTCTGCTGCTCCTTGGTGAGGTTCTTGCGGGTGTCCGAGCCGACCAGCAGCCAGTTCGTGCCCTTGCCCGCGGCGGGCCGGCCGCTGTAGTCGCCCAGGGCGTCGGTCCGCTGGATCTGCCCGACCGCCCAGATCCCCACACCGGCCGCGTACGCGACGACCACCACCAGCACCACGAGCAGCGTCAGCAGGATCCGCCGGAGCACGCTCCGGCGGCCGCCGCCCTTCCGCCCGCGCCGCCGCCGCTCCGCCCGGTACACCGTGGTGCTGCTCGCGGGCGGCAGCGGATGCTCCGGCGGCTCTGGCGGCATCGTCATGGTACGAACCTGACACACCACCAGAAAAGCCGCAGGGCGACACACCCTTACGGTGCATCGCCCCACGGCGCACGGACCGCTACAGCAGCCCGTCCCACATCTGCTCCAGGAGCACCGACCACCAGGTCTCGGGCGAGCCGAGCGCGGCCGGGTCCAGCGCGCTCAGCTGGGCCTGGAAGTCGACGGTCCAGCGGCCCGCCTGCTCCGGGTTGAGCCCGTAGCGCAGCCGCCACATCCGGCCGAGCAGCGCCAGGGACCGGGCGAACTCCGGCAGCCCGCTGTTCACGAACTGCGGCGGCACCGGCGCCCCGCCGGGACCGGCTTCGACGGGCACGGCGACGATGTGCGCCGTCCCGTACTGCACGCACAGCGCCTTGCCGAAGTCGGAGCCCATCACCAGGTACGAGCCCGCGTCCGGCCCCGGCTGCACCCCGCGCTCCTGCGCCAGCTCCGCCAGCGTCGGCACCGGACGGCCCGGCTGGGCCTGCGCCCAGAAGAACGGCCCGAAGTCCGCGGGCAGACCCGCCACGACGAGGGTGTGCGCCACGACGTCCGGCACGCCCTGGCGCGACACCGCCCGCTGGTCGAACCGGAACACCCCGGGGCCGAAGGCCGCCGCCAGCTCCTGCGCGATGCCCTCCGGCGGGACCGGCGGCGCGGGCTGCGCGGGCGGCAGCGGCGCCCGGACCGGCGCCGGACGCGCCGGACCGTCGGCGACCTGGTGCAACTCGCCCTGGTGCGCGATCAGTTGCTGCATGCCCTGCTGACGCGAGGCGTGATCGGTGCCGTACGGCGCGATGGACGTGATCCGCGCCTGCGGCCACTGCTCCTGGATCATGCGGGAGCAGTAGGCGCCGGGCAGCGCGCACGACTCCAGCTCCGTGTGCAGTTCCAGGACCTGGTCCGGCGGGATGTTCATGCCGCGCAGCTCGTGGAAGATCTGCCACTCCGGGTGCGGCACACCGGGCGCCGAGCGGCGGATGAGCTGCTGCTCGGAGCCGTCGGGCGCGCGGTAGCGCAGCACCGCCTGGTAGCCCGGGCCCACGGTCGGCGGACCGGCGGGCCGGCCGGGAGGCGCCTGCGGATACCCGTACGCGGGCGGCGGCCCGCCCGGGATCTGCTGCCCCGCGACCGGCGGCGGCATCGCACCGGGCGGCATCCCGCCGGGCGGCGGCTGCATCCCGCCGGGCACCTGCGGGCCGGGCCCCGAGAGCATCGTCGCCGCGTGGTGCACCGCGTCACCACCCGGCGGCGGGCCGGGCGGACCGGGCGGGGGCGGGGTGCCGGGACCCACGGACGGACCCGGAGCACCGGCCGGACCGGGAGCACCGGGAGCACCGGGCGGGCCCGGCGGCAGCGGCGCGCCGGGCGGACCGGGCGGCGGCGGGGTGCCGGGCGCACCGGGGCCCACCACCGGCGGGCCGGAGAGCATGGTCGCGGCGTGGTGCACCGCCGCGCCGGGCGGCGGGGGCTGCGTGGCGGCCGGCGGCTCCGGCGGACCGGCGGGGCCGGGCGCGGGCACCATCTGCGTCGGCACGTAACCGCCGCCGGGCAGCCCCGGGCTGCCCGGCGGCGGCGGAGTCTGCGCGCCACCGCCGCGCGGCGGCTGCGCCTTGCTGGTGGCGGCGTTCGCGATGTCCTCCGCGTCCGGCGCGAGCGGCCGCCCGGCGGCGTCCCGGCCCGGACCGGGCGCGGAGCTCTGCGGATACCCGTACGCGGGCACGGCCCCGGGCGGCGGCGTGATCGGCACGGCGGTCCCCGGCACCGGCGGCGGCAACGGCGCACCGCCCGGCCCCGCGCCGGGAGACGACGGCGGCGCACTCACGGGCGCAGCAGGCGGGGGCGGCGGCGGAGGCGGCAGCAGGGCGCCGCTCGGCGCCGGACCGGGCTTCGCGTCCTCGGTCACCGGCGGCGAGAACACCGTGTCGGGCAGCGGGACCAGCCGGTCCTCCTCGTCGCCCACCCCATTGGTGTCCGTACCGGCCCACGGCGTCGCGTCGGCGGGCACCGGCGCGGGCGGCGGTGGTGGTGGCGGGGGCGGGGCGGACGCGGAGGCCGGCACCGCGTCCTGCGGCTCGGCGTCCTCGGCCCGCTCCGGCGCAGGCGCACCGCTCCCGGCGATCCCCAGCTTGTCCGCCGCCTCCTGGAGCCACTCCGGCGGCGACAGCAGGAACGACGTCTGATTGAGGTCCACGCGCTCCGGCGGCCGCGGCGCCGCAGGCCCCGCCGGCGCCTCCGGCAGCCCGTACTCCTCCTCGTACCGCCGGATCACCTCACCCACGGGCAGCGCCGGCCACAGCGTCGCCTCGGCGGAGTCCCGCGCGATCACCAGCCGCTGGCCGCCGCTGTCGGAGACCGCACCGCCCTCGCGGTCCTCGGCCCACACCACGAACCCCAGCTCGAACTCCCGCACCCGCACCTCCCGGTGCTGATACGCGGGCACATCGCCGTTGATCCACTCCTCGGCGCGCTCCTGCGCCTGTGCGAACGTCACCATCGGACCCTCACCCCTCGTCCGGCGCATCGGCCGGGACGGCGTGCGCGAAACCGCCGTCCACCATCAGGTTCGCCACCGTCTCCAGCTCCGGCGGATTGCCCGCGAGCCGCGACAGGAAGACATCGAAGTCGTCACCGCACGGCAGCAGCAGCCGCTCCACCCGCTCGGACACCGACCAGTGCGCCGTCTCACCGCCGTCCCGCGCGTCGTCGTACGCGCAGAACCACACCGACCCCGCGGCCTGACCCTTCACCTTCACGGCGAGGATCCCGCCCTGCACGAACGCCACACCCAGGTAGTCCTTCGTCAGGTGATCGCGCAGACACTTGTTGACGTACACCAGGTCGTTCACGGCCGCCTCGTCACGCACCGTGAAGAACGGCTGGTCGATCAGCAGCCCCAACTCGGCGTCCAGCGCGGCCCCCACGGGCGCACACCCGCCGCCCGCCTTCAGGAACGAGCGGTACGCGCCCGGCAGCCGGTACCCCAGCTCCTCCTCCGCGCCGAGCACCTGCTGCTCGGTCACCGCCACCGCCGACTTCGGCAGACCGAAGTGCGCGGGCCGGGTGTCCTGCAAGGAACGCGTGCCCCGCTTGTACTGGTCGACCGACGCCGTCGCCAGCCCGCCGTGATGCCGCAACAGCGCCTTCACCTCGACCGGCACCAACTCCAGCCGGCGCGAACCGCGTACGTGATGCCACGTCCAGCCGTGCGGAGTCGCCACCGGCGGGATGGTGTCCCACAGTTCGTGCCCCGCCGCCGCCTGCACCGCGTTCGCCGACACGTAGTCCGTGAGCCGCAGTTCGTCGACGCCGAACCCCTGCGGCGGCTCGGCGATCTCGGCCGCCGCGCGCGCGTACGCGGAGAAGTCCGGGTAGCCGTCCCGGTCCACCCGCACACCCCTCGGATGCCGGGCGGCACGGACCGGGTCCGGGAAATGCACTACCTGCCCGGCATAGGCCGCGTTCGGCGGCGCGGCCTGCTGCCCGAGCCGACCTGTCGTCATGGCGGTTGCCCCCTGCGGCGCTGTGGACGATGTTGATGGTTAGCCGTCATGACAGCCTATGCGGTTGTACGACACCGGTCATCGGGCCTCCAGTTCCATGACCAGCAGTCACCCCACTGTCACCACCCCGTGACGATCGCGCGTGTCGCGGGGGACCGACTACCGCACCGCCCGCCCCATTTGGCACTCTGTCCAGGCAACCCGGGGGTTTGCAGCGGGCGACCGCAGGAGGGGAAGCACCACATGAACAGCGGCACGGCTCAGACCGTCACACCCACCGACACCGGGGTGGGTGCCGACCCACGCGTGGGCTGGAGCGCCACCGACACCAGCCCCGCGCCGGCTCTGCGCGGCCGCCGCGACGGCATCCTGCCGACGGTCGCCGCGGCCCTGTCCGTCCGCGGCACCACCCTCACCTCCACCGCGGCCCGCGGCGAACAGGCGCCCGCGCTGCACCCGTTGGTCCAGGACTTCCTCGACACCCTGACGTCCGCCCAGCGCGACCGCTTCACCGGCCGCTGCGCGGAGGCCATCCTCATCTCCCGGCACCTCGCCTCGACCGACACCGAACGCACGGAGAAGTCGAAGCGGGCCCGGCGCAGACCGATGACGATGAGCGAGGCCCGCAAATCCCTCAAGCACGCCAAGCTCACCACCCGCCGCATCCGCGAGGACGGCGACCCGCTGCACGGCGGCTTCGCCCGCCCCTGCCGCGCCTGCACCGCGCTGACCGCCCACTTCGGCGTCCGCGTGGTCGACCCGACCGACGACTCCGACGAGGCCGCCCGCTGATGCCCGACTCCCCCACCGACAAAGGCGCTTCGCCCACCCGCTTCACCACCCCCGCCGACAGCGCCCTGCGCGCCGCCGGCTGGCAGCCCGGACGCTGGGACATCAAGCAGGCCGAGTTCTGGGCCGACGCCCTGCGCACCCACGTCTCCCCCGCCGGCCACCGGCACGCCGTCTTCCCCGCGGCGGTCGAGGCCTGGGCCGAGTTCGGCGGCCTGCACGTCACCCCGCCCGGACCCGGCCGGCACATAGCACCGTCCCAGCCGCACCTCGACCCGCTGCACGGCCTGCACATGGCCCGCACCCTCGGCGACCTCGGCCGCGCCCTCGACACCGAGGTCTGCCCGCTCGGCGCCGAATCGGGCACCGAGGCGCTCCTCGCCATCGACACCGAGGGCCGGGTCTACGCCCTCGACCACAGCGGCGACTGGTACCTCGGCCCGACCATCGACCAGGCCCTGGAAACCCTGATCGCGGGCCTCCAGCCGCCTCGCCTCCAGGCGGCATAGGACGTCTCGTCGCCGTCCGACCGCCGGTGGGGCTCCCCGCGCCCCTGGAAGGCCTGCGGCCCTCAGGGGCGCGGGGAACTGCCGCGGACGGACGACCGCCCGTTCAGCCCTCCAGCGCCGCCACCTGAGCAGGCAGCACGGCAGACACCCGGAATCCCCCCGCGTCGGTGGGCCCGGACACGAACACACCCCCGAGCCCGGACACCCGCTCCTTCATCCCCACCAGCCCGTTCCCCCCGGAGGGCAACCCCACGGAGGCCGCCGCGAGCACCGGCGGCGGCTCGTTCTCCACCTGCATCGCCACCTCGGCACCACGATGCGCGAGCCGCACATAGGTCTTCGCGCCCGCCGCGTGCTTGTGCACATTGGTCAGCGCCTCCTGCACCACCCGGTACGCCGTCTGCTCCACCACGGCCGCGTACACCCGCACGTCCCCCTCGACCGACACCTCGACGACCATCCCGGCGGCCCGCGACTGCCCCACCAGCTCCTCCAGCTCGGCCAGGCTGGGCCCGCTCTCGCCCTCCGCCTCCGCCTCGGCCCGCGAAGCGGCGGCCGCCGCGGCCACCCCGACGGCCTGCAACGGCACCTCGGGCACCCGCTGCGGCACGGACTCACCGGACCGCAGCACCCCGAGCATCTCCCGCAGCTCCGTCAGCGCCTGCCGGCCCATGTCCCCCACCAGCGCGGCGTTCTTCACCGCCTTCTCCGGGTCCTTGCGGGCCACCGCCTGCAACGCCGCCGCGTGCACCACCATCAGCGACACCCGGTGCGCGACGACGTCGTGCATCTCCCGCGCGATCCGCGTCCGCTCCTCGCTTCGCGCCCACTCGGCCCGCTCCTCGGCCCGCTCGGCGAGCAGCGACAGCTCGCGCTCCAGCGACTCGTTGCGCTCCTGGAGGCTCTCCATCAGGCGCCGGCGCGCACCCACGTACATGCCGAGCAGCAGCGGCGGAGCGGTGACACCCAGCGCCGTCGTGATCGCGATGAAGGGCACCAGCCAGCTGCCCACCTGGAACGCGTCCACACCGCGCGCCGCGTCCTGCTGCGCCCGCACGACGGTCACGATCAGCGTCCCCGCGAATGACATCGATGCCAGCGCGCCGATGATCCGCCGGGGCATCTCCGACGCCGCCAGCGAGTACAGGGCGACGACCGTCATCAGCACGCCCATCTCGGCCGGCGTGATCGCCACCGACACCAGGACCACCGCGATCGGCCACTGCCGGCGCAGCACCAGCGTCGCCCCGGCGAGGACGCCGAAGACCACACCGACCGCGGCCGGCAGCCCCGCCTTGTGCGCGAACGACACTCCCTCGACCGCGCACTCCGCGGCCGACAGCACCCCCAGTCCCCCGTCGAACAGCGCACTGCGCCGCCGCTCCCACCACCACGGCCCCCCGGCCGTGGCTCGGTGAACTTCCCCCGTCGTGGTCATGCATCCAGCCTACGGGCGCTCCCGCTCCCGTTTCAGGAGACTTTTACCTACCGACCCGCACCACACCCGACAATCGAACGCAGCCGAAACCAACGGGTATCACTCGAACTGCTGCGCCCCCAGCGGTTTCGGCCCGGAATGCCATCGTCCGCCGGAGCCTGTGCCTATGACGCATGCCACAGGCACGTACGGCGATTTCGGCGCCCTTCGCGCACAGGCACTCGCGCTGCGGCGGGAGGGACTCAGCCGCCGCCAGATCCGCGACCGCATCCACGTCGACAACAACGACCTCCTCAACCGCCTGCTGGAGGGCGAGCCCCCGCCCGACTGGACCGGGCGCCCGAACGCCAAGGACGATCTGCGCGACCGCGCCCGGGAACTGCGCCTCCAGGGCTGGACCTACGATCGGATCCAGCTCGAGCTGGGCTGCTCCAAGAGTTCGATCTCGCTGTGGGTGAGGGACCTGCCGAAGCCCGCGCGGCAGGACGCGTCGGAACGGGCGAAGCTGGCGGCGCGCAAGCGGTGGGAGCACGAGAGTGCGGTACGGGAGGACGCGCGACGGCAGACCAAGGACGAGGCACGGCGGGCCGTCGGCCCACTGTCCGATCGCGAGCTGTTCCTCACGGGTGTCGCCCTCTACTGGGCTGAGGGCACGAAGGACAAGCCGCACGCGCGCCGGGAGACCGTCACCTTCGTCAACAGCGACCCGGGCATGATCCAGGTGTTCCTGGCCTGGCTCGACCTGCTCGGCATCGACCGCGACCGGCTCCGCTTCGGCGTGCTGGTCCACGAGTCCGCCGACGTGACCGGCATCGAACGGTACTGGGCCGGCCTGACGGGGGCGCCCCGGAGCGCCTTCTACAAAACGACGCTCAAGAAGCACAACCCGAAGACGGTTCGGAAGAACGTGGGCGAGAGTTACCGGGGCTGCCTCGTGATCAAAGTGCGCCGGAGCGCCGAGCTGTACCGTCGCATCGAGGGGGCTTGGTACGGCATAGTAGGGGCGGCGCTCGGCACCGAGACATCGAATCGGACATAAAGCGCAGACGATCCCGAGTCGTCTAATGGCAGGACAAATGGTTTTGGTCCATTGAATGAGGGTTCGATTCCTTCCTCGGGAGCACGGCATAAGGGGCCCGACCGGAAACGGTCGGGCCCCGCCCTCATTTCCAGCCCAGAACCCCCCGGTATCCTGCGAATGTCCACCCCACATCGCATCCAGAGCCGAAGGGCACCCCCGTGAGCAGCGCCTCGAACCCGGCCGCCGTAGTCGTTCTCGCAGCGGGTGAGGGCACCCGCATGAAATCGGCCACCCCCAAAGTCCTGCACGAGCTCTGTGGCCGCTCACTGGTCGGCCACGTGCTGGCCGCCGCACGGGAGTTGAGCCCGGAGCGGCTCGTCGTGGTCGTCGGGCACGAGCGCGAGAAGGTCACCGCGCACGTGAACACGATCGACAGCGGCGCCGTCACCGCGATCCAGCACGAGCAGAACGGAACGGGCCACGCCGTCCGGATGGGTCTGGAGGGCATCGACCCGGCCGGCACCCTCGACGGCACCGTGATCGTGGTCTGCGGCGACACCCCGCTGCTCACCGGCGGCACCCTGACCGACCTGGCCGCCACCCACACCGCGGACGGGAACGCCGTGACGGTGCTGACCGCCGAGGTCCCCGACGCCACCGGCTACGGCCGCATCGTGCGCGAGGCGGGCACCGGCGCGGTGACGGCGATCGTCGAGCACAAGGACGCCACCGAGGCGCAGCGCGCGATCAGCGAGATCAACTCGGGCGTCTTCGCCTTCGACGGCCGTCTCCTGGCGGACGCCCTGAAGAAGGTCCGCACGGACAACAGCCAGGGCGAGGAGTACCTGACGGACGTCCTCGGCATCCTGCGCGAGGCCGGTCACCGGGTCGGCGCGTCGGTGGCCCGCGACCACCACGAGATCGCCGGGATCAACAACCGCGTCCAGCTGTCCGAGGCGGGCCGCATCCTGAACGACCGGCTGCTGCGCGCGGCGATGCTGGACGGCGTGACGGTGATCGACCCGGCGTCGACCTTCGTGGACGTGACGGTGACGTTCGAGCGGGACTCCACGGTCCTGCCCGGCACCCAGCTGCACGGCTCGACGCATCTGGCGGAGGGCGCGGTCGTCGGCCCGAACACGCGGCTGACGAACACGGTGGTGGGCGCGGGCGCCCGGGTGGACAACGCGGTGGCGTACGACTCGGAGATCGGCCCGCAGGCGTCGGTCGGCCCGTTCGCGTATCTGCGTCCGGGCTCCCGGCTGGGTGTGAAGTCCAAGATCGGTACGTACGTCGAGACCAAGAACGCGACGATCGGCGACGGCACGAAGGTCCCGCACCTGTCCTACGTGGGTGACGCGACGATCGGTGACTTCACCAATATCGGTGCCGCGAGTGTCTTCGTGAACTACGACGGCGAGAACAAGCACCACACGACCGTGGGGTCGCACTGCAAGACCGGAGCGGACAACATGATTGTGGCGCCTGTCACGGTCGGGGACGGTGCCTACACCGCCGCGGGCTCCGTGATCACGAAGGACGTACCGCCCGGTTCGCTGGCCGTCGCCCGGGGCCAGCAAAGGAATATCGAGGGTTGGGTGGCCCGTAAGCGTCCCGGGAGCGCGGCGGCGAAAGCGGCCGAAGCCGCTGCTCGGGAGCCCGGCAGCGAGGGCTGACCGGAAACAGGTGCGTCCGACACGGCGTACCGTGATAGGTGCACACGATTCGCCTGGCTCGCTGCTATAGGGACGCGCGAGCAGCTGCGGCGGACGAACTCGTCTGAGGAGACTAGTGCTGTGACCGGGATCAAGACGACCGGCGAGAAGAAGCTCATGCTCTTCTCCGGCCGCGCCCACCCCGAGCTTGCCGAGGAGGTCGCGCACCAGCTCGGTGTCGGGATCGTTCCGACGAAGGCCTTCGACTTCGCCAACGGTGAGATCTACGTCCGCTACCAGGAGTCCGCTCGTGGCGCCGACTGCTTCCTGATCCAGAGCCACACGGCTCCGATCAACAAGTGGATCATGGAGCAGCTGATCATGATCGACGCGTTGAAGCGCGCGTCGGCCCGCTCCATCACCGTGATCGTGCCGTTCTACGGTTACGCGCGGCAGGACAAGAAGCACCGTGGACGTGAACCGATCTCGGCGCGTCTGATCGCGGACCTGCTGAAGACGGCGGGCGCGCACCGGATCCTGACGATCGACCTGCACACGGACCAGATCCAGGGCTTCTTCGACGGCCCGGTGGACCACCTGTTCGCGCTGCCGATCCTGGCGGACTACGTGGGTGCGAAGGTCGACCGCGACAAGCTGACGGTGGTCTCGCCGGACGCCGGCCGCGTGCGTGTGGCCGACCGCTGGTGCGACCGTCTGGGCGCGCCGCTGGCGATCGTCCACAAGCGCCGTGACAAGGACGTCGCGAACCAGGTGACCGTGCACGAGGTCGTCGGTGACGTGAAGGGCCGGGTCTGTGTCCTGGTCGACGACATGATCGACACCGGTGGCACGATCTGCGCCGCCGCGGACGCGCTGTTCGCGCACGGTGCCGAGGACGTCATCGTGACGGCGACGCACGGTGTGCTGTCGGGTCCGGCGGCGGACCGGCTGAAGAACTCGAAGGTGAGCGAGTTCGTCTTCACGAACACGCTGCCGACGCCGAACGAGCTGGAGCTCGACAAGATCACGGTCCTGTCGATCGCCCCGACGATCGCCTCCGCGGTGCGCGAGGTCTTCGAGGACGGCTCGGTCACCAGCCTCTTCGAGGGCGAGGCCTGATCCTCGTAGGGATCTCGTAGTCGAAGATCCATTTGGGTGCGGCCTCCCCGCCGGGTAATCTGTTCAAGTTGCTCGGCGAGGGAGGCCGCACTTCTGTTCTCAGAGGATGCGGCGGTCCGTTATCGACGCGCTCTTCGTAGCAGGCCGTTCGTGGCCGGGTGACCTTTCCCCCGAGAGTTCTACGAGGAGTTGAGAGCACATGTCCGAGGTCAAGCTCGCTGCCGAGTCCCGTTCCGAGTTCGGCAAGGGTGCCGCCCGCCGCATCCGCCGCGAGAACAAGGTTCCCGCCGTGGTCTACGGCCACGGTGCCGACCCGGTCCACATCACGCTGCCGGGCCACGAGCTGCTGCTCGCCCTGCGCACCCCGAACGTCCTGCTGTCCCTGGACATCGACGGCAAGAACGAGCTGGCGATCCCGAAGGCCGTGCAGCGCGACCCGCTGAAGGGCTTCCTCGAGCACGTCGACCTGCTCCTCGTGAAGCGCGGCGAGAAGGTCACCGTCGAGCTCCCCATCGTCGTCGAGGGCGAGCTGGCCCCGGGTGCGAACCTGCTGGAGCACGTCCTGAACACGCTGGCCGTCGAGACCGAGGCCACGCACATCCCCGAGTCGGTCACCATCTCCGTGGCCGGCCTGGACGCCGGTGACTCGGTGATCGCCAAGAACGTCGAGCTGCCCAAGGGTACGACGCTGGCCGTCGACGAGGACGCGGTCGTCCTCCAGGTCCTGACCGCGCAGGCCGAGGAGGCCCCGGCCGACGCCGAGGGCGACGAGGCCGCCGCGGAGGCCTGAGCCGTCTAGTACGTTCGACGCTCTGTACGGGGTGGTGGGCTCGGCCCACCACCCCGTTCGGCTCTCCTGCTCCGTTCCCCCTGCTTCCGCGACCTCGAAAGAAGGCTCATGTCCGACGACACCGCTCCCTGGCTCATCGCCGGGCTGGGCAACCCCGGTCCCGAGTACGCGATGAACCGGCACAACGTCGGTTTCATGGTGGCCGATCTGCTCGCGCGGCGGATGGGTGCCAAGTTCAAGCGGGCGACCAAGGGGCAGGCGCAGGTCGTGGAGGGGCGGATCGGGCCGCCCGGCCCCGCGAGCCGCCGTGTCGTCCTCGCCAAGCCGATGTCGTACATGAACGTCTCGGGCGGGCCGGTGACGGCGCTGCGTGACTTCTACAAGGTGCCGACGGACCGCATCGTGGCCGTCCACGACGAGCTGGACATCGACTACGGGGTGCTGCGCCTGAAGCTGGGCGGCGGCGACAACGGCCACAACGGGCTGAAGTCGATGACGAAGGCGATGGGCCCCGACTACCACCGGGTGCGGTTCGGCATCGGCCGGCCGCCGGGCCGGATGCAGGTCGCCGACTTCGTGCTGAAGGACTTCTCGTCGGCGGAGCGCAAGGAGCTGGACTACTTCGTGGACCGGGCGGCCGACGCGGTCGAGGCGCTGGTCACGGAAGGGCTGGAGCGGGCCCAGTCCTCGTACAACAGTTGACCGTTGATGGGTTCATGGCCAAGGATCCCGGCCATGGCTTCAGCGGTGTCGGTCTCGCGGCAGGTCGTGTCGGCGGCTCTTGCCCTGCTTCTGCTGGTCGCGGGATTCTGGGCGTCCTGGGGGACGGCTCAGCACGTGATCTTCCAGACGGGGCGCGAGCACGGGCACGTGGTGCTGGACCGGTGTGACGGCGGGACGTGCGGCGGGTCGTTCGCGCCGTCCGCCGAGGGGCCGGTGCGGACGCCGAAGGTGACGATGGACCGCTCGGTCGGCGAGAAGAAGGGCGTCGAGCTGCCCGTGGTGATCAAGCCGGACACGGCGCAGGCCGTCCGGGTCGGTCCGGCCGGGTTCTTCAAGGCGTGGATCCCGTTGGGCGGTGCGCTGCTGCTGGCGTCGGTGGTGATCGCGGGCGGGATGCGCCACCGGCGCCTCGCGTGGATCACGGGAGGCGCCGGGGCGGTTCTGCTGTCGGCGGCCTGGGCCACCCTGGGTTTTTAGATCAGCCGGTGTTGCGCAGGCCGGCCGCCACACCGTTGACGGTGAGCAGGAGGGCGCGGGCCAGCGTCGGGTCCGGCTCCTCGCCCGCCTCGGCGGCGTCGCGCTGCCGCTTGAGCAGGGCGACCTGGAGGTAGGAGATCGGGTCGAGGTAGGCGTCGCGGATGGCGAACGTCTGCTTCAGGACCGGCTGGGTGTCGAGGAGTTCGGCGCCTCCGGTGATCCGCAGGACCTCGGCCACGGTCAGCGCGTGCTCGGCCTCGATGACGTCGAAGACGTGCTTGAGGTTGTCCGGGACGAGCGTGTCGACGTAGTGCCGGGCGATGCGCAGGTCGGTCTTCGCGAGCGTCATCTCGACGTTGGAGATGAAGTTGCGGAAGAAGTGCCACTGCTCGTGCATCTCGTCGAGCATGGTGTCCAGGCCCGCCTCGCGCAGCGCCTTGAGGCCGGAGCCGACACCGAACCAGCCGGGCACGATCTGCCGCGACTGGGTCCAGCCGAACACCCACGGGATGGCGCGCAGGCCGTCGAGCGAGACGCCCGAGCCGGGGCGGCGGGACGGCCGGGAGCCCAGGTGCAGGTCGGCGAGCTGGTCGACCGGCGTGGCGGCGACGAAGTACGTGGGCAGGTCGGGGTCCTCGACGAGTCCCCGGTAGGCGGCGTGCGCCGCGTCGCTGACCACGTCCATGGCCGCGTCCCAGCGGGCGAGGGCCTCGTCGGACTGGCGGGGCGCGGTGTGCAGCGCGGAGGCCTGGAGGGTGGCGGCGACGGTCAGTTCGAGGTTCTCGCGGGCCAGCGACGGCACGAGGTACTTGTCGGAGATGACCTCGCCCTGCTCGGTGACCTTGATCTCGCCCTCCAGGGTGCCCCAGGGCTGGGCGAGGATCGCGTCGTGCGAGGGGCCGCCGCCGCGGCCGACGGTGCCGCCGCGGCCGTGGAAGAGGCGCAGGCGGACGCCGTAGCGGTGGGCGACGTCGCGCAGGCGGCGCTGGGCGCGGTGGATCTCCCACTGGGAGGTGGTGATGCCGCCGAACTTGGAGGAGTCGGAGTAGCCGAGCATGACCTCCTGGACGTCCCCGTTGAGCGCGACGAGGCGCCGGTAGGACGGGTCGGAGAGCATGTCCTCCAGGATCGTGTCCGCGGACTTGAGCTCGACCGTGGTCTCCAGGAGCGGCACGATGCCGATCTTCGTCCAGCCGGCGTGCAGGTCGATGAGGCCGGCCTCGCGGGCGAGCACGGCGGCGGCGAAGACGTCGTCGGCGCCCTGGCACATCGAGATGATGTACGACTCGATGACCTCGGGTCCGAAGACGTCGAGGGCCTTCTTCACCGTGTGGAAGACGCCGAGGGTCTTCTCACCGGCCGCGTCGAGCGGCGCCGGGGTCGGGGCGAGCGGGCGGCGGGAGCGCAGTTCCTTGGCGAGCAGCTTGCCGCGGTAGTCGCGGGGCATGTCGGCGTAGCGCCAGGACTCCTCGCCGAGCCGGTCGAAGAGCTGGCCGAGGGTGTGGTGGTGGGCGTCGGCGTGCTCGCGGACGTCCATCGTGGCGAGCTGGAGGCCGAACGCGGCGAGCGTGCGGATCGTGCGGTTCATCCGGCCCTCGGCGAAGAGGCCGCCCCGGTGCTCGCGCAGCGAGGTCTGGATGAGGGTGAGGTCGTGCAGCAGTTCGGCGGTGCCGAGGTAGTCGCGGCCGTCGACGTGCGGGGTGTTCTTCGCCAGCCGGTCCTTGGTGTTCTCCAGCTTCTGCCGGATCGCGGTGGCCTTGAGCCGGTAGGGCTCCTCGGCGTTGAGCCGCTTGTAGCGGGGGCTGATCTCGGGCAGCCGCTCCAGGTCGGCCTGGAGCGAGGTCAGCAGCTCCTCGGTCGCGCCGGTGTAGCGGATGGAGTTGGAGAGGAAGCCGCGCAGCTCGTCGATCATGTCGAGCGCGTCGTTGATGCCGTGCTCGTGCTGGAGGATCAGGACGTCCCAGGTCACCTGCGGGGTGACGTTGGGGTTGCCGTCGCGGTCGCCGCCGATCCAGGTGCCGAAGGTGAGGGGGCGGCTGTCCTCGGGGAGCTTGAAGCCGACGCGCTCCAGCTCGGCGGTGAGGTCCTCCAGGACGTCGCCGACGGCGCCCGCGTGCAGTTCGTCGAGGTAGTAGATCGCGTTGCGCGACTCGTCGGTGACCTCGGGGCGCACGACGCGCAGCTCGTCGGTCTGCCACACCAGGTCGATGTTCTCGGCGAGGCGGGTGTCGTAGCGGCGGCGGTCGGTCTCCAGGACCGGCGTCTCAAGCAGCTCGGCGATGCGGCGGAGCTTGTTGAGGACGCTGCGCCGGGCGGCCTCGGTGGGGTGGGCGGTGAAGACCGGGCGGACGTTCAGGTTCTGCACGGTGGCGCGCAGGTGGTCCGGGTCGGCGTCCTTGAGGCGGTCCGCGGTGCGGGCGAGCAGACCGCCCTCGGCGGCGCGCATGGCGCGCAGCTCACGGCCACGGTGCACCTGCTCCGTTACGTTGGCCAGGTGGAAGTACGTGGAGAAGGCGCGGACCAGCTTGGCCGCGGTCTCCAGTTCGGTTCCGCGCAGCAGCTCGGCGGCGGCCTCGCCGTCCTCTCGCGTCAGGCGGCGGACCTTTTCGACGAGGTCGAGGAGCTCGGGCCCCTCCTGGCGTACGAGCGTCTCGCCCAGCAGATCTCCGAGGCGGCGGATGTCGGCGCGCAGTTCGGCACTGGTGCTCGTCGCAGTCGTCTGATCGTCGGCACTGCTCACAGGTGCGGCTCCTTGCAGTGGTGAAGCACGTCTGGAGGGAAGGATCCCCTGAACCGGGTACTAGTCCGGGGTGGAGATTCGAAGCGGACCGCGCTGTCCGACCGTTCCCCAGGATATGTGCCCGTGCTCATGGCGCGGGCCGGGGCCTCTTGCCGCCTGTCAGCGCACTGCCATACTTACGACGCCGTAGGTTACGGATCCGTAGGCATGACGGTGACGCGCTGCCGGTGGTCTCGGTGGCTCCCGCGGACCCCGTGGGATCCCGGAGATCTCCTGACCCGTCCAGGACCTTCTCAATCCTTGATTTATCTCACCCCTCGACGATTCGTCTCACCCCTCGACCTCACAGGGATGCCCCATGGCCACAAGCCCCGATGTGATCGACGACGCCCCCCGTCAGACGTCCGCCGATGCCGCCGCCGCGCTGCCGTCGGCGACGCTGGGCGGTGAGCAGAAGCGCTCGCTGGAGCAGATCACGCTGCTCCTGTTCATCACCGTGCCGTTCCTGGCCCTGGTCGCGGCGGTGCCGCTGACCTGGGGCTGGGGTGTCAGCTGGCTGGACCTGGGCCTGCTGGTGGCCTTCTACTACATCGGCTGTCACGGCATCACGATCGGTTTCCACCGGTACTTCACGCACGGTTCCTTCAAGGCGAAGCGCCCGCTGCGGATCGCGCTGGCGATCATGGGCTCGCTCGCGGTGGAGGGTCCGCTGGTCCGCTGGGTCGCCGACCACCGCAAGCACCACAGGTTCTCCGACGCGGAGGGCGACCCGCACTCGCCGTGGCGGTTCGGGGAGACGGTGCCGGCCCTGATGAAGGGCCTGTGGTGGGCGCACATCGGCTGGATGTTCGACGAGGAGCAGACGTCGCAGGAGAAGTACGCGCCGGACCTGATCAAGGATCCGGCGATCCGGGCGATCTCGCGTCAGTTCATCATGTGGACGCTCGTCTCGCTGTTCCTGCCGGCGCTGATCGGCGGTCTGGTCACGATGTCCTGGTGGGGCGCGTTCACGGCGTTCTTCTGGGGCTCTCTCGTGCGGGTGGCCCTGCTGCACCACGTGACCTGGTCGATCAACTCGATCTGCCACGCGGTCGGCAAGCGTCCCTTCAAGTCCCGCGACCGCTCGGGCAACGTGTGGTGGCTCGCGGTCCTGTCCTGCGGCGAGTCCTGGCACAACCTGCACCACGCGGACCCCACCTCGGCGCGGCACGGCGTGATGCGCGGCCAGGTCGACTCCTCGGCGCGGCTGATCCGCTGGTTCGAGCAGGCGGGCTGGGCGTACGACGTGCGCTGGCCGTCGAAGGACCGGATCGCGGCGCGGCGCGTCCCGGATGCCACGGCCGCCGACGCCGCGTGACCGCGGCACGGCATGATGGGTGACGTGGCGACCGACTCAAGCACCCCGAGCACTGACAGGCCCGAGAAGCCACGGCGCGCGCGCCGTACGCGGATGACGGGGGCGGAGCGCCGGCAGCAGTTGCTGGAGATCGGCCGCACCGTCTTCGCCGCGAAGGGGTTCGAGGGCACCTCGGTGGAGGAGATCGCGGCGAAGGCCGGGGTCTCCAAGCCGGTGGTGTACGAGCACTTCGGCGGCAAGGAGGGCCTGTACGCGGTCGTCGTGGACCGCGAGATGCGCCAGCTCCTCGACATGGTGACCGGCTCCCTGACCGCCGGCCATCCGCGCGAGCTGTGCGAGCAGGCGGCGTTCGCGCTCCTCGACTACATCGAGGAGTACACGGACGGTTTCCGCATCCTGGTGCGCGACTCCCCCATCCCGCAGTCCACGGGCTCCTTCGCCTCGCTGATCTCCGACATCGCCACGCAGGTGGAGGACATCCTGGGCCGCGAGTTCAAGGCCCGGGGCTTCGACCCGAAGCTGGCGCCGATGTACGCGCAGGCGCTGGTCGGGATGGTGGCGCTGACCGGCCAGTGGTGGCTGGACGCCCGCAGGCCGAAGAAGGCCGAGGTCGCCGCCCATCTGGTCAATCTGGCCTGGCACGGTCTGGACGGCCTGGAGCCGAAGCCCCGTCTGATAGGGCACCGGAAGAGCTGAAAGCCCCTGTTCCGCGCTCTCACACGCGGCAATGAACCAGCAACAAACCCTTCGCGCTCCGTGCATGGATCCGGGCAGGCCCCGCGCCTAGCGTTCTCGTACCGCCACCATCGCACCGCCCGTCCCGCACGCTGACGAGAGGGTCACTTTGTCATGAGCACCTCTAGTACGTCCGACAGCACATCGGGTCCCACCCGCCGCGGCATCCTCGGCACCGCGGCCGCCGTCGCCGCCGGCGCCTCCCTGCCCGCGCTCGCCGCCTCCCCCGCCCGGGCCGCCGCGGCCCGGCCCAACGTGCTGCTGATCGTCACCGACGACCAGCCCAAGCAGACCGAGTGGGCCACCCCGAACACCGTCGCCTGGCTGGCCGGCCAGGGCGTGCGCTTCACCAACGGCCACGTCACGACCCCGCTGTGCGCCCCGTCGCGGTCCTCGGTCTTCTCCGGCCGCTTCGCCCACAACCACGGCGTCCGCAACAACGGCGCCTCGCACGCGCTGGACCAGCACACGACCCTGCAGCGCCACCTGAAGGAGGCGGGCTACCGCACGGGCCTGTTCGGCAAGTACCTCAACTCCTGGGACGTCGCCGACAACCCACCGCACTTCGAGGACTTCGCGCTGCTCAGACCCTCGTACGTGGACGGCACCTTCAACGTGAACGGCACCGTGCAGACCGTCCCCGGCTACACCACCACGGTGGTCAGGAACCGCACCCTGGCGTTCCTGGAGAAGTCCCGCACCGACGACCGCCCCTGGTTCGCGTACGTCACCCCCTACGCCTCGCACGGCCCGCGCACCCCGGAGCCCAAGTACGCCGGCACCGACGTGCCCGCCTGGGACGGCCGCCCCTCGGTGCCCGAGGACGACCGCAGCGACAAGCCCCCGTACGTCCGCAACGCCACCCAGACCCTGGCCGACGGCCGCCGGGTGCGCGCCGAGCAGCTGCGCACCCTGCGCTCGGTGGACGACGCGGTCCAGGCGTTCCACGACAAGCTGGCGGCGCTCGGGCAGCTGGACAACACCCTGGTCATCTACATCGGCGACAACGGCTTCAACTGGGCCGACCACGGCCTGACCGGCAAGGGCGTCCCCTACCGGCCCGCCCACGAGGTGCCGTTCTACCTCTCCTGGCCCGGCGGCGGGCTCGGCGGCGGCACCACCGACAACCGCATCGTGGCGAACATCGACATCGCCCCCACCGTCCTCGACGCGGCCGGCATCACCCCGGACACCCCGCACGACGGCCGCTCGCTGCTCAGCGGCTACTCCCGCGACCACCTGCTCGTCGAGTGGTGGAAGCAGGGCACGGGGGCCGGCCAGCGGACCTGGTCGTCGTACGTCTCCAAGGACCGCCAGTACACGGAGTACTACGACCTGCACACCGACGCCTCCGGCACGGTGACCGGCACCGGGCAGGTGGGGTTCCGCGAGTACTACGACCTCCAGGCGGACCCGTACCAGCTGAAGAACAGCCTCTACCAGGCCACGCCCGCGCAGGAACGGGAGCTGGGGATCCCGGCGCTCGCCGCCGCCCTGGCCGCCGACCGCACCGCCTGACACCGCCACCGCCTGCGAGAGGAACCCCGATGGGCCGCCGCTGCTGCGCTCCCGACCGCACCGCCGCACCGGGCGGGACCACCGCCCTGCCGCTGCCGGACCGGGACACCGGGCGGCAGCGGCGGCCCGCCGGGGCCTTCGCACCGCTCCTCGCCCTGCCCGGGGGCGTCTTCCGGATGGGAACCGAGGACACCGACGCGTTCCCCGACGACGCCGAGGGGCCGGTGCGCGACGTGCAGGTGGCGCCGTTCCGGATCTCCGCCACGGCCGTCAGCCACGCCGAGTTCCGCGCCTTCGCCGACGCCACCGGCTACCGGACCGAGGCCGAGCGCTTCGGCTACTCCTTCGTCTTCCGCCACAGCGCCACCGCGGCGGCCCGCCCGCACGCCGAACCCGTGCCCGGCGCCGACTGGTGGCTCGCGGTGCCGGGCGCCTGGCACCGCGCACCGGAAGGCCCCGGCTCCGGCTCGGACGACCGCCTCGACCACCCCGTCACCCACGTCTCCTGGCACGACGCGCGGGCGTACTGCGCGTGGTCCGGCACCCGGCTGCCCACCGAGGCCGAATGGGAGTACGCGGCGCGCGGCGGCCTCGACCAGGCCCGCCACCCCTGGGGCGACGAACCGCCGACCCCGGACCGCGCGGTGATCTTCCGCGGCGCGTTCCCGGACGGTCCGACGGCCGAGGTCGGCACCGCCCCCGTGCGCTCGCTCGCCCCCAACGGCTTCGGGCTGCACCACGCCGTCGGCAACGTGTGGGAGTGGACGGCCGACCGGTTCGAGCCCGGCTCGCCCGCGCGGGCGCTGCGCGGCGGCTCACACCTGTGCCACGACTCGTACTGCAACCGCTACCGCTGCTCGGCGCGGACGTCCAACACGCCGGACGCCTCGACCGGTCACACGGGCTTCCGCGTGGTGGCGGACGGGGACGGTTCGAGGAATTCGAGCCGGTTGCCGACCGGGTCGGTGGCGTAGAAGCGCAGGTGACCGGGGAGACCGTCGTCCCAGACCACCTCGGCGCCGGCTTCCGTCAACCGGCGGGCGAACGCCTCGATGGCATCCACCCGCAGCCCCGGATGCGCCTTGCGGGCCGGACGGAAATCGCGCTCGATCCCCAGATGGAGCTGGACGCCCCCAGCCGCGAACCAGCATCCCCCGCGGGCGGCGAGCACCGGCGGCTTGGGGATCTCGGTCATCCCCAGGACATCGGCGTAGAAGGAGCGCAGCAGTGCCTCGCTGCCCTCGGGCGCGGCGAGCTGCACATGGTCCAGAGCGACGATCACGCGGGCTTCACCGCCACCACGAAGATCCGGCGGAAGGGCAGCACGGTGCCGTACGAGGCCGCCGGGTAGGCCGCCCGCAGCAGGTCCCGGTAGGCGGCGACGAACGCGTCCCGCGCCCCGGGGTCGTCGGCGAGCGCGGTGAGCACGGGCCGCAGCCCGGTCCCCTTCACCCAGTCGAGGACCGGGTCCTCGCCCTCCAGCAGGTGCAGATACGTGGTCTCCCAGGCGTCCACCGCGCAGCCGAGCCCGGCGAGCCGGTCCAGGTACGCGGCCGGGTCGAGCACCGCGTCGCCGTGCCGCAGCACTCCGTCGAGCCGGTCCTTCCACGGGGCGGATCCGGCGAGTTCCCGCATCAGGGCGTGGCTGGGGGCGTCGAAGTTGCCGGGCACCTGGAAGGCGAGCGTGCCGCCGGGGGCGAGCGCGTCCAGCCAGCGCGGGAAGGCGTCGACGTGGCCGGGGACCCATTGCAGGGTCGCGTTCGAGGCGATCAGGTCGTACGTGTCCGTGGGCGCCCAGTGCGCGGCGTCGGCGTACGCGAAGTCGATGCGGCCGCCGCCCGCCGTGGGTCCGGCGTGCTCCTCGGCGCGGGCGAGCATGTCCGGGGAGTTGTCGTAGCCGGTGATGTGCGCGCCGGGCCAGCGGTCGGCGAGCAGGGTGGTGACATTGCCGGGGCCGCAGCCCAGATCGGCGATGCGGGGCGGGGTGCGGGGCGGTTCCGGGACGCGGGCGAGGAGGTCCGCGAAGGGGCGGCCGCGGTGGTCCGCGTGGCGGAGGTACTGCTGCGGGTCCCAGGTGGGCGAGCTCGTCGTCATGCCTTCAGGCTCACCTCTTTTATATCTCGATGTCAAGAGACTCGATATCAAGAGACTTCATGTCGACACACCCCCTACACTGATCGCCATGGAGGACGAGGTCGACCGTCTGGTCGCAGCGTGGCGCCGAGAGCGCCCCGACCTCGACGTGGAGCCCCTGGAGGTGCTCAGTCGGGTCAGCAGGCTTGCGCGCCATCTCGACCGGGCCCGCCGGCTGGCCTTCGCCGAGCATCAGCTGGAGCCGTGGGAGTTCGACGTGCTGACCTCGCTGCGGCGGGCCGGGGCTCCGTACCAGCTCTCCCCCGGGCAGCTGCTCACGCAGACGCTGGTGACGTCGGGCACGATGACCAATCGCATCGACCGGCTCACCAAGAAGGGGCTGGTCGAGCGGCTGCCCGATCCCAGTGACCGGCGCGGCGTGCTGGTCCGGCTCACCGCCGAGGGGCGCGACCGCGCCGACCAGGCGCTGGCGGGGCTCCTCGACCAGGAGCGCGCCATCCTCGCCGAGCTCTCCCGAGGGGACCGGGCCGAACTGGCGTCGCTGCTACGGCAGTTGACGGCGCCGTTCGACAACATTCCGGGATAGTCGTCCGGCTGACGGCCGGTGGCCGCCAGCCGCGCGACCCGGCGATTCAGCTGGCGGCCTCAAGATCCACAGGCCCGACACCGGCCCTGCGCGCGAGCGCCACCGCGGCGAGGGTCGAGTGCACCCCCAGCTTCCCCAGCACGTTCTGCATATGGGTCCGGACCGTGTGCGGCGACAGGAACAGCCGCTCGGCGACGGCCTTGCGGCCGAGCCCGGCGACCATGCACCGCAGCACCTCCCGCTCCCGGGGCGTGAGCGACTCCACCAGCCGCTCCGACTCGGTGCGGTGCTTGCGCGCCGCGGTCAGCTCCCGCAGCACCCCGGTCAGCAGCGCCGGGGGCAGATGCGTCTCGTCGCGCAGCACCCCCCGTATGACATTGAGCAGCCGCGACAGCGAGCAGTCCTTGGCGACCCACCCGGAGGCACCGGCCTGCAGCGCCAGCGCCGCCCGCCGCGGATCGTCCCGCTCGGCGAGCACCACCGTCCGCACGGCGGGCTGCCCCGAACGGACGCCCGCGACAAGGGAGATGCCGTCCACGAGCCCGTCCTGCGCACCGCCCTCGGGCACCACGGTCGGCGGGCGCATGCCCTGCAAGGACGCTGCGCCCAGGTCCGCGTCGACGAGCAGCACATCGAATCTGCGCCCCTCGGCGGCCGCCCGCTCCAAGGAGCGCAGCGCGGCCGGGCCGCTGCCCGCGGCCGACACGTCGACGTCCGGCTCCGCGGCGAGCGCCGCGGCGAGGGACTCGGCGAAGATGCGATGGTCGTCGACGACCAGAACCCGAATACGTACCACTGAAACCCCCACTGGTCGGGAGGATGACCAACGCAGGTACGGCGCCCGGAGTTTCAGGTCACCGCAGCCGCACGGCCGCCGCCGCGCTGAACCGCTACCCCCACTCCGGGCGTCGTACCCGGCTGTCTCGCCCCCTGATCAACACCGGCCCCCACCGGTGTTGTCATCAGACTAGGGCTGCGGGCCCCGAGGGGAAGGCAATTCGCAGAACTGGTTCCCAGTTGACCGACCAGCGACTGTCCAGCGCGTTTATCGTGGGGCGCATGTTTCGCTTTGAGACAGAAGTCGACAAAGAGCGCGGACTTCTGCTCCGCTCGCTGCTGAGGGACACCAACACCGCGGCGTCACCCGCGATCCGCGCCCTGCGCGGCACCCCTGACGAGCGCGAACTTCCTCTGCAGGTATGGGCGTTCGATCCGGCGGACGGATCACTGGCCGGCGGGCTCGACGCCCACGTCTGGGCGACCTGGCTCCACGTCGACCTGCTGTGGGTCGCGGACCGTCACCGCGGCGCGGGCCTCGGCTCCCGTCTGCTGGCCGAGGCCGAAAAACTCGCCGTCGAACACCACGGATGCGCCAACTCCCGCCTGGAGACCTGGGACTTCCAGGCCCCGGGCTTCTACCGCCAGCACGGCTACGAGGTGGTGTCGGTCATCCCGGACTATCCCCCGGGAGTAAAAGAGTTCACGCTGACAAAACGGCTGGCCTGAGGAGCGCCCTGCAGGGGCGCGGGGAACTGCGCGACAAGCCACGACGGCGAGAAAGCCTCGCACGCCCCACACCCCTACGGCGCAGACGAACCCTCAACTCAGTCGCCGGGCCCCCGCAGACGGAACCGCGGCAAACACCCGGGGAGCCGTATACCCGGCCCCCTCGAACGCGGCCAGCACCGACTTCGTCACCGCCTCCGCGTCCCCGTCCTCGACCAGCACCACGGCCGACCCGCCGAACCCGCCCCCGGTCATCCGCGCCCCGACCGCGCCGGAGGCGACGGCGGTGGCGACGACCAGGTCCAGCTCGGGGCAGGAGATCCGCAGGTCGTCGCGGAGCGAGACGTGTCCCTCGTTGAGGACGGGCCCGATCCCGCGCACGTCCCCGGCGTCGAGCAGTTCGATGACCCGCTCCACCCGGTGGTCGTCGCTGACGATGTGCCGGACGTAGCGGACGACCTTCTCGTCGGCCCCGGCCCGCTCCAGCGTGGCGACGGCGTCGTCGAGTCCGGCGTACGGGACGTCGCGCAGGTGCGAGACGCCGAGCACCCGGGCGCCCTCCTCGCAGCCGGCCCGCCGCTCCGCGTACGCCCCGTCGCCCAGCTCGTGCTTGACGCGGGTGTCGACGACGAGGAGTTGCAGCCCCTCGTCGGACAGGTCGAACGGGACCTGACGGATCGACAGGTCACGGCAGTCGAGGTGCAGCGCGTGCCCCTCGTTCGCGCACGCCGACGCCATCTGGTCCATGACCCCGCACGGCACACCGACGAAGACGTTCTCGGCGCGCTGCGCGAGAACGGCCAGTTCCTGCGTGGTCAGGCCGAGGCCGAACAGGTCGTTGAGCGCGTACGCCGTCACGACCTCCAGGGCCGCCGAGGAGGACAGGCCCGCGCCGGTCGGCACCGTGGAGGCGAGGTGGAGGTCCGCGCCGGTGACGGCGTGGCCCGCCTCGCGCAGCGCCCACACCACGCCCGCCGGGTACGCGGCCCAGCCGCCCTGCCCGTACCTGGTGAGCGGGGTCAGTTCGTCGACGCGCAGTTCGGCGACGGGGGCGTCGATGTCGGCCGAGTGCAGCCGCAGCACGCCGTCGTCCCGCTTGGCCACGGCCGCCACCGCGGTGTGCGGCAGCGCGAGGGGCAGTACGAAGCCCTCGTTGAAGTCGGTGTACTCACCGATGAGGTTCACGCGGCCCGGGGCCGCCCACACCCCGGCGGGCTCGTACCCGTACAGATCACTGAACTGCGCGGCGATGGACATGGCTCGCTGCCCCCTACTTCTCCTGCTGGCGCGCCTGGGCGAACTCCCAGGCGTCGGCGACGATTCCCGCGAGGTCCGCGCGGGACGGGTTCCAGCCGAGGCGCTCGCGCGCGGTGGCGGCGGAGGCGACCAGGACCGCCGGGTCGCCACCGCGGCGCGGGGCGATGACCTCGGGGATCGGGTGGCCGGTGACCCGGCGGACGGTCTCGATGACCTCACGGACCGAGAAGCCATTGCCGTTGCCGAGGTTGCAGATCAGGTGCTCGGCGGGGCGGGCGGCCTCGACGGCCAGGAGGTGGGCCTCGGCGAGGTCCGCGACGTGGATGTAGTCGCGCACGCAGGTGCCGTCGGGGGTCGGGTAGTCGTCGCCGTAGACCGAGATGGCCTCGCGGCGGCCCTGGGCGACCTGGAGGACGAGCGGGATGAGGTGCGACTCGGGGTCGTGCCGCTCGCCGCAACTGCCGTACGCGCCCGCCACGTTGAAGTATCGAAGGGAGACGGCCGCGAGTCCGTGGGCCTTCGCCTCGCCGCTGATCATGTGGTCGACGGCGAGCTTGGAGGCGCCGTAGGGGGAGGTGGGCGCCGTCGGGTCGGTCTCGGTGATCGGGGTGCTGACCGGCTCGCCGTAGGTGGCGGCGGTGGAGGAGAAGACCAGCTTCTTCACTCCGGCCGCGCGCATCGCGGCGAGCAGGGCCATGGTGCCGCCGACGTTGTTGTCCCAGTACTTCTCGGGCTTCACGACGGACTCGCCGACCTGCGAGAAGGCGGCGAAGTGCAGCACGGCGTCGAAGGAGGCGTCGAGCCACTTGGCTGCGTCGCGGATGTCGCCCTCGACGAAGTCGGCCCCGGCGGGGACGCCCTCGCGGAAGCCGGTGGAGAGGTTGTCGAGGACGGTGACCTCGTGGCCCGCCTCCAGGAGATGCTGCGCGACGACGCTGCCGACGTACCCCGCGCCGCCCGTGACCATGTACTTCCGAGAATCGGCCTTGCCCATTACTTGCTCGCTACCTCTCGCAGTCGCTCGGCCGCGGTCTCCGGCGGCACGTCGTTGATGAACACGCTCATACCGGACTCGGAGCCCGCGAGGAACTTCAGCTTGCCGGAAGTACGGCGGATGGTGAAAAGCTCCAGGTGCAGCGCGAAGTCGTCACGCGTGACGCCCTCGAACTCCTCCAGCGGGCCGAACGGAGCCTGGTGCCAGGCGGCGATGTACGGCGTCACCGGCTGGTCCGCACCGAAGATCCGGTCGAAGCGCCTCAACAGTTCCAGATAGATCTTGGGGAATTCTGTGCGGGCGTCGTCGTCCAGCGCGAGCAGGTCCGGGACCCGGCGCTTGGGGTAGAGGTGGACCTCGTAGGGCCAGTGGGCGGCGTAGGGCACGAAGGCCACCCAGTGCTCGCCCTCCAGGACGATCCGGCTGCCGTCCTCGATCTCCTTCTCGACGACGTCGGCGAACAGGTTCCGCCCGCCGGTCTGCTCCTTGTGCTGGGCGGCGGAGCGCAGCATCAGCGCGGTTCGCGGGGTGGTGAAGGGGTAGCCGTAGATCTGCCCGTGCGGGTGACCGAGGGTGACGCCGATCTCGGCGCCGCGGTTCTCGAAACAGAAGACCTGTTCGACGGAGTCAAGATGGGACAGCTCGGCCGTGCGGTCGGTCCAGGCCTCCAGGACCAGACCGGCCTGCTCCTCGCTGAGGTCGGCGAAGGACTTGTCGTGGTCGGAGGTGAAGCAGACCACCTCGCAGCGGCCCGCGTCCCCGGCGAGCGAGGGGAACCGGTTCTCGAAGACGACGACGTCGTACGAGGAGTCGGGGATCTCGGAGAGCCGCTCGCCCTGCGAGGGGCAGAGCGGGCACTCGTCGGCCGGCGGGTGGTAGGTGCGGCCCTGCCGGTGCGAGGCGACGGCGACCGCGTCGCCGAGCAGCGGGTCGCGGCGGATCTCGGAGGTGGTGACCGTGGGGTCGAGGGGGCGCCGGTCCACGGCGTCGCGCACGACGTCGTCCCGCGAGTCGTAATAGATCAGTTCACGACCGTCGGCGAGCCGGGTCGACGTCTTCTTCACGTCCGATGCTCCTCATCGCACCAACAAACAAACAGAACCAAACACAACAAAGCATAAGGCAACAAGCGCGTCAAGAGATGTGCCACGATCCCGCACAAGCGAGAGGCTTCGATCACAATCAAACAAAGAACATCAACGTAAGTGTTCACTTATTGAAGTCAGAGGCGTAGGTTCCCGACTGTTTCAGTTCGCGCAACGAAGCGAGTACTCATGCAGTCCCCCACAACCACGCTCGCGGCAGGGCTACGGCTGCCCACCAACGGCCTCGACTACGCGATCCTCGCGATCTACTTCGTCGTCGTCCTCGGCATCGGCTTCATGGCCCGCCGCTCGGTGAAGACCAGCCTCGACTTCTTCCTCTCCGGCCGCTCCCTGCCCGCGTGGGTGACCGGCCTCGCCTTCGTCTCCGCCAACCTGGGCGCCACCGAGATCCTCGGCATGGCCGCCAACGGTGCGCAGTACGGCGTCTACACCGTCCACTGGTACTGGATCGGCGCCATCCCGGCCATGGTCTTCCTGGGCCTGGTCATGATGCCCTTCTACTACATGTCGAAGGTGCGCTCGGTTCCCGAGTTCCTGCTCCACCGGTTCGGCGCCTCCTCCCACCTGCTCTCCTCGATCATCTTCGCCGTCTCCTCGGTGCTGATCGCGGGCGTCAACCTGTACGCGATGGCCCTGGTGCTCCAGGCCCTGCTCGGCTGGCCGCAGTGGCTCGCCATCGTCATCGCGGGTCTGTTCGTCCTCGCGTACATCACGATCGGCGGTCTGTCCTCCGCCATCTACAACGAGGTCCTGCAGTTCTTCGTCATCCTCGCCGCGCTCATCCCGCTGACCATCGTCGGCCTCAAGCGCGTCGGCGGCTGGGACGGCATCTCCGACTCGCTGTCGCACTCGCACGGTGACTCGTTCATGTCGGCCTGGCAGGGCACCGGCATCGGTTCCTCGAACCCGCTCGGCGCGAACTGGCTGACCATCGTGCTCGGCCTCGGCTTCGTGATGAGCTTCGGCTACTGGACGACCAACTTCGCCGAGGTGCAGCGCGCCCTGTCGGCGAAGAACCTCTCCGCCGCCAAGCGCACGCCGCTGATCGCCGCGTTCCCGAAGATCCTCATACCGATGGTCGTCGTGGTCCCGGGCCTGATCGCCCTGGTGATGGAGCCCTCGCTCGGCAAGGCCGGCAAGGACGGGCTCCAGTACAACGACGCGATCCCGGTCCTCATGCGCGACCTGCTCCCCAACGGTGTCCTCGGCATCGCGGTGACCGGTCTGCTGGCCGCGTTCATGGCCGGTATGGCGGCCAACGTCTCGTCGTTCAACACGGTGTTCACGAACGACATCTGGGGCGCGTACGTCAAGAAGGGCCGCAGCGACGGGTACTACCTGAAGACCGGCCGGGTCGTGACCGCCGTCGGCGTGTTCATCGGCATGGGCACGGCGTTCATCGCGGGCAGCTTCAGCAACATCATGAACTACCTGCAGACGCTGTTCTCGTTCTTCAACGTCCCGCTGTTCGTGGTCTTCATCATCGGCATGTTCTGGAAGCGCACCACGGCCGCGGCCGGTTTCTGGGGCCTGCTGTCCGGCACGGTGGCCGCGATGGTGAACTACTTCTGGTTCTACAAGCAGGGCGTCATCTCGATCCCCTCGGACCAGGGCGCCAACTTCGTCTCCTCGATCGTCGCCTTCGTCGTCGGCGGAGTCGTGATGTTCGTGGTCACGATGTTCACCAAGTCCAAGCCCGTCGAGGAACTGGCCGGTCTCGTCTACGGCACCAAGTCCCCGGGCATGGAAGAGCCGCCCGCCGAGGGTGACGACGCCTGGTACCGCAAGCCGGCCCTGCTGGGCTGGGGCGCGATCGTCCTCGCCGCCATCTGCTACATCCCGTTCTCCTTCTGAGGTCCGAGGTACACGACATGAGCGACCACACGAACAGCCACGTGGACGAGGTGAAGGAGCTGGAGGCCAAGTCGGCCACGGCCGCCCACCTCTTCGACGTGCGCCGCATCATCGGCGGACTCTTCGTGGTGTACGGGATCATCGTCACGATCGCGGGCATCACGGCATCCGACGCGGACCTCAAGAAGGCCCAGGACATCAACATCAACCTCTGGTCGGGCATCGGCATGCTGGCCCTGGGGCTCTTCTTCCTGGTCTGGCTGAAGCTGCGCCCCACGGCGCCGCCGACTCCGGACGAGGACGCGTGAGCGCGTAACCGGAACGGGCCGGGCGCACCGCCGCAGTGCGGTACGCCCGGCCCTTTCGCGCACCGCGACCCGCACACGACGCAGAAGGCCCGCCCCGTCGAAACGGGGCGGGCCTTCTGACTCGGAGCGCCGGGCAGGCCTTGCACCTGCATTTCCCCGCAGGAAGCGGGGCGTCTTTCCTTGGACCACCAACGCACTGTCCCGCACTGTCAGTTGCAGCGCCGAACGCAAGATCGACTATAGCCCACTACTCCTGCTCATGGGAAGCGGAAGGCTCATCGCCCACCGGGCCCGCCCGGTCGAGCAGGCCCGTGCGGGCCGCGAGGGCGGCGGCCTCCAGGCGGGATCCGACGCCCAGCTTCATCAGGACGCGCTGCACGTGGGTGCGGGCCGTGGACGGGGCGATGCCCATGCCGGCCGCGATCAGCCGGGTGTCCTCGCCGTCCGCGACCCGGACCAGGACCTCCACCTCGCGCGGAGTCAGCATCTGGAGCAGCCGCTGGCCCTCGTCGTCCGGCTGGGCCGCCGGGTTGAGCAGTTCGCTGAACGCGCCCTGGAGCAGTGCGGGGGCCACGGCGGCCTCGCCCGCCCGCGCCTTCATCAGGGCCCGCTCCACTCCCTCTATGCGCTCGTCGTGCCGTACGTACCCGGAGGCGCCCGCGGCGAACGCCGCCGCGATGCCGCGCGGCGACGGGACCGGGCCGAGGACCACCACCGCCACCTGCGGACGCTCCTTCTTGATCCGGACGACCGGGTCGAAGGTGCCCGGCTCGGCCGGGGCCGACGTACCCAGGAGGCAGACCTCCGGAGCGCGGGAGATGACCAGTTCGGCGGCGCCCGCGGCGGGCGCGGCCGCGGCGAGGACACGGTGTCCGCGCAGTTTCAGGGCCGAGGCGAGCGCCTCGGCCAGCAGTCGGTGGTCGTCGACCACCATGAGCCGCACTCCCATCGGGCCAACCCCCCAGTTCGACCCAGAAGCAGCACATGTCCCCTGGGCCCCCCACGGACAGGCGAGCCCCCCGACTCCCCGTCCTCCTTCATCCACCGGAAGCTACACGCTTGTTCGACGTCGCGCGCCCCCTACCGGTCAGAAGCGGCCCTGAATGCTGAAATCGCAGCTTTTCGGGGGTGATTGGGGGTGCGGGAGCGTAGAACCAGGCCACCTGGCGCCCGGTTGTGATCAATGCGCGGATCCGCCCGCGCTGAACGCGACGGCCGTGTACTCCTTGCGGTCCTTCGAGGCGGGCGCACCGGTCAGGGCCTTGCCGAGGAACAACCGGCCGCCCGAGTAGCGCACTTCGGAGCCGGTGAGTCCGACGACCATGCCGCTCACGGCGTACGCGGCCGTGTCGTCGGCCGGGGTCTGCAACAGCGTCGTCTGCTTCATCGACCGGGGATCGACGGACACGACGCGCGCGCCCTTGCCGAACGAGCCGTCCGCGTAGGCGAGGACGTTCCCGCCGTCCATCCGGAGGGGGAAGAGCCGGTGGGCGCCGCCGTCGGCCCGGCCGGTGAGCCGCCCGGAGGCGAGGCCGTAGGAGACGATCTCGTTGGTCGTGCCGGCGGGGCCGCCCTCGTGCGGGCGGGTGGCCAGATAGACCCGTCCGTTGCCCACGACGATCTTCCGGCAGCCGTCGGTCCGCCCGACGTCACAGCCGAGGTCGTAGCCGTCGGCGTCGAGCGGGATGGTGGTGAGGGGCCTGCCGGTGGCGGTCATCGGGGTGATGCCGGTGACGGTGCCCGCGGCGCCCTCCCCCGTGCCGACGCCGACCACGACCGGGTCGGTGGCCAGGACCCGGGCGCTGCCGACACCGTCGGCGAGCTTGTACGTCCACCTGGGGCGCCCGGTCTCCGGGTCCAGGAGCTGGACCTCGTACTGCTCCCGGCCGTCGACGGCGCACCTGCGGACGGTGGCCAGTTGCGCGCCGCCCGCGTAGCCGACGTCCTGGCAGGTGCCCCTCTGCGGCTGCCACAGGATCCTGCCGGTCTTGATGTCGAACGCGGCGCCGCCGCGCAGTCCGCCGCCGAGCGCGAGCGTGTCGCCGGAGAAGACGGGCTCCTCGAACGGGACGGCGGCGGCGCCCGTGCCGACGCTCTTCGTCCACACCTTCCTGCCGGTGTTCACGTCGAACAGGGTGATCTGGGTGCAGGGCCGGTGCCGGCCGTCCGCGGCCCGCGCGCCGTTCTCGCTGACGACGGCGGCCAGCGCGTCCTTGGTGACGTCCTCGGTGGCGCCGCAGGTCTGGCCGGGCAGCCGCAGCGTCCAGGTCTTCTTCCCGGTCGCGGGGTCGTGGCCGACAATCCGGCCGACGTCCGCCTTGGCGTACGTACGGTCGGTCAGCCAGGAGCCCACGACGCTGTCCACGTGGTTCCCGGCGACACGGGGCGCGGGCAGTGCGAAGGCGAGCCGGGCGGCGGGGTCGGCGGGCACCTTCTCCTCGCCCGGGGCGCCGAAGCCGGATCCGGAGGCGCTCGCGTCGTCGCCGCCCCGCTTGCCGTCGGCCGCGGTGCTGCCCGGACGGTCGCCGCCGCCGTCGTCGGAGGTGGCGTACAGGACGCCCACACCGATGATCAGGGCGATGGCCACGACGGCGGCGGCGATGATCAGGACCAGCGGCGCGCCGGGCCGCCCGGCGGGAGTGGGCGGCGGCACGGTGGGCGGCTGCGGATATCCGTACGCGTACGGGTGGGGGGTGCCGTAGCCCTGCGGGGGCGTCTGCGGCGGGGGCGGAGGGCCGAAGGCGGCGGGGGCCGGCGGCCGCTTCCGGAACGGGTCGTCCTGTGGTGCGGAGGCGCTGCCGGACGGCCGCGGGTCGGGCGGCTGTGTCATCAGCCCTCCCCTTTCTTCACTGACGGCCCCCCGGAACGAGTCCGGACGCGCGCCTCCCCAGGGCTCCGGACGCCTCTTTGTACCACCAGGCGGGCGGCCCCGGGTCAGGCGTCCTCGGCCAGCTCCAGCCAGCGCATCTCCAGCTCCTCGCGCTCGGCGACGAGTTCGCGCAGGTCCGCGTCGAGCTTGGCCACCTTGCCGAAGTCCGTCGCGTTGTCCGCGATCTGGGTGTGCAGCTTGGCCTCCTTCTCGGAGATCTTGTCCATCTGCCGCTCGATCTTCTGCAGCTCCTTCTTCGCGGCACGCGTGTCGGCCGCGGAGGGGCCCGACTTGGCGGCGGGGGCGGCGGCCGGGGCCGGGGTGGCGGCCTCGATCATCCGCTGCCTGCGCTCCAGGTACTCGTCGATGCCGCGCGGCAGCATCCGCAGCGTGCCGTCGCCGAGCAGCGCGAAGGTGTTGTCGGTGGTGCGCTCGATGAAGAACCGGTCGTGGGAGATCACGATCATGGAGCCCGGCCAGCCGTCGAGCAGGTCCTCGAGCTGCGTGAGGGTCTCGATGTCGAGGTCGTTGGTCGGCTCGTCGAGGAAGAGGACGTTCGGCTCGTCCATCAGCAGGCGCAGGAGCTGGAGCCGGCGCCGCTCACCGCCGGAGAGGTCGCCGACCGGCGTCCACTGCTTCTCCTTGCTGAACCCGAACTGCTCGCACAGCTGGCCCGCGGTCATCTCGCGGCCCTTGCCGAGGTCGACGCGGTCGCGGATCTGCTGCACGGCCTCCAGCACCCGCAGCGAGCCCGGGAGTTCGGTCACGTCCTGCGACAGGTAGGCGAGCCGGACCGTCTTGCCGACGACGACCTTCCCGGCGGCGGGCTGGTCGTCGCCGTGGCTGGTGGCCGCGTCGGCCAGCGCGCGCAGCAGGGACGTCTTGCCCGCGCCGTTCACCCCGACCAGGCCGACGCGGTCGCCGGGGCCGAGCTGCCAGGTCAGGTGCTTCAGGAGCACCTTGGGCCCGGCCTGGACGGTCACGTCCTCCAGGTCGAAGACGGTCTTGCCGAGCCGGGCGTTCGCGAACTTCATCAGCTCGCTCTTGTCGCGGGGCGGCGGCACGTCGGCGATCAGCTCGTTGGCCGCCTCGATGCGGTAGCGGGGCTTGGAGGTGCGGGCGGGGGCGCCGCGGCGCAGCCAGGCCAGCTCCTTGCGCATCAGGTTCTGCCGCTTGGCCTCTTCGGTCGCGGCGATCCGCTCGCGCTCGGCACGGGCGAACACGTAGTCCGAGTAGCCGCCCTCGTACTCGTAGACGTCGCCCTTCTGCACGTCCCACATGCGGGTGCAGACCTGGTCGAGGAACCAGCGGTCGTGGGTGACGCAGACGAGGGCGGAGCGGCGGGTCTGGAGGTGGCGGGCGAGCCAGGAGATGCCCTCGACGTCCAGGTGGTTCGTGGGCTCGTCGAGGACGATCAGGTCCTGCTCGGCGATGAGCAGCTTGGCCAGCGCGATGCGGCGGCGCTCGCCGCCGGAGAGCGGGGCGATGACGGTGTCGAGCCCCTGGGGGAAGCCGGGCAGGTCGAGACCCCCGAACAGACCGGTGAGCACGTCACGGATCTTGGCGTTGCCCGCCCACTCGTGGTCGGCGAGGTCGCCGATCACCTCGTGGCGGACGGTGGCCTCCGGGTCGAGGGAGTCGTGCTGGGTGAGCACGCCGAGGGTCAGGCCGCCGCTGTGGGTGACGCGGCCGGAGTCGGCCTCCTCCAGCCTGGCCAGCATGCGGATGAGGGTGGTCTTGCCGTCGCCGTTGCGGCCCACGACGCCGATCCGGTCGCCCTCCTGCACGCCGAGGGAGACGCCGTCGAGGAGGGCACGGGTGCCGTACACCTTGGTGACTGCCTCGACATTGACCAGATTGACTGCCATTTCGCTCCTGCCGCGGGGGTTTCGCCGGGCCCTGGCGTGGTGGGCCCGGCTGTCCAGCGTAGTCGGGAGCGCGTCCGCCCTGTTCCGCCGTCTGCCGCGCGCGGCCCGGTGGCCGCTTCTCGCGCAGTTCCCCGCGCCCCTGAAGCGAGCTCCGCTCGCCCAGGGGAGGCGCGCGAAGCGCAGCCTCAGGGGCGCGGGGAACTGCGCGACCAGCCACGACGGTGGGAAGGACGCGAGACGGCCGGACGGCGCAGGCGCTGTGCCCTGAGGAGCGGAGCGACCTCACGGGGGCGGGCCAGGCGGCCCGCGCCGCCGCCGAGCCCGGGCGGCGGCAGCGGATGGCCGCGCGCGGTGAGCGCAGCGTTCAGGCCGAACAGGGCGACGGCCCCGAGCGGCACGGCGGCCCGGCGCAACCGACGACGGCGACGACCTCTTGGTCTCTGCATGAGAGACAGCGTCCCGCGCCGGGGCGCGCCTCCGGCACCGTACGCGTACTCAGTTACCGCTGAGTACCGTCGCCCCGGGCGCGGGCGAGCCCGCCACCCGCACCGCCCGGCACGTCCCGGACGCCGCCAGACCGTCGGCGACGCCCCGCGCCGCGGCCTCGTCGGCCGCGAGGAACGCCGTCGTCGGTCCCGACCCGGAGACCAGCGCGGCCACGGCCCCGGCGGCCGTACCGGCGTCGAGGGTCTCCTTCAGGGAGGGGAAGAGGGAGAGCGCGGCGGGCTGGAGGTCGTTGGTGACGGTGGCGGCGAGCCGCCGCACGTCACCGGTGCGCAGCGCGTCGAGCAGCGCGGGCGAGGCGACCGGCTCGGGCGCCTCGGGGCTGAGCCGGTCGAACTCCCGGTACACGGCCGGGGTGGACAGGCCGCCGTCGGCGACGGCGAACACCCACCAGAACTCCCCGCCCACCTCGAGCGGCTGCAGCTTCTCACCGCGCCCGGTGCCGAGCGCGGCCCCGCCGACCAGGCTGAACGGCACGTCGCTGCCCAGTTCGGCGCAGATGTCGAGGAGTTCGGCGCGGGACGCCCCGGTGCCCCACAGCGCGTCGCACGCCACGAGGGCGCCGGCCGCGTCGGCCGAGCCGCCCGCCATGCCACCCGCGACCGGGATGTCCTTGGCGATGTGGATACGGACCGTAGGGTCGCCGAGCCCGTGCCGCTCGGCCAGCGCGATCGCGGCGCGGGCGGCGAGGTTCGTCCGGTCCAGGGGGACCTGATCGCTGCCCGGTCCCGTGCAGGTCAGGGTCAGCTCGTCGGCCGGCTCGACGGTCACCTCGTCGTAGAGGCCGACGGCGAGGAAGACGTTGGCCAGGTCGTGGAAGCCGTCGGGGCGGGCGCCTCCGACGGCGAGCTGGACGTTGACCTTGGCGGGGACGCGTACCGTCACGCTCACTGCTGCTTGGCCTCCGCGATCCGGGCGAACTCCTCGACCGTCAGTGCCTCGCCGCGTGCCTGCGGGGAGACCCCGGCCGCGACCAGCGCCTCCTCGGCGGCCTGCGCCGATCCCGCCCAGGTCGCGAGCGCGGCGCGCAGCGTCTTGCGGCGCTGGGCGAACGCGGCGTCGACGACGGCGAAGACCTCCGCCTTCGTGGCCGTGGTGGCGACCGGTTCGGTGCGGCGCACGAGCGAGACGAGGCCGGAGTCGACGTTGGGCGCGGGCCAGAAGACGTTGCGGCCGATGCTGCCGGCGCGCTTGACGTCGGCGTACCAGTTGGCCTTCACGGAGGGGACGCCGTAGACCTTGTTGCCGGGGCGGGCCGCGAGGCGGTCGGCGACCTCGGCCTGCACCATGACCAGGGTGCGCTCGATCGTCGGGAACGTGTCGAGCATGTGCAGCAGCACCGGCACCGCGACGTTGTACGGCAGGTTCGCGACCAGGGCCGTCGGGGGCGGGCCCGGGAGTTCGGTGACCTGCATCGCGTCGATGTTGACCAGGTCGAAGGCGTCCTTCTTCGCCGGGAGGCGGGCCGCGATCGTCGCCGGGAGCGCCGATGCGAGGACGTCGTCGATCTCGACCGCCGTGACGTGGCGGGCCGCGTCGAGCAGGGCGAGGGTGAGCGAGCCGAGGCCCGGTCCGACCTCTACGACGTTGTCGTCGCCGGTGACCTCCGCGGTGCGGACGATGCGGCGGACCGTGTTCGCGTCGATCACGAAGTTCTGGCCGCGCTGTTTGGTGGGCCGGACGTTGAGTGCCGCCGCCAGTTCGCGGATGTCGGCCGCGCCGAGCAGGGGGTCTTGGGGCTCTGTGGTGCTCACCGCTCAAGGGTAGCCGTGGGCCCGCCGAGGGTTCTCGCGCGCACTTCGTCTGCGGGTGCGTGGGGGCTGGTCGCGCAGTTCCCCGCGCCCCTGAGATGCGCACTTCGTGCGGCATCTCATCAGGGGAGGCTGCGCGCAGCGCATGCCTCAGGGGCGCGGGGAACTGCGCGACCGGCCACGACGAGAGCCGCGGCCGGACAGCTACCCGTTCAGGCGGGGACCGCAATGCGGCCAAGGGCTCGCCCCCCGGCGGACGTACAGCTTCTTCGCCCGGTACGTCTGCTCGGCGGCCGGAGCGTCCTGGGGCCGGCCCGAGCCGCCGAGGCTCTGCCAGGTCTGGGTGTCGAACTGGTACAGGCCCCCGTAGGTACCGGTCGCGTCGAGCGCCCCGGGCCGCCCGCCCGACTCGCACGCGGCAAGCCCGGACCAGTTCAGGGAATCGGCCCCGGCCACGGACGACGGCATCGGCTTGGTGCCGACCTTGACCACGCGGGACCGCGGCTCCCGCACCACCTCGGACTTCGTGCGCCGCGGTTTCTGCTTGACCCCGTTGACGGTGCGCAGCTCGTACGTCACCCGCTTCACGCCCGCCTCCCCGGCCTGCTCGACGACCTCGGTGCCGAGGAAGAGGGACGGATCCCGGGTGCGCTCGACGGCGAACGGGATCGACTCCTCGCGGGTCTCCCTGGTGCCGGTCACCCGCATCACGGTGACCGTCTGCCCGTCGCGCGGGAAGCTGCTCGCCGGTACCGAGGTGGTGTCCTGGCCGCGCAGCGTGATCCCGGCCTCGGAGACGGCCTCGCCGACGGTGGCGGCGTTGGTGCGGATGGTGCGCCGCTTCCCGTCGGCCATGACGGTGACGCTGCGCTCGGTGCGGACGGCGAGGTCGAGCCCGTGCCGCCCGATGCTCTGGGAGCGGGACGTCGAGACGTACGCGCCCTCGGCCCGTACCCCGAGCTGCCGGAGCGCCCCGTCGACGGTGTGGGCGGTCGTCCACACCTTGCGGCGTTGCCCGTCGAGGGTCAGCTGGACGGGGCGGCCGTAGTGCACGGTGACCTGGTCACCGCTGGCCAGTGCGGTGCCCTCGGCGGGCGCGACGAGATCGTGCGCGCCGACCGCGACACCCTCGTCGGCGAGGAGTTCGGTGACGTCGTCGGCGAAGGTGTGCAGGGTGCGTTCCTTGCCGTCGACGGTCAGCTCGATGGCCTTGTCGTTGGCGACGAACGCCGAGGTGCCGCCCGCGAGGAACGCGACGACGAGGGCCTGCGGCAGCAGTCTGCGCAGCCCGTCGGGCCGGTGGTCGGTCTTCTTGCGGCGGGCGGCGCGGCGCGCGGCGGCCCGCCCGCCGTCCTGCCCGCCGTCCCGCGCCGACTGGCGCGGCAGCCGCGGCTCGTCGGCGGGAGCGGCCGGCGGCGCCGCGTCCTCGTAGGCGGGCCGGTAGGTGTCCCCGTACAGCGGCTCGTCGGACTCGTGGGACCCGTACGGGTCCGACGGGTCCTGCGGCTCGTACGTCGGCTGGTACGGCTGGTACGGCTGATACGTCGTCTCGTACGGCGATCTGCTCACGACGAGGCTCCCGGCGCTCCAAGGGTCCGGCCCCGGAGAGGGCGGATCGGGCGAGCAGAACCTAGCGGAGCGACCGTCACTCTCCAAAGCAGCGCGACTACGCTGTGTCGCGATCATGCCCGAAGGTGAGCGGGTCCGATCGTTATGGGTCAGTAACCGAAGGCGCGGGCCGTATTGGCGGAGACCGACGTCGCGAGGGCTTCTTCGGTGACGCCCTTCACCTCGGCCATCGCCCGCAGCGTGACCGGAATGAGATACGGGGCGTTAGGCCGACCGCGGTACGGGGCCGGGGTCAGGAACGGCGCGTCGGTCTCCACGAGGACCAGCTCCGACGGCGCCACGGCGAGGGCGTCGCGCAGCGGCTGCGCGTTCTTGAACGTCATGTTGCCCGCGAACGACATGAAGTAGCCGTTCTCCGCGCAGACTTGGGCCATCTCGGCGTCGCCGGAGTAGCAGTGGAAGACGGTGCGCTCGGGGGCGCCCTCCTCCTTCAGGATGCGCAGCACATCCTCGTGGGCCTCGCGATCGTGGATGACGAGGGCCTTGCCGTGCCGCTTGGCGATCTCGATGTGGGCGCGGAAGGACCGCTCCTGGGCGGCCTTGCCCTCCGGTCCCGTACGGAAGTGATCGAGGCCCGTCTCGCCGACGCCCTTGACCTGCGGCAGCGCGGCGAGCCGGTCGATCTCGGCCAGCGCCTCGTCGAGCCCGGCGTCGCCGAGCGGGGTGCGGGCGCCCTGGCGGGACCAGCCGTCGGGGTCGCCGTGGACGATGCGGGGCGCCTCGTTGGGGTGCAGGGCGACGGTGGCGTGCACGGCCGCGTGGGCCGCCGCCGTCTCGGCCGCCCAGCGGGAGCCCGCCAGGTCGCAGCCGACCTGCACCACGGTCGTCACCCCCACCGAGGCCGCTTTGGCGAGGGCCTCCTCCACGGTGCCCGCCTGCATGTCCAGGTGGGTGTGGGAGTCGGCGACCTCGACCGCGAGCGGTGCGGGCAGCGGTGGCGGGGTGACGTCCTTGGCACGATCGGGGCTCATGCCCCCGATCCTACGAAGCCCCGGCTAGGAAGCCTTCGGGCCGTCCTTGCGGTGGTGGCTGAAGGGGTGCAGGAGGTCGGACAGATGCCAGTGGTGGTGCGCGCCGGATCCGGCGGCCTGTTCGGGGACCTCGGCGGTCCCGGTGGGCGGTGTGCCGTGCTGGCGCTGCAGCACGTCGTGCACGGAACTGACGCGGCCGGACCGCATGATCCGTACGACGTGCCCGCCGCAGTTCAGGCAGGTGGGGCTGCTCAGTGGCGACGGCACCCGCTCACCGTTCGCCACGTACATCACGAACTCCGCACCCTCGCCGTCGATGTGGTGCTCGATCTCGTACGACTGCTCCCAGCCGTGCCCGCAACGCATGCAGGCGAACGCGTACGCCTCGTGGACGACGGATATCGCCGCGTCACGGCTCGTCACCGGGTGCGCGGGTGTACTGGTGGCCGTTGTGCCGGTGGCCGTCTTGGAGGCCGTGAACTCGCTCATGCCAGCTCCTCTTGTCCGCTGGACAAGCGCTGCCCGGAGGCAGCGTGGGGACGGGTGCGTCCCTTCAACCAGTGGACGCCTCCGCCGGGCCGAGCGCAAAAGACCTGTCGACTGTTGGAGCCGATTTGGCACTTCCCTGCCGTATGGGCCCTGCCACCCGGTCTTCGCTTTGCTTTCCGGGTCGGTCCTTTACGCCCCTATGGGGTGCTCCGATTGGCATTCTTTGCCGCGACCACGGCATCGAAGACGACCCGCTTGGGTAGCCCGGCATCGGCCGCGACCGCCGCGATGGCCTCCTTGCGCCGCTCCCCCGCCTCCTCGCGCACGCGCACCCTGCGTACCAGCTCATCGGGGGTGAGGTCGGCGGCGGACTTCTCCGGGGCGCCCTCCACGACGACGGTGATCTCGCCGCGCACCCCGTCGGCGGCCCACTCCGCGAGGTCCTTCAGGGGGCCGCGCTTGATCTCCTCGTAGGTCTTGGTCAGCTCGCGGCAGACGGCGCCCCTGCGCTCGCCGCCGAACGCCTCGGCCATCGCCGCGAGGGTGTCGTCCAGGCGGTGCGGGGCCTCGAAGTACACGAGGGTGCGTCGTTCTTCGGCCACTTCTTTGAGGCGCGAGAGGCGCTCTCCGGCCTTGCGCGGCAGGAAGCCCTCGAAGCAGAACCGGTCCACGGGCAGCCCGGACAGGGCGAGGGCGGTCAGCACGGCGGAGGGCCCGGGGACGGCGGTGACCCGGATGTCCCGCTCCACGGCCGCCGCGACCAGGCGGTAGCCGGGGTCGGACACGGACGGCATCCCGGCGTCGGTCACGAGCAGCACCCGCGCGCCGCCCGCCAGCGCCTCGACCAGCTCGGGCGTGCGCGCGCTCTCGTTGCCCTCGAAGTACGACACGACGCGCCCGCCGACCTGCGCGCCGAGCGCCTGGGCCAGCCGCTTCATGCGGCGGGTGTCCTCGGCGGCGACGACGTCGGCGACGGCCAGCTCCTGGGCGAGCCGCGGCGGGGCGTCGGAGACGGCGCCGATGGGCGTCCCGGCGAGCACGAGCGTTCCGGACTCCGGCCCCCTCGGCGTTTCGGTTGAATCTGCGGTTCCTGTCACGGCTCCATCCTCGCAGGGCCGGGGCTTGGCCGACTCGGCCATGCCCTCACACGGGACTCGCACAGCGCCGTTCCCTACGATGGCGCGGTGACCAGTACCTCGTCGTCGGCCAAGGCGAACGCGACCAGTCCCCCGCCGGACCAGGCCCCCCAGGCGGCCCCGCAGGCCTCGGCGTGGCTGCGCGGTCTGCGCAGGTTCGGCTACCGGGTCCCGGAGGCCGAGGGGGGTACGGAGGTCAGAGACGGTGACGTCCGCGAGCGCCTCGCGCCGTCGTACCCCGCGCCGTCGTCTCGGCTGTGGGCGTCGTTCGGGTTCAGCCGGTTCACCGCGGGGCAGCTGTCCCGGCTCGTGGGCTGGGGCGGGCCGCTGCTCGTCACGTTCCTCGCGGGGCTGCTGCGGTTCTGGAATCTCGGCAGCCCGAAGGCCGTGATATTCGACGAGACGTACTACGCCAAGGACGCGTGGGCACTCATCCACCGCGGGTTCGAGGTGAACTGGCCGAAGGACGCCAATGACCTGATCCTGAAGAACAACGGCGACATCCCGCTGCCGACCGACGCCTCGTACGTCGTGCATCCGCCGGTCGGCAAGTACGTCATCGGGATCGGTGAATGGCTGTTCGGTTTCAATCCGTTCGGCTGGCGGTTCATGACGGCGCTGCTCGGCACGCTGTGCGTGCTGATGGTCTGCCGGATCGGCCGCCGCCTGTTCCGCTCGACGTTCCTGGGCTGCCTCGCCGGGGTGCTGCTCATGGTGGACGGCCTCGCGTTCGTGATGAGCCGCACCGCGCTGCTCGACTCGATCCTGGTGTTCTTCGTGCTCGCGGCCTTCGGCTGCCTGGTCGTCGACCGGGACCGGACCAGGGAACGCCTCGCGGCGGCGCTGCCGGTGGACGAACACGGGCTGGTCCGCCCCGACGCGCACATCGCCGCCACGTTCCGCCTGGGGTGGCGCCCGTGGCGGCTGCTCGCCGGGATCTGCCTGGGCCTGGCCTGCGGCACGAAGTGGAACGGCTTCATCTATGTGGCCTTCTTCGCCGTCATGACGGTGCTGTGGGACGTCGGTACGCGCCGGGTCGCCGGCGCCGAGCGGCCCTACGCCGCCGTGCTCAAGCACGACGTGTTCCCGGCGTTCCTGGTCACGGTCCCGGTCGCGGTCGCCACGTACCTGCTGTCCTGGCTCGGCTGGATCCTCTCCCCCGACGACGGCTCCGGCGGCTACTTCCGCAACTGGGCGGTGACCGCGGGCAAGGGCGGCCACTTCACCTGGCTGCCCGACTGGGTGCGCAGCCTGTGGCACTACGAGCACGAGGTCTGGGAGTTCAACACCCACCTGACCTCCGCGCACACCTACCAGTCCAACCCGTGGAGCTGGATGGTCGACGGCCGTCCGGTCTCGTACTTCTACGAGTCACCGGCGGCGGGCCAGGACGGCTGCCCGGCGGACGCGACCGAGAAGTGCGCCCGCGAGGTCCTCGCCCTCGGCACCCCGCTGCTGTGGTGGGCGGCCTGCTTCGCGGTGCTCTACGTGCTGTGGCGCTGGCTGTTCAAGCGCGACTGGCGGGCGGGCGCGATCGCGTGCGCCATCGCCGCGGGCTATCTCCCCTGGTTCAACTACCAGGAGCGGACGATCTTCTACTTCTACGCGGTCGTCTTCGCGCCGTTCCTCTGCCTCGCCCTCGCGATGATGCTGGGCGGCATCATCGGCAGGCCGGGATCGAGCGAACGCCGGCGGATGGCCGGAGCGGCGGGCGCGGGCGTGCTCGTCCTGCTGATCGTGTGGAACTTCGTGTACTTCTGGCCGATCTACACGGGCACGGCCATCCCGATCGACTCGTGGCGCTCCCGGATGTGGCTGGACACCTGGGTCTAGCCGCACGGATGCGGTGAGCGAGAGGGGGCGCGGCCCGGGCCGCGCCCCCTCTCCCGCTCCTGCTCGCTACTGCGCCGGTGCGGAGAAGATGATCCGGGTCTCGGTGTTCCGGTATCCGGCGCGGGTGAACGCCTCCGCCATGGGGCGGTTGCCGAGGTCGGTCGTGGCCGTCACGCGGTCCGCGCCGTCCTCGGCCTGGAAGCGGGTGATGGCGGCGAGGATCTCCGAGACGTGGCCGCGGCCGCGCAGCTCCGGGACGACGCCGAGGTAGCCGACGTTGCGGTGGTACGGAGTGGCCGACGGGATCGCCAGGCCGGCCAGGGCGCCGTCCGGGGTGCGGGCGAGGCGCCACCACTCCCGCTTGCCGGGGCGGTCGAGGTAGAACTCCAGGCTTTCGCGGGCGGCGGCCTCCCGGCCGTCCGCCGCCTCGCTCTCCACGGTGTGGGCGTCGAGGGTGCCCTCGGCGACCCGCATCATCGCGTCGAGGAAGACCTCGTCGTCCGGCTCCGGGGAGAACACCAGGCGCTCGGGCGCGGCGGGCAGGCCGTCCTCGGGCGTCCACTCGAACTGCAGCCGCTCCACCTCGACGCCCAGCCCCGCGCGGCGGGCCGCCTCCTGGCGCCAGGCGACGGCGGGGACGTACTCGGGGTCGTCGCGCCACGAGCCGGGCAGACGCAGCAGGTTGTACAGCGGCGGGGTCTGCGCGCCGGTCTCGCGGAAGGCGCGGTGCCCCGCGTCGAGGAGCGCCGCGGCCAGCTCGGCGCGCTCGGCGAGCGGCACCTCGTCCGCGGTCGCGAGGCAGTCCAGCGCGAGCGGGTGCGTGCTGTCGCTCTGCCCCCACCACAGGGCGCGGGCCAGTACCCGGCCGTCCCCGTCCAGGGCGGCCCAGGTCCACTCCGGGCGGTACTGCCGCTGGGCGGCCTCCTCCCGGTACGCGTCGGCGGACAGCCGCCACACGGGCTCGCGGGAGGAGAGGGCCAGGACGTGGTCCAGCTCCGCACCGGGGCCCGGCACGGAGGAAAAACGAAGAGCAGAGCTGCTCAGCAAGGTCATTCAGTCGCCTTTCGGGCGCAAAGAAGGTGATCGGTGAGCGATCTTGTCAGGGGTGCAGGGGCAGGACAACGGGATTAACCGCGCCGTTCACGGATGTGACCGAACACCCGGGTCCAGACCTCTTTCAGCCGTATTTGTGATCACTCTTCGGACACCTTCGGACACCAAGTGGAAAACAGCCCGACCCGACCGCCTCCGGCGTGCCTAGAGTCCCCTTCGTCAACCTGGGGAGGGAAGGCGCTCATGCGCAAGGGGGTCAAGGTCGCCATAGTCGGCGGGGTGTTCACCGTGATGGTGGGCGGCGCCGGGTACGGGGCCTACAACATCATCTCGGCGGTCATGGGGGACGGCGGCTCGTCGTCGCTGAGCGGGTCGCCGGCCAGGCCGACCGGCCCGCCGACGAGCGAGGAGATCAAGGAGACGTCGGCGAAGTTCCTGACGGCGTGGGCGAAGAACGACCCGGCGGCGGCGTCGCACTACACCAACAACGCCGACGGCGCGCTGGCGGCGCTGGAGGGCTGGCACGACGACGCGTTCGTCACGCGCACCGTGCTGACCGCGGGCAAGCCGGCCGGCGCCGAGGTGCCGTTCAAGGTGAAGGCCACGGTCGCCTACGACAAGAAGACCAGGACGCTGGAGTACGCGTCGTCGCTGACGGTCGTCCGCGGCCGGACCACGGGCCGCCCGCTGGTCGACTGGGAGCCGTCCGTGCTCCACCCGGACCTGCGCAAGGGCGACAAGCTCGTCACCGGCGAGGCGGCCGCGCCCCCCATCGAGGCCGTGGACCGCAACGGGACGGTGCTGACCGCGGAGAAGTACCCGTCGCTCGGCCCGATCCTCGAACAGCTGCGCGCCAAGTACGGGGACGAGGCCGGGGGTTCGCCCGGCGTGGAGACGTCCATCGAGCGGACCGGCGCCGACGGCACGACGACGACCGCGAAGACGCTGGTGACCCTCACCAAGGGCAAGCCCGGCAAGCTCCGTACGACGATCAGCGCGAGCGCGCAGGCCGCGGCCGAGCAGGCGGTGACGAAGTTCCCGAAGGCGGCCGTGGTGGCCGTCCACCCGCAGACCGGCGGAGTGCTGGCGGTCGCCAACCACGGGTACGGGGAGTTCAACGCGGCCTTCTCGGCGAGCCGGGCGCCCGGCTCCACGATGAAGATCGTCACCGCGGCGGCGCTGCTCGACAACCGGGTCCTGTCCTCGATGAACTCCAACGCCCCGTGCGCGGACTCGGTGCTGGCGCTCGGCCAGACCTTCCACAACCTCAAGGGCATGGCGCCCGACGCGAACGCGACGCTCAGCAGCAGCTTCCAGCGGTCCTGCAACACGTCCTTCATCAAGCTCTCCGACGACCTGGGCGCCGACAAGTTCGCGACGGAGGCAGGCCAGCGGTTCGGCCTCGGCAAGGACCAGGACTGGCAGACCGGCATCCCGTCGTTCGACGGCAACGTCCCGGTCAACGGCGACTCGCAGGACCCGGCCGGGATGATCGGCCAGGGCAATGTGCAGATGAACCCGCTGAACATGGCGTCGGTCACCGCGACCGCCATCACCGGGACGTTCCGCCAGCCGATCCTCGTCTCCCCGAAGTACGGCGACCGCCGACTGGCCACCGCGCAGGGCCTTCCGGGGCCGACCGTGACCCAGCTGAGGGCGATGATGCACGCCACGGCGACCTCGCCGATCGGCACGGCCACCCAGGCGATGGCCGGGGTGCCCGGGTACATCGGCGCCAAGACGGGCTCGGCGGAGAGCGACGGCCAGGCGGTGTCCGACTCCTGGTTCACCGGCTTCCGCGACGGGGTCGCCACCGCCGCGGCGATGGTGGAGAACGGCGGCCACGGCGGCACGGCGGCGGGCCCCATCGTGGCGGCCGTGCTCAAGAACGCCGGGTGAGCAGCGCCCCGTCAGGGGGGCGCGGGGAACTTCGCGAGCAACCACAACGAAACCGCAGCCGCGTCCACGGCGTTATGTACTACGGCGGACGCGGCTTGCAGGCGGCTGGCCGCACAGGTTCCCCGCGCCCCTGGCGGGGCTAGGCTTACCGTCCGCTACACCCCCGGAGGGACACGTTGGGCACCAGAGGCAAGCGCCCCGAACCGGCGGCGCGCCGCAACTTCAACGCCCTGGTGATCGGCGGCGCCGCTGTCGTCGCCGTCGTCGGAGCCGGCGTCGGCGCCTACGCCCTGATGGAGGGTTCCGGCAGCCGGGACGGCAGTTCGGCGTCGGCCGACGAGAAACCGAAGATCAGGACGGGCCCGCCCTCCGCCAAGGAGGTGCGCGCGGCGGCCGACGGCTTCCTCACCGCCTGGCAGCACGGCGACGCGGCGAAGGCGGCCACGTACACCGACGACGCGAGCGCCGCCGAGAAGGCGCTCACCGGACTGACCAAGGACGCCCACCTCACCGACGTGAAGCTGACGCCGGGGCAGCGGACGGGCACGAAGGTGCCGTTCCACGTGACGTCGACGGTCGCCTACGACCCGGGCGCCTCCGACAAGGGCAAGGCCGGTACGGGCGAGAAGCTGAGCAAGCCCCTCGCCTACGACTCCTCGCTCACGGCCGTGCGCCGCAAGAGCGACGGCAAGGTGCTCGTCGGCTGGCAGCCGTCCGTCGTGCACCCCGAGTTGAAGGACGGCGACCGGCTGGTCACCGGCGAGGCGGGCGACCCGCCGGTCAAGGCCGTGGACCGGGACGGCACCGAGCTGGACCTGAAGAAGTACCCGTCGCTCGCCACCGTCGTGGACGGGCTGCGCGAGAAGTTCGGCAAGACCGCGGGCGGCACCGCGGGCGTCGAACTGCGCGTCGTGCGCAAGGCGTCGTCGGGGAAGTCGGAGAAGGACGCCCAGCCGGACAAGACCCTGCTCACCCTCTCCGAGGGCACGCCCGGCAAGGTCACGACCACGCTGTCGCCGACCCTCCAGGCGGCGGCCGAGAAGCAGGTCGCCTCGCGCAAGCGGGCCTCGGTCGTGGTGATCCGGCCGTCGACCGGCGAGATCCTCGCCGTCGCCAACTCCAGCCCCGGCTTCAACACCGCCTTCCAGGGCTCCCTGGCGCCCGGCTCGACGATGAAGGTCATCACGTCGTCGCTGCTCCTGGAGAAGGGCCTGGCGGGCGTGGACAAGGAACACCCGTGCCCGAAGTACTTCACGTACGGGCACTGGAAGTTCCAGAACGACGACAAGTTCCAGATCAAGAACGGCACGTTCAAGGCCAGCTTCGCCCGGTCCTGCAACACGGCCTTCATCAGCCAGGCGCCGAAGCTGGACGACGACTCGCTGACCAAGCAGGCGCAGCAGGTCTTCGGGCTCGGCATGAACAACTGGGCGGTGGGCGTGCCCAGCTTCGACGGCTCGGTGCCCGTGCAGTCGGACGCGCAGATGGCCGCCTCGCTGATCGGGCAGGGCGGCGTGCGGATGAACCCGCTGAACATGGCGTCGGTCGCGGCGACCGTGAAGAACGGCACCTTCCACCAGCCGTACCTCGTCTCGCCGGACGTCGACCACCGCACGCTCGCGAAGGCCTCGCGCTCGCTGTCCGCCAAGACCCTCGCGGACCTGCGGGAGTTGATGCACTACACGGCGGTCGCGGGCACGGCCGTCGAGCCGATGTCCGGGCTCGGCTCCGACATGGGCGCGAAGACCGGCTCGGCGGAGGTCGACGGACAGAAGCAGCCGAACGGCTGGTTCACGGCGTACCGCGGTGATCTCGCCTCGGCGGCCGTGGTGCAGGCGGGCGGGCACGGCGGCGACTCGGCGGGCCCGGTCGTCCGGCAGATGCTCCTCACCGGCGGCTGACACCGGCCGTCGGAACCGGGTCGCGTGGGCGGCACACGGACCACTAGCGTGCCGCCCATGACGTCCTCGACCGAATCCGCCGGACCCCGCACCGCCCACCCCCGCTTCGCCGAGGCGGTGACCTCGATGGGGCTCGCCGACCTCCTGCCGCGCGTCCGCTCCTTCCCCGAGGGGGCCCGTACCGCGCAGGAGGCGGCGGACGCCATCGGCTGCGCGCTCAGCCAGATCTGCAAGTCGCTGATCTTCGCCGCGGACGGCGTGCCCGTTCTGGTCCTCATGGACGGCGCCTCCCGGGTCGACGTCGAGCTGGTCCGGCGCGAGCTGGACGCCGGGAAGGTGACCCGGGCCAAGGCGGACGTGGTGCGGGAGTTCACCGGGTACGCGATCGGCGGCATCCCGCCCTTCGGGCACGTGAACCGGACCCGGGTGCTCGCCGACCGCTCGCTGCTCGCCCACGACACCGTGTGGGCGGCGGCCGGCACCCCGCACACCGTCTTCCCGATGGCACCCGCCGACCTGATCGCGCACGCGGGCGCCGCGGTGGTGGACGTACGGGAATGATCCCCCCGGCGCGCTAGGCCGACGTGCCCTTGAAGCCCGTGTGGACGGCGGTGAGGCCGCCGTCGACCGGCAGCACCACCCCGGTCACCCATGCCGCGTCCCGCGACGCCAGGAACGCCACGGCCGCCGCGATGTCCTCCGGCTCCCCGACCCGCCCGAGGGGATAGAAACCCCGTACGGAATCCGGGTCGCGTCCGCCGTCCGTCCAGGCCCGCGTGCGGACCGTCCCCGGCGCCACGAGATTGACCCGCACCCCGCGCGGGCCCGCGTGCCCGGCGAGCGTGCGGGTCAGCGACGCGAGGCCGGCCTTCGCGGCGCTGTAGGCGTGGTTGCCGAAGTCCTGGATGCCGTTCACCGAGCCGATGTTGACGATGGCGCCGCGGCCGGAGGCGACCAGGTGCGGGAGGGCGGCGCGGCTGCACCGGTAGGCGCCGGTGAGGCTGAGATCGAGGTCCCGGGCCCAGCCCTCGTCGTCCTCGTCCTCGAACAGCGGGGCGTCGGCGTGGCAGCCGTAGGCGTTGTTCACCAGCACGTCCAGCCGGCCGAAGGTGTCGACGGCGTGCGCGACGGCGGCCCGGACGGAGTCCTTGTCGCCCACGTCGCAGCCGAACTCCACTGCCGTGCCGCCCTGTTCGCGGATATCGGCGGCCGTCTTACGGGCGCCGGGGAGGTCGATGTCGGTGACGAGGACGCTCGCGCCCTCCGTCGCGAGCCGCTGGGCGACGGCGGCGCCGATTCCGCGTCCGGCGCCGGTGACCAGGGCCGTGTGTCCCTCGAAACGTGTCATGGCCGGGACGCTACCCGGGACATCCCCCAGGGATCACTCAGGGTGGCCTACGGGTTCAAGCAGGGCTTCTCCGGGTCGAATTGGGGCGGTGACGCGAACAGACTCGGCGCATGACCTCACCTCGCAGCGCATACGTCATCGCGCCCACCCTGTTCGGCGCGTACGGCGTCGTCCGGCTCCTCGACGGCCTGGACGGCACCAAGGGCCCCGGGCTCGCCTGGACCACCGGGCACCTCTGCTTCCTCGTCGGGCTCGGCTTCTTCGTGCGGGCGTTCGTCGCGATGCGCGCGGCCGCCGGACGGTCCGACCGCTGGGCGACGGCCGGTCTGGTCGCCGCCGTCGCCGGATCGTTCGCCCTCGCCGTGCAGTTCGGCGTGGACATCGTGACGGGCCTGATGGCCGCCGACCACGCCGAGATGGGGCGCCTGTCCGACACCTTCGGTTCACTGCCGGGCGCCGAACTCGCCTTCTACGCCGTCGGCCCGATGTTCTTCTTCATCGGCCAGGTCGTCCTCGCCGTGCGCCTGTACGCGCTGCGCAGACTGCCGGTGTGGGCGCCGTGCCTCGTCTTCGCCGCCTCGCTGCTGCCGCTGACCACCAAGGACCTGATCCCGCTCGGCGCGGTGCTCCTGCTGCTGGGCTACGCCCCGCTGTGGCGGACCGGCGCCTCCCGTACGGCCCTGACCAGCGCCTGAGCGCGCGGGTCGGCGGTGACGCCCGTGCGCATCCCGTTCGTCACATAGCCGAGGGCGATGCCGGACTCCGGGTCGGCGAGGCCGAGCGCGCCGCCGCGGCCCGGGTGACCGAAGGAGTGCGGCGACAGCAGCGGGGAGGCGACGCCGTGCAGCATGTAGCCGAGTCCGAAGCGCGAGGGGACGACCAGGACCCGGTCGGGGCCCGAGGACGCCTCGGTGCGGGCGAGCCGGGCCGTCTCCGGGGTGAACAGCCGCCTGCCGCCGTCCACTTCGCCGATCAGCGAGGCGTAGAAGCGGGCGAGGCCGTCCGCCGTGCCGATGCCGTTGGAGCCCGCGAGCTGTCCGGCCCGGTACGCCGGGTCGTTCTCGTCGGGGGCCGGGTCGACGGACCCGAAGGTGCGGCGGGTGAGCGAGTCCGGGTCGCCGTACGCCTCGGCGATGCGGCGGCTGGGCCGCGCCCGCAGCCCGCCCGCGGCGACCGGCGACTCGACCGGGCCCACCCGGCCCGCCCGGTGGGCCAGTGCGTCCGGCAGCCCGATCCACACGTCGGCACCGGCCGGTCCGGCGATCTCGTCCGCGACGAAGGACCCGATGTCGCGCCCGGTGACCCGGCGCACCAGCTCCGCCGTGAGCCAGCCGTACGTCTGCGCGTGGTAGCCGTGGTCGGTGCCGGGTGCCCACGACGGGGCCTGCGCGGCGACGGCCGCGGCGGCGCGCTCCGGGTCGAGGGCCTGGGCGGGGGTCAGCGGCCGGTCGAGGGCGGGGATCCCGGCGCGGTGCGCGAGCACGTCGCGGACCCGGGCGTTCTCCTTGCCGTGCGCCTTGAACTCGGGCCAGTACGTCCCGACCGGCGCGTCCAGGTCGAGGGCGCCGCGCTGGTGGAGCAGCAGCAGCGCGGCCGCGGCGACGCCCTTGGTGGCGGAGCGCAGGATCTGCGCGGTGCCGGACTCCCAGGCGGGCCCGGTACCTTCCACGTCGCGGGTGCCGGCGTACAGGTCGACGACCTTGTGCCCGTCCTCGTAGACGACGACGGCGGCTCCGCGCTCACCGCGGGCCGTGAAATTCTCGGCGAAAGCGGTGCGTACGCCTTCGAATCGGGGGTCCGTCGTGCCGTTCACTGCTGTCTCCACACTGCAGGCAACAGGGAGCGGCACGGGATGATTCCGGCGGCGGGGGTCAGCGCCGTCCCGCCACGGAGGCCGGGTCGAAGCCGAAGGGCAGTTCCAGGCGGTGGGCGCGCATCAGGTCCTCGTCCATGAGCAGGTCGCCGGTCGGGCCGTCGGCCGCGATCACGCCGTCGCTGAGGATGAGTGCGCGCGGGCAGAGTTCGAGCGCGTACGGCAGGTCGTGGGTGACCATCAGGACCGTCACGTCCAGCGACCTGAGGATGTCGGCGAGTTCGCGGCGCGAGGCCGGGTCGAGGTTGGAGGACGGCTCGTCCAGGACCAGGATCTCGGGCTCCATCGCGAGCACGGTGGCGACGGCGACCCGGCGGCGCTGGCCGAAGGAGAGGTGGTGCGGGGGGCGGTCCGCGAACTCCGCCATGCCGACCAGGGAGAGCGCCGTGTGGACGCGTGCCTCCAGCTCCGCGCCCTTCATCCCGGCGGCGGCCGGGCCGAAGGCGACGTCCTCGCGGACGGTGGGCATGAAGAGCTGGTCGTCCGGGTCCTGGAAGACGATGCCGACCTTGCGCCGGATCTCCGCCATGTTCCGCTTGTCGACGGGCATCCCCGCGACCTTCACGGTTCCGGCGCCGCCGGTCAGGATGCCGTTGAGGTGCAGGACCAGGGTGGTCTTGCCCGCGCCGTTCGGCCCGAGGAGGGCGACGCGTTCGCCGCGGCCGACGGAGAAGTCGACGCCGAAGAGGGCCTGGTGCCCGTCGGGGTAGGCGAAGGCGAGCCCGGACACGTCCAGAGAAGCAGTAGTCACAGCATCCATCCCAGCAGACACACCACGAGCGCCGCACTCGGCAGGGCGAGCGCGTACGACCACTGCGTGCGCGACGCCGTCACCTCGTCGATCACCGGCATCGAACCCGCGTAGCCGCGGCTGACCATGGCGAGGTGCACGCGCTCGCCGCGCTCGTAGGAGCGGATGAAGAGGGCGCCCGCCGATTTGGCGAGCACGCCCCAGTGGCGCACCCCGGACGCCTCGAAGCCGCGCGACTCCCGCGCGATCCTCATGCGCCGCATCTCGTCCGTGATCACGTCCCCGTACCGGATCATGAACGACGCGATCTGGACCAGGAGCGGCGGCAGCTTCAGGCGCTGGAGGCCGAGCAGCAGCTCGCGCAGCTCCGTCGTGGAGGCGAGCAGCACGGAGGCGGCGACGCCGAGGGTGCCCTTGGCGAGCACGTTCCAGGCGCCCCACAGGCCGCTCTCGCTGAGCGACATCCCGAGGACGTGCACGCGCTCGCCCTCCGCGACGAAGGGCATGAGGACCGCGAAGGCGACGAACGGGATCTCGATGAGCAGCCGCTTGAGCAGATGGCCGGCGGGCACCTTCGCCGCGCAGGCCACCGCCACGAGCAGCAGCGCGTACAGGGCGAACGCCCACATCGCCTCGCGGGGCGTGGAGACCACGACGACCACGAAGCAGAAGACGGCGGCCAGCTTGGTGTGCGGGGGCAGTGCGTGCACGGGCGAGTGCCCGTGCCGGTAGAGCCGGTGTGCGTGACCCGCGCCCATGTCAGACGGTCGTCCGGTCGGCCGTGATCCCGGTCGAGGCCGCGTCGCCCGTACGCCGCCTGCGCAGCGCCCAGAAGACCGCGGAGCCCGCGACGACCGTCACGCCGACGCCGATGACCCCGGCGAGGCCGCCGGAGAGCCGGGCGTCGGTGACGTCCTTGACGCCGTAGTCGGCGAGCGGGGAGTCGGAGGAGGCGTGCGCCTTGGCCTTGCTGTCGATGCCGTGGTCGTGGGCGACCTTCTCCAGGCCGTCGGGGTTCGCCGAGGCGTAGAAGGAGACGAATCCGGCGAGCACGAGGGACGTGATCAGGCCGGTGATCCAGATCTTGCGGTGCGAGCGGGCGGCGACCGGGGCGGCGGGCGCGGCCGGGGCATCGACGAGTTCCCCGCCGACCTTCAGCTTCAGCGGCGCGGTCAGGCCGCGGGCCCCGTACACCAGGTCGGGCCGGACGGCGACGACCGCGCCGACGGTGAGCGCGGTGATGACGGCCTCGCCGATGCCGATCAGGACGTGCACGCCGACCATGGCGGTGGCGACCTTGCCGAGCGAGACGTCGGCGGTCCCTCCGATGGCGTAGATGAGGGTGAAGACCACGGCGGCGGCCGGGACCGACAGGAGCGCGGCGGCGAAGGACGCCACCGTGATCGAGCGGCGGCCCCGCGGCAGCACCTTCACCAGGCCGCGGAAGACCAGGTAGGCGACGACGGTCGTGGTGATCGCCATGTCCGTGATGTTCACGCCGAGCGCGGTCAGGCCGCCGTCGGCGAAGAGCACGCCCTGCATGAGCAGCACGACGGAGACGCACAGGACCCCTGTGTAGGGGCCCACGAGTATCGCGGCGAGGGCACCGCCGAGGAGATGGCCCGAGGTGCCCGCGGCGACCGGGAAGTTGAGCATCTGCACGGCGAAGATGAAGGCGGCGACGAGGCCCGCGAGCGGGGCGGTGCGCTCGTCCAGCTCGCGGCGGGCGCCGCGCAGGCTGACGGCTACGGCGCCCGCGGCGACGACACCGGCGGCCGCCGAGACGGGGGCGTTGATGAATCCGTCGGGGACATGCATGGCGGAGATCTCCGGCGCTCGGCAGCTTGGTTAACCGTTCGATGATAGTGCCTTGTTGCGAACCCTTCGCAAGAGCGCCCCCCGATCAATTACTCCTGGCCCGGATTGCTGTACATATGGGACATTTGACTCATGAGTGCCGACGAGCAGTACGTCGAGCAGTACGCCCGCGCCCATCTCGTCACCGGCGCCGCGGACGGACGGGCCGTACCGGTGGTCCTCCGCTACGGCGGGGACGGCCAGGTCCGGGTCGCGCTGCCCGCGCCGGAGGGCGAGTGGACCTTCCCGCGCGAGCTGCTCGAACGCGGCCTTCGCGCGCCCGCCGCCGGCGGTGACATCCGCATCTGGCCGTGCGGCCGGGTCCAGGCGGTCATCGAGTTCCACGCACGCGAAGGGGTGGCGGTCGTGCAGTTCGACGTGAAGGCGCTGATCCGCTTCCTGCGTCGTACGTACACGGCCACCACCCCGGCGACCACTACCGGCTGATCAGGCGCTGACCAGCTCCCGGTCGCCGTCGTCGTCCTTGTCCGCGGCGCCGGAGGCCGTCTTCAGGCCCTCGCCCTCCACGTCGACGTTCGGCAGCGCCTTGTCCAGCCACTTCGGCAGCCACCAGGCGCGCTTGCCGAGCAGCGCCAGGACGGCGGGCACGATCGTCATGCGGACGATGAACGCGTCGAAGAAGACGGCGATCGCGAGGCCGAAGCCGATCATCTTCACCATCTGCTCGGACGAGCCGATGAAGCCCGCGAACACGGCGATCATGATGACGGCGGCGGCGCTGACCACCCGGGCCCCGTGCCGGAACCCGGTGACGATCGCCTGCGCCGGGCGCTCCCCGTGGACGTACGCCTCCCGCATCCGGGTCACGAGGAACACCTCGTAGTCCATCGCGAGACCGAAGACCACGCCCACCATGAAGATCGGCATCATCGACATGACCGGACCGGTCTGCTCGACGCCGAAGAGCGAGCCGAGCCAGCCCCACTGGAAGACGGCGACGACGGCGCCGAGCGCGGCGAGCACCGAGAGCAGGAAGCCGAGCGCCGCCTTGAGCGGGACCAGGACCGAGCGGAAGACGACCATCAGGAGCAGGAACGCCAGGCCGACGACCAGGGCCAGGTACGGCACGAGCGCGTCGTTCAGCTTCTGCGAGACGTCGATGTTCATGGCGGTGGAGCCGGTGACGCTCAGCTCGGCGCCGCTGTCGGCCTTGATGTCCTTGCCCGCCGCGCGGATGTCGTGCACGACGTCCTCGGTCTGCACCGAGGAGGGCTTGTACTTCGAGACGACGCTGATGATGGCGGTGTCGCCCGCCTTGTTGAAGGTCGCCGGCGCGACGGCCGCGACCCCCTTGGTCTTCTTGATCGTCGAGACGACGTCGTCGACGGCGGCCTTCGGATCGTCGGCGCCCCGGGCGTCGACGACGGTCATCAGCGGGCCGTTGAAGCCCGGCCCGAAGCCCTCCGAGAGCAGGTCGTACGCCTTGCGCTGGGTGGTGCTGGTGGGCTGGCTGCCGTCGTCCGGCAGGCCGAGTTCGAGCGAGGCGACCGGGACCGCCATCGCGCCCAGGCCGAGGATGCCGACGACGAGGACGGCGACCGGGCGGCGCAGCACGAAGCGGGCCCAGCGGGTGCCCATGTTGGCCTTGGCCTCGGTCTTCGTACCGGACTCGGCGGCCTTGCGGGCCTTGCGGCCGTGAACGCGCTTGCCCGCGTAGCCGAGCAGCGCCGGGATGAGGGTGAGCGCGATGAGCACGGCGATGGCGACGGTGCCGGCCGCGGCCACGCCCATCTTGGTGAGCATCGGGATGTTGACGACGGCCAGGCCGACGAGCGCGATGACGACGGTGAGCCCGGCGAAGACGACGGCCGAACCGGCGGTGCCGACGGCCCGTCCGGCGGCCTCCTCGCGCTCGCGGCCCTCGGCCAGCTCCGCGCGGAAGCGGGAGACGATGAACAGCGCGTAGTCGATGCCGACGGCGAGGCCGATCATCATCGCGAGGGTGGAGGTGGTGGAGCCCAGGTCCAGGGCGTTGGCGAGCGCCGTGATCGTCGAGACGCCGATGCCGACGCCGATCAGCGCGGTGAGCAGCGGCAGTCCCGCCGCGATCAGCGAGCCGAAGGTGATCACGAGCACGACGGCCGCCACCGCGATGCCGATGACCTCGGTCGCACCGGTCTCCGGCATGGCCTGGAGCGCGTCACCGCCGACCTCGACGGTCAGCCCGGTGTCCTTGGCGTCGTCGATGACCTTCTGCAGCGCGTCCCGGTCGTCGTCGGTCAGCTCCATCGAGGAGACCTTGTACGAGGCCGAGGTGTAGGCGATCGTGCCGTTCTTGCTGACCGTGTTCCCCGCGAACGGGTCCGCGACGGAGGCGACCTGCTTCGAGCTGGACTTGATCGCGGAGATGGTGTCCTGGATGTCCGCCTTGTTGGCGGCGTCGGTGAGCTTCTCACCGGCGGGCGCCTTGAAGACGACCCGGGCGGTCGCGCCGTCGGCGGCCGAGCCCGGGAAGCGCTGGTCGAGCAGGTCGAAGGCCTTCTGCGCCTCGGTCCCGGGGATCGAGAAGGAGCTGGAGGCGGCGGTCGGCGCGGAGGCGGCGCCGACGCCCGCGAGGGTCAGCAGCGCCACCCATATCAGGGCGACGAAGTGCCGTCGGCGGAAGGCGAACTTGCCGAGTTTGTAGAGGAAGGTGGCCACGAAGGCGTACTCCGGTCAGGTCGTGGGGTCGGGGCTCGGGCCCCCAGGGCAGGGAAAATCAGCCCGACGACGTTGAGCGGTGCGCGTCAGGTGAACGGGGTCTGGGCTTCGGGAGGAGCTCAGGCGACGAGGGCGGGGAGAACCACTGCGTCGATGTACGAGGTGAGGTAGGCCTGGGTGGGCGGCTGCTCGTCGATGAGCGTCCGGGTGGCGAAACCGCCGATCAGCATGTGGATGATGTAGTCGCGCGCCGGGTTGTCGGCCCGCATCTCACCTCGGTCCACCGCTCTCTGCAGCACGCGGTCCACACCGGACATCTCCGGTTCGACGATCCATTCCTTGAAGGCGGCCAGCAGGTCGGGGTTGGCGTGCACGGCCACCATCAGGCCGCGCATCAGCGCGCTGTTCTGCTCCATGTGACAGTCGTCGTCACGGAGCACCATCGCGTGCAGATCGCCGCGCAGCGAGCCCGTGTCGACCTCGTCGAAGTGCGGCTTCTGGTGCCGCAGCGCCTTCACGACCAGCTCGGCCTTGCCGCCCCACTGGCGGTAGAGCGTCGCCTTGCTGGCCCGGGTCCTGGTGGCCACGGCGTCCATCGTCAGGGCGTCGTAACCGACCTCCCGGAGCAGGTCGAGCACGGCCGCGTACAGCTCCGCCTCGCGCTCGGGCGTGATCCGGCTGCGTCTCGCTGTCGCTTCGGCCACCATGACCTCACCTCTCCGGGTTCGTACGCCTCTGAACATACCCTCCCCTTTAACGAAACGAAACAGTTTCGTTCGTGTGCTGCGCCACACCGAGCGCCGTGAGGGGCGCGGGGCCGTGCCGATGTGCGGCTCCGCCGCGTGGGCGCGCTCAGCCGCAGCGCAACCCGCGGACGAGAACACTCCCGGTTGCCGGAGGCCACATCGCGGAAAAGCATGAAGAGGTGATCCAGGACGACGCAGCCCAGGCCTACCTACGATTCCCGCACCTGAGCGGCGAGCGATTGTGCTTCGCCGCCGAGGACGATCTCTGGATCGCGCCGCTCGACGGCTCGGCCAGAGCCTGGCGGCTCACCGTCGACCGCACGAAGGTCAGCCACCCGCGCTTCTCGCCCGACGGCACCCACATCGCGTACACGAACTGGCGCAGCCTCGACCCGGAGATCCATCTGACGCCGGTCGACGGCGGCTCGGCGCGGCGGCTCACGTACTGGGGCAGCGTGGACACGCAGGTCCGCGGCTGGACACCGCCGGACAAGGACGGCCGGGCCGACATCCTCGCGGTGGCCTCGCACGGCGAGCCCTTCTCCTACTTCACCTTCGCCTACAGCGTCCCCACCGACGGCTCCCCCGGCGGCAAGCTCCCCTGGGGCCCGGTCTCCGACATCCAGATCGCCGACATCGACGGCGAACGGCAGACCCTGCTGCTCACGGGCACGCCCCCGCACGAACCGGCCGCCTGGAAGCGCTACCGGGGCGGCGCCCAGGGCCGCCTGTGGGTGTACGGGCATGGGGTCTCCCCTGCTCGAGCGGATTCGAGAGCTTGGGGAAGGATCCTCGCCGACCTCGACGGGCACCTCGACGCCCCGATGTTCGTGGGCGGCCGGATCGCCTTCCTCTCCGACCACGAGGGCATCGGCAACGTCTACTCCTGCCTGCCCGACGGCACCGGCCTCACCCGGCACACCGACCACGACGCCTTCTACGCCCGGCACGCCTCGACCGACGGCACCCGCGTCGTCTACCAGTGCGCGGGCGAGCTGTGGATCCTGGACTCGCTGGCGCCCGACTCCGTACCGCGCAGACTCCGGGTGCGGCTCGGCGGGCCGCGCACGGGGCGCCGCTCCTACCAGGTCCCGGCCGCCAGCCACGTCGACTCGCTCTCCGTCGACGAGACGGGCCGGGCCAGCGCGGTCGTCGTCCGCGGCTCGCTGTACTGGCTCACCCACCGCGACGGCCCGGCCCGCACCATCGCCGACACCCCGGGCGTCCGGGTGCGGCTGCCCGAGATGCTGGGCTCCGGCGGACAGGTCGCCTACGTCACCGACGCCGCCGGCGAGGACGCCGTCGAGATCGCCTACCTGCCCCGGGCCAGCGGCGACCGCCCGCCCCGGCGGCTCGCCTCGGGCGGCCTCGGCCGGGTGCAGGAACTGGTCTCCGACCCCGACGGCGGCCGCCTCGCCGTCGCCTCCAACGACGGCCGCCTGCTGCTGCTCACGGTGCCCGGCGACGGAGCCACCGAGATCACCGCCACCGGGACCACGGAGACCGCCGAGGTCACCGAGGTGATCCGGTCCACGAACGGCCCGGTCCGCGATCTCGCCTTCTCCCCCGACGGCGCCTGGCTGACCTGGTCCCACCCGGGCATCGGCCGCTCCCTGCGCCAGATCAAGATGGCCCGCATCACCGGCCCCGGCGAGCGCACGGTCGTCGACGTCACCAACGGCCGCTTCGAGGACGAGAACCCGGTCTTCACCCGCGACGGCCGCTATCTCGCCTTCCTGTCCTGGCGCGGCTTCGACCCGGTCTACGACGTGCACACCGGCGACCTGTCCTTCCCGCTCGGCTGCCGCCCCTACCTCGTACCGCTCTCCTCCGCGACCCCCTCCCCCTTCGCCCTCTCGCCCGACGGACGCACCGCCGCCGGGGGTCTCGACCCGGTCGAGGACACCGGCGGCGACGGCACCCCGACCGTCGAGATCGAGGGCCTCGCCAACCGTGTCGTGCCGTTCCCGGTCGCCGCCTCCAAGTACTCGGCGCTGCACCCGGTCTCCGGCGGCGGCCTGGTCTGGCTGCGCTGGCCGATCTCCGGCGCGCTCGGCGAGACGTTCGCCAACCCGGCCGACACCTCGTCCCAGCCGACCCTCGAACACTTCAACCTCAGCAAGGGCAAGAAGACCCAGCTCGTCGACCACATGGACTGGTTCGCGGTCAGCGGCGACGGCACCCGGCTCGTCGTCGCCGACGAGGGCGACCTGGAAGCCGTCCCCGCCACCGAGGCGGGCGACTCCGACTCCACGGTCTTCATCGACCTGCGCCGCATCCTGCACGAGGTCGACCCGGCCGCCGAGTGGCGCCAGGCCTACGAGGAGGCGGGCCGGATCATCCGCGCCTACTTCTGGGAACCGAAGATGTGCGGCATCGACTGGGACGCCGTCCTCGACCAGTACCGGCCGCTGATCGAACGGGTCGCGTCCCCCGACGAGTTCGCCGACCTGCTGCGCGAAGTGCTCGGCGAACTCGGCACCTCGCACGCCTACGTCTCCCCCGCCCGCCGCAACGAGGGCCCGCCGCACTACCAGCGCGCCCAGGGCCTGCTCGGCGCCAACTTCGTCTGCCGGGACGGCAGCTGGGTGATCAGCCGGATCCTGCCCGGCGACTCCTCCGACTCCCGGGCCCGCTCCCCGCTGTCCGGCACCGGCATCCGTGAGGGCGCCGCGCTCACCCACGTCGACGGCCGCCGGGTCGACCCGGTCGCGGGCCCGTTCCCGCTGCTCGCGGGCGCCGGCGGCACCACGGTCGAGCTGACCTTCGACCCGGCCGAGGGCGGCGGCCGGGCCCGCCGGGTCGCGGTGGTCCCGCTGGTCGACGAACGACCCCTGCGCTATCAGGACTGGGTCGCCAAACGCCGGGCCGTCGTACGGGAGTTGAGCAACGGCAAGTGCGGCTATCTGCACATCCCCGACCTGGGCGGCTCGGGCTGGGCCCAGTTCAACCGCGACCTGCGCATGGAGGTCTCCCGCCCCGCCCTCATCATCGACGTACGCGGCAACGCGGGCGGCCACATCAGCGAACTCGTCGTCGAGAAGCTGTCCCGCAGGATCCTCGGCTGGGACCTCACCCGCAACGCGCAGGCCGTGTCGTACGCGTCCAACGCCCCGCGCGGACCTGTGGTCGCCCTCGCCGACGAGGCGACCTCCTCCGACGGCGACATGATCACCGCCGCGTTCAAGCTGCTCGCGCTCGGCCCCGTCGTCGGCCAGCGCACCTGGGGCGGCGTCGTCGGCATGACCGGACGGCACCGGCTCGGCGACGGCACGGCGATCACGGTGCCGATGAACGCGGCCTGGTTCCCCGAGTACGGCTGGTCGATCGAGAACCGCGGCGTCGACCCCGACATCGAGGCGCTGCGCACCCCGCTGGACTGGGCGGAGGGCCGGCACGCCCAGCTCGACGACGCGGTCGAACTGGCCCTCGCCCTGCTGCGCGAACAGGGCGCCCTCACCCCGCCCGACTACACGGACGTACCGGACCGCAGGCGGCCGGAACTGCCGCCCCGGTGAACGGCGTCGGGCCCCACCCGGAGTTCCGGATGGGGCCCGACGGGGTCCGTGGTGCGCTCAAGGAGCACTCAGGACGGGCAAGCCTGGGTCAGGAGTCCTGCTGGAACTTCTCCCGGGCCTGCTGCGAGCGCTCGCCCGCCTCGTCCCGCGCCTGCTGAGCACGCTCGCCGGCCTGGTCCTGGGCCTGCTGCGAGCGCTCGCCCGCCTCGTCCTTGGCGCCGCCGAGCTTCTCCTTGGCCTGCTCCTGGAGCTGGTCGGCCTTGTCCTTGAACTGGTCCATGATGCCCATGCTTGTTCACTCCCGTAGTGGGTGAGGGGGTATGGGGCCTCGACCAGACTGACATGGGGTGACACACGCCGCATTTCGATCAATAACGGACCGTACCGGACTGCCGAAAGCGCAGGTCAGCGGCCCCGCACCGATTCGTCGGCAGCCCCGCCGGCACCCACCAGACCCTTCGGGACATGACCGAGCCGCCCCTCGAACCGGCGCATCTCACGCTGCCCGACCGTCCCGATCAGCGCGGGCAGATACCCCCGGATCCCCTGCATGCCGCGCAGCCACCACTGCGCGTACACGTGCGCGGACCGGCGCTCGATGCCGTCCACGATCCGGTCGACCGCGGGACCCAGCGGATACGTCTTGTTCGCCGGCCACGGCAGCCGCTGCCGCAGCTCGCGCATCACGTCGTCCTGGTCCGCGCCGCGCACCATGTCGGTGTCGGTCCACGACAGATAACCGACGCCGACCCGTACGCCCTTGTAACCGACCTCGGCGCGCAGACTGTGCGCGTACGCCTCCACGCCCGACTTCGACGCGCAGTACGCGCTCATCATCGGCGCCGGGGTGATCGCGGCGAGCGAGGCGATCTGCAGCAGATAGCCGCGCGACTCCGTCAGCACCGGCAGGAAGGCGCGGCCGGTGACCGCGGACCCGATGAGGTTCACCTCGATGACGCGCCGCCAGGCGACGGGGTCGGAGTCCACGAACGGGCCGCCGGTCGCCACCCCCGCGTTCGCCACGACGATGTCGACCTTCCCGAACCGCTCCTTCACCTCCCGCGCGACCTGCGCCATCGCCTCGTGATCGGTGACGTCGGCGTGCCACCAGTCGGCGTCGGAGTGCAGCCGCCCCGCGACCTGCTTCAGCTCGTCCGGCTCCAGACCGACCAGCGCGATCTTCGCGCCGCGCGCCGACAGCTTGCGGGCGAGCAGCTCGCCGACCCCGCGCGCCGCGCCCGTGACGACCGCGACCTGACCTTCGAGACTGACCTTGCTCATGCGGCGTCCACCCCTTCCTGGTCCTGCTCCACCTGTGTCGGTATGTACGTGCGGGACAGCTCCCGGATCTTCCCGGTGACCGCTTCCGGTGCCTCGATCGGCGTCATGTGGCCGAGCCCCGGCAGTTCGGTCAGGCCCACGCACTGCGGCAGCGCCTCGGCGATCCGCCGGGCGTGCACGACCGGGGTGAGCCGGTCCGCGGTCCCGGCGAGCACGGCCACCGGCATCGTCAGCGCCCGCACTCCCTCGTCGACCTGCAGCTCTTCGAGCACCTTCGACCACCCGTAGCGCACACCGCGCGGGCACGCGTGCACGATCCGCGCGCACGCCTCGACCTTGTCCGGCGCCGAACCGGGGCCCATCGTCCCGTACCTGAGGACCTTCTTGCCGACCGGCGTGACCGGCCCGAGCGGCGCCTTCGACCCCAGGATCGCCCGGGTCAGCCGGGTCCGCAGCGCGCCGGGACCGAGCAGCGGCACCACGGTCGACTCGGCCACCAGACCCGAACTGCCCGTGCTGCACAGCAGCAGCGCGGCGGCGTGCTCGGCCAGCTTCGCCCGCCCCGCGGCGGCCATCAGCGTCATGGCACCCATGGAGTGCCCGACGAGCACGGCCCGCTGCCCCGGCGCGAGCGTCGCGCCCAGCACCGCCTCCAGGTCGTCGGCCAGCATGCCGGTGGTGTACGGGAGCCGGGCGGAGGCCGGGCTGCGCCCGTGCCCCCGCTGGTCGTACACGATCACCCGGTGATCGGTGGCGAGGGCCCGCGTCTGCGCCGCCCAGAAGGCGGTCGAGCAGGTCCAGCCGTGCGCGAGCACGACGGCGGGCGCGTCGGCCGGACCGTGCACCTCGACATGGAGCCGGGCGCCGTCCGCCGAGGTGACGACGCGCTCCTCGGCGGCGACCGGCGGCGCGTACGGCCCGGTCCGGACATGGGTCAGACGGCTCACGCTGCACTCACCTTGGCCTTCTTCTTCGAACGGGACGTGCCCGGCGCGGCCGCGACGGGCGGTCGCACCACCTCGTACTCCCCCACGTCCACACGACGGGTGGCCTGCCGGAACTCGGTCGTGGTGCCGGGCCACACCGTCGTGTTGCGCCCGTTGGCGTCCAGGTACCAGCTGTCGCAGCCGCCGGTGTTCCACACGGTGCGCGTCATCCGGTCCTGTACGCGGTTGTTCCAGCCGGCGACGGCGGTCTCGCGCGGGGTGAGCGCGACGCGCCCGCCGAGCACGGTCAACTGCCGCATGTAGTCGGCCAGATAGTTCAGCTGGGACTCGATCATCAGGATCATCGAGGAGTTCCCGAGCCCGGTGTTGGGGCCGATGACCGTCATGAAGTTCGGGAACCCGGCGGCCGTGGCACCGCGCAGCGCCGCCATCCCGCCCTTCCAGCTCTCGGCGAGGCTGACCCCGTCGGCGCCCACGACCCGCTCCGCGATCGGCATGTCGGTGACGTGGAACCCGGTGCCGAACACGATCGCGTCGACCTCGGCCTCCGTGCCGTCGGCGGCGACCAGCGTGTTCCCCCGGATCTCGGCGAGCCCGGACGCGACCACGTCGACGTTCGGCTGGGCGAGCGCCGGATAGTAGGCGTTGGAGAGCAGGATGCGCTTGCAGCCGATGCGGTAGTCGGGGGTCAGCTTGGCGCGCAGCGCCGGGTCCTTGATCGCCCGGTACATGTTCCGCTTGGCGAGCCGCTCGACCACGCCCAGTTCGTCGGGGCGCTTGGTGAACGCCTGGACCTGCAACTCCCGGATGCCCCACAGCAGTCCGCGCCGCGCCTGGGTGGTGAACGGCAGCTGCCGGTGCAGCCAGCGCTCGGCCCGGGTGATGGCGCGGTCGGCGCGCGGCATGACCCACGGAGGCGTCCGCTGGAAGAGGGTGAGCTTCCCGACCTCCTTCTGGACGGCGGGCACGATCTGGATCGCGGACGCACCCGTCCCGATCATCGCGACGCGCTTGCCGCGCAGGTCGTAGTCGTGGTCCCAGCGCGCGGAGTGGAAGACCTTGCCGGGGAAGGTGTCGAGCCCCTTGATGTCGGGGACCTTCGGGTCGGACAGCGGCCCGGTGGCCGAGACGACGACGTCGGCGGTGAGGGTGCCCTGGGCGGTCTCCACCTCCCACCAGAGCTTCTCGCTGTCCCAGCGCGCCTGCTTCACCTCGGAGTCGAAGCGGATGTGCGGGCGCAGCCGGAAGGTGTCGGCGACCCCCTCCAGGTACTCCTGGATCCGCTCCTGCCCGGAGAAGGTCCGCGGCCAGTCCGGGTTCGGGGCGAACGAGAACGAGTACAGGTGGGACGGCACGTCACAGGCGCAGCCCGGGTAACTGTTGTCCCGCCAGGTCCCGCCGACCGTGCCGGCCCGCTCCAGGACCACGAAGTCGGTGATGCCCTCACGGCGCAGTCTGACCGCCGCGCCGAGCCCGCCGAACCCCGACCCGATCACCGCCACCCGTACGTGCTCGTGCTCGGCCATCCCGGGTCCTCCCTTGCGCACGACTCTGCCAGTGAACACTGGCGCAGTTCGGAGAGTAGAGCAGCGACCTACCGAGCGGTAGGGGTAGGACCGAGGAAAGTTACCGGTGGTACAACATAGGCTCGTGCCGTGCCCACAGAAGCGACGCAACCCAGCGAGCAGCGCGAGTACCGCATGGAGGAGCTGGCCAGGGCGGCCGGCATCACGGTGCGCACCGTGCGCTTCTACCGCGAGCGCGGCCTCATCAAGCCCCCGCGCCGCGAGGGCCGGATCGCCTGGTACGACGACACGCACCTGGCCCGCCTGCACACGATCGCCCAGCTCCTGGAGCGCGGCCACACCCTCAACGGCATCGCCGAACTCTCCGAGGCCTTCGACCGCGGCCGCGACGTCGCCGAGCTCCTCGGCATCGGCGAACCCACCGAGGAGGTCCCGGTCCGCCTGACCGCCACCGAACTCGCCGACCACTTCGCCGGCGACGTGACCCCGGAGAACCTCCAGGCGGCCCTCGACCTCGGCTACCTCGGCACCGACGGCGAGGAGATCGTCCACGTCAGCCGCCGCCTGCTCGACGTCTCGGCGGCCCTGGTCCGCGAGGGCATCCCGCTCGCCGAGGTCCTGGCGGCGGCCCGCACGGTCCGCGACCACGCCGACGCCCTCGCCACCCTCTTCCACGAACTGATCCTGGCCCACGGCGACGACAAGGACGTCCAACGCCTGCGCCCGCTGGCCAAGTCGGTGGTGGAGGCCGAACTCTCCATGGCCCTGGACCGCAGGATCAGCCCGCCGGCGGGTCCGTCCTACTCGTAGACGACGGTGACCGGGGCGTGGTCCGACCAGCGCTCGGCGTGCGTGGCCGCCCGCTCCACGAACCCCTTGACCGCGCGCCGAGCGAGCCCCGGCGTCGATACCTGATAGTCGATGCGCCAACCTGCGTCATTGTCGAAGGCCCGCCCCCGGTACGACCACCACGAGTACGGCCCCTCGACATCCGGGTGCAGGGCGCGGACCACGTCGACGTAGCCGCCGTCGTGCGCGTCCAGGACCCGACCCAGCCACTCCCGCTCCTCGGGCAGGAAGCCGGAGTTCTTCTTGTTGGCCTTCCAGTTCTTGAGGTCGGCCTCCTGGTGGGCGATGTTCCAGTCGCCGCAGACGACGACCTCGCGGCCGTCGGCGGCGGCCCGCTCCCTGAGACCCTTCAGGTAGGCGTGGAACTCGCCCATGAACCGGATCTTCTCGTCCTGCCGCTCGGTGCCGACCTCGCCGGAGGGGAGGTAGAGGGAGGCGACGGTGACGCCGGGCAGGTCCACTTCCACGTACCGGCCGCTGCCGTCGAACTCGGCCGACCCGAACCCGATCTGCACCCGCTCCGGCTCGCGCCGCGTGTAGAGGGAGACACCGGCCCGGCCCTTGGCGGCGGCCGGGGCGTGCACGACGTGCCAGCCCTCGGGCTCCCGGACCTCGTCGGGGAGCTGCTGCGGCTCGGCGCGCACTTCCTGGAGGCACAGGACATCGGCGGAGGTCTCGGCGAGCCACTCCACGAAGCCCTTCTTGGCGGCGGCCCGCAGCCCGTTCACGTTCACACTGGTCACAGTCAGCACCCGGCCACGGTACCGGCACACTGGACGGATCAGCCGCAACCGCATCAGCATAGAGTTACGATGGAACGTATGAGTATCCAGTCCGCGCCGTCCGCCTCCGCCGCCGGGATCACCCTGCGCCCGGTCTCCTTCGGCCACCCCGACGCGGTCGCCCTCAACGACCGCGTACAGCTCGAATACGCGGAGCGCTACGGCGACGAGGGCGATGTCACACCCCTCGACCCGACGATGTTCGACGCCCCGCGCGGGCGCTATCTGATCGCCTACGACACGGCGGGCGTCCCGCTGGCCACCGGCGGGTGGCGGACGCAGGACGAGAACGACGAGGGGTACGCGGACGGGGACGCCGAGCTGAAGCGGATGTACGTCACCCCGGAGGCCCGGGGTCTCGGGCTGGCCCGCCGCATCCTGGCCGCCCTCGAGGAGGACGCCCGCGCGGCGGGCCGCACCCGGATGGTGCTGGAGACCGGCACCAAGCAGCCGGAGGCCATAGCCCTGTACCTGTCGAGCGGGTACGAGCCGTGCACCAAGTTCGGCCACTACCGGTTCGAGGAGCTCAGCCGCTGCTACGCCAAGCCCCTCCAGCGCTGACCGTCACAGCAGGCCGGGGCGCCGCCACTCGGTACCGAGGACGTGGTGGTCGAGGAAGTTCAGGAACGTCTCGTACCAGACCTTGATGTGGCCCGGCGAGAGGATCCAGTGGTTCTCGTCCGGGAAGTACAGGTACTTCGCGGGGACTTCGAACCGCTGGAGGTCCTGGAAGAGCGCCGCGCCCTGGCCGACGGGCACGCGGTAGTCCTTCGCGCCGTGGATGACCAGCATCGGGGTGCGGATCTTCGCGGCGCTCTCGTACGGGGAGTCGGCCTCGTAGCGCTCGGGCCGGGTCAGCGGGTCGCCGAAGATGCGCTGGAAGTACCAGGGGACGTCGGTGTCGCCCTGGAACATCCGGAGGTCCCACAGACCGGCGTGGCTGACGATCGCCTTGAAGCGCTCGGTGCTGGTGGCGACCCGGTTGGCCATGTAACCGCCGTAGGAGCCGCCCGCGAGCCCGGTGCGGGTGGCATCGATGTCGTCCCGGGCCTCGGTGGCATCGGTCAGCGCCATCACGTCGTCGTAGGGGCGCCCGCCCCACTGGCCCCAGCCGCGCTCGTGGTTGCGCTGCCCGTAGCCGGTGGACAGGGCCGGGTCCGGGAGCAGCACCGCGTAGCCGCGCGCGGCGAACGGCCACGGGTTCCACCGCCAGGTCCAGGCGTTCCAGCTGCCCTGCGGTCCGCCGTGCACGGAGACGAGCAGCGGTGCGGGCCGCTCGGCGGACGCCCCTTCGGGGAGCACGAGCCAGCCGCGCAGCGGGAATCCGTCGTCCGCCTCGACGTGCACCTCGGTGAGGGTGCCGGGCAGTGCGCCGACGGCGCCCGGGGCGGGCAGTTCGGCGGGCGTCTGGTCGGCGGTCGCGGCGTCGAGGCGGACGGGGCGCGGCGGCGAGTCGATCGCGTTGCGCAGGGCGTACAGCGTGCGGCCGTCGGGGGCCACGCACAGCGATCCGTACGCGCCCGAGGCGGTGAGCCGGGTGACGGTGCCGTCGGCGTCGCGCCGGAAGACGGGGCTGTGGCCCTTCTCGTCCGCCGTGAAGAAGAGGGTGTCGTCGGCCGGTGAACAGACCGTGCCGCCGGGCCAGTTGTCGAACCCGGGCAGCAGGTCGCCGATCTCGCCGGTCGCCAGGTCGAGGCGGACGAGCGTGCCGTCCCAGGGTTCGTCGTACGTGGGGTAGAACATCCGGCTGCACACGACGGCCGTGCCGTCACCGGTGAAGACGGGCGCTTCGTAGACGTGTTCCACGTCGCCGAGGACGTGGAGCTGCTCGCCGGTGGTCGCGTCGGCGATCACCACGGCGGTGCGGTTCTCGTCGGGGACGCGGCCGGTCACGAACCGGGTGTACGCCACTCGCGTGCCGTCCGGTGAGAGCACGGCGTCCCCGGCGTCCTCCAGGCCCGCGCCCTGGCCGCCGGCGTCGACCGGATCGGCGTCGGCGGTGGCGCGGACGAAGACGTGCGGGTCCTCGGGGCCGAGGTCGCGGTCCCAGGCGCGGGTCGGCCCGGACTCGTAGAGGATCGCGGTGACCTTCGCGTCCTTGCGTTCCGTGCGGAGCCTGCCGTGCTCCTCGGCGTCGGCGGCGCCGGGCAGCAGCCCGGCGACGTGGCCGAGCGCGCCGGAGTCGCGGGCGACGGTGAACGCCGCGATGCCGCCGGGGTGCCGGGCCACGACGGCGGCCTCGCCGTGCGGGGGCAGCGCCCACAGCGCGGGCCCCTCGTGCTCGCCCTCGGCGTCGTCGATGTCACCGGGCCGGCCGGACAGGAAGTACAGCGCTCCGTCCGGGCCGAACTGGGGCCGGGACTCGCCCTTGTCGGACCGGGTCAGCCGGACCGCCTCGCGCGTGCCGGCCGGGTCGAGCTCCCACAGTCCGGGCACGAACCGGGTGCCGTCGGCGGACAGGGTCTGCACGGCGGCGACCAGCCGGCTGCCGTCGGCGGACAGGGCGAGGGAGTTGACGCGGGGCAGGGCGAGGTAGGTGGACAGGTCGTGGAAGACGGAGGCGCCACCGGGGGTGTCAGGAGTGTCAGGGGTCTCAGGCATGGTCGCGATTCTCGCGCGCGACGGCCGGTGCGGAACAGGGGATTTCACCGCTGCCCGGCCCGACAACGCAAAGATCCCGCCCGATCGTGATGATCGGACGGGATCTTGTCCACCGTCTGCGAGTCGCCTCACAAGCGGTGTTGCAGTGGACCTGAGGGGATTCGAACCCCTGGCCCCCTCGATGCGAACGAGGTGCGCTACCGGACTGCGCCACAGGCCCTTGCAACGAGTGAAACTCTAGCACCCCGGTCGGGGTGCTTGGAAATCCGTTCCGAGGCTGGTCAGCACCGTCACTCGTTGGCGGCGCGGGGCCGGCCGTCCGCGCCGTCGTCGTACTGGTCGAAGAGCGGAGTGCGGCCGCGTTCGCGCGAGCGGCGGGCGGAGGCGGCGCGGCGGGCGTCGCTGCGTCCGTCGTCGGCGGCGGGCGGCTCCTCGGCGTGCTCCTCCTCGACGGCCGAGGAGCGGGCGGCGCTCCAGGTCTCGGGGGCGCCGTAGTCGATGCCGCCGCCGGCGCGCGGGGCGACCGGTGCCGTCACGTAGGTGGGCAGCGGGACCGGTACGGGGTCCCAGCTGTCGCCGGGGCCGGGGTGGCGCTGGCGCTCGCGCTGCTGGTCGACCCACTCGGCGTGGTCGGTCTGTTCGACGAGGGCGCGCCGGTCGGCGGCGAGGGCTTCGAGGCCGGGGTCGGTCGCGCTCTCCTCGGCGTCTGGTCCTTCCTCCGCGGTGTCGGCGTACTCGGCGGACCGGCCGTACTCGGCCGTGGCGCGGCCCGCGGCCGGCTGCCGCCTGCGGGGCTGGCGCTCGCGCAGACGCTGCGCCGCGATCTCGGCGCGGCGGCGGTCCATGACGTAGGCGAAGCGGCGGCGCTCCTGGGCGCGCAGATAGACGATGTACGCGCTGAGCAGCAGGGCCGGTGCCGCGGGTGCCCACAGGAACGCGATGCCGCCGACTCCGGCGACGACCGCGCCGGCGGTGAACGCGATGAAGAGCATCACGGTGGTACGGCGGCGGCGGGCGAGCACCTTGGAGCGGCGGGCGCGGGCCTGTGCCTCGGCGGAGGCGGCGCGTGCGGCGCGGGACTTGGCGGCGTCCGGCACCGGTTCGCGCTCGGTGTGGTCGCGTCCGGTGACCGGGGGGCGCGGGGCGGGTGCCGGGCGCGGGGCTGCCGGGGGGCGCTGGGCCGCCGGGGGCCGCTCGGTGACCGCGGGGGGCCGGTCGCCGGCCGAGGGCGCGACGAAGGCCCGGACGTCCACCGGATCGGTGGGCGCGTCCGGGTCGACCGGGTCGCCGCTCCGCTCGTCCTCGGGCGAGCGAGCCTGGAGGTCCTTGGCGTACCGGCGCTCCATGCCCGCCCGACCGGAGAGAAGTCGGATCGCGGTGCTGAAGCGTTCCGTAGGACGTGCTTCGTTCAGCTCGTCCTGCCTACGGAGCCACATCGGCACCAAGTAGGCGGCCCAGGCCCCGACGATGACTGCGTAGATGAGGCCGCTGCTGCTCACGGTCACACCGTAGAGGGGTTTCCGTGAGGCCATCCGCCAATTGAGCCGGTGTGTCGCACGATCTGGCTGATATTTCGAGCTTTTTTTGCGACTGGTGCGATCAACTGGCCGACCGGGGCAGGAATTTAATGGCTCTCGCGGTCCATCGACGATCAAATTCGAACATTTATTTTATTTCGAGGGGGTCCCCGGGTCCATCGAGTTGGGTGCCCCCGGACCTGCGCTGTTGCCGGGCCGCTCGCGCCGCCACCGCCTGAGCATGCCCTCGGGGACCTCTTCGGCGGTGAGCGCGAAGACGAGATGATCGCGCCAGCCGCCGTCGATGTGGAGATAGCGTGGACGCAGCCCCTCCTCGCGGAATCCGAGTTTCTCCACGACGCGGCGGCTCGGCCCGTTCTCCGGGCGAATGCAGACCTCGATGCGGTGCAGGCCCACGGTGCGGAAGCAGTGGTCGACGGCGAGCGCGACGGCCGTCGGCATCACCCCGCGCCCCGCGACGGACTGGTCGACCCAGTAGCCGACGTGCCCCGAGCACATCGATCCCCAGGTGATCCCGGCGACGGTCAACTGGCCCACCAGGCGGCCCTGGTACTCGATGACGAAGGGCAGCATCCGGCCCGCGCTCGCCTCCGCGCGCAGATGGCGGACCATCTGACGGTAGGTCGGGCGGTGGGTGATCGGGCCGCTCGGCGTGGGCGGCGGGATCGTCGCCTCCCAGGGGCGCAGCCAGTCGCGGTTGCGCCGGTTCACCTCGCGCCAGGCGCGCTGGTCGCGCAGCTTTATCGGGCGGAGGACGACATCGCCCTCCGCCAGGACGACGGGCCAGGACGGGCTGTTCAGAGCGCACCCCCGGCGTGGGCTTCCGGTGCGGTGTCCGGTCTGGGGTGGTCGCCGCCGCGGAGCTGGTCGACGGCGTGGGTGAGCAGGGGCGCCAGGACGGCGAGGCCGTCCTTCACTCCCCCGCTCGACCCCGGGAGGTTCACGATCAGTGTGCGCCCGGCGACCCCGGCGAGGCCACGCGAGAGCGCGGCCGTGGGCACCTTCTCCCGGCCGTACGCGCGGATCGCCTCGGGGATGCCCGGCACCTCGTGGTCGATGACGCGGGCGGTCGCCTCGGGGGTGCGGTCGGTGGGCGAGATGCCGGTGCCGCCGGTGGTGACGACGACGTCGTACGCCGCCTCGACCGCGGCCCGCAGGGCGGCCTCGACGGGGTCTCCGTCCGGGACCACCCGGGGACCCTCGACCCGGAAGCCCATCGCCCGCAGTCCGTCGGCGATCAGCGGCCCGCCCTTGTCCTCGTAGACCCCGGCGGCGGCCCGGTTGGAGGCGGTGACGACGAGGGCGCGGTAGGTGTCAGACATGGTGGGGCTCCTTGGAGAGCCTTGGGCAATCCGCCGCCAGGGGCGGCAGGGTGGGCAGGGCGGCACCCCGGCGCGGGGCGAGCGATTCGGTGGGCGGTGCGGACAGCCCGGCCGGGCTGCTCACGACCGGCTCCAGGAACCCGACTTGCCGCCCGTCTTCTCCTCGACCCGCACATCGGAGATCACGGCGCCCTTGTCGACGGCCTTGACCATGTCGACGACGGTGAGGGCGGCGACCGAGACCGCCGTCAGGGCCTCCATCTCCACGCCCGTACGGTCCGTGGTCTTCACGGTGGCCAGGATCTCCACGGCGTCGTCCGCCACGGACAGGTCCAGCTTCACCCCGGACACGGCGAGCGGGTGGCACAGCGGGATCAGGTCGGGGGTGCGCTTGGCGCCCATGATCCCGGCGATCCGCGCGGTCGCGAGGGCGTCGCCCTTGGGCACGCCCTCGCCGCGCAGCAGTTCGACCACGCGCGACGACACGAGCACGCGGCCGCTGGCCCGCGCGGTGCGTGCGGTGACGTCCTTGCCGGACACGTCGACCATGCGGGCCGCTCCCGCATCGTCGAGGTGGGTGAGCCCCGTGGGCCGGTCTTGCGAAGTGCTCATGGCGTGGTGGCGCTCCCGATCCGAGCCGTGCGCGGTGCGGGCGCGCCGGACTGTTGTGCGCGACACGGTATCGCGAGCCCGCGGCGGCGGGGCCGGTCAGCCCAGGACAACCACGTCGACCTCGGTGCCGGGCTCGACCGACGTGACGTCCTCGGGCACGACGATCAGCGCGTCCGCCTGGGCGAGCGCCGCGACGAGGTGCGAGCCGGAGCCGCCGACGGGCGCGACCCGGCCGGCCTCGGCGTCGTACACCCCGCGCAGGAACTGACGCCGGCCGGCCGGCGAGGTCAGCGCCTTGTCGGTGGCGAGCTCGGCGCGGACCCGCGGGCGCTGCACGGACTCGGCGGGCAGGCCCATCAGTGTCCGGACGGCGGGCCGGACGAACAGTTCGAAGGAGACGTAGCTGGAGACCGGGTTGCCCGGCAGGGCGAGCAGCGGGGTGTGGTCGGGGCCGACCGAGCCGAAGCCCTGCGGCTTGCCGGGCTGCATGGCGAGCTTGCGGAACTCGACGCCGCTGCCCGCGCCGAGGCCGTCCTCGGCCTCCGTGTACTGATCGCCGATGGAGGTCAGGGCCTCCTTCACGACGTCGTACGCGCCGACGCTGACGCCGCCCGTGGTGACGATGAGGTCGGCGCGGATCAGCTGGTCCTCGATGGTGGAGCGGAGCGTCTCGGCGTCGTCCGCGACCGCGCCGACCCGGTAGGCGATGGCTCCGGCGTCGCGGGCGGCGGCGGTCAGCGCGAAGCTGTTGGAGTCGAAGATCTGACCGTCGGCCAACTGCTCGCCGGGCTGGACGAGTTCGCTGCCGGTGGAGACGACGACCACGCGCGGGCGCGGGCGTACGCGTACGGTGCCGCGGCCGATGGCGGCGAGCAGGGCGATCTGCGGCGGGCCGAGCACGGTGCCCGAGGCGAGCGCCCGGTCGCCGGCCTTGACGTCGCTGCCCTGCGCGCGGACGTGCGCGCGTGCCTGGGCGGGGCGGTGCACGCGGACTTCGCCGGAGGCGCCCTCGGGGGCGGAGCTGTGGGCGGTCATCGAGTCGACCGGGCCCGCGCCGAGTCCGCCGTCGGTCCACTCGACGGGGACGACGGCCTCCGCGCCGGGCGGCAGCGGGGCGCCGGTCATGATGCGGGCGGCCTGGCCGGGGCCGACGGTGGGCTGTCCGTCGGGTCCCGCCGCGCCCGCCGCGACGTCGCCGATCACCGTGAGCACGGCGGGGAACTCCTCGCTCGCGCCCGCGACATCGGCGACGCGCACCGCGTAGCCGTCCATCGAGCTGTTGTCGAACGGGGGCAGCGAGACCGGCACCGTCACGTCCTCGACCAGCACGCAGCCCTGCGCGTCGAGGAGTTGCAGCTCGATGGGGTCGAGCGGGTGGACGGTGGTGAGGATGTCGTCCAGGTGCTCGTCCACCGACCAGAGCTGGTGCTGACCGGTGGCGGACGGGGTGGTCGCGCTGCTCAAGGTGCTACATCTCCTCGGTGACGTAACGGCGAAGCCAGGTCCGGAAGTCCGGGCCCAGGTCTTCACGTTCGCACGCGAGTCTGACAATGGCACGCAGATAGTCGCCGCGATCGCCGGTGTCATAGCGGCGGCCCTTGAAGACGACGCCGTGCACGGGGCCGCCGATCGTCTCGTCCGCGGCGAGCTTCTGCAGGGCGTCGGTGAGCTGGATCTCGCCGCCGCGGCCCGGCTCGGTCTTGCGCAGTATGTCGAAGATGTTCGGGTCGAGGACGTAGCGCCCGATGACCGCGTAGTTGGAGGGGGCGTCCGCCGGGTCCGGCTTCTCGATGAGGTCGGTGACCTTGACGACGTCGCCGTCGGCGGTGGTCTCGACGGCGGCGCAGCCGTAGAGGTGGATCTGCGAGGGCTCCACCTCCATGAGCGCGACGACGCTGCCGCCGTGCCGCTCCTGGACCTCGACCATGCGCGCGAGCAGCGGGTCGCGCGGGTCGATCAGGTCGTCGCCGAGGAGCACCGCGAAGGGCTCGTGGCCGACGTGCGGGGCGGCGCACAGCACGGCGTGGCCGAGGCCCCTGGGGTCGCCCTGGCGGACGTAGTGCATGGTCGCGAGGTCGCTGGACTCCTGGACCTTGGCGAGGCGGCTGGCGTCGCCCTTCCGCTGGAGGGCCGACTCCAGCTCGTAGTTGCGGTCGAAGTGGTCCTCGAGCGGGCGCTTGTTGCGGCCCGTGATCATGAGTACGTCATCGAGACCCGCCGACACGGCCTCTTCGACCACGTACTGGATCGCAGGCTTGTCGACGACCGGGAGCATCTCTTTGGGAGTCGCCTTGGTGGCCGGCAGGAACCGGGTGCCGAGACCCGCGGCGGGGATGACAGCCTTGGTGATCCTGGTGTGCGAGTCAGTCATGTCCGTCACCATATCCGGCGCCAATGGGCGGAATCTGTGGGTCCGCTTTGTTGGCACATATATGAGTGGATGAGGAGAGGTTTGTGAGTTCTCTATGAGTCCGCACCCTCGTGACGCACGTGACGCCGAGCCTGACAAGCGCACATTGCGACGGGAGTTCCTCCTGGTGAGGAATGCGTTGCCAGAGGATGACGTGCAGGAAGCGCGGACGGTTCTCGCCCGGCGCGCCCTCGATCTCGCCGAGCTGGCGGCGGCGGGCACCGTCGCCGCGTACGTGTCGGTGGGCAGCGAGCCGGGCACCGGCGCCCTGCTGGACGCGCTCCGCGCGCGCGGGACGCGGGTCCTGCTGCCGGTGCTGCTGCCCGACAACGACCTGGACTGGGGCGCGTACGACGGGGCCGGGTCCCTCGTGGAGGTACGGCATCCGGGCAAGATGACGCTGACCGAACCGGGCGGCGCGCGGCTCGGCCGGGACGCGGTGCTGGCGGCGGACGTCGTACTGCTGCCCGGACTCGCGGTGGACGCGCGCGGGATGCGGCTCGGGCGCGGCGGCGGCTCCTACGACCGCGTACTGGCCCGGCTGGAGGCCGCGGGCGCGCACCCGGCGCTCGTCGTGCTGCTCTACGACAGCGAGGTCGTCGCGCACCTCCCGCACGAGGCGCACGACAAGGCCGTGCACGCGGTGGTGACACCGTCGGGCGTGCGCCGCTTCTAGGCGCACGGGAACGTGAGAAGGGGACTCACTACGCGCGCGTAGGAGGCCCCTTCTCACGTTCCCGGTGTCAGGGCTTGAGCACCAGCGTGTCCGACGTGGTGTTGCCGACGGCGTCCTTCGTGAACGCCCACGGCAGCAGCTCGCCCTTGACCCACTTGTCGGTCTGGTCCGTGTAGTGGGCGCTGAAGGTGTGGCCCGAGGCGCCGGTCAGGTTGATCCACTGGGACTTGTCGAGATCGTCCAGGTTGACCACCATGCGCATCGACGGCACCCAGTCGACGCCGTAGCCGCCCGCCGCGTTCCAGCCGGTCGCGTCGACGGCCGCCTCGCCGCCGCCGAGCTTCCAGGGGCCGCGGTTGAGGACGTACTGCAGCCAGCCGGGACCAGCCGTGCCGAGGGTCTGGTTCTTCAGCTCCAGCTTGTGCAGGCGGCCCCAGCTCCAGGTGTCGATGTCCTTGCCGAGCTTGGCCGTGAGGTCCCAGCGGGCGTCCTCCATGGCGCGGCCGAACAGCTCGTCACGGGTGCTGGTCGCCTTGTCGGTGCGCGACTTGGGCGCCTTCCACCAGTCGTTCTTCTCGTCCTTGAGGATGTTGCGGACGACCTGGAACCAGCGGTCGCCGCCGTCGGGCTGCGCCGAGTCCGTGTCGCGCTCGCCGCACTCGCGGACCTTGCGGTCCTCGTCGGCCGGGCCGGTGTTGTCGACCGGGCTGACGGTCAGGCACTGGCCCTCGACGCGCAGCTCCTTGGGCAGCTTGTTGCCGAAGGCCAGCTTCAGGATGTTGCGCCAGACCGAGTTGAAGTAGGCGGCGGCCGCCGAGTCCGGGTTCTGGGTGTAGTCCCAGTTCTCCAGGAGCTGCTGGGCCTGGCGGACGTCCTTGTCCTGGACGTCGATCTTCAGCAGGTAGGGCACCAGCAGCTTGGCGATCTCGCTGCTGTTGTCCATCTGCGTGGTGCGCATGTCGTCGGTGGAGACCTTGCCGCCGTCCTTGATCTTCGAGGCGATCAGGTCGGAGATGCGCTGGCTGCGGGTGCCGTAGCCCCAGTCCGTGGTGAGCGTGTACGGGTAGTCCTTGCCGACGACGGCCTGGTTGGCGGTCACGATGTAGCCGCGCTTGGGGTTGTACTCGTAGGGCAGCTCGGTCTGCTTGATGTAGCCGGTCCAGCGGTACTTCGCGTCCCAGCCCGGGGACGGCAGCGAGCCGTCGTCGCCCTCCGCGCGGGTCGGGATCCGGCCGGGCAGCGTGTAGCCGATGTTGTTCTCGGTGTCGGCGTACGTGAGGTTCTGCGAGGGCACCTGGAAGTCCTTGGCGGCATCGCGGAACTCGTTCCAGTTCTTCGCCTTGTCGATCTCGAAGACGGCGTCCATGGTGTTGCCGGGGTCCAGCGCGGTCCAGCGCAGCGCGACGCCGTAGCCGTCGCCGCGGTCGGGCGCCGAGGAGCCGACCGTCGCCTTCTTGCCGACCTTCACCAGCTCGCTGTTCCGGTCGGACAGCAGGGGACCGTTGTTGGTCTCGCGGACCGTGATGGTCTTGGAGTCGCCGCCCGCGACCTTGATGACTTCCTTGCGGCTGGTGAACGGCCTGGTCTTGTCGTCGTACAGGTAGCCGTCGCCGCTGAACTTCTCCAGGTACAGGTCGGTGACGTCGACGCCCGAGTTGGTCAGGCCCCAGGAGATGTCCTGGTTGTGGCCGATGACCACGCCGGGCATCCCGGCGAAGGTGTAGCCCGTCACGTCGTACTGGCACTTCGCGCTGAGGCTCGTGCAGTGCAGGCCCATCTGGTACCAGACCGACGGCAGTTGCGGCGCCAGGTGCGGGTCGTTGGCGAGCAGCGGCTTGCCGCTGACGGTGTGGTCGCCGGAGACGACCCAGGAGTTGGACCCGATGCCGTTGCCGTTCGGTCCCAGGCCCGCGGAGTCGGGGATCTGGTCCAGGACGTCGGAGAGGCCGCCCAGCTGGCTCTGGAGGCTGCTGGGGGCCTGCGTGCCGCCCGTGAGGCCGGTGCCCGCCGCCCCGCCGGTGGTGGTGCCGGACTGCGGGGAGGTGCCGGTGGCGTTCTGGTCGTACTCCCCGGTGGCGCTGTTGTAGGCGCCCTCCTGGACGATCGGCTTGTTCCGGTCGTACGGGTAGTCGGGGTAGAGGTCGGCGATCTGCTGCGGGCCGAGGCGGCTCGTCATCAGGGAGCGGTCGATCTCGTCCTGCATGTTGCCGCGCAGGTCCCAGGCCATCGCCTTCAGCCATGCGACCGAGTCGACCGGCGTCCACTTCTGCGGCTTGTAGTCGTTCTCGAAGCCGAGCGCGACGTACTCGGCGGAGATCGCCTTGCCGCTCTTGCCCGCGAGGTAGGCGTTGACTCCCTCGGAGTAAGCCTGGAGGTACTTCTTGGTGGCCGGCGAGAGCTCGGAGTCGTACTCCTTCTGCGCGACCCGGTGCCAGCCGAGCGTGCGCAGGAACTCGTCGGTCTTGACCTGGCTCTTGCCGAACATCTCGGAGAGCCGGCCGGAGGTCGTGTGGCGGCGCACGTCCATCTCGTAGAACCGGTCCTGCGCCTGCACGAAGCCCTGGGCCATGAACAGGTCCTCGTCGGACGAGGCGTAGACCTGCGGGATGCCGTAGCCGTCCCGCTTGACCTGAACGGGCCCGTCGAGGCCGTCGAGTTTGATCGAGCCCGTGGTCTGCGGCAAGGAGGCACGGACGCTGTCGACGCTCCAGTAGGCGCCGTACCCGATGCCCGCGATCACCGCCAACACCAGGACGATCACGATCAGTCGGGCTCGGCGCCCCTTCTTCTTGCGCGGCTTGCTGCCGGCAGAGGCGTTCGTAGTGGAGGGCATCGCGATCCTTGCTGTCCTTCGCAGACGACTGGGCGGGCCCGCAGGGCCCTCGTACAAGGGTGGTGGTGGGCGACGGGCGGGAGGGCGAGAGCAACCATACGAGCAGTACCTGTCGCGCTCGGACGCGGAGTCAGGAAGGAGGCACCCGCGAGGGGTCGGTGAAAGGGCCCTCGCGTCAAGAAAGCGTCAAAGATTAGGTAAGGTAACGAAGTAACTCCCCCACGTCGACCGTGCGAAGCCTCCTCGCGGAAGGAACGGCCCCTGACTGTCCACCACCTCAACCAGCTCCTGCTCGTCAGCGCTCTCGTGCTGCTCATCGCGGTCGCCGCGGTGCGCATCTCCTCGCGCAGCGGGCTGCCCAGCCTGCTCCTGTACCTCGGCATCGGCGTCGCCATGGGCCAGGACGGCATCGGCAACGTCTCCTTCAGCAACGCCGAGCTGACCCAGGTCATCGGATACGCGGCTCTCGTCGTGATCCTGGCCGAGGGCGGACTCGGCACGAAGTGGAAGGAGATCAAACCCGCGCTCCCGGCGGCCGTCGCGCTGTCGCTCGTGGGCGTCGCGGTGAGTGTGGGCGTGACCGCGGCGGGCGCGCACTATCTGGTGGGCCTGGACTGGCGGCCGTCCCTGATCATCGGCGCGGTGGTGTCCTCCACGGACGCCGCGGCCGTCTTCTCCGTGCTGCGCAAGGTGCCGCTGCCGGCCCGCATCACCGGCGTCCTGGAGGCCGAGTCGGGCTTCAACGACGCCCCGGTCGTCATCCTCGTGGTCGCCTTCTCCGCCACGGGCCCCGTGGAGCACTGGTACGTCCTCATCGGCGAGATCGCCCTGGAACTGGCCATCGGTGCGGCGATCGGCCTCGCGGTCGGGTGGCTCGGCTCCTACGGGCTGCGGCACGTCGCACTGCCCGCCTCCGGCCTCTACCCGATCGCCGTGATGGCCATCGCCACCGTCGCCTACGCGGCGGGCGCCATGGCCCACGGCAGCGGCTTCCTCGCCGTCTATCTGGCCGCCATGGTGATGGGCAACGCCAAGCTGCCGCACTGGCCGGCCACCCGCGGTTTCGCCGAGGGGCTCGGCTGGCTCGCGCAGATCGGCATGTTCGTGCTGCTCGGCCTGCTCGTCACCCCGCACGAACTGGCCGACGACATCGTGCCCGCGCTCCTCATCGGACTGGTGCTCACCATGATCGCCAGGCCGCTGGAAGTGCTGATCAGCCTGTTGCCGTTCCGGATGCGATGGCAGGAGCAGGCCCTCATGTCGTGGGCCGGCCTGCGCGGCGCCGTGCCCATCATCCTGGCGACCATTCCGATGGTGACCGGCGTCGCCGACAGCCAGCGGATCTTCAACATCGTCTTCGTCCTGGTCGTCGTCTACACCCTCATCCAGGGGCCCACGCTGCCCTGGCTGGCCAGGAAGCTGAACCTGGGCGACTCCGCGGAGGCCGCCGACCTCGGCATCGAGTCGGCGCCCCTGGAGCGGCTGCGCGGGCACCTGCTGTCCGTCTCCGTGCCCAAGGGGTCGCGGATGCACGGCGTGGAGGTCGGCGAGCTGCGGCTGCCCAAGGGCGCCTCGGTGACGCTCGTCGTCCGCGACGGCGAATCGTTCGTCCCCGGACCGACGACCGTGCTGCGCCGCGGCGACGAACTGCTCGTGGTCGCGACCGACCCCGTGCGGGACGCGGCCGAGGCCCGGCTGCGCGCCATCGGCCACGGCGGCAAGCTCGCCGGCTGGCTGGGCACCGGACCGGAAACCGGCCGTTAACATGGAGACCGGATCCGTGTACATGGGGGAATGACCAGACCCGCGTACAGCGTTTCCGGACCGACGTACGAAGTACCACGTACGCATTCCCGCGTACTTACCGACTCTGCCTGAAGTAGAGCCGGCGCGACCGCAAAGCGGCCGCGGTCCCCTTGCGGCGCCCGCCTTCACGCGCGCGAACCGCTTGGCCAGGGCCTCTCCTGGCGCGGACCGCAGGTATCACTCGGTTCCCGGCGCATGAGGACGGCTCTCGGTGCCCCCTCCCCGACCGGGAGGCGGGCACTACCAGGCGGCAGAAAGGCGACGGCCGTGCCACAGAAGGCCACGGTCACCGATCCCGACAAGGCGCGGACCAAGCGCCCCGGCTACGGACAGCTGCTGCGCACCCGCGGCGCCTGGACGTTCCTGCTGCCCGGCTTCGCCGCGCGCCAGCCGTTCGCGATGCTGACCATCTCGATCGTGCTGCTCGTCCAGCACACCACCGGGTCCTACGGCACCGCGGGCGCGGTCTCCGCGACGACCGGTGTCGCCATGGCGCTGTTCGCGCCCTACAGCGGCAAACTGGCCGACCGCTTCGGCCAGCGGGCCGTCCTGCTGCCCGGCGTCCTGGTGCACTCCGCGGCCGGTCTCACGCTGACCGTGCTCGCGCTGTCGGGGGCGCCGACCTGGACGCTGTTCCTCGCCGCCGTGCCGACCGGCGCCTCCACGCCGCAGATCGGGCCGATGGTGCGCGCCCGCTGGGGCGTCAAGCTGCACGGCTCGCCCCTGATGCAGACCGCGGCGGCCTTCGAGTCCGTCACGGACGAATTCACCTTCGTTCTCGGCCCGCTGTTCGCCACGGCCCTGTGCACCGGCGTCGACCCGGCGGCGGGGCTGATCACGGAGGCCGCGCTCACCCTGGTCGGCGGCCTGCTGTTCGCCGCCCAGAAGGGCACCCAGCCTCCGGTGCGCACCGTCGAGGAGCACGCGCGCGTGGAGCACGTGTCCGCGCTGCGGGTGCCCGGCGTACGCGTCCTGATCGTCACGTTCCTCGGCATCGGCGCCGTCTTCGGCGGCATGCAGGTCTCCCTCGCCGCCTACAGCGAGGCGATCGGCCGGCCGGGCCTGAACGGCGTCCTGTACGGGATCTTCGCCGCCGGCAACATGCTCTCCGGCCTGGTCTGCGGCGCCGTCGCCTGGAAGATCGCCCCGCAGCGCCGGCTGCTCATCGGCTACACGGCGCTCGCCGTCACCGCGTCCGGCCTGTGGGCCGCGCAGTCCGTCGTCGTGCTCGCCGGGATCGGCCTGCTGGTCGGCGTCTGCATCGCGCCGTCCCTGATCACCGGCTACACGCTGGTGGAGAAGATCGTGCCCCCGACCTCCCGCACGGAGGCCTTCACCTGGCTCACCGGTGCGGTCGCGCTCGGCCAGGCGGCCGCCGTGACGGTCGCCGGACAGCTGGAGGACGGCTTCTGGGACGGGGCCGGATTCCTCGTCCCGATGGGGGGCACCGTGGTGGCTCTGGTGGTCATGTTCCTGCTGCGTTCGCGGCTCGTTCCGCCGTCCACGGGGCGGACCGTGGCACGTGGTGTCGGTCACCGGGTGCCGGTGGCAGTGGACTGATCCCGTGGAATAGGCCACTATGGAGCGTCGTTAGCACTCATCGAGTGAGAGTGCCAGGAGGAAGACACAGTGCCGACTTACCAGTACCAGTGCACCGAGTGCGGCGAGGGCCTCGAGGCGGTGCAGAAGTTCACCGACGACGCCCTGACCGAGTGCCCCAACTGCGGTGGCCGCCTGAAGAAGGTGTTCTCGGCCGTCGGCATCGTGTTCAAGGGCTCCGGTTTCTACCGGAACGACAGCCGTGGCTCGTCGTCGAGCAGCAGCCCGGCGTCGTCGTCGAAGTCCGAGTCGAAGTCGGACACGAAGTCGGGTTCCTCGACGTCGTCGTCCTCGTCGTCGTCGTCTTCTTCTTCGTCGTCGTCCTCGGACTCGAAGTCGTCCTCCTCCAGCACGTCGAGTTCTTCCAGCTCGTCGTCGGCCGCGTAGGCGCGCACTTCTCCGACGTCTTACGTCTTACGTCTTACGTCTTACGTCTTACGAGACCCTGTCGTCCCTGACGGCGGGGCCTTCGGCGTAGCCGGGCTTGGTTACCGTACTGACCATGGCGACGAACGCGAACACAAGTGCCAGCGCCGAGATCGGCGTGATCGGCGGCTCCGGCTTCTACTCGTTCCTGGACGACGTGACCGAGGTCCAGGTGGACACCCCCTACGGCCCGCCGAGCGACTCGCTCTTCCTCGGTGAGGTGGCCGGGCGCCGCGTCGCCTTCCTGCCCCGGCACGGGCGCGGCCACCATCTGCCGCCGCACCGCATCAACTACCGCGCCAACCTGTGGGCGCTGCGCTCGGTGGGCGTGCGCCAGGTGCTCGGCCCGTGCGCGGTGGGCGGCCTGCGGCCCGAGTACGGGCCGGGGACGCTGCTGGTGCCGGACCAGTTCGTGGACCGGACGAAGGCCCGGGCGCAGACCTACTTCGACGGGCATCCGCTGCCGGACGGCACGGTGCCGAACGTCGTGCACGTCTCACCCGCCGATCCGTACTGCCCCATGGGGCGCCAGGCGGCGCTGGCGGCGGCGCGCGGCAAGGGCTGGGAGCCGGTCGACGGCGGCACCCTCGTGGTCGTGGAGGGGCCGCGCTTCTCGACCCGCGCCGAGTCGCGGTGGCATGCCGCCATGGGCGGGTCCGTGGTGGGGATGACGGGTCATCCCGAGGCGATGCTCGCCCGTGAACTGGAGCTCTGCTACACGTCGATGACGCTCGTCACCGATCTGGACGCGGGCGCCGAGAGCGGTGAGGGCGTCTCGCACGACGAGGTGCTCAAGGTGTTCGCGCAGAACGTGGACCGGCTGCGGACCGTGCTGTTCGACGCGGTGACGGGGCTGCCGGCGACCGAGGAGCGGGACTGCCTCTGCACGAGTGCGCTCGGCGGGATGGATCCGGGGTTCCGGCTGCCGTGATGCCTTCGGACAGGCAGAAATCCCCCTTCGGGTGAGGGAGTTGTCCACAACCGCTCGGTAGTACACGGGGCTCGGCGGGATCCGGCGCGGAGGCGGATCGTGGTCGGCGAGACGGGCGCGGCGCCCGGCTCGGCCGGTCACGGCCCTCCTTCCGATCGCCTGGCGGTGACGCCCGTGTTCACTGAATTCCCCGATCTCGCTCCGTTTCCTGATGCCGCTGATCTCGCGGGCTCCGCTGGTTTCACGGGTCCTGCTGATCTCGCGGGCCCAACTGATTTCGCGGGTCCCGCTGATCTCGCGCGTTCCGCCGGTGCGCCTGTTCCGGGGCGGTTCAGCGCGCCGCCGACGTCGGTGGTGCCCGCCTTCGCGCCGGTACGAGTGCGGGGTGGGCGGTGGCGGTCCGGTGCCGGACGTCGGCGACGGGCCCTGCTCGGTGCCGGACTCGCCCTGACGGCCGCGGCGTTGGCGGCCGCGGTGCCGTCGTCGGGGCCACCGGGACCCGGGCACCAGCGGGCGCAGGCGCCGCCCGGTGAGCGGGCGGGCGCGGCGCGACGGACCTCGGTGGTGTCGGCGCCGGTGCGGATCGCGGACGCGGGAGCGGTGCGGCTGTTGCGGCCCGGCGACCGGGTCGACGTGGTGGCGGCGCGGGCGGACGGGGTGCCGGGGGCGCGGGTGCTGGCCTCGGGGGCGCGGGTCGTCTCGGTGCCGAGGGCTCCCCGGTCCGGCGGGCCGGGGGACGTCGCGGACGGCGGCGGAGCGCTGGTGGTGCTGTCGGTCGAGCGGGCGACGGCCGCGCGACTCGCGGGCGCGGGGGCCGCGTCCCGGCTGGCGGTGACGGTGTGGTGAGCGGAAATGCGACGGCCTTGCGCCGTGGTCACCCTCCCGGAGTACAGGATTGGACATGCTCGGAACAGCCCGACTTAGGTGACGCCGGGGTCTCGCACCCCTCCCCCACCTGTCGAGAAGGGCTCCAGAGTGACCGAGGAAAAGACAAGCGTCCTGGAAGGCTTCAAAGCCTTCCTGCTCCGTGGCAACGTGGTCGACCTCGCGGTCGCGGTCGTCATCGGCGCCGCGTTCACGAACGTCGTGAACTCCGTGGTCAAGGGCGTGATCAATCCGCTGGTGGGTGCGTTCGGCACCAAGGATCTCGACCACTACCAGTCGTGCCTGAAGGCCCCGTGCAAGGTCAACGACGCGGGCGAGGTGGTGAGCGGCATCCCGATCATGTGGGGCACGGTGCTCAGCGCCATCCTCAGCTTCCTGATCACCGCCGCGGTGGTCTACTTCCTGATGGTGCTGCCGATGGCCAAGTACCTGGCCAAGGCGGCGGCCCGGAAGGCGGCGAAGGAGGGCGCCCAGGAGACGATCGAGGTCTCGGAGCTGGAGGTCCTCAAGGAGATCCGCGACGCACTCGTCTCGCAGCGCGGTTCGGGGCACAGCACCCCGTAGCGGATCAGATGTGGTGGGGCGGCTTCTCGTCGAGGAAGCGGGCCAGGTCGGCGGCGCTGTTGTCGGACGGCGTCGGCCTCTCGCCCCACCCGCGGTCCGAGTCGTCGGCGGACTGCGCCGTCAGCGGATCGTCGAAGATCAGCGCGGCCTTCGGGTCACGCTTCTTGGGGTCGGGGGCGGTGCTGCTCATCTCTCCAGGTTACGTCGCGACCGGCGGCGCCGGCTCAGACGGCCCGGAGGCCGTGGGCCTCGAAGATCGACTTGGCGGTGGCGACCTGCTCCGGGGTGGGCGACGGGGTGTCGTGCAGGGTGAAGGTCTTGCCGAGCGACTCCCACTTCGCCTCGCCGAGCTTGTGGAAGGGCAGCACGTCGACCCGGGAGACGTTGCCCAGGGAGCCGGCGAAGGCGGCGACGCCCTCGATGTTGGCGGGGTCGTCGGTCAGGCCGGGGACGAGCACGAAGCGCACCCAGACGTTCTTGCCGAGGTCGGCGAGGCGGTGCGCGAAGTCCAGGGTGGGCTGCAGCGGGCGGCCCGTGACCTTCTTGTAGGTGGCGCGGTCCCAGGACTTGATGTCGAGCAGCACCAGGTCCACGTCGCGCAGCAGGGCGTCGGTGGCGCGCACGCCGAGGAAGCCCGAGGTGTCCAGGGCGGTGTGCAGGCCCAGTTCGTGCTTGAAGCGGTGCAGCAGCTCACCGGCGAAGACGGGCTGGAGGAGGGGTTCGCCGCCGCTGATGGTGGCGCCGCCGCCCGCGGCCTCGATGAACCGGGTGTACTTGGCGGCTTCCGCGACGATCGAGTCGGCCGAGGTGCGCTTGCCGTTGCGCATCCGCCAGGTGTCGGGGTTGTGGCAGTACAGGCAGGTCAGCGGGCAGCCGGAGAGGAACGTCACGAACCGTGTGCCCGGTCCGTCGACGCCGGTCGACAGGTCCCAGGAGTGCACCGAGCCCTCGGTGGGGCGGTGCGTCGCGGCGGCGGCCGGGGTGGCGGCGTCGTTCGCGGTCAGGTTCTGGGTGAGCAGCGTGGTCATGACGTTCCTCCTCGTGCGGTTCCGGCTGTCTCGGTCAGGAGGACCGGCTCACAGGGAGCCGTGGAAGGTGCGGTTGATGACGTCCAGCTGCTGCTCGCGCGTCAGGCGGACGAAGTTCACCGCGTAGCCGGAGACCCGGATGGTCAACTGCGGGTAGTTCTCCGGGTGTTCCATGGCGTCCTCCAGGGTCGCCTTGTCGAGGACGTTGACGTTCATGTGGAAGCCGTCGCTGGCCATGAAGCCGTCGAGCACGCCGGAGAGGTTGCCGATCCGCTCGGTGGGCGTGCGGCCCAGGGCGTCCGGGGTGATGGTGTTGGTCAGCGAGATGCCGTCCTCGGCGTCGTCGTAGGGCAGCTTCGCGACCGACAGCGCGGAGGCGATGTAGCCGTGCTCGTCGCGCCCGTTCATCGGGTTGGCGCCGGGGGCGAACGGCATGCCGGCGCGGCGGCCGTCCGGGGTGTTGCCGGTCTTCTTGCCGTAGACGACGTTCGAGGTGATCGTCAGGACGGACTGGGTGTGGACCGCGTCCCGGTACGTCGGGTGCTTGCGGACCTTCTCCATGAAGCCGTGCACGATCGCCTTGGCGATCTGGTCGGCGCGGTCGTCGTTGTTGCCGTAGGCCGGGTAGTCGCCCTCGATCTCGTAGTCGACGGCGAGGCCGGTCTCGTCGCGGATCACCTTGACCTTGGCGTGCTTGATCGCCGAGAGGGAGTCCGCGGCGACCGACAGACCCGCGATGCCGCACGCCATGGTGCGCAGGATCTCCTGGTCGTGCAGGGCCATCTCGATGCGCTCGTAGGCGTACTTGTCGTGCATGTAGTGGATGACGTTGAGCGCGTGGACGTACGTCTTCGCCAGCCAGTCCAGCATCGCGTCGTAGCGCTCGGCGACGGTCTCGTAGTCCAGGTAGTCGCCCTCGACGGGCTCGAAGCCCTCGACGACGCGCTTGCCGGACTTCTCGTCGCGGCCGCCGTTGATCGCGTAGAGCAGCGCCTTGGCGACGTTCACGCGGGCGCCGAAGAACTGCATCTGCTTGCCGACGGCCATCGCGGAGACGCAGCAGGCGATGGCGGTGTCGTCGCCGTACTTGGGGCGCATCAGGTCGTCGGACTCGAACTGGATGGCCGAGCTGTCGATGGCGACCTGGGAGGCGAAGTCCTTGAAGCCCTTGGGCAGGTCGCGCGACCAGAAGACCGTCAGGTTCGGCTCGGGGGCCGGGCCGAGGTTGTAGAGGGTCTGCAGGGCGCGGAAGGTCGTCCGGGAGACCAGCGGGCGGCCGTCCTCGCCGATGCCGGCCATCGACCAGGTGACCCAGGTCGGGTCGCCGGAGTAGAGGTCGTTGTACTCGGGGGTGCGCAGGAAGCGGACGATGCGGAGCTTGATGACGAAGTCGTCGATGAACTCCTGCGCCTCGGACTCGGTGAGGAGGCCGTTGTCGATGTCGCGCTGGAGGTAGATGTCCAGGAAGTTGTCGATGCGGCCGATCGACATGGCCGCGCCGTTCTGCTCCTTCACGGCGGCGAGGTAGCCGAAGTACAGCCACTGGACGGCCTCGCGGCCGGTGCGGGCCGGACCGGAGATGTCGTAGCCGTACGACATCGCCATCGCCTTGAGCTCGCCCAGCGCCTTGATCTGCTCGGAGATCTCCTCGCGGTCGCGGATGACGTGCTCGGTGGGCCACTCGGCGGCGAGCCGGTCCTTGTCGGCCTGCTTGGCGGCGATGAGCCGGTCGACGCCGTAGAGGGCGACGCGGCGGTAGTCGCCGATGATGCGGCCGCGGCCGTAGGCGTCGGGCAGGCCGGTGATGATGCCGGAGGAGCGGCAGGCGCGGATCTCGGGGGTGTAGGCGTCGAAGACGCCCTCGTTGTGGGTCTTGCGGAGGTGGGTGTAGATCTCCCTGACCTCGGAGTCGGCGTCGTAGCCGTAGGCGTTGAGGGCGCCCTCGACCATGCGCCAGCCGCCGTTCGGCATGATCGCGCGCTTGAGGGCACCGTCCGTCTGGAGGCCGACGATGAGGTCCTTGTGGTCCTTGGCGTCACCGTCGATGTAGCCGGGCCGGAAGGCATCGATGCGGGACGGGGTCTTCACGTCCACGTCGTAGACGCCGCGCTCGATCTCCGTCGGGAACATCGACAGGAGCTTGTCCCACACGGCGGTGGTGCGCTCGGTCGGGCCGGCGAGGAAGGAGCCGTCGCCCTCGTAGGGGGTGTAGTTCTGCTGGACGAAGTCGCGGACGTCGACGGCGTCGCGCCACAGGCCCCCCTTGAAGCCGTCCCAGGCCTCGCCGTGCGTCGTCTCTTCCGTCGTCTTCTCCGCGGGAGTGGCAGTCATCTGCGGCACCTTCCCCATCTCTTCGACCGGTTCGTTGCTACGTATTCATTGGACTCCCGTCGTGCCGCCGCCGGGGGCCGCAATGGTCCTGATTTCGGGACCATTGGACCCACTTTCGGGGCGGCAACGACGGGGATTCACCGTCTGACCTGGGGTTTCTTCCGGGACTTTCGACCCGGATTCTCTTGTGAACGCATTCACAAGATTTTCCGCGCAAGGTCAGCTCGGGGACTCGGCGCCCTTGCGGGCGTAGAACCACCAGCAGACGGCGATACAGGTGGCGTAGAAGCCCACGAAGCACCACAGGGCGCTGGTGACCGCGAAGTTGGCGAACATCGCGGGGATGAAGAAGAACCCGTAGGCGGCGATCGCCGAGGTGAATCCGGTGACGGCGCCGGACTCCATCTCCGCCTGCTTGAGCGCCTTCGCGTACTCGGGCGTGCCCTCGGTCAGGTTCTTCAGGTGCTGTCCCCGGAAGATCACGGGGATCTGGCGGAAGGTGGAGCCGTTGCCGAAGCCGCTGAAGAGGAACGCCAGGTAGAAGCAGGCGAGGAAACCCCAGAAGGAACCACCCGCGCCGTTCGACGGCATGAAGTTGATGACGCCGATGATCGAGGCGGCCATGCCGACGAACGAGATGATCGTGACGCGCGCGCCGCCCAGCTTGTCGCCGAGCCAGCCGCCGCCCCAGCGGGCGAGGGCGCCGACGGCCGGGCCGATCCAGGCGTAGGTGGCTGCGGTGTAGGCCGCGTCGATCGGGGTCCAGGTGGTCTTGATCAGCATCGGCAGGGCGGCGGCGAAGCCGATGAAGGAGCCGAAGGTGCCGACGTAGAGCCAGGTCATCAGCCAGTTGTGCTTGCGCTTGAAGATGACCTTCTGCTGCTTGAAGGGGGTGGAGGCGACCTTCAGGTCGTTCTGGCCGAACCAGGCGATCACGGCCAGCACCACGAGCACGGGCACCCAGAGGAACGCGGCGTTCTGCAGATAGACGGGCGTGCCGTCGGCCTTGTGCTGGGCGGAGCCGAGCGCGATGACCGAGCTGGTGATGACGATCGGGGTGAGCAGCTGGACGACGGAGACGCCGAGGTTGCCGAGGCCGCCGTTGATGCCGGTCGCGTTGCCCTTCTCCCGCTTGGGGAAGAAGAAGCCGATGTTCGCGAGGGAGGAGGCGAAGTTGGCGCCGCCGAAGCCGCAGAGGGCGGCGATGGCGACCATCACGGCGTACGGGGTGCCGGTGTCCTGCACGGCGAGGCCGAGCCAGATCAGCGGGATCACCAGGACCAGGGTGGACAGCGCGGTGAAGCGGCGCTGTCCGATGCGCGGGCCGAGGAACGTGTAGAAGATCCGGGCCGTACCGCCGGTGAGACCGGGCACGGCGGTCAGCCAGAACAGCTGGGAGGTGCTGAAGCTGAAGCCGACGTCGGCCAGGTTCGTCGCGGTGACGCTCCACACCTGCCACACCACGAAGGCCACGAGGAGCGCGGGGACGGCGATCCAGAGGTTGCGGGTGGCGACCCGCTTGCCGATGGACTTCCAGAAGAGGTCGTTCTCGGGTTCCCAGTCGGCGATGGTGCGGCCCGGGCGGTACTGCCCCGGGTCATAGGACGAAGTGACGTCGTCGACCGCGGCGGCGTCCCTGACGGCAGGACTCATGACGTGTTCCTGGTGGTGAGGAGGGGATTCCTGACGGGTGTTGCTCCTCAAGCCTCTCGCTGGGGTAAATGGGGCGTAAGGGGACTTGGTCGGGTGGCGGGCGCCCCGAAAGTACGGAGCGGAGGGCGACCAAGGTCCTGCCGGTGGCGGCGCCTTGGGAGCGGGCGTCGGTCCGTGGTGTCGGTGCATCGGGCCGCTGATCTGCTGTGCTTGGCCCATGACGTCGTCCACACCACACGATCCGCACCCGCATCAGGGCCCGGATGCGCACCAGAACCCGGATGCGCACCGGAGCCAGAACGCGCACCACGCATCACCGGCACACGGCGGCTCGTCCCCGCATCAGGAGCGGCCCCGGCGCTCCCCCGTGCGCCGCATGGTCGAGCGGGGGCGGGACGAGCAGCACCGGGTGGCCTCGTCGCTGGAGCTGTTCTTCGACCTCTGCTTCGTCGTGGCGGTCGCCCAGGGCGGGGTGGAGCTGGTGCACGCCATCGCCGAGGGACACACGGGCAGCGGCGTCGTCAACTACGCGCGGATCTTCTTCGCGATCTGGTGGGCCTGGATGAACTTCACCTGGTTCGCCTCCGCGTACGACAACGACGACGTGATCTACCGGGTCGTCACGCTCGTCCAGATCGCGGGTGTGCTGGTGCTCGCGGCGGGCGTCTCCCGCGCCTTCGAGGACGACGACTTCACCGTCGTCTGGCTCGGATACCTGATCATGCGGGTCGCCATGGCGGCGCACTGGCTGCGGGCCGCGCGGTCGAGCAGCGGAGCGGAGCGGAAGGTCGCCCTGCGGTACGCGGGCGGGGTCCTGGTGTGCCAGGTGGGCTGGCTGGCCCTGATGCTCACCCCCGACTGGGCCGTGCAGAGCTGGATCTTCCTGGCCATGGCCGTCCTCGAGATGTGCGTGCCCGTCTTCGCGGAGCGGGACCGGCAGACGTCCTGGCACGCGCACCACATCGCCGAGCGGTACGGGCTGTTCACGATCATCGTGATCGGCGAGACGATCGCCGCGGCGACGGTCGCGGTGAAGTCGGGCATCGAGGAGCACGACGCACTCGGCGAACTGCTGCCGATCGCCGCCGGCGGGCTGCTCATCGTCTTCGCGGCGTGGTGGATCTACTTCGCGGTGCCGATCCACGACCGGCTGCACGACAACCGGCAGGCGTTCGTCTGGGGATACGGCCACTACCTGATCTTCGCCTCGGCCGCGGCGATCGGGGCGGGCATCGAGGTCGCGGTCGAGCAGGCCGTCGGCGAGGCGCACCTGAGCCGGACGGCCGCGTCCGCCGCCGTGACGGTCCCGTGCGCGGTGTTCCTGGTCATGGTGTGGGCATTGCACGCACGGTTCTTCAAGGTGGGCCTCGCCCAGCAGCTGACGCTGCCGGTCAGCGCGCTGGCCGTGCTCGCCTGCACGTTCGCCGGGCACTGGGCGGTCCTCGCCGCGGGGATCGTGACGGCGCTGACGGTCGCGGCAGGGCTGGTGTTGTCCGGGCGGGCCGAGCGGGAGGAAGCGGAGGCCGGAGCGGCGAGCTGGTAGGAACGGCGGCCCGGCCGACGGCTTTGCGGGCACGGCGGCCCTTGCACCCATGGTCGCTGAGGGGGCAAGACGGCCAGGTCGGCGCAGCGCCCATGCGGGCACAACGGCCAGGCGGGTCAACTGTCGTGTTAGGCATGGCCCATGACGCTTATCCATGACGCTCTGACCGATGTGCGCGGGCTGCGCGTGGGGCATGCCACCTGTGTGGGGGACGGCTTCCTGACCGGGACCACGGTGGTGCTCGCCCCCGAGGGCGGTGCGGTCACCGCGGTCGACGTACGGGGAGGCGGCCCCGGCACCCGGGAGACCGACGCGCTCGATCCGCGCAATCTGGTGCAGCGGATCGAGGCGATCACGTTGACGGGCGGCAGCGCGTTCGGGCTCGACGCGGCGTCGGGGGTCGTGGCCTGGCTGGAGGAGCAGGGGCGCGGGGTGCCGGTGGGCGGTCCCGGGCAGGTGGTGCCGGTGGTTCCGGCGGCCACCGTGTTCGATCTGGGCCGGGGCGGCGACTGGCGGGCGCGGCCCGGGGCCGGCACGGGCCGCGCCGCGGTGGAGGCGGCCGCGGCGAGCGCCCTCGGCGCACCCGTCCAGGAGGGGAACGTCGGCGCGGGCACCGGGACGCTCGTCGGGCCGGTGCGGGGCGGCATCGGCACCGCGTCGACCGTGCTCGACTCGGGGATCACGGTCGGCGTGCTGGTCGTCGCCAATGCGGCCGGGTCGGCGATCGATCCGGTGACGGGGGCGCTGTACGGGGACTTCTTCGCGGGGCGCGGTCCGGTGACGTATCCCTCCCCCGCCGTGCACGAGGCGGCCGGGCGGCGGCTGGCGCGGGCCAGGGCGGAGGCCGAGGCGGCACACGGCCCGGCGCCGCTGTCCGACCGGCAGGCCGCGGGCCGGGCCCCGGCACCGTCCTCGGCCGGCGCCCCCGACGCCGCTCCCGGAACCGGCCCCGCCCCGGGCGCGGACCGGAGGACTCCGCCGCCACCCCCGCTGAACACCACCCTCGCCGTCGTCGCCACCGACGCCGATCTGACCCGCGCCCAGGCGCAGAAGGTGGCGGGGACCGCGCACGACGGCATCGCGCGGGCCGTGCGCCCCGTCCACCTGCTCAACGACGGCGACACGGTCTTCGCCCTCGCCACCGGGGAGCGCCCGCTCGACGCCGCGAACCCGCTGGCGCTGAACGAGATCCTGGCGGCCGGCGCCGACCTCGTCACGCGGGCGATCGTGCGGGCGGTGCGGGCGGCGGAGTCGGTGGTCACACCCGGCGGGACGCATCTGGCGTACCGCGACCTCTACGAGTCGTAGGACGGTTGCGTAACAGACGTAACAGGACTGTCCCTGTGGCTGCCTTCACAACAAACGGAAGGAACTCTTCCGGTCTTCTCGGACTCTCTCCCCGTACCGGAGAAACCGCCGGGACCACCCGATAACACGTAGAAGGAGCAGACCGTGAGCAGGCAGAACATAGCCGTCATCGGCGCCGCCCTCGCCCTCGGCGCGCTGACCCTCACGGCCTGCGGGGGCAGTGCCACCGCGGACAACAAGAAGGGCGGGGAGGGCACGGACGCCCCGCGGATCACCATCTCCGCGAAGGACGGCTCCACCAGCGCCTCCATCAACGCCACCGGCGTCAAGGTCGCCGACGGCAGGCTGACGAACGTGAAGATGACGCAGGAGGCGGGCGGCAAGGAGGTCGCCGGGACCATCGCCGCGGACGGCGCGTCCTGGAAGCCGAAGGAGCAGCTGGAGCGCGGCACCAAGTACCGCATATCGGCGACCGCCAAGGACGGCGACGGGGACACGGCCGCCGCCAACTCCATCTTCACGACGGTGACCACGGCGAACAGCTTCATCGGCACCTACACGCCCGACAACGGCACGACGGTCGGCGTGGGCATGCCGGTGTCGTTCACGTTCGACAAGGCGATCACGAACCAGAAGGACGTGCAGGCGCACATCAAGGTGACGTCCAGCAGCGGCCAGCAGGTCGTGGGCCACTGGTTCAGCGCGCAGCGGCTCGACTTCCGGCCCGAGAAGTACTGGAAGGCCGGTTCCAAGGTCACGATGAAGATCGACCTCGACGGGGTCGAGGGGGCGAAGGGCGTCCACGGCGTCCAGGACAAGACGGTCACCTTCACCGTCGGCCGCGCCCAGGTCTCCACCGTCGACGTGAACACGCAGAAGATGACCGTGGTGCGCGACGGGCAGACGCTCAAGACGATCCCGGTGTCGACCGGCAGCGCGGCCCACCCCACCTACAACGGCCAGATGGTGATCTCCGAGAAGTTCGTGCAGACGCGCATGAACGGCGACACGGTCGGCTTCGGCGGCGAGTACGACATCGCGGACGTGCCGCACGCGATGCGGCTGTCGCAGTCGGGCACGTTCATCCACGGCAACTACTGGAGCTCGCCGTCGATCTTCGGCGCGCAGGGCACCAGCCACGGCTGCGTCGGGCTGCGGGACGTGCGGGGCGCGGGCGGCGACACGACGGCAAAGTGGTTCTTCGACAACTCCCTCGTGGGCGACGTCGTCGTGGTGAAGAACTCCCACGACCGGACGATCTCCCCGGACAACGGCCTGAACGGCTGGAACATGCCGTGGAGCCAGTGGACGGCCCCCTCCGCCGGCTGACCGCGTCCTCCCTCCTCGACACCATCCGGGCCGCGCAGGAACATCCTGCGCGGCCCGCACGTTGAACGAGCGCGGGAGCACAGCCAAATCCCGTTGCCTGTTTGCGATTTCACGGACACGATGTCCGACCGAGGCGCTACGGTATGCACCCACTAGGTGACATGCAGCGATGCCGGGAGGTGTCTTGAGCGTTCCGTACGACGACGAGTCCTGCCACCCGTACGACGCCCCGTCTCACAGGTCACCCGAGGAGCATCTGGCGGGCCTTCTGGGCCGTTCGATCAACTCCTTCGAGCTGCCGGACGAGACGCTGGAGGGCATCGACTGCGCGCTGGCGTACGACAGTTCCCTGCACTCCGCCCACCACAGCGCGGGGCTGCACCGCGAGACGTACCGGCACACCTGGCTGCTCGTCGACGGCAGCCCGCTGACCCTGTGGGAGCTGGTGCACAACACCGGCCGGGACGGCGTCACCCAGCACGAGGTCTACGTCACCGCGGACGAGGTGCATCTGGCGACCGGACGGCTGCCGATGCCGCCGGAGGCCGCGCCGGGCTTCGAGCTCGACGTGTCCGTCACGTCCGAGACCTTCACACCCTTCCCCGGATTCACCGCCTTCACGGCCTTCACCGGCCCGGAGGCCCCCGAGGGCCACGAGCCGCCCGAGTTCACGGACTTCACCGAGCTCCCTGGGTTCCCCGCGTTCCCCGAGTTCACCGCGTTCGCCGAACTCACCGAATTCGCGGAGTTCACCGGATTCGTCGAGTTCTCCGAAGCCGTCGGCTCCCCCGACGCGCTCGTGCAGCTGCCTCCGATCCCGCCCCAGCGGCCCACCTTCGGGCCCGCCGATCCGGACAGCTCCGTCGACCACGCCCGCCGCCTGCTGCGCCGCGCGGAGAACCCGGAGGTGGAGACGCGCCCGGGCCCCGGCACCGCGCGACTGCTGCGGGAGGCCTGCGCGCACCAGATCACCCAGGCGTTCGGCTGCCGGCTCAGCCCGGGGTTCTCGCTGTACGAGCACGCGTTCCTGCTGCGCGACGGCTGCGAGATCAGCCTGTGGGAGGTCGAGCACACGGTGACGCCGGACGGCTCGCACCGGTGCGAGGTGTACCCGACCCAGGAGGCCGCCCGGGCCGCGATCGAGCGGCGGGCCGCCGCGCGGGTCCGCCGGTGACCACCGGGAGACCGCCGCGCGGGAAGAGCGCTAGCGGCGGCTGAACTGCCGCACCAGTCCGGCGAACGCGTCCTGCTCGTCGGCGGTCAGCGGCACCGACTCCACGGCCGGCGCCTGCGCCTGGCCGGGCAGCGCGCCCAGCGGCAGCCGACGGGGCGGCTCCGGCGGGGCGACGGCGACGACACGTACCAGGCGGACCAGACCGACCACCCAGGCCACGGTGACGAGCGCGAGCGCCGCCAGGCCTATCTGCTGAAGGATCGACACGTGCTCAGGCATGCGGTCCAGTGAACACCACAGTCCGGGACTTTGGTCCCGGACCGTGACGTATCTCGCAGTGTTCACAGTATTCACAGTGTTCGCAGTCCGCGCGGTACCGGACACTTCGCCCAGCGCTGAGCACCGGCTGTGAAGTCGCCCTTCGCGGCGGTCGGTTCAGACCGCGGCGGGGACCTCGGTCTTCCCGGGCGCGGCCGCGGCCGCCGGGCCGTTCTCCTGCGGCGCGTTCCCGCGCATCCCCTTCAGTACGACCACCAGCGCGGCGGCGACACAGACCCCGGCCGCGATGGCGACGAGGTAGAGCCAGGGGTTGCCGATCAGCGGGACCACGAAGATGCCGCCGTGCGGGGCGCGCAGGGTGCAGCCGAAGGCCATCGACAGGGCGCCGGTGACGGCGCCGCCCGCCATCGAGGCGGGGATGACGCGCAGCGGGTCGGCCGCGGCGAACGGGATGGCGCCCTCGGTGATGAACGAGGCCCCGAGCACCCAGGCCGCCTTGCCGTTCTCCCGCTCGGAGCGGGTGAAGAGCCGGCCGCGCACGGAGGTGGCCAGGGCCATCGCCAGCGGCGGCACCATGCCCGCGGCCATCACGGCGGCCATGATCTTCAGCGAGGCGTCGGTGGGGTCGGTGAGACCGCCGACGGCGAAGGCGTAGGCGACCTTGTTGAGCGGGCCGCCGAGGTCGAAGCACATCATCAGGCCGAGCAGGGCGCCGAGCAGCAGCGCGTTGGCGCCGGACAGCGAGTCCAGCCAGTCGGTCAGCCCGCTCTGCAGCGAGGCGATCGGCTTGCCGATCACGACGAACATCAGGAAGCCGACGACGATCGACGACACCAGCGGGATCACGACGACCGGCATGATGCCGCGCAGCACCGCGGGCACGTTCACCTTCTGGATCGCCATGACGACGCCGCCCGCGATGAGGCCCGCCGCGAGGCCGCCGAGGAAGCCCGCGTTCACGGTCAGCGCGATGGAGCCGCCGACGAAGCCGGGCACGAGTCCCGGCCGGTCCGCCATGCCGTACGCGATGTATCCGGCCAGCACCGGCACGAGGAAGGCGAAGGCGGCCTGGCCGGTGTAGAAGAGGAGCGCGGCCCAGCTCGTCGACGAGGTCCAGTCGAAGCTGTTGAGCAGGGTCTCGACCTTCACGTCGGCCACCTTGTAGCCGCCGATCGCGAAACCGAGCGCGATGAGCAGCCCTCCGGCGGCCACGAAGGGCACCATGTAACTGACGCCGGACATCAGCCATTTGCGGAGCTTTGTCCCGTATCCGTCTCCGGAGTCACCGGAGTTGTCCACAGCTGTGGATGACGGATCGGCGCCCGACCCGGCGGTGGTCTCGCCGCGGGCCGCTCTGCCGCGCACCTCGGTGATGAGTTCGGCGGGGCGGTTGATGCCGGCCTTCACGCCGACGTCGACGGTCGGCTTCCCGGCGAAGCGTTCCTTCTCCCGTACGGGCACGTCGTGCGCGAAGATCACGCCGTCCGCGGCCGCGATGACCGCCGGGTCGAGGCGGGTGAATCCGGCCGATCCCTGCGTCTCGACGACGAGTTCGACGCCGTCGGTGTCGCGGGCCGTGTTCTCCAGCGACTCGGCCGCCATGTAGGTGTGCGCGATGCCGGTGGGGCAGGAGGTGACGGCGACGATCTTGAACGTGTCCGCCTGCGCGGGCTGCCGGGGCTCGGGGGCGGCCTCCGCCTCCGGGGCCGGTTCGGCGTCGCCGCGGATCAGGGCCGCGGCCCGTTCGGCGTCGGACGCCTCGCGCAGGGCCGCCTTGAAGTCCTCGTCCATCAGCTGGCGGGCCAGCGCGGACAGGATCGTCAGATGGGCGTCGTCGGCTCCGGCGGGCGCCGCGATCAGGAAGATCAGGTCGGCCGGGCCGTCCGGCGCGCCGAAGTCGATGCCGTGGGGCGCGCGGCCGAAGGCGAGGGTGGGCTCGGTGACGTGGGTGCTGCGGCAGTGCGGGATGCCGATGCCGCCGTCCAGGCCGGTCGGCATCTGGGCCTCCCGCGCCGCGACGTCGGCGAGGAAGCCGTCCAGGTCGGTCACCCTGCCGAGGGCCACCATGCGCTCTGCCAGCGAGCGGGCCGCTGCCTCTTTGGAGTCGGCGGACAGGTCGAGGTCGACCAGGTCCGCGGTGATCATCTGGGGGGTGGTCATCGCGGGCTCCTTTGCCTACGGGACTGCTGGGTGGCTTCCTCGGTGGCGAGTGCGGGTGCGTCGTGGCTGGTCGCGCAGTTCCCCGCGCCCCTGACGGGGCTCCTGCCGTCGTCGGCAGGTGCGGGTGTGTCGTGGTTGAGCGCGCGGTTCCCCGCGCCCCTGACGGGGCTCACCTCGCCGGCTCCCTCAGCGGGCGTTCGAACGGGATCTCCGTCGTCAGCGTCACCGCGTCCGGCACCAGGTCCGCCGGGGTCGGCATCGCGCTGCCCGGGAGCTGGACGGCCGCCGCGCCGTGGGCCACCGCCGACGCCAGGGCCTCGGGACCCCGGCCGCCCGCGATCAGGAACCCGGCGAGGGACGAGTCGCCCGCGCCCACGGTGCTGCGGACGACGGCGGCCGGGGCGCTCGCGAACCACGTGCCGGACGCCTCGACCAGGAGCTGGCCGTCGGCGCCGAGGGAGGCGAGGACGGCGGCCGCGCCCGCCGCGCGCAGCTCTTCGGCCGCTTCGACGGCGTCGCCGATCGTGGTGAGCGGACGGCCGACGGCCCCGGCCAGTTCCTCGGCGTTGGGCTTGACGACGTCGGGGCGCTCCTTGAGGGCGGCGAGCAGGGCCGGGCCCGAGGTGTCGAGCGCGATCCGGGCACCGGCCCCGTGCGCGCGGGCGACCAGGTCGGCGTACCAGTCCGGGGCGAGGCCGCGCGGCAGGCTGCCGCAGCAGGCGATCCAGTCGGCGCCCGCCGAGCGCTCCGCGACCGCTGCGAGCAGCGACTCGGCCTCCTCCGGGCCGAGTTCGGGCCCCGGGGCGTTGATCTTCGTCAGGGTGCCGTCGGGTTCGGCGAGGGCGATGTTCGAACGGGTCAGGCCCGCGACGGGCACCGGCGCGACCGCGATGCCCTGCGCGTCGAGGAGCTCGGCGACCAGGGCGCCGGGGGCGCCGCCCAGGGGCAGGACCGCGAGGGTGGGGGCGCCGGCGGCGGCGACCGCCCGGGAGACGTTCACCCCCTTGCCGCCCGGGTCCATGCGCTCGCCCGCGGCGCGGACGACCTCGCCGCGGTCGAGGCCGGGGATCTCGTAGGTGCGGTCGAGGGAGGGATTGGGGGTGACGGTGAGGATCATGCGTGTATCGCCGTTTCCGAACTCGGGGCCGTGCCAGGGGTCCTGCTGCCGCTCACACGCGGATCACCTCCGTACCGCCCGCCTCGATGGCGGCGGTGTCCGCGTCACCGAGGCCGGTGTCCGTGATCAGCAGGTCGACGTCGCCGAGGTCGCCGAAGCGGGCGAAGTGCTCCTGGCCGTGCTTGGCGGAGTCGGCGAGCAGCACGACCCGGCGGGCCGCGGCGACGGCGGCCCGCTTGACGGCGGCCTCGGCCAGGTCGGGGGTGGTCAGTCCGGACTCCGCGGAGAAGCCGTTGGCCGCGAGCAGGACGACGTCCGCGCGGATCTCGCCGTAGGCCCGCAGCGCCCAGGCGTCGACGGCGGCGCGGGTGCGGTGGCGGACCCGGCCGCCGACGAGGTGGAGCTGGATGCCGGGGTGGTCGGCGAGCCGGGCCGCGACGGGCAGCGAGTGGGTGACGACCGTCAGGCCGGACTCCGGCGGCAGCGCGGCCGCGAGCCGGGCGACCGTGGAACCGGCGTCGAGGACGACGCTGCCCTCGGCCGGCAGCTCGGCGAGCGCGGCGCGGGCGATGCGGTCCTTCTCGTCGGCGGCGGTGGACTCGCGCTCCGCGAGGTCGGGCTCGAAGTCGAGGCGGCCCGCGGGGATGGCGCCGCCGTGCACCCGGCGGACGAGTCCGGCACGGTCCAGGGCCTTCAGGTCGCGCCGGATCGTCTCGGCGGTGACCTGGAACTCCTCGGCGAGGGACAGCACGTCGACCCGGCCGCCGTCCCGTGCGAGTCGGAGGATCTCCTGCTGGCGCTCCGGTGCGTACATGCCCGTATACCTGTGCTTCCGCCTGCGAGTGTGCCCGAATCTGTTGCTTCACTGGCAGGCTACGACCAAATTGCCAGGAAGTAAACAGACTCGGGCATCAGGCAGACACAAACGGGCATCCCGTGCGCCGGGCCGCCCCTACTGGCCCATGACGTTCTTGACCGTCGGGCCCGTGGTCCAGCCGCCGTCCACGGCCAGCTCGGCGCCGGTCACGTACGCGGCGTCGTCCGACAGCAGGAACACCACGGCGGCCGCTATCTCCCCGGCCTCGCCGACCCGGCCCATCGGGGTGTTCGGGTAGCCGCCGTCGCCGCGCGGGATGCCGAGCTGGGCGGTCATCGGGGTGTACGTCATGCCGGGGTGCACGGAGTTGACCCGGATCCGCGCCATGCCCTGCTCCACCGCCGCGATCTTGGTGAGGCCGCGCATCGCCCACTTCGAGGCCCCGTACGAGGAGGTGAGCGCGAGCCCCATCAGGCCCGCGGCCGAGGAGATGTTGACGATGGAGCCGCCGCCCGCCTCCTTCATCGCCGGGATCGCGGTCCTCATGCCCGCGAAGACGCCGACCAGGTTGATGTCGACGACCTTGCGGAAGTGCTCCACGCTCTCCTGCTCCAGGGGCGTCCCCGTGGAGACCCCGGCGTTGTTGACGAGGCCGTGGACGCCGCCGAACTCCTGGACCGCGTACGCCACCGCCGCCCGCCACGCCTCCTCCGAGGTCACGTCGAGGGTCACGAAGCGCGCCCGCTCACCCAGCTCGGCGGCGAGCGCCCGGCCCTCGTCGTCGAGCACGTCGCCGATCACGACGGCGCCACCGGCGGCCACCGCGCGCCGGGCGATCTCGGCGCCGATGCCACGGGCTCCGCCGGAGACGAGGACGGTCTTGCCGGTCAGGTCGTTCATCAGGGACTCCACTTCGCTGGGGATGTACCGGTGTTGCGGGGCCGGCCGGGCCGCCCGAGCGGCCACACCTGCCACAAAGTCAGGGTATGCCTGTGTGACACAATGTGCCATCAAGCGATCAGTGGGGGATGGCACATGCGGCGACGGCGGTTCCTTGTGCGGGCGGCGGGCCTGAGCGGGGCGGGTGCCCTGGCGCTGAGCGGCTGCGGCTCGGGCGGCGACGGGGAGGGCGACGCCGTCACGCTGGAGGTGCTGCTCGCCGGTTACGACGGCACGGTCGGCACGTCCATCGAGAAGCGGTGGAACGCCGCGGTGCGGGCCTTCGAGAAGAAGCACCCGGCGATCACGGTGAAGGTGGAGCGCGTCCCCTTCCTCAAGCTGGACGCCACGCTCGCCCGCCGGGTCAAGGACGGCCGCGCCCCCGACATCTCCGAGGGCAACTTCTTCGCGCCGTACGCCGAGGAGGGCAGGCTCTACTCGGCCGACGACCTCTTCGACGTGCCGGTGCAGGCGAACTTCATCAACTCGTTCGCCGACGCGGGCAAGGTCGACTCCGTGCAGTACGGCCTTCCGACACAGGCCAGCGCGCCGCGCCTGTTCTACAACACGGCCCTGTTCCGGCAGGCCGGACTCACCGGCGCCCCCACGTCCTGGGCCGGACTGCGCTCCTGCGCACAGGCGTTGCGGGGCATCGGGGTCGCGACGCCGTACGCGCTCACCTTCGGCCCCGAGGCCGCCGAGGACGAACTCCTCGCCTGGCTGCTCGCGGGCGACGGCGGCTACGCGTCGCTGTCCGGGTACGACTTCGCGACCGTGGAGAACGTGGCGACGCTGACCTGGCTGCGCGACAAGCTGGTCGTGCCGGGGCTCGCGGGCGCCGACCCGGCGAAGCTCACCCGGACCCAGGCGTACGCGGAGTTCCTCCGGGGCCGGGCCGGGATGCTGCTGGCCCACCCGGTGCTGCTCCCGGCGGCCGGACAGGCGGGCCTGAAGGTCGCCACCGCGCCCTTCCCCAAGCGGGACGGCGACGGGGCCGCACCGCCGGTCGGGCTCAACGACTGGCTGATGGCGTTCCGGCAGAACGGCCGGCTGGCGGCGGCGCGGACGTTCCTGACGTTCCTGTTCACCTCACCGGCCGCCCGCACCTACGGCTCGGACACCGGCACCCTTCCGGCGACCGTGAGCGACTCCGACGAACTGCAGGAGGACCCCTCGATGCGGGCGCTGTGGCCGTTCGCGCACGAGTTGCCGGACGCCGAGTTCCATCCGGTGGGGCTGCGGTCGTGGGCCACCGTGCGCTCCGCCGTCCGGCAGCGGATCGGGGAGGCCGTGGCGCCCGGAGGGAACCCTGCGCATGTGCTGGAGGCGCTGGACCAGGTGGGGTCCAGCGCCCTGAGATCCAGCGCCTGATTCAAGCCTCTCCGGCGATCGAGGAGCGGGGTCCGGGGCGGAGTCCCGTGTCGGTCCCTTACGGGGCCGCGACCAGCTCCCGCTCGGCGTCCGGCTCCGCCGTCTCGGCGGGCCCGTCGGAAGCCGCCCGCCTCGGCAGGGCGAACATCAGCAGGAAGATGCCGACGAGGATGCCCGCGGCCCACAGCAGCGCGCTGCGGAATCCGTCGACGAATGCCGTGCCGCCCTGCGCCGCGTGGTCCTCGACCACGGTGAAGAAGACGACCGAGACCAGGCTCAGGCCCAGCGCGTTGCCCATCTGCATCACGGTGTTGATCAGCCCGGACGCCGATCCGGCGTGCTCACGCGGCACCTCCGAGAGGATCGCGTCGGTCAGCGGCGCGACGATCAGCCCCATGCCGAGGCCCATCACCACCAGCGGCAGCGCCATCTGCCAGGAGGCGATCCCGAGCCCGTAGTGCCCGGCCTGCCATACGTAGATCAGCACACCGGCGGCCATCAGCAGGGCGCCCGCCTGGAGCACCTTGCGGCCGAAGAGCGGCACCAGCTTCTGCACCGAGATCCCGGCGGCGACCGACACCGCGATCGAGAACGGCACACCGGTCAGACCGGCCCGCAGCGGGCTCCAGCCGAGGCCGAGCTGCATGTACAGCGTCCAGGTCAGGAAGAAGATGCCGGTGGTGATGCCGAAGACGGTCTGCACGGCGATGCCCGCCGCGAAGCTCTTCACCTTGAACAGGGACAGCTCGATCAGCGGGGAGCCGTCGCGCCGGGTCTTGGTCCGCTCGTACGCGACGAGGACGCCGACGATCAGCACCGAGGCCGCCATCATTACGAATCCCCAGACCGGCCAGCCGTTCTCGTGGCCCTCGGTCAGCGGGTAGACCAGCGCGAGCATCGCGAGGGTGACCAGGACGACGCCGACGAGGTCCAGTTTCAGGGCCTTGGGCGCCTTCGACTCGGTGATGACGCGGGAGCCGAGGACGAGGGCGGCGATGCCGACCGGCAGGTTGATCAGGAAGATCGGGCGCCACTCCAGGCCGCCGATGTTCCACTCGGTGAGCAGCGCGCCGAGCAGCGGCCCGGTCACCGCGCCGAGTCCGACGATCGCGCCGAACAGACCGAAGACCTTGCCGCGTTCGTGCGCGGGGAACGTGGCGTGCACGATCGACAGGACCTGCGGCACCATCATCGCCGCCGTGCCGCCCTGGAGGATCCGGGAGGCGACCAGCATCTCCGGGTTCGCCGCGAACCCGCACAGCGCGGAGGCGACGGTGAAGCCGCCGATGCCGAGCAGGAAGAGCCGCTTGCGGCCGAAGACGTCACCGAGCCGTCCGCCCGTGATGAGCAGGGCCGCGAAGGCGAGCGCGTACCCGGCGGTGATCCACTGGATCTGGCCCGCGGTGGCGCCCTCGTCGTGCTGGATGGTGGGCAGGGCGACATTCACGATCGTGACGTCCACGAGGTCCATGAACGCCGCCGTCATGACGATGGCGAGGGCGAACCAGCGACGGCGGTCGCCGACGCCCGTACCGGTCTGTTCCGTCGGCACGGTCGGTTCGGTTGCTGCGGTTGAGGTCATGTCCCGACAGTAGAAGTCATATAGGTCGGATCGTGTCCTAGATGCGCGGCATCCTGGCACGCATGACGACGCCACGTACGTCCCCGACGGACACTCCGGCCCGGCTCCTCCAGTTGCTCTCCCTCCTCCAGACCCCGCGCGAATGGCCCGGCGGCGAACTCGCCGACCGGCTCGGGGTCTCGCGCCGCACCGTCCGCCGCGACATCGACCGGCTGCGCGACCTCGGCTATCCCGTGCAGGCGACGCTGGGCGCCGACGGCGGCTACCGGCTGGTCGCGGGCAAGGCGCTGCCGCCGCTCGTGCTCGACGACGAGGAGGCGGTGGCCATCGCGGTCGGGCTGCGCGCGGGGGCCGGGCACGCGGTCGAGGGGGTGGAGGAGGCGTCGGTGCGCGCCCTCGCCAAGCTGGAGCAGGTGCTGCCGGGCCGGCTGCGGCACCGGGTGGCCACGCTGCAGGCGGCGACGATCCCGCTGACCTCGGGGGACGGCGCCACGATCGCGCCCGAGACGCTGACGGTGATCGCCTCGGCGACGGCCGGCACGGAGCGGCTGCGCTTCCACTACCGGGCGGCCGACGGCTCCGAGACGCGCCGCCTGGTCGAGCCGAGCCGGCTCGTCTCCACCGGGCGCCGCTGGTATCTCGTGGCCTACGACATCGATCGCGCCGCCTGGCGGACGTTCCGGGTCGACCGGCTGACGGAGCCGTTCGCGACCGGGGCGCGGTTCGCTCCGCGGGAGGTGCCGGACGGGGACGCCGCCGCGTTCGTCCGGCGGTCGGTGTCGTCGCGCGGGGCGGTCCCCTACGAACTGGACGTGGAGTTCTCGGCGCCGGTGGAGGCGGTCGCCGAACGGGTTCCCGCCGCGGTGGGGCCGCTCGAGGCGCTGCCGGACGGTTCCGGGTGCCGGCTGCGGGCCTCGACGTCGGACGCCGTGGAGTGGATGGCCGTGCGGTTGGCGACGACCGGGTTCGACTTCCGCGTCCGGGGCCCCGAGGAGCTGATCTCCGCCGTACGGGAGATGGGCGACCGCATGGTGCGGGGCGCCCCGTAAGGGGCGCGGGGAACTGCGCGAGCGACCGCAGAAAAGCCGCGGACGCGTCTGCTCATGTACCGAGCAGACGCGTCCGCGGCTTTCGTCGTGGCTGGTCGCGCAGTTCCCCGCGCCTCTTACGGGGCGCTCGGCTACAACTCGCCGAGGGTGACGTCGGCCGACTTCTCGGCGCCGTCGCGGGTGAAGGTGATCCGGACCTTGTCGCCCGGCTTCTCGTCGGCCAGGGCCTCCTGGAGGGAGGTCATGGTGGTGATCTTCTCGTCGCCGAGTGCGGTGATGACGTCGCCGGGCCGCAGGCCGGCCTTGTCGGCGGGGCCGCCGTCGGTCACGGAGACCACCGAGACCCCGGCCGCCTTGAGATCGCTGTCGACGACGACCCGCGCGGTGATGCCGAGCTCCGCCCGCCCGGAGTCCGTCACCTTGCCGTTCTTGACGATCTGGTCGGCGATGTCCGTCACCGTCGACGCGGGGATCGCGAACCCGATGCCCGGCGCCGCGCCGTCCCCGAGCCCCGGGTCGGTCGCCGCCAGCGTGGGAATGCCGATGACCTTGCTGTCCAGGCCGACCAGGGCGCCCCCGCTGTTGCCGGGGTTGATCGCCGCCGAGGTCTGCACCATGTTGGCGATGGTCGCGCCGGTGCCGCCGCCCGAGCGGCCCTCGCTGACGGTCCGGCCGGTCGCCGACACGATGCCCTGGGTGACGCTCGACGACAGCCCGAGCGGCGAGCCCATGGCCAGCGTGATCTGCCCGACCTCCACCTTCGACGAGTCCCCGAACTCCGCCGCCTTCAGCCCGTCCGGCACCTTGTCCAGCTTGATGACGGCGAGATCCTGGTCCGGATACGCGGAGACGAGCTTCGCCGTCAGCTCGTCCTCGCTCGTCGACGTCGTCACCTTGAACGTCTTCTCGTCACCGACCACATGCGCGTTCGTCACGATGTGCCCCTTGTCGTCGTAGACGACGCCGGAACCGAGGTCGGACGACGCCTGCACCTGGACGACGGACGGCAGGACGTCCTTGATGACGTCCTGGTACGCGTCCTGCAGAGCGTTGCCGCCCGAGGCCTTGGCGGCCTGCGTGGTCGAGCCGGACGACGACGAGTCCCCGGAGTTCGACGAACCGGAGCCGGAGCAGCCCCCGACGAGCGCCGCCGAGCAGACGACGGCGGTCACGGGGAGCACGAGGCGCGAACGCAGAGAACGCAGAGAACGCGAAGAAGCTGTCATGCCCGGATTGTCACGTTCGCTCCGGGCGGGCGCCCCCGCTGAGCGGCCGAACAGCGGACCCCGGCGCGCGAGGTCCGCCCCGGATCAGCCCCGCACCCCGCACAGGTGCAGCAGCGCGGCCACCCGCCGGTACGGCTCGGTGCGCCCGGCGCGCTCCTCGGCGGCGAGCAGCGTCTGCAGCTCCCCGCGCTCCGGCACCACCGCGGCGTCGCCGGCCTGGTCGGTGAGGACCCGCACCCCGTACCAGGCGTGCAGCGGCGCCCCGATCCCGGCGAGGGTCTCGGTCAGCGCGTCGAGCCGGTCGGCGCGGACGTCCAGGCCGAGCCGGTTGGTGTACTTCACCGAGTCGAAGGCGCCGAGCGCGGTGACCCAGTCCCCGGCCAGCCCCGGCCGCATCGCCAGCGCGTCCGCGTTCCGTACGAGCAGGGAGAGCAGACCTCCCGGCGCCAGCATCCGCGCGAGTCCGGCGAGCAGCGCGTCCGGCTCGTCGACGTACATCAGGACGCCGTGACAGAGCACGACGTCGAAACTGCCGGGCAGGAAGTGGACGCCCGTCTCCATGCCGCTGCCCTCGACGAACCGCACCCGCTCCTGCACGCCCGCGGGCTCCGCGGCGAGCGCGGCCTGTGCGACGGCGAGCATCGCCGGGTCCTGGTCGACACCGGTCACCTTGTGCCCGGCCCGTGCCAGGCGCAGCGCCTGGGTGCCCTGGCCCATCCCGACGTCGAGCACCCGCAGCCGCTGCCCGACGGGGAAACGCCCGGCTATCTGCTCGTCGAGCTGCCGGGACACCAGTTCCTGCCGCACGACGTTGCGCAGGCCGCCCAGCTTCTGCAGCCAGGCGCCCGGCGCGTCCCCGGCGAAGGCGTCCGTGCTCAGGGCCGCTCTCCGCGCTTGACCTGCGGCTTGGGCAGCCGCAGCCGCTTCATCTGGAGCGTGCGCATCAGGGCGTACGCGACGGCACCCTTGCGGCGCTCGTCGGGGAACTTCTCCGCGAGGCGCTTCTTGAGGCGGAAGCCGGTGATGGCCGAGTCGATCACGATCGCGACGATGACGAAGAGCCACAGCAGCAGCGCGATGTTCTGCAGCGAGCCGACGCGGACCATGCTCAGGACGAGGATGATCACCGCCATCGGCAGGAAGTACTCCGCGATGCAGAACCGCGAGTCGACGAAGTCGCGGGCGTATCGCCGCACCGGGCCCTTGTCACGGGCGGGCAGGTAGCGCTCGTCACCGCTGGCGAGCGCGGCGCGCTGCTTCTCCATCGCGGAACGCCGCTCGTCGCGCTGGCGGGCGCGGGCCTCCTTCGGCGACATCTTGGTGTTGGCCACGCTGCGGCGCTGCGACTGGGCCGCGCTGCGCTTGGGCGTGGGGCGGCCCTTGGGCGCCTGCGGGTCACGGGTCTCTTTGGACAGAGAGGTCACCACGGCCTTGTCGGCCGGCGCCTTGTCGTCCTTGGATCGGCTACGGAACACAAAAGCCAAGGGTACGTGGTGGTCGTGCATGGACCACAGGCCCATGGGGAACGATCCGGCAACACCCTGCGTCCATAGAGGCACATGGGGACACACCGGGTGCGTCCGGACAGCCACTGGGGGGACACCTACTCCTTGCGCCGGAGCGGGACCGTACGCAGTCGTCCTTGGGGATGAGCGCATCCGCACCTGGACAGTGCGGTAATAGATGCAGGACCCGTACTGTGGGTTGTGTCGCAGTGCCGGAGCTGGACCGTCGGCTTGATCAGTCAGTAGAAGGGGGCGCGCGAAGCCCATGAGCGGTGTCATGAAGCGTATGGGGATGATCTTCCGCGCGAAGGCGAACAAGGCCCTTGACCGGGCCGAGGACCCGCGCGAAACCCTCGATTACTCCTACCAGAAGCAGCTGGAGCTGCTGCAGAAGGTGCGCCGCGGCGTCGCGGACGTCGCGACCAGCCGCAAGCGCCTGGAACTGCAGCTGAACCAGCTCCAGGGCCAGTCCTCCAAGCTGGAGGACCAGGGCCGCAAGGCGCTCGCGCTCGGCCGCGAGGACCTGGCCCGCGAGGCGCTGTCCCGGCGCGCCGCGCTCCAGCAGCAGGTCACCGACCTGGAGACGCAGCACCAGACGCTGCAGGGCGAGGAGGAGAAGCTCACTCTCGCGGCCCAGCGGCTCCAGGCCAAGGTCGATGCCTTCCGTACGAAGAAGGAGACCATCAAGGCCACCTACACCGCGGCCCAGGCGCAGACCCGCATCGGCGAGGCGTTCTCCGGCATCTCCGAGGAGATGGGCGACGTCGGCATGGCGATCCAGCGTGCCGAGGACAAGACGGCCCAGCTCCAGGCCCGGGCCGGTGCCATCGACGAGCTGCTCGCCTCCGGCGCCCTCGACGACTCCTCCGGCCTCGCCAAGGACGACATCCAGAGCGAGCTGGACCGGCTCTCCGGTGGTACGGATGTAGAGCTGGAGCTGCAGCGCATGAAGCAGGAGCTGGCCGGCGGATCGTCCGCGTCGCAGCAGGCGATCGAGGGCGGTCAGGGCCAGCCCCAGCAGACGCAGCAGCCGACCGACACCCCGCGCTTCGACAAGCAGTAGCAGCAGCCCCGAGGAGGCCGACGTGATCGTACGGATCATGGGGGAGGGCCAGGTGAAGCTGGCCGACAGCCACTTCGCCGAGCTCAACAAGCTGGACGACGAGCTTCTGGCCGAGATGGAGACCGGCGACGAGGAGGGCTTCCGCCGCACGCTCGGCGCGCTCCTCGACGCCGTCCGCCACCGCGGCGAGCCGCTCCCGGACGACTCCCTGGAGCCGTCCGAGCTGATCCTCCCGGCACCGGACGCGACCCTCGACGAGGTCCGCGCCATGCTCTCCGACGACGGCCTGATCCCGGGCTGACCCGGTCGTTCGTTCTCCGGCTGCGGCACCCGGAGAACGAGCGGACCCGGCACACGCCGCCCGCGGCGACCCGCGCGAAAGGGGACCGTTACCGTGACCCCGGTGACCCCCCTCGTACGCTGGGCCAGAACCCACCCCCTGGCCCTCGACGCCGCCCTCGCCCTCGCCGTGCTCGTCTGCATGGTCGCCGGTTCCTTCGTGGACCACAGCAGCGCCGACGGCGGCAGCTACACCTGGGGCGCCCGCACCCCGAACCCCCTCAGCCTGGTCCTGATGGTGCTCGGCGCCGCCGCCCTCGTCTTCCGGCGCGCCGCCCCCATGTGCGTACTCGGCGCGACGGCCACCGTCTCCCTGGTCGAACTCGGCACCGGCGAACCCCGCACCCCCGTCGTGATGTCCGCCGTCATCGCCCTGTTCACGGTCGCCGCCCACACCGACCGCCCCACCACCCGGCGGGTGGGCCTGGCCACGATGGCGACGCTCACCGGCGTCGCCATGCTGGCGGGCCCCCTGCCCTGGTACGCGCAGGAGAACCTCGGCATCTTCGCCTGGACCGGCATGGCCGCGGCCGCGGGCGACGCCGTCCGCTCCCGGCGCGCCTTCGTCGACGCCATCCGGGAGCGCGCCGAGCGTGCCGAGCGCACCCGCGAGGAGGAGGCCCGGCGCCGGGTCGCCGAGGAGCGGCTGCGCATCGCCCGCGACCTGCACGACGTCGTCGCCCACCACATCGCCCTGGTCAACGTGCAGGCCGGGGTCGCCGCGCACGTCATGGACAAGCGCCCCGACCAGGCCAAGGAAGCGCTCTCGCACGTCCGCGAGGCCAGCCGCTCCGCACTGAACGAACTCCGCGCCACCGTCGGCCTGCTGCGGCAGACCGGCGACCCCGAGGCGCCGACCGAACCGGCCCCCGGCCTGGACCGGCTCGACGACCTCGTCGACACCTTCCGGCACGCGGGCCTGCCGGTCGAGGTGGCCCGCGCCGAGGACGCCCCGGCGCTGCCCGCGGCCGTCGACCTCGCCGCGTTCCGCGTCGTGCAGGAAGCGCTGACGAACGTACAGAAGCACGCGGGACAGGGCGCCAAGGCCGAGGTCAGCGTCGTACGGGTGGGACCCAATGTCGAGGTCAGCGTCCTCGACGACGGACCCGGCATCGCCCTCGCCCCCGACCCGGGGGACAGCAGCGGCGGACACGGGCTGCTCGGCATGCGCGAGCGCGTCACCGCCCTGCGCGGCACCCTCACCGTGGGACCGCGCTACGGCGGAGGATTCCGCGTCCATGCGATCCTTCCCGTCAAGGACCGGGCCACCGACACCACTTCAGGGGACGTCACCACATGACCAGCGGCACGATTCGGGTCCTCCTCGCCGACGACCAGGCCCTGCTGCGCAGCGCCTTCAAGGTGCTCGTCGACTCCGAGCCGGACATGGAGGTGGTGGGGGAGGCCTCGGACGGCGCCCAGGCGGTCCGGCTCGCCCGGTCCGAGCGGCCCGACGTGGTCCTGATGGACATCCGGATGCCCGGCACCGACGGCCTCGCCGCGACCCGCGAGATCAGCGCGGATCCCGAACTCGCCGCCGTCCGCGTCGTCATGCTGACCACGTTCGAGGTCGACGAGTACGTGGTGCAGTCCCTGCGGGCCGGCGCCTCCGGGTTCCTCGGCAAGGGCGCGGAGCCGGAGGAACTGCTCGGCGCCGTCCGCATCGCGGCCGCGGGCGACGCCCTCCTGTCGCCCGTCGCGACCAAGGGACTGATCGCCAAGTTCCTCGCGCAGGGCGAGGGCTACGAGGACGGCGGCCGGTCCGCCGGAGCCCACGCGGAGCGGCTCGCCGCGCTCACCGTGCGCGAGCGCGAAGTCCTCGTGCAGGTCGCGGGCGGCCACTCCAACGACGAGATCGCCGAGCGCCTCGAGGTCTCCCCGCTCACCGTGAAGACCCACGTGAACCGCGCGATGGCCAAGCTGGGCGCCCGCGACCGGGCCCAACTCGTCGTGATTGCCTACGAATCGGGCCTGGTCCGCCCACGGGTGGAGTGACCCGCACCGCTCACGTACTACGGGCGCAGTAGGAGGCGGATAAGTAACGGGACCTGGGAGCGACGTCCCGGGCCTTTCCCGTGCACCAGGGTGTACTCGTGCCCCGCGTGTCTGCGCACGGGGCGCTGCCCACCGCTCACCGCTCCCCGGGGAGACCTGCCAACATGTCCTGGCTGTCGAGATTCAGCCTCGCCCAGCGTGCCCTGATCGGCCTGATGTCGATCATCGCGATCGTCTTCGGCGCGATAGCGATCCCCCAGCTCAAGCAGCAGCTGCTACCCACGATCGAACTGCCCATGGTGTCGGTGATCGCCCCGTACCAGGGCGCGTCCCCCGACGTCGTGGAGAAGCAGGTCGTCGAACCGCTGGAGAACTCCCTCGACGCCGTCTCCGGGATCACCGGCGTCACCTCGACGGCGAGCGAGGGCAATGCCCTGGTGATGGCCTCGTTCGACTACGGGACCGGCACCAAGCAGCTCGTCGCCGATGTCCAGCAGGCCGTCAACCGGGCCCGTGCCGGGCTGCCCGACGACGTCGACCCGCAGGTCGTCGCGGGCTCCACCGACGACATCCCCACCGTGGTCCTCGCGGTCACCTCCGACCAGGACCAGCAGGCGCTCGCCGACCAGCTCGACAAGACCGTCGTGCCGTCCCTCAAGGACATCGACGGCGTCGGCCAGGTGTCGGTCGACGGCGTCCGCGACCTCCAGATCAACGTCACCCCGGACCCGAAGAAGCTGGCCGCCGCCGGTGTCGGCGTCCAGGCGATCGGCCGGTCCCTCCAGGCCGGCGGCGCCACCGTGCCCGCGGGCTCCTTCGACGAGGACGGCAAGAACCGCACGGTCCAGGTCGGCGGCGGCTTCACCTCGCTGGCGCAGATCAAGAACCTGATGATCTCGGGCGAGGGCGTCAAGAAGCCCGTACGCCTCTCCGCCGTCGCCACGGTGAAGCAGCAGCCGTCCACGGCCGACTCGCTCACCCGCACCGACGGCCGGCCCAGCCTCGCCGTCGCGGTGACCATGGACCACGACGGCTCCGCCGTCACGATCTCCAAGGCGGTCGAGGACAAGCTGCCCGGCCTGCGCCAGGACCTGGGCAAGGGCGCCGACCTCACCGTCGTCAGCGACCAGGGCCCGGCGGTCTCCAAGTCCATCTCGGGCCTGACCACGGAGGGCGCGCTCGGTCTGCTCTTCGCCGTCATCGTCATCCTGGTCTTCCTGGCGTCGCTGCGCTCGACCCTGGTGACGGCGGTCTCCATCCCGCTGTCCGTGGTCCTCGCCCTGATCGTGCTGTGGACCCGTGACCTCTCCCTGAACATGCTGACGCTCGGCGCGCTGACCATCGCGATCGGCCGGGTCGTCGACGACTCGATCGTCGTCCTGGAGAACATCAAGCGCCACCTCGGCTACGGCGAGGAACGCAAGGAGGCCATCCTCACCGCGGTCCGCGAGGTGGCCGGCGCGGTCACCTCCTCGACCCTGACGACGGTCGCCGTGTTCCTGCCGATCGGCCTGGTCGGCGGCATGGTGGGCGAGCTGTTCGGCTCGTTCTCCCTCACCGTCACCGCGGCGCTCCTCGCGTCCCTGCTGGTGTCGCTGACGGTCGTCCCGGTGCTGTCCTACTGGTTCCTGCGCGCGCCCAAGGCCATCCGGGGCGTCGACCCGGAGGAGGCCCGCCGCCTGGCCGAGGAGAAGGAGGCCAGGTCGTGGCTGCAGCGGGCGTACGTCCCGGTGCTGCGCTTCGCGACCCGGCGCCGCCTCACCAGCCTCGCGATCGCCGTCGTCGTCCTCGTCGGCACGTTCGGCATGTCCTCCCTGCTGAAGACCAACTTCTTCGACCAGGGCGAGCAGGAGGTCCTCTCCATCAAGCAGGAGCTGGCCCCCGGCACCAGCCTCGCCGCCACCGACGCGTCGGCCAAGAAGGTCGAGAAGGTGCTCCAGAGCATCGACGCGGTCAAGGACTACCAGGTCACCGTCGGCTCGTCGGGTTTCATGGCGGCCTTCGGCGGCGGCACCGACACCAACCAGGCCTCGTACTCGGTGACCCTGAAGGACCAGGCGTCGTACGAGGACACGCAGGACCGCATCGAGCGCGAGCTCGGTGACCTCGACGGGATCGGTACGACGACGATCTCGGCCGGTGACGGCTTCGGCAGCCAGGACCTGAGCGTGGTCGTGAAGGCCGCCGACGGCGCCGTTCTCGACCGGGCGGCCGAGCAGGTCAAGGACGCGGTCGGCACGCTGGACGACGTCACGGACGTCACCAGCGACCTCTCCCAGTCCGTCCCGCGGATCTCGGTGAGGGCCAACTCCAAGGCGGCCGCGGCCGGGTTCGACGACACGACGCTCGGCGCCGCCGTCACCCAGGCGGTGCGCGGCACCACCAGCGGCAAGGCGACCCTGGACGACACCGAGCGCGACATCGTGATCAAGTCGGCGAAGCCCGCCGGGACCACGGCCCAGCTGAAGAAGCTGCCGATGGGCCCGCGCGGTCTGACCCTCGGCGACATCGCCACGGTGAAGCTGGTCGACGGCCCGGTCTCGATGACCCGGATCGACGGCGCCCGCGCGGCGACGATCACGGCGAAGCCGACCGGGGACAACACCGGTGCCGTCAGCGCCGATCTCCAGTCGAAGATCAAGGCGCTGGACCTTCCGAAGGGCGCCACGGCGACCATCGGCGGGGTCACCTCCGACCAGGACGACGCGTTCAAGAACCTGGCGCTGGCCATGCTCGCGGCGATCGCGATCGTGTTCATGCTGCTGGTGGCGACGTTCCGCTCGCTGGCGCAGCCGCTGATCCTGCTGGTCTCGATCCCGTTCGCGGCCACCGGCGCCATCGGTCTGCTGGTCGCCACCGGTACGCCGATGGGTGTTCCGGCGATGATCGGCATGCTGATGCTCATCGGCATCGTGGTGACGAACGCGATCGTGCTGATCGACCTGATCAACCAGTACCGGAGTCAGGGCCTCGGCGTCGTGGAAGCCGTGGTCGAGGGCGGTCGGCACCGTCTCCGCCCGATCCTCATGACGGCCCTGGCGACGATCTTCGCGCTGCTTCCGATGGCGCTCGGCGTCACCGGGGAGGGCGGGTTCATCGCGCAGCCGCTGGCCGTGGTGGTGATCGGCGGTCTGATCACGTCGACGCTGCTGACCCTGCTGCTCGTGCCGACGCTCTACGCGATGCTGGAGCTCCGCAAGGAGAAGCGGGCGCGTAAGCGGGCGGCCAAGCGGGGTACCGGGGTTCCGTCGCAGTCCCCGGCCCCGGAATCGGAGCCGGCCCAGGTCTGACGACCTCCCCGGCTCAGGGGGCGGTCAGTTCAGCGCCGTTGGCGGGTGCGGCCCCGGTGGGGCTTCTCGCGCAGTTCCCCGCGCCCCTGAAGGGGCGCTTCAGCGGGGCCGTGCCTTCTCCAAGGTGCGGCCCCGCTGAAGCATTTCGCTACGGGAGCGCCAGCATCCTTTCGAGAGCCAGCTTCGCGAAGTGCTCCGTCTCGGGGTCGACCTCGATGCGGTTCACGAGCTGACCGTCGGCCAGGGACTCCAGCGTCCAGACCAGGTGCGGCAGATCGATCCGGTTCATGGTCGAGCAGAAGCAGACCGTCTTGTCGAGGAAGACGATCTCCTTGCCCTCGGGCGCGAACCGGTTCGCGAGGCGGCGGACCAGGTTCAGCTCCGTGCCGATGGCCCACTTCGACCCGGCGGGCGCGGCCTCCAGGGCCTTGATGATGTACTCCGTCGACCCGACGTGGTCGGCCGCGGCGACGACCTCGTGCTTGCACTCGGGGTGCACCAGGACGTTCACCCCGGGTATGCGCGCCCGCACGTCCTCCACCGACTCCAGCGAGAACCGCCCGTGCACCGAGCAGTGCCCGCGCCACAGGATCATCTTGGCGGCACGCAGCTCGTCGACGGTCAGCCCGCCGTTCGGCTTGTGCGGGTTGTAGACGACGCAGTCGTCCAGCGACATCCCGAGGTCACGGACGGCCGTGTTGCGCCCGAGGTGCTGATCGGGCAGGAAGAGCACCTTGGTCGACTCGGCGTCGCCCTGCTCGAACGCCCAGTTCAGGGCGCGCTCGGCGTTGGACGACGTACAGATGGTGCCGCCGTGCTTGCCGGTGAACGCCTTGATGTCGGCCGAGGAGTTCATGTACGAGACGGGGACGACGGACTCGGCGATCCCGGCCTCGGTCAGCACGTCCCAGCACTCGGCGACCTGCTCGGCGGTGGCCATGTCGGCCATCGAGCAGCCGGCCGCCAGGTCCGGCAGGACGACCTTCTGGTCGTCGCCGGTCAGGATGTCGGCCGACTCCGCCATGAAGTGCACACCGCAGAACACGATGTACTCGGCCTCGGGGCGCGCGGCGGCGTCCCGCGCCAGCTTGAAGGAGTCGCCGGTGACGTCGGCGAACTGGATGACCTCGTCGCGCTGGTAGTGGTGCCCGAGCACGAACACCTTGTCGCCGAGCTTCTCCTTGGCCGCGCGGGCGCGCTCCACCAGGTCCGGGTCGGACGGGGAGGGCAGGTCGCCGGGGCACTCCACGCCACGCTCGCTCCGGGTGTCGGCCTCGCGGCCGAGCAGGAGCAGCGCCAGCGGAGTGGGCGACACATCCAGGTCAACGGGGGTCTGGGCCGTGGTCACGTCACGCACCCTTTCTTGAGTTCTGCAGAACACTTCTCGTCGAAATGACGCTATCTATCATACGTGCTTCACGTCAGTTTGACGATGCCGATGTCGTCGATGTGACGCAATCCGCGCAGGACGGCCCGTGCCCCGTTCGCCCCAGGTGTGCGAGCATGAAAAGAGGAAGTGCAAAACCCTCGGCGGATCCGGAATGGATCCGGGCCTTTGCCGGTTGCAATGGTCGGCAAGCAGTCTCCGTACAACCCGGGAGAGATGTAGATGTCCGTATCGGACGAGACCACCACCGTCAGCGACGGCATCATCCTCAGCGACGAAGCCGCGGCGAAGGTCAAGGCTCTGCTCGACCAGGAAGGCCGTGACGACCTGGCCCTGCGTGTGGCTGTTCAGCCCGGCGGCTGCTCCGGCCTGCGCTACCAGCTCTTCTTCGACGAGCGCTCGCTCGACGGCGATGTCGTCAAGGACTTCGGCGGCGTCAAGGTCGTCACCGACCGCATGTCCGCCCCGTACCTGGGCGGCGCCTCCATCGACTTCGTCGACACCATCGAGAAGCAGGGCTTCACGATCGACAACCCGAACGCGACGGGCTCCTGCGCCTGCGGCGACTCGTTCAGCTAAACAGCACGAGCGCCACGAGCAGGACAAAGGGCCGGGACACCCCCACGGGGTGTCCCGGCCCTTTGTCCTGCTCTAGTCGCGGGGGGCGGGGCCGCTGCCCGGCTGGTTCCGCTCGGCGGGCGCCACCGTGGCCCCGTCCGCGCCGACGACCTTCCGCCCCTCCAGCGGGGCGTCGAGCGTCACCGGCAGCGTGTAGGACTTGGCCAGCTCGATGCAGACCGTCCCCTCCTTCTGGGTCCCGGTGACCCGCACGGTCACGGCCTTCCCCGACTCGTCCGCCACCGCCTTGTACGTCGCGCACACGCCCCCGGTGAAGTGCAGGGTCAGCCTCTTCCCGGAGGAGTCGGCGCGGTACCCCTGCACCCGCACGTCCCGGGCCTCGGACCCCTGCCCGCCCGGCGCCGAGGCGGAAGCCGACGCCGACGGCTCCGGTGCGGCCGTCGAACTCCCGGGCGCGATGAGGTACTTCGGCGCGACCGCCGGACGCGTCACGGTCATCGGCCGCTCGGCACCCGGCTGCTCCACCGTGAACAGCCACGACGGTACGAGCACCTGCTCGCCGCCGGTGGCGTACGTCGCCAGCCCGAACGTGGCGTCGGTGACGTCGACCGTCGTCGACGCGGGCGGCCTCGGCGACGACGGCGTGCACCCCGAACCACCGTCCAGCGGCACCGCGCTCGCGCAGGCGTCGGCCGGGACCCGGCCGCCCGCCGCCGCGCCGTTCATCCTCTTCAGCGTCTCCCGCGCGCCGACCGTCGGATACGTGGCGCCCTCGACCGGTGTCTTCAACCGCCCGCTGCCGCCGACCACTTGGCCGTCGGCGCCGACCTGGATCCCGGTCGACCAGCCGTACGTCGGCAGGCCGCCCACCTCGGGATCGGCGTTCACCACCCGGGTGGCGCCCATGAGCTGGCTCGCGTCCAGCTTCGCGGTGTCCTGCCCGAGCGCCTTGAGGACGGGCGCCGCGGCCTGCTTCGCGGCCGCCTCGCTCACCGCGTCCCGCTCGCTCCCGCTGCCCACCCCGCCCGCGCACCCGTCGGCGCCCGGACACTTCTTCCCGCTCGCCGACGGCGCGTAGCGCGCGTACGTCCAGGTGCCCGGCGCCTTCCCGGTCACCTCGAGGGACGGGCCCGAGCCGTCCGGCGCCGGCCGGACCCGCCAGGTCCCGGCCTGCAGCTCCGGGGTCCCGGCCACGTCGAGCGCCTTGCCGAGGGCCTTCACGTCGGCGGCGGTCACCGAGCCCTTCGCCCGGTACACCGGGGCCTCGTCCGGCCCGTCGGGCAGCTCGCCCGTGGCCTCGTACCGCGAGCCGTTCGGATCCGGCTCGCCCGGCGCGATCCCGTTCGACGCCCCCGGGGTGCCGCCCTCGCCGTAACCGTCCAGCGCCAGCGGCGGGGGAGTGCCGCCGCTTCCGGCGCCGTCCGTCCGGCCCCCGGCGCCGTCGTCGGACATGTTCGCCGCCCAGTACGCGCCACCGCCACCGGCCAGGAGGACAGCCGCCAGGGCCGAGGCGACCGCCAGCGTGCTCCGCCGCCCGCGCCGGTCCCGCGTCTGCTCTTCGGTGCTCACCGCATCGCTCCTTCGCCTGCTGTGTCGTATCCCGCATCCCCTCGATGGGGGACACCGGAAGGGGACAGCGATGGGACGCGGCAACCGGGCGTGCGGTTCCCTCCCGCGCGCCGTCAGTCGTCGAAGCCCGCCAGGGAGTCGACGAGCCGCGCGGACGAAGCGGGCACCACGACCCCGTGGATCCCGGCCGCACCGACCACGGTGACCCGCGGCTCCACCTCCCAGGGTGCCCGCGGCAGCACCCAGTGCGGAACCATCCGGGCACAGTCGCCGCGCAGCGCCGCCAGCCCGTCCTGCGTCATGAAGGACACGTCGTAGGTCATGTACGCACCGTAGGCACGCGGCGGCTCCGGAAAAAAGGCCTACTATCAGGTAGTTTCCGCACTTCAGGGCAGGGGTGCCGACCGGGTAGCGTGAACTGTCAACCGCCGCCCCTCAGGAAGCGTGTTCCCGCTGTGCGAATCGCAGTCACCGGCTCCATCGCCACCGACCATCTGATGACCTTCCCCGGCCGCTTCGCCGACCAGTTCGTCGCCGACCAACTGCACACGGTCTCCCTCTCCTTCCTCGTCGACAACCTCGATGTGCGCCGGGGCGGCGTCGGCGCCAACATCGCCTTCGGCATGGGCCAGCTCGGCACGGGCCCGGTCCTGGTCGGCGCGGCCGGCTCGGACTTCGACGAGTACCGGGCCTGGCTCGACCGGCACGGCGTGGACACGTCGTCGGTGCGGATCTCCGAGACACTGCACACGGCCCGCTTCGTGTGCACCACGGACGCCGACCACAACCAGATCGGCTCCTTCTACACGGGCGCGATGAGCGAGGCCCGCCTCATCGAGCTCAAGACCGTCGCCGACCGCGTGGGCGGCCTCGACCTCGTCCTCATCGGCGCCGACGACCCGGAGGCGATGCTCCGGCACACCGAGGAGTGCCGCAGCCGCGCGATCCCCTTCGCCGCCGACTTCTCGCAGCAGATCGCCCGCATGGGCGGCGACGAGATCCGCACCCTCCTCGACGGCGCCACGTACCTCTTCTCGAACGAGTACGAGAAGGGCCTCATCGAGTCCAAGACAGGCTGGACCGAGGCCGAGATCCTCGGCAAGGTCGGCCACCGCGTGACCACGCTCGGCGCGCGCGGCGTCCGCATCGAGCGGGTCGGCGAGGAGCCCGTCGAGGTCGGCTGCCCGGAGGAGGAGGCGAAGGTCGACCCGACCGGCGTCGGCGACGCGTTCCGCGCCGGTTTCCTGTCCGGGCTGTCCTGGGGCGTCTCCCTGGAGCGTGCCGCGCAGATCGGCTGCATGCTCGCGACGCTGGTCATCGAGACCCTCGGCACCCAGGAGTACGCGCTGCGCCGGGTCCCCTTCATGGAGCGCTTCCGCAAGGCCTACGGCGACGAGGCCGCCAGCGAGGTCGAGTCCTACCTCAGCTGATGTCCGGTGAGGCCCGGGGAACTGTGCGCGCAGTTCCCCGCGCCCCTCACGGGGCGCTGCTTCGGCGGACCTCATAGGCGACGGCCCCGTCGGGCCGTGAGCCGGCCCCCACGTACTCGTGGCCCTGCGTGAAGCACCACGCCGGGATGTCCACGGCGGCGACCTCGTCGTCGGCGATCACGGTCACCGTGCCCCCGGCCCGGACCTTCCCGATCGCCCGGGCCAGCTCGATCACCGGCTGCGGGCACGTCAGGCCCACCGCGTCCACGGTGACGGCCTCGGCGTCGCCCGCGGCCCCCGCGACCGGCGCCCCCAGCCGCTCGCGGACCTCCCGCACCACACCGGGCAGCACCTCCAGGAACCGCTCGACCTCCGACTCCGGCGTCCCGAGCGGCAGTGACACCCGTACGTTCCCCTCGCTCACCACACCCATCGCCCGCAGCACATGGCTGGGCGTCAGCGTGCTGCTGGTGCACGACGAACCCGACGACACCGAGAAGCCGGCCCGGTCGAGCCCGTGCAGCAGGCTCTCCCCGTCCACGTACAGGCACGAGAACGTCAGCAGGTGCGGCAGCCGCCGCACCGGATCCCCGACGACCTCCACGTCCGGCACCAGTTCCGGCACCCGCGCCCGCATCAGGTCCGTCAGCTCCCGCAGCCGCGCCGCCTGCGCCGCGGCCTCGGCGCGGACCGCGCGCAGCGACGCCGCCGCGGCCACGATGCCCGGAATGTTCTCGAACCCGGGAGCCCGCCCCGACTCGCGCTCGTCCCCGGGCCCCTGGGGCGCGAACCGAACACCTTTGCGCACCACGAGCAGTCCGACCCCCGCGGGCCCGCCCCACTTGTGCGCGCTGCCCGCGAGCAGCGACCACGCGCCCGGCACCGGCCCCCACGCCAGCGACTGCGCGGCGTCCACGAACAGCGGTACACCGGCGGCCCGGCAGTGCTCGGCGACCTCCTCGACCGGCTGCTCGGTGCCCACCTCGTGGTTGGCGGACTGCAGACAGGCCAGGGCGGTGTCCGCGCGCAGCGCCTCCCGGAAGGCGTCGGAGCGGACCGCGCCGGTCCGCTCGACCCCCACCTCGGTCAGCGAACCGCCGTGTCCCTCATGGGCCGCCGCCGAATGGAGTACGGACGAGTGCTCCACCGCTGATACCACCAAGTGCTGTCCGACACGCCGACGTGCGGCGAGTGCGCCGGCGACCGCGGTGTGCACGGAGGCCGTGCCGGACGGTGTGAACACCAGCTCGTCGGTCCGGCATCCGACCGCATCGGCGGCCGCCTCCCGGGCGGCGTCGAGCAGCATCCGGGCCCGCCGCCCCTCCCGGTACAGCCGCGAAGGATCGGCCCATCCCTCGTCCAGAGAGGCCTGCAGGGCCTGCCGGGCAACGGGATGCAGGGGAGCGGACGAGGCCACATCGAAGTACGACACACGCCGAGGCTAGAACCCCGGGCAAGGACGGCGCCGCCAGGGGCGCGGGGAACTGCGCGAGCAGCCACGACGAAAGCCGCACTCGCCACCGGACAAATCCCCCACCCCGGATGGCGCTCCGACCCCCCGTCAGAAACCTCCCGGAGCAGGCACATCCCACCCTTCGGAGTGACCCGCGGCGCGTTAGGCACCCTCCCCGCGCGACCCCAAATAGCGTCCAGTAGGGTTTGGTCCGCATAAACATCCAAACCCCTGCCCGTGTGCCAGGGCGGCGAGCGACCAGCGAGATGGCGGCCGTAGCCAACCAAAGAGCGCGGGCGAGACTCTCGGGAAGGCGCTACGTGAGTCCCAACGGCTCCGACCGCTCGTCGCGGCGCCCGATGCGGCGGAAGCTGCCGCAGGTGCTGACTGCGGGCCTGATCCTGGTTACCGCAACCGGTTGCACATACAAGGACTTCCCTCGTCTTGGTATGCCCACCCCGGTGACGGAAGAAGGTCCCCGGATCCTCTCCCTCTGGCAGGGCTCGTGGGCGGCAGCGCTCGCCACGGGCGTGCTGGTGTGGGGGCTGATCCTGTGGAGCATCATCTTCCACCGGCGTAGCCGCACCAAGATCGAGGTTCCGACTCAGACGCGGTACAACATGCCGCTCGAGGCGCTGTACACGGTCGTACCGCTCATCATCGTGTCGGTCCTCTTCTACTTCACGGCTCGAGACGAGTCGAAGCTCCTCAAGCTCTCCGACAAGCCGGACGTGACCGTCAACGTCGTCGGCTACCAGTGGAGCTGGGGCTTCAACTACGTCGAGAACGTGCCCGGCGTGTCCGGCGACGCGAAGACCTCCAAGGAGCTCTCGGGTATCCCCGAGCGCTTCAAGAAGGACTTCCCCGCCAACGCCGGCGGTGTCTACGAGGTCGGTACCCCCGGTACGCGGAACCCGCAGACCAACAACCCCGGCCCGACCCTCTGGCTCCCCAAGGGCAAGAAGGTCCGGTTCGTCCTCACTTCGCGTGACGTCATCCACTCCTTCTGGGTGGTTCCGTTCCTCATGAAGCAGGACGTCATCCCGGGCCACACCAACTCCTTCGAGGTGACCCCCAACAAGGAGGGGACCTTCCTGGGCAAGTGCGCCGAGCTCTGCGGCGTCGACCACTCCCGGATGCTGTTCAACGTGAAGGTCGTCTCTCCGGAGAAGTACGAGCAGCACCTCAAGGACCTCGCGAAGAAGGGGCAGACCGGTTACGTCCCGTCTGGCATCGCCCAGACGGAGCACGAGAAGAACCGGGAGACGAAGACAACGTGAGCATCCTCAACGAACCTCAGGGTGCCGCGGCAGCAGACGACTCGTACGAGAACGAGCTGCCGGTCCGGCCCAAGCGCCCCGGCGCGACTGTGATCAAGTGGCTGACCACCACTGACCACAAGACGATCGGCACGCTCTACCTGGTCACGTCGTTCGCGTTCTTCTGCATCGGCGGTCTGATGGCGCTCTTCATGCGCGCCGAACTGGCCCGTCCCGGCACGCAGATCATGTCGAACGAGCAGTTCAACCAGGCGTTCACGATGCACGGCACGATCATGCTGCTGATGTTCGCGACGCCGCTGTTCGCGGGCTTCGCGAACTGGATCATGCCGCTGCAGATCGGCGCCCCCGACGTCGCGTTCCCGCGGCTGAACATGTTCGCCTACTGGCTGTACCTGTTCGGCTCGCTGATCGCGGTGGGTGGCTTCCTCACCCCGCAGGGCGCGGCCGACTTCGGCTGGTTCGCCTACAGCCCGCTGTCGGACGCCGTCCGCTCGCCGGGCATCGGCGCCGACATGTGGATCATGGGTCTGGCCTTCTCCGGCTTCGGCACGATCCTCGGCTCGGTCAACTTCATCACCACGATCATCTGCATGCGCGCTCCGGGCATGACGATGTTCCGCATGCCGATCTTCGTCTGGAACGTCCTGCTGACCGGTGTCCTGGTCCTGCTGGCCTTCCCGGTCCTCGCGGCCGCGCTGTTCGCCCTGGAGGCGGACCGCAAGTTCGGTGCCCATGTATTCGACGCCGCGAATGGCGGCGCGCTGCTATGGCAACACCTCTTCTGGTTCTTCGGACACCCAGAGGTGTACATCATCGCCCTGCCATTCTTCGGAATCATTTCCGAAGTGATCCCGGTGTTCTCGAGAAAGCCGATGTTCGGCTACTCGGGCCTCATCGGCGCGACGATCGCCATCGCCGGTCTCTCCGTGACGGTGTGGGCGCACCACATGTACGTCACCGGTGGCGTCCTGCTTCCGTTCTTCTCCTTCATGACGTTCCTCATCGCCGTACCGACAGGCGTGAAGTTCTTCAACTGGATCGGAACGATGTGGAAGGGCTCGCTGTCCTTCGAGACACCGATGCTCTGGGCGATCGGCTTCCTGATCACCTTCACCTTCGGTGGTCTGACCGGTGTGATCCTGGCGGCCCCGCCGCTGGACTTCCACATCTCCGACTCGTACTTCGTGGTGGCGCACTTCCACTACGTCGTCTTCGGAACGGTCGTCTTCGCGATGTTCGCCGGCTTCCACTTCTGGTGGCCGAAGTTCACCGGAAAGATGCTGGACGAGCGGCTCGGCAAGATCACGTTCTGGACGCTGTTCTGCGGCTTCCACGGCACGTTCCTGGTGCAGCACTGGCTGGGCGTCGAGGGCATGCCGCGTCGTTACGCGGACTACCTCGCGGCCGACGGCTTCACCGCCCTGAACACGATCTCGACGATCTCCTCGTTCGTGCTCGGTCTGTCGATCCTGCCGTTCTTCTACAACGTCTGGAAGACCGCCAAGTACGGCAAGAAGATCGAGGTCGACGACCCGTGGGGCTACGGCCGTTCGCTCGAGTGGGCGACCTCCTGCCCGCCGCCGCGGCACAACTTCCTCACCCTGCCGCGCATCCGCTCGGAATCGCCGGCGTTCGACCTGCATCACCCTGAGATCGCGGCCCTGGACCAGCTGGAGAACTCCGGCCACGGATCCAAGGCGCTCGCTGGCGGCAAGGAGGCCGGCAAGTGAAGGTCCAAGGCAAGATGTTCATCTGGCTGAGCCTCTTCGTCCTGATCATGGCCGCCGTGTACGGCGTGTGGTCGAAGGAGCCGGCCGGTACGACGGCACTCTTCCTGGCGTTCGGCCTGTGCATCATGATCGGCTACTACCTGGCCTTCACGGCCCGGCGGGTCGACACCGGTGCGCAGGACAACAAGGAGGCCGACGTCGCGGACGACGCCGGCGAGGTGGGCTTCTTCAGCCCGCACTCCTGGCAGCCGCTCTCCCTGGCCGTCGGTGGCGCCCTCGCCTTCCTGGGCGTCGTCTTCGGCTGGTGGCTGCTGTACTTCGCCAGCCCCGTCATCCTGTTCGGCCTGTGGGGCTGGGTCTTCGAGTACTACCGCGGCGAGAACCAGAACCAGTAGCAGCGAGCCTGCTCTCGGCGTTCTGAACTGCCGTACGTGAAGGGCCCGGACACTCCCGAGGGAGCGTCCGGGCCCTTCCGCATGCCCCGACATGCCCCGTGCGGCCCAATCACCGCGCCGGAGGGGATGAACCTTCATACGGTTCTGTTCATGAGCCACTCACCGCGCATCCGTACGGTTCTGGGCTGCACCCTCGGTGTGGCGGCCCTCGGTGCGGGCCTCACGGCCTGCGGCAGCTCCTCCCACCCGCTCTCCGCCGCGCCGTACGACGCGGCGGGGCAGATCTCCTTCAGCGGGCCCGTGGGAGCCAAGAAGGCGGATCCGGACAAGCCGCTGGAAGTCACCGCACAGGGCGACGAGGCGCGCATCACCGATGTGACCGCCACGGACGCCATGGGCCGCTACGTAGCGGGCGAACTCACCGCCGACGGCCACCGGTGGCACTCCACGGCTCCGCTGGCCGCAGAGGCCCAGTACACGGTCCGTGTCTCCACCGAGGACGAGGACGGGGCCCAGGGCCGCAAGGTCCTCACCTTCGAGACCGGCAACCCGGCCAACGAGAAGGCCCTCAAGGTCACCTTCGGCCCCGACGCGGGCAAGTACGGCGTGGGCCAGCCCCTGGTCGCCGAGCTGAACAAGCCCGTCAAGGACAAGAAGGCCCGCGCCATCGTCGAGCGCGCCCTGAAGGTCGAGTCCAAGCCCGCCGTGGACGGCTCCTGGTACTGGGTGGACAGCAAGGAACTGCACTACCGCCCCAAGGAGTACTGGCCCGCCCACGCGACCGTCACGGCCCGCAGCAATCTCCAGGGCATCAAGGTCACCGACCGGCTGTGGGGCGGCGCGTCCAAGCCGCTCACCATCACCACCGGCGACAAGATGGTGGCCATCACCGACGCCGGCTCGCACTACATGACGGTGTACCGCAACGGGGAGGAGATCAACTCCATCCCGATCACCACGGGCAAGCCCGGCTTCGAGACCCGCAACGGCACCAAGGTCGTCCTCGGGCAGGAGTACTACGTGCGGATGCGCGGCACCAGCATCGGCATCTCCGAGGGCTCGTCGGACTCGTACGACCTGCCCGTGTACTACGCCACCCGGGTCACCTGGAGCGGTGAATACGTGCACGCCGCGCCGTGGTCCACCGGCTCCCAGGGCGCCGCGAACGTCAGCCACGGCTGCACCGGCATGAGCACCGGCAACGCCGAGTGGTTCTTCGACACCTTCCGCAAGGGTGACGTCGTCAAGGTCGTCAACAGCTACGGCGAGGACATGGACCCCTTCGGCAACGGCTTCGGGGACTGGAACCTCGGCTGGAAGGAATGGGGCAAGGGCAGCGCCCTGAACAACACGGACACGCCCGACCCGGCGCAGCAGGCCCGGCTCAGCCCGCAGCTCTGAGCACGCCGAGTGTGAGACTTCCGACTCCCGTACGCGCAGCGCGTACGGGAGTCGGCGCGTGTCAGGTCCCCACGGCGAGCCGTGCGCGCAGCAGGGCGGCCAGCGCGCCGGCGAATTCGACCGGTTCGACCGGAAGCGTCACCGCGGCGTCCGCGCGGCTCCAGGTGGCCAGCCAGGCGTCCTGGGGGCGGCCGATCAGGAGCAGCACGGGCGGGCAGCGGAAGATCTCGTCCTTGATCTGCCGGCAGACCCCCATGCCCCCGGCCGGCACGGCCTCGCCGTCCAGCACGCACACGTCGATCCCGCCGCGGTCCAGCTCCTTGAGGACCGCGGGCAGGGTCGCGCACTCGATGAACTGGACCTCGGGGGCGTCGGATGCGGGCCTGCGTCCGGTCGCGAGCCGGACCTGCTCGCGGGTGTTGGCGTCGTCGCTGTAGACCAGGACGGTCGCGGTCGACTGCATCGTTCCTCCGAGACATCGGCAGACATCGGCGTCTTACGGGCGTCGTTGGCGCGGAGCCTACTCCTCCCGACACCCCGTCAACAGCGGTTCGCACACGCCTCCGATGGGCCATATGGGCTGGACACACCCCCCAGACACTCCGAACGGCACCCCCCGGAGTGAGGGCGAGATAAGCGACCGACATAATGTCGGTCGTGGCGACAGCAACGACAGTAGAAACCGGGCACGCGCACCCGTCGGTCAATCGACCGAACCTCACCAGCGTCGGAACCATCATCTGGCTGAGTTCCGAGCTGATGTTCTTCGCGGCCCTCTTCGCGATGTACTTCACCCTGCGATCGGTGACCGGACCGGACCACTGGAAGGAAATGGCGTCCAGCCTGAACCTTCCGTTCTCCGCGACGAACACCACGATCCTGGTGCTCTCCTCCCTGACCTGTCAGCTCGGCGTGTTCGCCGCCGAGCGCGGGGACGTGAAGAAGCTCCGGATGTGGTTCATCGTCACCTTCATCATGGGTGCGATCTTCATCGGCGGTCAGGTCTTCGAGTACACCGAGCTGGTCAAGAAGGATGGGCTCTCGCTCTCCTCCGACCCGTACGGCTCGGTGTTCTACCTGACCACCGGCTTCCACGGCATGCACGTGACAGGTGGCCTCATCGCCTTCCTGTTCGTCCTCGGCAGGACGTACGCGGCCAGGAAGTTCACCCACGAGCAGGCGACCGCCGCCATCGTCGTGTCCTACTACTGGCACTTCGTCGATGTCGTATGGATCGGCCTCTTCGCCACGATCTACCTGATCAAGTAGTTCGCAGATCGCAGCATCGGGCGAAGCACCCGACACATTCCCGCAGCACCGACGCAGAAGATCCTGACACCGGGGTAATCCGTGAAAAAGCTCTCCGCACGACGACGCCATCCGCTGGCGGCGGTCGTCGTCCTACTCCTCGCGCTGGCGGCCACCGGGGGGCTGTACGCCGCGTTCGCGCCCGCGGACAAGGCGCAGGCCGATGAAACCGCCCAGTCCCTCGCCATCGACGAGGGCAAGAAGCTCTACTCCGTGGGCTGCGCCAGCTGCCACGGAACCGGCGGTCAGGGCACGTCCGACGGGCCGAGCCTCGTGGGCGTCGGCTCCGCCGCCGTCGACTTCCAGGTCGGCACCGGCCGTATGCCGGCCCAGCAGCCGGGGGCCCAGGTCCCCAGCAAGAAGGTCATCTACTCGCAGGCCGAGATCGACCAGCTCGCCGCGTACATCTCCTCCCTCGGCGCCGGCCCGGTCGCGCCGACCAGGGAGGACTACGACCCGAGCGGGGCGGACGTCGCCAAGGGCGGCGAACTGTTCCGCACGAACTGTGCCCAGTGCCACAACTTCACCGGTGAAGGTGGCGCGCTGACGCACGGCAAGTTCGCGCCGAGCCTGGAGGGCGTCAGCCCGAAGCACATCTACGAGGCCATGCAGACCGGCCCGCAGAACATGCCGTCCTTCCCGGACACGACGATGACCAAGCAGAACAAGAAGGACATCATCGCGTACCTCGACGCGGTCAACGGCGACAAGTCCGAGAGCCCCGGTGGTCTCAAGCTGGGCGGGCTCGGCCCGGTCAGTGAGGGTCTGTTCGCCTGGATCTTCGGTCTCGGCGCCCTGATCGCCGTAGCCATCTGGGTTGCCGCTCGGACCGCAAAGGCCAAGAAGTCATGAGTAGCCAAGACATTCCAGAAGAGAACCTGCCGGACGAGCGGGGCGCCGAAGAGGCAGCGCACGGTTCCGTCGAGCCGGCGAAGGACAACCCCTTCGCCGACCCGGGCCTGCCCCCGCACGAGCACCGGATCCAGGACATCGACGAGCGGGCCGCCCGGCGGTCCGAGCGCGTCGTGGCGATGCTGTTCACGATCTCGATGCTGGCCACCATCGGCTTCATCGCGTCGTACGTGACCATCAGCGCCCACAAGATCGTCTACATCTTCCCGATGGGGCACATCAGCGCCCTCAACTTCGCCCTGGGCACGACCCTGGGCGTGGCGCTGTTCTGCATCGGCGCGGGCGCGGTCCACTGGGCCCGCACCCTGATGTCGGACGTCGAGATCGCCTCCGAGCGTCACCCGATCGAGGCCGAGCCCGAGGTCAAGGCCCAGGTTCTGGCCGACTTCGCGGACGGTGCGCGGGAGTCGCAGTTCGGCCGGCGCAAGCTGATCCGCAACACGATGTTCGGCGCGCTGGCCCTGGTGCCGCTCTCCGGCGTCGTCCTGCTGCGCGACCTCGGCCCGCTCCCCGAGAAGAAGCTCCGCACCACGGCCTGGAAGAAGGGCCTGAAGCTCGTCAACATGAACACGAACGAGCCGCTGCGCGCTTCGGACATCGCGGTCGGCTCGCTCACCTTCGCCAAGCCCGAGGGCCTGGAGGAGCACGACGAGGAGTTCCAGAAGGAGATCGCCAAGGCGGCTCTGATGCTGGTCCGTATCCAGCCGGAGAACATCAAGGACAAGCAGGAGCTCGAGTGGTCGCACGAAGGTGTGGTCGCGTACTCGAAGATCTGCACCCACGTCGGCTGCCCGATCTCCCTGTACGAGCAGCAGACGCACCACGTGCTCTGCCCCTGCCACCAGTCCACCTTCGACCTCTCCGACGGTGCCCGGGTCATCTTCGGCCCCGCCGGTCACGCCCTTCCGCAGCTGCGCATCGCCGCTGACGATGAGGGTTACCTCGTGGCGCAGGGCGACTTCGCGGAGCCCGTCGGTCCTGCCTTCTGGGAGCGCGGATGAGTACTGCAACCACGAACGACGCGCCTTCTCGCGAGAAGGCACCGGCCGGTGAGCGTGTCGCCGACTGGGCGGACGGACGCCTCGGGATCTACTCCCTGGCCAAGTCCAACATGCGCAAGATCTTTCCGGACCACTGGTCCTTCATGCTCGGCGAGATCTGCATGTACAGCTTCATCATCATCATCCTCACGGGTGTGTACCTGACGCTGTTCTTCCACCCGTCGATGAACGAGGTGGAGTACCACGGCAGCTACATCCCGCTGCAGGGTCAGCTGATGTCCGAGGCGTTCAACTCGACCATGCACATCTCCTTCGATGTGCGTGGTGGTCTGCTGATCCGGCAGATCCACCACTGGGCCGCGCTGATCTTCCTCGCCGGCATGTTCGTGCACATGATGCGCGTGTTCTTCACGGGTGCGTTCCGCAAGCCGCGTGAGGTCAACTGGCTGTTCGGCTTCCTGCTGTTCGTCCTGGGCATGTTCACCGGCTTCACCGGTTACTCGCTCCCCGACGACCTGCTGTCCGGCACCGGTGTCCGCTTCATGGAGGGCGCGGTCCTGTCCGTGCCGATCGTCGGCACGTACCTGTCGTTCTTCCTCTTCGGCGGTGAGTTCCCGGGCGGCGACTTCGTCGCGCGGTTCTACTCGGTCCACATCCTGCTGCTGCCGGGCATCATGCTCGGCCTGATGGTGGCCCACCTGATCCTGGTCTTCTACCACAAGCACACGCAGTTCGCGGGTGCCGGAAAGACCGAGAAGAACGTCGTCGGCATGCCGCTGCTCCCGGTCTACATGGCCAAGGCGGGTGGCTTCTTCTTCCTGGTCTTCGGTGTCATCGCGGTGGTCGCGGCGATCGCCTCGATCAACCCGATCTGGGCCATCGGCCCGTACCGTCCGGACCAGGTCTCCACCGGCGCCCAGCCCGACTGGTACATGGGCTTCTCCGAAGGCCTGATCCGTGTCATGCCGGGCTGGGAGATCAACCTCTGGGGTCACACGCTCGTCCTGGGCGTGTTCATCCCGCTGGTGATCTTCCCGCTGGTCCTGGTCGCGATCGCGGTCTACCCGTTCATCGAGTCCTGGGTCACCGGCGACAAGCGCGAGCACCACATCCTGGACCGCCCGCGCAACGCGCCGACGCGCACCGCCTTCGGTGCCGCGTGGATCTCCTGGTACTTCGTGCTGATGATCGGTGGTGGCAACGACCTCTGGGCCACGCACTTCCACCTGTCGATCAACGCGATCACCTGGTTCGTCCGCATCAGCTTCTTCGTGATGCCGGTCCTGGTCTTCATCGTCACCAAGCGGATCTGCCTCGGTCTCCAGCGCCGCGACAAGGACAAGGTGCTGCACGGACGCGAGTCCGGCATCATCAAGCGCCTGCCGCACGGTGAGTTCATCGAGGTCCACGAGCCGCTCGACGCGGAGGCCCTGCACACGCTCACCGCGCACGAGCAGTACAAGCCCGCCGAGATCGGCCCGACGGTCGACGAGAACGGTGTGGAGCGCAAGGTGTCGCGTGCGCAGAAGCTGCGCGCCAAGCTGTCGAAGGGCTACTACGGGGAGCACAACCAGATCCCCAAGCCCACCGCCGAGGAGTACAAGGAGATCACCAGCGGCCACGGCCACCACTGATCTCTGAGGTTCCACCTCCGACGCTGATCGCCACGGCAAGAGCCCTCGTCCAGGCACTGGACGGGGGCTCTTTGCCGTCTCCGCCGCTCGATAAGGTGGGTGCCGTTCCCCATCCTCGTACGGACAACACCACAGGAGCGGCCATGAGCGCTTTGACCCCCGCTGGAGGCGACACCGCGGCGGGCCGTTCCTGGCCCAGTGTGCTGAACGGACTCCTCGACGGGCGCGACCAGAGCGCCGACGACACCGCCTGGGCGATGGACCGCATCATGAGCGGCGAGGCGACCGACGCGCAGATCGCCGCCTTCGTGGTCGCGCTGCGCGCCAAGGGCGAGACCGTCGAGGAGATCACCGGTCTGGTCCGCGCCATGTACGAGCACGCCAACACCATCGAGGTGCCCGGCGAGACCGTCGACATCGTCGGGACGGGCGGCGACGGCGCGAAGACCGTCAACATCTCCACCATGTCCGCCATCGTGATCGCCGGCGCGGGGACCAAGGTCGTCAAGCACGGCAACCGGGCGGCCTCGTCCGCCTCCGGCTCCTCGGACGTCCTGGAGAAGCTGGGCGTCAACCTGGACCTGACGCCGGCCCGCGTCCCCCAGGTGGCCGAAGAAGCGGGCATCACCTTCTGCTTCGCGGTCAAGTTCCACCCGGCGCTGCGGTACGCGGGCGCGGCCCGCGGCCAGATCGGCATCCGTACGGTGTTCAACCTGCTCGGCCCGCTGACCAACCCGGCCCGGGTGAGCGCGCAGGCCGTCGGGGTCGCCGATCCGCGGATGGCCCCGGTGGTCGCCGGGGTCTTCGCCGAGCGCGGCAACTCCTCCCTGGTCTTCCGCGGTGACGACGGGCTCGACGAGCTGACCATCACCGGGACCTCCCGGGTCTGGGTCGTGCGCGACGGAGCCGTCCGCGAGGAGGTCTTCGACCCGCGTGACGTCGGTATCGAGCCGGTCGGCATCGAGGCGCTGCGCGGCGGCGACCCGTCCTTCAACGCCGAGGTCGCCCGGCGGATCCTCGACGGGGAGCGGGGCCCGGTGCGGGACGCCGTGCTGCTGAACTCCGCCGCCGCGCTCGTCGCCGTACGCCCCGGTGGCGGCACGCTCGTCGAGCAGATCAGGGCCGGTATGGAGCGGGCCGCCGAGTCGATCGACTCCGGCGCCGCGAAGGCCACCCTGGAGCGGTGGGTCGTCGCCAGCAACCGCTGAGTGTGACGCAGGGCGCAGTCCTTCCTGTCTCAGGAGATGGACTGCGCCCTTGCCATTCCGGATACGTGTGGCAGGATCCTCTACAAGGTCATGAGTGACAGCGATCGAGGCCCCAGCCCGCTGTCCGGCAACCCTCCGTCCGTGGCGGGGTGCCCTGGGTGAAGACCAGGCCGTAGGCAGCGAGGTCTATGGCAAGCGCGGACCCCTGCACACCCTGGGGTCCTGGTCCTCAAGGGAGCAGTCTCGTGAGCAAGCGAATGCGATAGGGCGTTTCGGCCCCGCCTCTGCGTACCCGTTCCACTTTTCTTTCCATGCCGTCGAGCCCTGTTCCGTAGCGCTCAGCCGTGGCTTCGGCATGGTCAATTCGCTTACCGCGCCAGGGAGTTCACCCATGTCTGTTTCCGTCGCCGCCGCTGCCTGTACCCCGGCCCCCACCGACATCGCGGCCCCGCTTCCCGTGCTCGGCCGGGACGTCACCGTGCCGCTCGTCACCGGTGGCGAGGTGACCTACGCGGCCCTCGACTACGCCGCCAGCGCGCCGGCCCTGCAGCGGGTGTGGGACGACGTCGCCGCGTACGCCCCGTACTACGGCAGCGTGCACCGCGGCGCCGGGTACCTCTCCCAGCTCTCCACCGACCTCTTCGAGAACTCCCGCCGGACGGTCGCCGAGTTCCTGGACTGCCGCGACGGCGACCAGGTCGTCTTCACCCGGTCGACGACCGACTCGCTCAACCTGCTCGCCGCCGCGCTCCCCGCCGACTGCCAGGTCTTCGTCTTCGAGACCGAGCACCACGCCTCGCTGCTGCCGTGGCGCGACGCGCAGGTCACCTACCTCAACGCGCCGCGCACCCCCGACGAGGCCGTCGCCACCCTGGAGCGTGCCCTCGCCGACCGCGATCCGTACGGCCCCGCCCTCGTCTGCGTCACCGGTGCCTCCAACGTCACCGGTGAGCTCTGGCCGGTGCGCGAACTGGCGGCGGCCGCTCACGCGCACGGTGCCCGCATCGTGCTCGACGCCGCCCAGCTCGCGCCCCACCACCCCGTCTCCGTGCAGGAACTGGACGTCGACTGGATCGCCTTCTCCGGACACAAGCTGTACGCGCCGTTCGGCTCCGGCGTGCTCGCCGGCCGCTCCGACTGGCTGACCGAGGCCGAGCCCTACCTCGCCGGCGGCGGCGCCTCCCGCAAGGTCGCCCGGCGCGCGGACGGCGGCGTGGACGTCGAGTGGCACGAGAGCGCGGCCCGGCACGAGGCGGGTTCGCCGAACGTCATCGGCGTGTACTCCATCGCCTCCGCCTGCAAGGCGCTGACCGAGGCCGGGTTCGACAGCCTCGTCGCGCGGGAGCAGTACCTGATCGGCAAGGTGCGCGACGGGCTCGCCGCCGTGCCCGAGGTGAAGGTGCTGTCCCTGTTCGGGGACGACGCCCCGCGCGTCGGCGTCATCTCCTTCGTGGTGGAGGGCTGGAACTCCTCCCACTTCGCCGCCGCGCTCTCCGCCGAGTACGGGATCGGGGTCCGCGACGGCCTGTTCTGCGCCCACCCGCTGGTGCGTACGCTGCTCGGCTCCGACCCGCAGACGCAGGGCGAGTGCGGGTCGCCCGAGGCGGCGCCCGGGGAGAAGTCGCTGAACGCGATCCGGGTCAGCTTCGGCGCCGGTACGCCCGACGAGCACGTCGACCGGTTCGTCGCGGCCGTCACCGAGCTGGTCCGCAACGGCGCCGCGTGGAGCTACCGCACCGAGCAGGGGCGGTGTGTTCCGGCGTCGTGAGGCTCGGCCAGTCATGAAAGCCGCAGTCGCGTCTGCCTGGTTCGTGGGCAGTGCGTCTGCGGCTTTTCTGTGGTTGCTCGCGCAGTTCCCCGCGCCCCTGGCGGGGCGCTCCTAGCCGTCCAGGCCGATCGAGAAGGCGGCCTCGAGGTCGTGCTGGGAGTAGGTGCGGAACGCGACGTGCGTGTCCGTCGCCTCGACGCCCTGGATCTTGCTGATCCGGCCGGGGATGACATCCGCGAGGTCGTCGTGGCGGGCGACGCGGACCATGGCGATCAGGTCGTAGGTGCCGGTGACGGAGAAGACCTCGCTGACGCTGTCCAGAGCCGCGATCGACTCGGCGATCTCGGGGATCCGGTCCACGCTGGTCTTGATGAGCACGATCGCGGTGATCACGGCTGGCTGTCTCCCTCGGTGGCCGTGGCATGGGTCGGCTCAACCTTAGCCCGGCCCCTGTACCGCACCCACGCGTAGAGGAACCCGAGGGAGAAGCCGACGAGGTGCGCCAGATAGGCGACCGCGGGCCCCTGGGTGTCCTGGCCCGCGGCCGCCCACTGCAGCGCCACCCAGAACGGCAGCACCACCCAGGCCGGAAAGCGCAGGGGCAGGAAGAGAAGGAACGGGAACAGGCTCGTCACCCGCGCTCCGGGGAACAGGTACAGGAAGGCGCCGAGGACCGCCGAGATGGCCCCCGAGGCGCCGACCAGGCTCTGGTCGGAGTCGGCGTGGGCGACCGCGTACGCGAACAGCGCCAGATACCCGGTGATCAGGTAGAAGAGCGCGTACTGGACGCGGCCCATGCGCTCCTCGGCCATCGCGCCGAAGACGTAGAGGAAGAGCATGTTGCCCAGCAGGTGCAGCCAGCTGCCGTGCACGAACAGAGCGGTGAGGGGAGTGAGGGCGGCCCGCGCCGATCCTGCGAAGAGTTCGGAGGGGACCACGCCCCAGCGATCGAAGTAGGCGGTCTGTTCCGTGAGCAGCCGGGCACCTGTGCCGTAGGTGGGATTGAAGCCCGAGGCGGGAGAGATCACGAAGACCGCACAGCACAGCGCGATGATCCCGTACGTGACCGGGGCCGGATGCCCTCTGAGGAATGCGGTCACTTTTCCGAATTTTCCGGTCGCGTCGCGCCCGTCGCCGATCATGGGAAGAGCATGACGCAAGGCGGGGAGCGGGCGGCGTACGGCAGGCCGTAGGGTTACGGGCAATACAGCAAGCACCACGCACCACGCCGTGCACGCGCGAGGAAGAGATGCTCTGAGATGACGGTTCCCCTGCCGACCGCCACCACCCGCTGGCGCTGCACGCTGTGCGGCAACCTGACGCGGTTCGACGTGACGCGCTCCTCGAAGGTCGTCGAGTACGTCCATCTCGACCTGGCCGGTGAGCCGAAGGTCGAGGAACGCGAGGTGGTCAGTGAGACCATCGAGTCGGTCCGCTGTCGCTGGTGCAACGCGGTGGACCAGGTGGAGATCGTCGACAGGCCGGGCACCGACTCCTGAAGGAGCCGGTGCACTCAAGACAGTTGGGGTGACGGATGGTGCAGAGCACGGGCGGGGAGGCCAAAGACCCTGAGCAGGCCGCCGCCGAGGTGCTCGACCGGCCGCTGCCCGAAGGCGTACGGCGTCGGGTCGTGCAGATCGTCTCCGACGGCTTCGGCGGGCTGACCGTCGGCGAACTCCCTGCGCAATTGCGGCAGTATGCCCGTTTCACCCCCACGCGGCGGGCCAAGTTCGCCGGCAACGCCATGGCCGCCGCGGTGGAGGGCGACACGATCTTCCGGCAGCGGATCGCCGAGCGGTTCCGTGAGGCGCAGCCCGAGCTGGCGGGCGCCCTGGAGTCCGGGTCGCCGCCGCCCGCCGCCGACCCGCTCGACGTCGCCGCCGCCGCGTACGTGCTGCGGCCCACCGGCTGGGTGAAGCTCGTGGCCGCCGCCGGCGAGGAGGCGCAGCGCGCCGACGCCGAGCGCGCCGACGAGGAGACCCGCGCCGAGCTGGAGCGGCTGCGCGCCGAGCTGGCCGAGGCGCAGACCCAGACCAGGGCCGAGACGGAACGGTTGCGCGCCGAGCTGGACGCGTCCCGGCGCGAGATCGACGCCGTGCACCGCAAGCTGCGCTCCGCGCAGAGCGACGTCAAGCGCGGTGAGGCCGCGGTGCGCAAGGCGCGCGGTGAGATCGACGCGGCACGGGCCGAGGCGCAGGCGCAGGTGTCGGCCGCGGAGAGCGAGACGCGGCGGCTGAAGGGCCGGCTGGGCGAGGTCGAGGCGGCCCTGGAGGCCTCCCGGCGCGCGGCCCGCGAAGGGCGCAGCGTCGAGGACATGCGCGTACGGCTGCTCCTGGACACCGTGCTCGACGCGGCCCAGGGGCTGCGCCGGGAGCTGGCGCTGCCGCCCGTGTCGGCACGGCCCGCCGACTCCGTGGACGCCGTGGAGCCGGGGAAGATGACCCCCAAGGACATCGCGGCGCGCGCGCTGCACGAGCACGACCCGGCCATCCTCGACCAGTTGCTGGCGCTGCCGCAGGCCCATCTCGTGGTCGACGGCTACAACGTCACCAAGACCGGCTATCCGACGATGCCGCTGGAGAAGCAGCGGCTGCGGCTGCTCGGCTCGCTCTCGCAGCTGGCCGCGCAGACCGGCGCCGAGGTGACCTGTGTCTTCGACGGGGCGGAGCTGGCCGCGCCGGTGCTGCTCGCGCCGCCGCGCGGGGTCCGGGTGCTGTTCTCCAAGGCGGGTGTCACCGCCGACGAGTTGATCCGGCAGCTGGTGCGCGCCGAGCCGCCCGGCCGGCCGGTGATCGTCGTCTCGACGGACCGCGAGGTCGCCGACGGGGTGGCGAAGGCCGGTGCGCGTCCGGTTGCGTCCGTCATGCTGCTGAAGCGCCTCTCCCGGGGCTGATGTCCGCATTCGGCGGAACTGCAACTTCCGTTCCGCTTGCCCGAATTGGCGAAACCTTCACGCAACGTAGCGTCAAAGCGACATCACTGCATGTGAGTTGAGTGCAAAGAATGCAGTGGGTGACCGAGATTTTTCCCGACAGGATTTGAACTGATCACAAGAAGGTCACTAGGGTCGAGCCTCGAACCTCCGCTCGGTTGATCACTCACATGAGGTGAGTGACGGTGGAGGGGCACCGCCCATCGGGTGTTCTTTGGGCGGCTGGAGGAAGAAGGAGCTCGCCTTCGTGGCGTCCCACCGTCGACCCAAGCAGCCGAGCCGCACCCGCGTGACCGTGCTCACCGCGACCGCCGCCGCTGCCGTGGCCCTTACGTCGCAGGCGGCCAGTGCCGCCCCCAAGCCCGACAAGAGCGAGGTCAAGGCCAAGGTCGACAAGCTCTACGAAGAGGCGGGTAAGGCCACCGACCTCTACAACGGGGCCAAGGAGAAGCAGAAGAAGCTGGAGAAGGAGATCGACCAGCTTCAGGACAAGGTCGCCCGCGAGCAGGACGAGCTCAACGAACTGCGCACCGGCATCGGCACGATGGCCAGCGAGCAGTACCGCTCCGGCGGCATCGACTCATCGGTCCAGCTCTTCCTCTCCGCCGACCCGGACGACTACCTCGACAAGGCGTCCACCCTCGACGCGCTCTCCGCCCAGCAGCTGGAGTCGCTGAAGAAGGTCCAGGCGAAGCAGCGCACCCTCGCCCAGGAGCGCGCCGAGGCCAGCGAGAAGCTCAAGGACCTCGCCGACACCCGCACCGAGCTCGGCAAGAAGAAGAAGGAAGTCCAGGGCAAGCTGAGCGAGGCGCAGAAGCTGCTCAACTCCCTGACCGCCGCCGAGCGCCAGCAGATGGCCGACGCCGAGACGCGCGCCAGCCGCTCCTCCGCCAGCCGCGTGGACCTCGGCAACGAGGCGGCCGCCTCCAAGTACGGCGCCGCCGCCCTGAGCGCCGCCGCCACCCAGCTCGGCAAGCCGTACGTCTCCGGCGGCACCGGCCCGAACTCCTACGACTGCTCGGGCCTGACCCAGTTCGCGTACAACCAGGCCGGCGTCGGCATCACCCGGACCACGTACACGCAGCAGAACGACGGCACCAAGATAGGCATGAGCCAGCTCAAGCCCGGTGACCTCGTGTTCTTCAACAACCTCGCGCACGTCGGCCTGTACGCCGGCAACGGCCAGGTGCTGCACGCCCCGCACCCGGGTGCCGTCGTCCGCTACGAGTCGATGAGCACCATCGGTTCGTTCCAGTTCGGCGTCCGCATCTGATCCTCGTACCAACGGCCTGAGGAGATCGGAAAACGCGCCCGTTCGGGCGAATCCCGACACCTTTCGCTGACCCCGCGCCCCGCCCATGACCTGCGTCAGAGGCGGGGCGCCGGTGTGTGCGCCCCGTGAAGGGTCTTTGGTGAGGGGGTGGTTGCGCGGCTACTGTCGGCCCGCACTTCCCCCGAGCTGAAGCCTGGGGGACCGTCAGCGGAAGGGAGAGCTGCCGCCCGTGGGGTCCCATCGCCGTACAGCGCACTCTCGGCAGTCAGGGTTCGACCTCGGTACGCGCGTCACCGTGCTGACCGTGGCCGCGGCGGGGGCCGTCGCCGCGCTCGGTGCCGCTCCCGCGGGCGCCGCGCCGCAGGACCGGCCCGCCGACACGAAGGCGGAGGTGGACCGCCTCTACGAGCAGGCGGAGCAGGCCACCGAGTCCTTCAACAAGGCGGACGAGCGCGCCGACCGGCTCCGCAAGGAACTCGCCAGGACCCAGGACGAGGTGGCCCGCGGGCAGGACCGGATCAACGCGATGCGGCAGGCGCTCGGGATGGTGGCCGGTGCCCAGTACCGCTCCGGCGGCATGGACCCCTCGCTCGTCCTGATGCTCTCCTCCGACCCGGAGGGCTATCTCGACCGGGCCGGCACGATGGACCGGATCAGCGCCCGCCAGGCCGACGACCTGGCGGAACTGCAGGGGGCCCAGCGACAGTTGGCGCAGCAGCGGGCCGAGGCCCGGCAGCAGCTCTCCGAGCTGGAGCAGAGCCGCAAGGCCGTCGCCCGGCACAAGCACACCGTCGAGAAGAAGCTGGCCAAGGCGCGGCGGCTGCTCAACTCCATGACGGGCCCCGACCGGGCCGCGTTCGATCGGGCCTCGCGCGGCGGCGCCCGCCCCGATCTGGCGGGCGCGGGCCCGGCCTCCTCGGCACGCGCCGCCGCGGCCCTCGCCGCCGCGCAGTCCGCGCTCGGCAAGCCCTACGTCTGGGGCGCCAGCGGGCCCTCCGGCTTCGACTGCTCGGGCCTGACCCAGTGGTCGTACGCGCAGGCGGGCGTCGGCCTGCCGCGCACCTCGCAGGAGCAGCGGTACGCGGGGCAGCAGGTGTCCCTGTCGCAGGCCCGCCCCGGCGATCTGGTCACCTACCGGGACGACGCCAGCCACGTCGGCATCTACGCGGGCAACGGGCAGGTGATCCACGCGCCCTACCCGGGCGCCGCGGTCCGCTACGACCCGGTCGGCATGATGCCCGTCTCATCCGTGACCCGGCCGTAGGCGCCCCGGGTCCGGTCCGCCGTACGATCGGCAAGATGGCTGGTCGTCGGCGTGCGATGAGCAGGGCGGGCTCCTTCGTGGCGCTCGGCGCCCTGCTCGCCGCCGTGTCCGCGTGCGGCGGTGGGGACGGGGCGCCGTCGGACGCCCGCTCGACCGCCGTGCAGCACGTCCTCGACCGCCGGGCCGCCGCCGTCGTCGCCGGGGACACGACGGCGTACCGGGCCACCGGCGACGCCGACCCCACGCTCCTGTCCGACCTCGCGGAGGTTCCGCTCGACGGCTGGAGCTACCGGCTCACCCGGCTCGGCCGCACCGAGCACGCCCGCGCCACCGCCACGGCCGAGCTGCGCTACCGCGTCGAGGGCTACGACAAGGCCCCCGTCGTCACCGAGCGCACGCTCACGCTCCGCCTGCGGACCGGGCACTGGTACGTCACCGACGACCGGCCCGCGAAGAAGTCGGCCGACCAGCTGTGGGACCAGGGCCGGGTGACGGCGGTGAAGGGCGAGCACAGCCTGGTCCTCGGCGTGGGCCAGCGCCGCTCCGCGCTGCGGTCCTACGCCGACGACGCCGATGACGCGGTGCCCGCCGTGGACAGCGCGTGGGGCACCGACTGGGCGCGGCGCGTGATCGTCGTCGTCCCCAAGTCGCTGGACGGCATGGGCGAGTTGCTGGGCGCGCCGGCCTCCGGCTACCAGGGCATCGCGGCCGTCACGACGGGGGAGGCGGGCGGCTCGCGCACCGCGCCCGCGGACCGGGTGATCATCAACCCCGAGGCGTACAGCGTGCTCGGGTACTTCGGCAAGCAGGTCGTGCTCACCCACGAGACGACGCACGTGGCGACGCGGGCGCACACCTCGGCGGCGACCCCGCTGTGGCTGTCGGAGGGGTACGCGGACTGGGCGGGGTACCGCGGCAGCGGCCGCACTCCGGCCCAGGCCGCGCCCGAGCTGCAGCGTGCGGTGCGCGGCGGTTCGGCGCCCGGCTCCCTCCCGGACGACGCCGACTTCGGCTTCAGCGGCGACTCCGCCGACCTCGCGCAGGCCTACGAGTCCGGCTGGCTGGCCTGCCGGATGATCGCCGACGACTGGGGCGAGGGGAAGCTCAACGCCTTCTACAAGGCGGTCGGCGGACACCAGCAGCGGGCCGGGGCCGTCGACGGCGCCCTGCAGAGCGTGCTCGGCATCGACGAGCGGGAGTTCGAGGCGCGCTGGCGGGCCTACGTGCGCGATCAGCTGGGCTGAGCCGTCACCCGTCGAGTGCGGTGAGGGCTTCGCGCAGCCAGGCCCGCTCGGCCCGGCCCGTCGCGCGCGCCACCTCCAGCATGCCGCGCCGGAACAGGTCGTCGGGCTCCTCCGCGCGCACCGGCCGGCCCTCCGTGTCGTAGAAGAAGCTCGTGGGGGTCTCCAGGAACTCCAGGCGGCGGCGCAGGACCGCGGCCTGCTCGGCGGGGTCGGGCAGATGGCGCAGGAACGCCAGGAGCGTGTTGAAGCGGGTGTGGTCGCTGATCTCGGTGTCCCTCGGCCGGCGGAGGCGGTCGAGGAGGTGCGCGCGGCCCGCGCCGGTGAGCGTGAGCACGCGCCGCCGGGCCGCCCGCGTGCCCGGTGCCGTGTGCTCGTCGAGCAGGCCCGCCGCCACGAGCCGGGTGATCGCCGGGTAGAGCGCGCCGTCGCTGACCGGGCGGACATGGCCGCTGAGCGCCGTGATGCGCTCCTTCAACTCATAGCCGTGCAGCGGCCGTTCACAGAGGAAGCCGAGAATCGGCAGCTCCAGCACGCGGCCTCCGTCGGGGTTTGTGAATGGCTCGGCGCTCATGCTACCTCTTTTCGAGGTAATAGGTACCTCGAATCGAGGCATTGGGGCTGGGATGGGAACCGGGGCGGGAATGACGGAAGCCGAACACCGCAGGAGGCTCATCGGGCTGGCACGGCCCGTCTACTTCTCCCTGCTCGCCTCCGTGGCGGCAGGGATCATCAACACCGTGTGGGTCGCCCGGCTCGGCGGCGACGCCGTCGCGGCCGTCGCCGTCGCCACGAACGTGGAGAACGTGCTGCTGGGCGTGGCCCTCGTCTTCGGTTCCGGCACGACGGTGCTGGTCGCGCACGCCCGGGGCGCCGAGGACCCGGGCGCGGTGCGGGCCGCGGTGCGCGGCGGGGCCGGGCTGTGCGCGCTCCTCGTCCCGGCCGTCGTGGCCGGTGGCTGGCTGTTCCGGTCGGACCTGGCGCGGCTCGTGCTGGGCGGCGGGGACGAGCAGGGCGCGCTGCGGCTCGCCACGTCGTACTTTGCGGTCTCCCTGCCCGGCATGGCCGTCTTCTTCGCGCAGCAGCTCGTCGACGGGATCCTCAAGGGCGCGGGCGACACCCGCACCCCGATGCGGCTCGCCCTGCTCGCGAACGGCCTGATCCTCGTCCTGGACCCGCTGCTCATCCACGCGTACGGGGTCGTGGGCGCCGCCGTCTCCACGGTGGCGGCCCGGCTGGTCGCGCTGGCCGTGGGGGTGGTGGTGATGCGGCGCGACGCGGTGCTCTGCGTGGCGCGCACCGTGGCCGCCGGGGAGCGGGCGGCGGCCTCCGTGCGGCGCACCCTGCGCACCGGCCTGCCCATGTCCGCCGACTTCACCGTGCGACAGGCGGGCGCACTCGCGCTGATCGCGGTCGTGGCGCGGCTCGGGGTGACGTCGGTGGCCGCGTACGCCGTCGCCTACAAGATCCTCTACATCGCGACGATGGCCGCCTACGCGGTGCGTCAGGCCGCCTCCATCCACACCGCCCACCGCCGGGGCGCGGGCCACGACGAGCGCGGCGCCGTCGGGCGGCAGGCGGTCCTGGTCGCGGGGACGGCGGGGCTCACCGCGGCCGGGCTCTTCCTCGTGCTCGCGCCGTGGCTGCCGCGGGCGTTCGGGGCGCCGGACGCGGTCACCGCGGAGGCCGCCCTGTTCCTGCGCTGCGTGGGCCCGTACCTGGTGCTGATGGCCGGCTTCATCGCGCTGGGCGGCGTCTTCGAGGGCAGCGGGGGAGCGGGCCGGGTGCTGCGGGTGACCGTGCTCGGGACCGCCCTGCAACTCCCGTGCGCCTTCTGGCTGTCAGAGCTGTGGGGACTGCCCGGGGTGTGCGCCGCGCTCGGGGCCGCCATGGCCGTGCAGTGCGCGGCCCTGCTGTTCCTGGCCCGGCGGGCCGCCGCTCAGGAGCCGATCACCGAGTTCTCGCGGGCGGCCTGAGCGGGGAGCTGCCGCCGCTCGGCGCGGCGCGGTTCGGTCACCGTCGCCCGCCACAGGCGGCGGCAGGCCGACAGGGACGCCACGACCAGCAGGCCGTTGCGGACGAGCAGCAGGGTCAGCCCGAGCGCGTCGCTCGCGACCACGTGCGAGAACCAGATCGGGAACTCCAGGAAGGTGACGAACGTGGCCGCGAGCACCAGCCACACCGGCAGCGTCATCCGGCTCTCGCGGAACAGCAGACAGACCGCCGCGAGCCCGACGAGCCACAGCATGTACTGCGGACTGATGACCCGGCTGGTGGTCGTGAACAGCAGCACCGCCGTGAGCGCCGCGTCGGCGAGCGTGGCCGGTCCCCAGGCGCGCGCCCTGAGCCGCCACAGCAGCAGCCAGCCGAAGGCGAGCGCGGTCAGCACCTGGGCGAGCATGCTCACCAGGTCCACGTACGGGCCGAGGAACTCCACCGAGCCGTAGTTCAGCTGCACCGTCCCCGACCAGCCGAACTGCCGCGCCACGTGGAAGACGAGCGAGCCCAGCGACTCGACCTCGGTGCCCCGGTCCCGCTGGAAGGTCAGGAAGGCCATGGCGCCCGGCATCGCGACGACGAAGGCCAGGACGAGCCCGCCCACCGTCAGTGCGGCGGCGCCCCACGACTCCCGAGTGGCCCGGCCGCGCCGGGTGCCGAGCAGGATCAGCACCGGCCACACCTTCAGCAGCGCGCCGATCGCGGCCAGCACCCCCGCGGCCTTCGGATGCCGGGCGGCGGCGAGCACCGCGGCGACCGCGACGGCGGTGACCATCACGTCGTAGCGCGCGTAGACGGTCTGTCCGAGCAGCGGCAGACCGGCGACCCACACCCACACCCCGCGCCGCGACGCCTCCTGCCGGCCGGACATGTGGAGCAGCATCAGGAAGACGACCGCGTCCGCGAGGAAGGCGAGCAGGAAGAACGCGGAGGCGTATTCGAGGAACGGCAGCAGGGCCGGCGAGAGGATCGCGACCGCGGCGGCGGGCGGGTACTGCCACGTCACGTCGTCCAGAGGGAACGTTCCGGTACGCAGGATGTCGAACCAGCCGTGGTAGATCACCGAGACGTCGCTGGTCACGTCCGGTCCGGGAACGACGATGACCTTGAAGACGCAGAGCAGGAGCAGGGTCCTGGTCAGGGCCCAGGTGAACAGGAGTGCGGTGGGATTTCGCGTCTTCATTCGACTCATCATGCCGGGGAGAACTGTGCCCTGGCCACGGAACCCGGCGGCGTGGCGCGATCCGACGGCCCGGTTCGGTACTGTCTGCGGCGATGCACCAGACACACAAGACGCTGCTCGTGACGAACGACTTCCCGCCCCGCCCCGGCGGTATCCAGGCGTTCCTGCACAACATGGCGCTGCGGCTCGATCCCGAACGGCTCGTCGTGTATGCCTCGACGTGGAAGCACGGCCGGGAGGGCGCGGAGGCGACCGCGGCGTTCGACGCCGAGCAGCCGTTCATCGTCGTGCGCGACCGTACGACGATGCTGCTGCCGACGCCGCGGGTGACCCGGCGCGCGGTGGGCCTGCTGAAGGAGCACGGCTGTACATCGGTCTGGTTCGGGGCGGCCGCACCGCTCGGGCTGATGGGTTCCGCGCTGCGCAAGGCGGGCGCGCGGCGGCTCGTCGCGACGACGCACGGGCACGAGGCGGGGTGGGCGCAGCTGCCCGCCTCCCGTCAACTGCTGCGCAGGATCGGTGAGTCGACGGACTGCATCACGTACCTGGGCGAGTACACGCGCTCCCGGATCGCCGCCGCACTCACGCCCGAGGCCGCGGCGCGGATGGTTCAACTGCCGCCCGGCGTCGACGAGAAGACCTTCCATCCCGCGTCGGGCGGGGACGCGGTCCGGGCCCGGCTCGGGCTCGCCGACCGGCCCGTCGTGGTCTGCGTCTCGCGGCTCGTGCCGCGTAAGGGGCAGGACACGCTGATCCTGGCCATGCCGCGGATTCTGGCGGCCGTGCCGGACGCGGTGCTGCTGATCGTGGGGGGCGGGCCGTACGAGAAGGAGCTGCGGCGGCTCGTCGCGGAGACCGGGGTCGCCGACTCCGTGCGGTTCACCGGGTCGGTGCCGTGGGAGGAGCTTCCGGCGCACTACGGCGCCGGTGACGTGTTCGCCATGCCGTGCCGGACGCGGCGCGGGGGCCTGGACGTCGAAGGGCTCGGCATCGTCTATCTGGAGGCCTCCGCCACCGGGCTGCCCGTGGTCGCCGGGGATTCGGGCGGGGCGCCGGACGCCGTGCTCGACGGCGAGACGGGCTGGGTGGTCCGGGGCGGCTCCCCCGAGGAGGCGGCGGACCGGGTGGTGCCGCTGTTGCTCGATGCCGAGTTGCGGGCCCGGATGGGGGAGCGGGGGCGCGCCTGGGTGGAGGAGAAGTGGCGCTGGGATCTGCTTGCCGAGCGCCTGAAGGAGCTGCTGTAACGGGGATTCGTCGTCGGCTGACGGCCGGTGGCCGCTTCTCGCGCAGTTCCCCGCGCCCCCGAGGGCGAGCTTCGCTCGCTTCAGGGGCGCGCGGAACGGTCAGCCCCGGTAGATGGCCTCGATCTCGTCCGCGTAGTCCTTCGCCACAACGTTTCGCTTGAGCTTCAGCGAGGGCGTCAGGTACCCCGAATCCTCGGTGAACTGGGTGCCGAGGATGCGGAACTTGCGCACCGACTCCGCCTTAGACACCGCCGCGTTCCCGTCGTCGACCGCAGACTGGATCGCGGCCAGCAGATCGGCGTCCTCGCGCAGCGACGCCACCGTCGCACCGTCCGGCTTGCCGTGGTCGGCGGCCCACTTGCCGAGGAACTCCTCGTCGATCGTGACCAGCGCGCCGACGAACGGCCGCCCGTCCCCGACGACCATGCACTCGGCGACCAGCGCGTGCGCGCGGATGCGGTCCTCGATGACGGCGGGGGCGACGTTCTTGCCGCCGGCCGTCACGATGATCTCCTTCTTGCGGCCCGTGATCCGCAGGTACCCGTCCTCGTCGAGGGTGCCGATGTCACCGGTGTGGAACCAGCCGTCGGCCAGCGCCTCCTCCGTCGCACCCTCGTTGTTCCAGTACCCGGTGAACAGGTGCTCGCCGTGCAGCAGCACCTCGCCGTCGTCGGCGATGCGGACCACCGAGCCCGGCAGCGGCTGGCCGACCGTGCCGATCTTCTGCCGGTCCCACGGGTTGAAGGCGGTGGCCGCGCAGGACTCGGTGAGGCCGTAGCCCTCCAGGACCGTGAAGCCGATGCCGCGGAAGAAGTGGCCGAGCCGCTCACCGAGCGGGGCGCCGCCCGAGATCGCGTACTCGCCGCGCCCGCCGAGCACGGCCCGCAGCTTGCTGTAGACCAGCTTGTCGAACGTCTTGTACTTCAGCTTGAGGGCCAGCGACGGGCCCTTCTGGGTGTCGAGCGCGCGGCTGTACTCGATCGCCGTGTCCGCGGCCTTGTCGAAGATCTTGCCCTTGCCGTCGGCCTGCGCCTTGGCCCGCGCCGAGTTGTAGACCTTCTCGAAGACGCGCGGGACGCCCAGGATCAGCGTGGGGCGGAACGCGGCGAGTTCGTCCGTGAGGTTCTTGATGTCCGGGGCGTGGCCCAGCTTGATCGGGGCCATCAGCGAGGCCACCTGGACCAGCCGGCCGAAGACGTGCGCCACCGGGAGGAAGAGGAGGACCGAACACTCGCCGGTGCGGAACAGCGGCTTCAGGCGCTCGACCACGTTGCCGCACTCCGCGAAGAAGCTGCGGTGGGTCAGCACACAGCCCTTGGGGCGGCCGGTGGTGCCCGAGGTGTAGACGATGGTCGCCGGGTCGTCGGCCTTGGCGACGGCGCTGCGCTCGTCGACCGTCGTGTCCGGCACCTCGGCGCCGGACCGGTTCAGCTCCTCGACCCCGCCCGCGTCGATCTGCCAGACGTGCGCGAGCTGCGGCAGCGCGCCGCGCACGGAGTCCACGGCCGCGGAGTGCGCGTCCGACTCGACGACGATGCCGACGGCCCCGGAGTCGCCGAGGATCCACTGGATCTGCTCCGGCGAGCTGGTCTCGTAGACCGGGACGGTGACCGCGCCCGCGCTCCAGATCGCGAAGTCGAGCAGCGTCCACTCGTAGCGCGTACGGGACATCAGGCCGACGCGGTCGCCCGCCTGCACACCGGAGGCGATCAGACCCTTGGCCGCGGCGCGGACCTCGGCGAGGAAGGCGGTCGCGGTGACGTCCTGCCAGGTGCCGTCGATCTTGCGGCCGATGACGGCGACGTCCGGATGCTGCGCGGCGTTTCTGCGGACGATGTCGGTCAGATTGCCGTCGGCAGGGACCTCGTACAAAGCCGGAAGGCTGAACTCGCGCAAGACTGCTGCTCCTCATAGGGCGCCGGCGCCACGACTCTGTGTGCTGCGTCGGTGCGGTCCAAGATCGGGCAGGTGCTCAGTCCCTGAACTGGTCGATCCGGTTGAACTGAGCACGACTGGACTGCCCGGACGTTACCCACCAGTACTGCTTTTTCGGTAGGGGGTCCAGGCCAGATGTTCGCTGCGTCACACGTCACGGCGGTGCTCAGCGCACAGTAGTCCAGGAGTTTCCCGACTCGGAAGTAACCGCAGGTCCGGCGGGCTCTACCCACCTTAGGCCGGTCGTCCTAGGGTGATCGCATGCGCGTTCATGTAGTCAGCGATGTGCACGGAAACTCCACCGACCTCGCACGGGCCGGCGACGGGGCGGACGCGCTCGTCTGCCTCGGTGACCTGGTGCTCTTCCTCGACTACGCGGATCACTCGCGCGGCATTTTCCCGGACTTGTTCGGAAAGGAGAACGCCTCGCGTCTCGTGGAGCTGCGCACCGCCCGCCGTTTCGACGAGGCACGGGAGTTCGGAGCGCGCCTGTGGGCGGGCGTCGACCGTAGGCCCGCCATCGAAAAAGCAGTGCGCAAGCAGTACGCGGAGCTGTTCGCGGTCTTCCCCACCCCGACGTACGCCACGTACGGCAACGTCGACGTCCCTCACCTGTGGAGCGAGTACGCGGGACCGGGCACGACCGTGCTCGACGGACAGCGGGTCGAGATCGGCGGCCGGGTCTTCGGCTTCGTCGGCGGCGGCCTGCGCACCCCGATGCGGACCCCGTACGAGATCGACGACGAGGAGTACGCCGCCAAGATCGAGGCCCTCGGCGAGGTCGACGTGCTGTGCACCCACATCCCGCCCGAGGTGCCCGACCTCGTGTACGACACCGTCGCGCGGCGGTTCGAGCGCGGCAGCCGGGCGCTGCTCGACGCCATCCGCAGGACCCGCCCCCGCTACGCCCTGTTCGGCCACGTCCATCAGCCGCTGGTCCGGCGGATGCGGATCGGCGCCACCGAATGCGTCAACGTCGGCCATTTCGCGGGTTCCGGCAGGCCCTGGGCCCTGGAGTGGTGACGGCGCGGCCACTCGCGCGCGATAGCCTGCTCGCGACGCGCATGGGCGCAGGCACCCCAGCGCGGCGCACCCACCCCTGACCGGTATCCGGAGGAGCCACGGCGATGGCGGAACACACCAGTTCGAGCATCACGATCGAGGCGGCACCGGCCGACGTCATGGAGGTGATCGCCGACTTCGCCCGCTACCCGGACTGGACGGGCGAGGTGAAGGAGGCCGAGGTCCTCAGCTCCGACGACGCCGGCCGCGCCGAGCAGGTCCGGCTCGTCATGGACGCCGGCGCCATCAAGGACGACCAGGTCCTCAAGTACACCTGGGCCGGTCCGGACGAGGTGTCGTGGTCCCTCGTGAAGTCGCAGATGCTGCGCTCCCTCGACGGGTCCTACGTCCTCCGGCCCGCCGGCACCGGCACCGAGGTCACCTACTCCCTGACCGTCGACGTGAAGATCCCGCTGCTCGGGATGATCAAGCGCAAGGCCGAGAAGGTCATCACGGACCGCGCGCTGGCCGGGCTGAAGAAGTGGGTGGAGTCGGGCGCCGCCAAGTAGCGCCCGACAGGTCCCCGGCGGCCGTCGGTACCCTGCACTCTCATGCGCACCCTCTTCGTCACCGGCCCCGGCGGTTCCGGCACGACGGCCGTCGCCTCCGCCACCGCCCTCCGGGCCGCCCGGGACGGCGCGCGCGTCCGATTGATCGGTGGAGACACCAGGGGCACCGGGGGCGCCGAGGACGACCTCCCCGGCGTCACCGTCACCCGGCTCACCCCGGCCGACGACTTCCGTGCCGACCTGCTCGCGCTCCAGGAGCGGGCCGCCACCGGCCTCGACCTCCTCGGCGCCTCCCGGCTCGACGGCGACGAACTCACCCCGCTGCCCGGCGCCGGGGAACTGGCCCTGCTGCGCGCCCTGCGGGACAGCGCCGACGGACCCCACGACCTGGTCGTCGTCGACCTCCCGGCCGCCCCGCGCGCCGTCTCCCTGCTCGCCCTGCCCGAGCAGCTGCGCCGCTATCTGCGCCGGCTGCTGCCCGCCGAACGGCAGGCCGCCCGCGCCCTGCGGCCCGTCCTCGGCCGGCTGGCCGGGGTGCCGATGCCCGCGGAATGGCTGTACGAGGCCGCCACCCGCTGGGACGGGGAACTCGCCGCCGCGCAGGCCGTGATCGACGCCGACGACACCTCCGTACGCCTCGTCGCCGAGCCCACCGAGGCCGCCGCCGAGATCCTGCGCACCACCGTCGCCGGACTCGCGCTGCACGGACTGCGCCTCGACGCGGTGCTCGCCAACCGCCTCCTGCCCGACGGCTCCACCGACCCCTGGCTCGCCGACGCCGCGGCCCGGCAGCGCAAGGTGATCGCCGGGTGGCAGCACGAGACGTACGCCATCGCGCACCTGGGGCGGGACGCGCGCGCCGCCGACCTCGACGTGCCGCCGCCCGCGGCGCCCGTGCCCCCGGTGACCTGGCCCGTCGAGGACCGGCTCGCGGACGACGGCGTGCTGGTCTGGCGGATCCCGCTGCCCGGCGCCGTGCGCGAGGAGCTGAGCCTGGTGCGCCGGGGCGACGAGCTGGTCATCGGGGCGGGCCCCTTCCGCCGCATCGTCCCGCTGCCCTCCGCCCCGCGCCGCTGCACCGTCGCCGGCGCCGGCCTGGTCGACGGGGAACTGTGCGTACGGTTCGCACCCGACCCGGATCTGTGGCCGCAAGCACGGTGAACGCCCTGCACCCGTTCGGGTAACGTCGAAGATGCAACCGGTTCAGGAAACCCTCAGCTCTTCGCAGGAGTCAGCGCCATGAGCGACGCCACCGAGAAGCCCGTAGACGCCGACGCGTGGGAGAAGGCGTGCGCCGAGGACCTCGCGGAGGAGAAGGCCCGCCGCCGCGCCGAGCACGGGGCGCCGCCCGGCTCCGCCGCCGAGGAGCTGAAGAAGCTCGTCGACGCGGTCGCCGACAAGCTGTCCGAGTTCTCGGGGATCTCCGCGGGACAGGCCCCCTTCCTCGGCTCCGTCGCGCAGGGCACCGCCGAGCAGGCTGCCAGGCAGGTGGTCCGGCAGGTCCGCAATGTCGTCGAGCCCGTCATCGAGCGCAACGCCGACGTCTTCGACCACCTCGCCGCCGCCGGTTCCGAGCTGCTCGCCGCCTACCGCTCCGCGGTCGAGGGCCAGGAAGGGCGCTGGACCAGGGCGTCTCAGGAGCCCCGGCCGCCCGAGCCCCGCAAGCCCGAGGACGAAGGCCCCGGCGGGGAGCACATCGACCTGGACTGAACGCCGCTCAGGTACGGTGGGCCATAGCGGGGCTCGACCGAACTGAGGGATTCATGGGACTCACCATCGGCGTCGATATCGGCGGCACGAAGATCGCGGCCGGCGTGGTCGACGAGGAGGGGAACATCCTCTCCACGTTCAAGGTGCCGACGCCTTCCACGCCTGACGGGATCGTGGACGCGATCGCCTCGGCCGTGGAAGGTGCCAGGGCCGGACACGAGATCGTCGGCGTCGGCATCGGTGCCGCCGGATACGTCAACCGGCAGCGCTCCACCGTGTACTTCGCGCCGAACATCGACTGGCGCCAGGAGCCGCTCAAGGAGAAGGTCGAGGGACGCGTCGGCCTGCCCGTCGTCGTGGAGAACGACGCGAACGCGGCGGCCTGGGGCGAGTACAAGTTCGGCGCCGGCAAGGGCCACCGCAACGTCATCTGCATCACGCTCGGCACCGGCCTCGGCGGCGGCATCATCATCGGCAACAAGCTGCGCCGCGGCCACTTCGGCGTGGCCGCCGAGTTCGGCCACATCCGCATGGTGCCGGACGGCCTGCTGTGCGGCTGCGGCTCGCAGGGCTGCTGGGAGCAGTACGCCTCCGGCCGTGCCCTGGTGCGCTACGCCCGCCAGCGGGCCAACGCGACGCCGGAGAGCGCCGAGTACCTGCTGTCGCTCGGCGACGGCACCCCCGAGGGCATCGAGGGCAAGCACATCTCCATGGCCGCCCGGCAGGGCGACCTGGTGGCCGTCGACTCCTACCGCGAGCTGGCCCGCTGGGCCGGCGCGGGCCTGGCCGACCTGGCCTCGCTCTTCGACCCGTCGGCGTTCATCGTCGGCGGCGGCCTGTCGGACGAGGGCGAACTGGTCCTCGACCCGATCCGCAAGTCGTACAAGCGCTGGCTGGTCGGCGGCAACTGGCGGCCGGTGGCCGACGTGATCGCGGCCCAGCTCGGCAACAAGGCGGGCATGGTCGGCGCCGCCGACCTGGCGCGGGAGCCCGACCCCGTCATGTGACATCCGTACGGCCCGGTGCCCGTCGTTCCCCCCGGGGGCGGCGGGCACCGGCGTATCTTGATCGTCATGGACTCCGGCTCCCTCAGCGACCTTTCCGAACTGCCCAACTCCGTTACGGAACCCGACGGTTCGGCCGTCATCCGCGTCCTCAGCTACAACATCCGCTCGATGCGCGACAGCCCGGTCGCCCTCGCCCGGGTGATCAAGGCCTGCGCCCCGGACCTGGTGCTGATCCAGGAGGCGCCCCGGTTCTTCCGCTGGCGCAAGCAGCTCGCCAGGCTCGCCCGCGCCGCGAACCTGGTGCTCCTCTCCGGCGGCGGCAGCGCCGCGGGACCCGCGCTGCTCTGCTCCCTGCGCGCCACCGTCGAGCGGACCGAGGACGTGCTGCTCCCGCTCACCCCCGGCCTGCACCGGCGCGGCTTCGCCACCGCCGTCGTACGGTTCGGGGGCTCTCAGGGCCCACGGCTGGGCGTGATCAGCTGCCACCTGAGCCTGCAGAAGGACGAGCGGTACGCGCAGGGCGGGCTGCTGCTCGACCGGATCGCGGAGCTGGGCGTCGAGCACGTCGTCGCGGGCGGCGATCTCAACGAGCGGCCGGACGGACGGACCTTCCGGCGGCTGAGCGCGGCGCTCCAGGACTGCTGGGCGAAGGCGCCCTGGGGCGGCGAGTACACCTCGACGCCGGACGACCCCCATCAGCGGATCGACGCGATCCTCGCCACCAAGGGCGTGGAGGTGCTGGGGTGCGGGGTGCCGGACTTCCTCGACGCGGACGAACTGAGGGCGGCCACGGACCATCTGCCGGTCCTGGCCGCCCTCAGAATCCCCGCCGCGTGAGCTACGGGCGCTGCTTCACCTTGTCGGTGATCGCCCAGCTGTCCAGGTAGGAGAGCTGGGTGTACGTCTTCTTCTTCGCGCCGTCACCGGAGGTGCGGTCGTCCTTGAAGCCCAGGAACTCGTAGGTCTTCGGGTCGAAGATGAAGTAGCCGCCGAAGCTGGTGACGCCCTTGGGGAGCGTCGGGTCCTTGTACGTGATCGCCACGCCGGTCCGGCCCTTCGCGTCCTTCTGGTCCGGCACCGTCTTCACCCCCGGCACCTTGGCGAGCGCTTCGTACGCCGCCGGGCGCAGGCCCTCGGGCATCACCGGGACCAGCTTGAGCAGCCCGGCGAGGCTGAAGTGGATGAGGGACCAGTCCTGCGCGGTGATGTGGGCGAGCGAGTCGTTCTTGGCGGACCCGCCGTTCTTGTGGAGCAGCGAGAGGATCAGCTTCTCCGGGTCGGTGGGCAGCTTCTCCAGGACCGTCCAGTCCTGCGGCGGCCAGGAGGACTCGTTCTTCTTCAGGGGCTCCGACCACCAGCCCTTGCCGATCTCCATGACCCAGGAGCGCTGCGAGCCGTCGACCGAGCGCCAGTCCTCGTCGACGTGCGTCTTGGTCTCGCCCGTCTTCTGGTTCGTCTCCTTGATGATCTCCTTCGTGTAGATGAACTGGTCGTCGCGCGGCGGTGTCGCGGGCGCCTGGGAGTGCTCGCGTTCGTAGACGGCGGCCCCGGCCAGCACGGTACGGGCCGACACCGGCCGCACCGCCGGCTGTTCGGTCCGCTGAGCCGTGGCCGGCCCGGCGGAACCGCCGTCGTCGCGCACCGCCACCAGGACGGTCGCGGCGACCGCCGCCGTGGCCAGGCCCGTCACGGCGATCCGCAGACCGGGCCGCTGCCACAGCGGACGGCGGACCTCCATCGCGGACAGCAGGCGGGTACGGACCCGGTGGCGGGCGGCGGGGTCGAGGGGCGCGGCGTCCCCCTCCCAGGTGCTCAGTTCGTCGAGGGCCAGGTCGAGTTCGCGGTCAGTCATGGGCGGATGCCTCCCGGAGGGCGGTCGGAGCGGTCGGATCGGTGCCGCCCAGTGCTTCACGCAACGCGCTGCGAGCCCGGCTCAGGCGGGACCTGACCGTGCCCACCGGCACCCCCAGGGCCTCGGCCGTCTCCTCGTAGCCGAGGTCGGTCCAGGCCACGAGCAGCACCACGTCCCGCTGCCGCGCCGGCAGGGCGGCGAGAGCGGCCGCCAGTTCCCGGCGCAGACCGTGCGCGCCGGCCCGGGACACCGCGCGATCGGCCACCGGCTCCTCGTGCTCGACCGGCTCCGGCAGGCGGGACAGCGCCTTGAAGCGGCGCGCCTCCGCCCGGCGGTGCCGGCCGACGAGGTTGGTGGCGATCCCGAAGAGCCACGGGCGGGCGTCGTCGGACCTTGCCGGGTCGTAGCGGTGGCGCTGCTTGAAGGCGGTGGTGAAGGTCTCCGCCGTCAGATCCTCCGCCGCTTCGGGGCCGAGCCGCCGCGCCGCGTAGTGGTGCACGGCGTCGGCGTACCGGTCGAAGAGGGCGGCGAACTGTTCGGGCTCCTCCCGCGACCGCTCGATCGCCCGGGCGTCGCTCTCGTCGTGCTGAGACAGGCGGTGCTCCCGGGGTCTGACGGTCATCGGGGCTCCTTTCGTCCGTGTGAACGCCTTGAAGGCTTGGGCTGGTTCACCGGTACTTCGCCGCAGCGCCCGATCGGGTTCCGTCCGGCATGGCGAAGGCCCGGCCGGAAGCATCCGGGCCGGGCCTTCTTCCGCGTACTCGTGCAGGTCAGACGACCGCGCCGCGCCCCGGGTCGTCGTCCTCCTCGTCGCCCGACTGCATCCGGGCGACCAGCGTCGCGAATCCGCCGAGGAAGCCGCCGATGCAGAGCGTCGCCAGCCACCACGTCATGTCCCAGCCGAGCAGCACCGCGAGGAGCAGCAGCACCGGGCCGCCGACCACGGCCAGCCAGGCGAACTTCGCCGTGACGTCCGCCTCAGGGAGCTGCGGGTCCGGCTGCACGAAGTGGCCTTCGTCGTCGTCCCCGAGGTCGTCGTCGGACGGCTCGGACGCCGCATAGTCGCGCGGGCCCGGGGTCGCGGCGACGCCCGGGGCGAAGGAGACCGAGGAGCCGAGCGGCCCCGGGGTGTCCTGGCGCGGTCCCGCGTCGGGGGAGTCGTTGGTCTCCGGGTCCAGGAGCGCCAGGTCCTCCACCGACTTGAACGGCTTGGCACCCGGCGGGTCCGGCGGCTCGGCGCCGTACCCGGCGACGATCTCGGCCCAGGCGGCGTCCTCGTCGGCCGGCAGCAGGGGGTCGGGCTGCTGCCCGTCCGTCTGCTCCGGCTCCTGCGGCTCGGGCTTCTCGGGCTCCCGCCGCTCCTCCTGCTCAGCCACCGCTGGCCGTCCCTTCCGCACTGTCGCCGGGGCCTGTCCCACCCTCGCCGGGGATCTGGCCGACACGGGGGGCGATCCGGTCGACGAACGTCACGCTCTCGTCGAAGATCCGGTCCGCGTCATGGTCCAACGTCGCGACGTGGTAGCTCTGTTCCAGCAGGATCTCGGTGACGTCCGTCGACGAGACACGGCTGAGCACGCGCGCGGAGTCGGCCGGCGGCACCACGTGGTCCTGCACGCTGTGCAGCACCAGCAGCGGCTGGGTCACCTGCGGCAGCTCCCGGTCGACGAGCCGGAAGAACTGGCGCAGCTGGTGCGCCGCGTGCAGCGGCACCCGGTCGTAGCCGACCTCCTGCGAGCCCTCCTTGGCGATGTCGCTGGCGATCCCCTTGACGGTGGGCACCAGGTGCCGGGCGACGGGGAGCGCGTGCGCGGCCAGACCGTGCACCTTGTTCCCCGGGTTCACCAGAACGAGACCCGCCACCTCGTCCCCATGGCGGGCGGCCAGCCGCAGCGCGAGCGCGCCGCCCATCGACAGACCGAAGACGAAGACCTGCGCGCAGCGCTCCCTGAGATCGCGCAGGGCGCGGTCCACCTCCGCGTACCAGTCCTGCCATCCGGTGACCGACAGGTCCTCCCAGCGGGTGCCGTGCCCGGGCAGCAGGGGGAGCGAGACGGTCAGACCGCGCCCGGCCAGGTACTCCGCCCAGGGGCGCAGGGACTGGGGCGTTCCGGTGAAGCCGTGACAGAGGAGGACGCCGATCTCGCCGCCGTCGTGGCGGTACGGCTCGGCTCCAGGAAGGACCGGCACCTTCGGTCTCCTGTTCGTGGGTATGTGGGGACTACGGGGGCATCGGGAGTGAGGTCTTCACCGTACGCGACCGGACTGACACCGACCAGGGTCGTCGGGCTCCCTGACGGCCCTGCGGGTTAAGGTCTGATCCTCGGACCGATCCGCGTACGAGTCCGTGTACCGGGTCCGAGAACGAGGGAAGGCAGAGGGTTGATCTACGGCGCAATGAAGGTGGCCATCGGGGGGCCGCTCAAGCTCGGCTTCCGGCCGTGGGTGGAGGGTCTGGAGAACATTCCGGCCACCGGCCCGGCGATCCTGGCCAGCAACCACCTCTCCTTCTCCGACTCCTTCTTCCTGCCGACGATGCTCGACCGCAAGGTCACCTTCATCGCGAAGGCCGAGTACTTCACCACTCCGGGGGTGAAGGGCAAGCTGACGGCCGCCTTCTTCAAGGGGGTCGGACAGCTGCCGGTGGACCGCTCCGGTTCGCGCGGCGCGGGCGAGGCCGCCATCAAGAGCGGCATCGAGGTCCTGGAGCGCGGCGAGCTGTTCGGCATCTACCCGGAGGGCACGCGTTCGCCCGACGGCCGTCTCTACCGCGGCAAGCCGGGCGGCCTCGCGCGCGTGGCGCTCGCCACCGGCGCGCCCGTCATCCCGGTCGCGATGATCGACACGGAGAAGATCCAGCCGCCGGGCAAGGTCATGCCGAAGCTCATGCGCCCGGGCATCCGCATCGGCAAGCCGCTCGACTTCAGCCGCTACCAGGGCATGGAGGGCGACCGGTTCGTGCTGCGGGCCGTGACCGACGAGGTCATGTACGAGATCATGAAGCTCTCCGGCCAGGAGTACGTCGACATGTACGCGACCGCCGCCAAGCGGCAGATCGCGGACGCGGCGAAGGCCGAGAAGGAAGCGCAGAAGGAAGCCCAGAAAGAAGCGCAGAAGGAAGCGCAGAAGTCTGCGGAGAAGGGTGGCGAGCGGGGCGGCAGCTAGCCGCGCCGGCTCGTCGGGGGGTGGGGGACATGGGGAGCGCGACCCGGCGGGAACGCGTGGTGCGGATGTCGGTGGAGCAGCCGCTGTGGCGTGCCCTGACGGCCTACCGCGTGCTGACGATGGTGTACGCGATCGGGCTCTTCGCCTCCGCGTACGAGGTGTACGAGCGGCCCTGGGTCGGCATCGCCTACTACGCCGTGCTCGCGGTGTGGACCCTGGCGACGCTGCCCCAGGTGTCGGGCGCCCGGCGCTGCACCAAGCGGTTCCTCACCATCGACCTCGCCGTCGCGCTCGCCGGCATCCTGCTCTCCCCGGTCGCGGGACACGATCGGGCGGTCACCGGCGGTTCGACGCTGCCGTCGATCTGGACGGCGGGCGCGGTCCTCGCCTGGGCGCTCAAGGGCGGCTGGCGCTGGGCGGCCTTCGCCTCGGTCCTGATCGGCGCGGCCAACGTGGCGCAGCGCGGTGACGTCAGCCGCAGCACCATCCACAACGTCCTGCTGGTCTGCATCGCGGGCATAGCGATCGGCTACGTGGTCGAGGTGGCCCGCGCCTCCGAGCGGACCCTCGCCCGCGCCCTGGAGATCGAGGCGGCCACCCGGGAGCGGGAGCGCCTGGCCCGCGACATCCACGACAGCGTGCTCCAGGTCCTCGCCATGGTGCAGCGGCGCGGCACCGCCCTGGGCGGCGAGGCCGCCGAGCTGGGCCGGATGGCGGGGGAGCAGGAGATCGCGCTGCGCACCCTGGTCGCCGCGGGCCTGCGCCAGCCCTCCCGCGCCTCGGAGGACCTGTCCCAGGGGGCGGTCGTCCGGGCCGTCACCACCTATGCCGCGGCCGGCGCGTCGCCCGGCACGGACGGCCCGCGGGACCTGCGCCCGCTGCTCGCCCCGCACGCCGACGCCCGGACCACCTTCTCCGCGCCCGGCACCGCCGTCCTGATGCCGCCCGCCGCCGCCCACGAGCTGGCCGCCGCTGTCGGTGCCGCCCTGGACAATGTGCGGCAGCACGCGGGCGAGGACGCGCGGGCCTGGATCCTGGTGGAGGACGAGCCGGAGGCGGTGATCGTGACCGTACGGGACGACGGGCCCGGCATCCCGGAGGGCCGCCTCGCCGAGGCCGAGGGCGAGGGCAGGCTCGGGGTGGCCCAGTCCATCCGGGGCAGACTGCGCGACATCGGCGGCACCGCCGAGCTGATCTCCGTACCCGGCCAGGGCACCGAGGTCGAACTGCACGTACCGAAGAAGAAGTGAGCGGGCCCGGCAGGGCCGCACGGGGGAAGGCGGGACAGGAACGATGAGCGAACAGCGGGCCGAGCAGGGGCCGGCCGGGCAGAAGACGATCAGAGTGATGGTGGTCGACGACCACCCGATGTGGCGCGACGCCGTCGCCCGCGACCTGGCCGCCGCCGGCTTCGACGTCGTCGCCACGGCGGGCGACGGCGAGCAGGCGGTGCGCCGTGCCCAGGCCGCGGCCCCCGACGTCCTCGTCCTGGACCTGAACCTGCCGGCCAAGCCCGGTGTCCAGGTCTGCAAGGAGCTCGTCGCCGCCTTCCCCGCGCTGCGCGTCCTGGTGCTCTCCGCGAGCGGTGAGCACGCGGACGTCCTGGAGGCGGTGAAGTCCGGCGCGACCGGCTATCTCCTCAAATCCGCCTCGACGGACGAGCTGATCGACGCGGTGCGCCGCACGGCGGCCGGTGATCCGGTGTTCACTCCCGGCCTCGCGGGCCTGGTGCTCGGGGAGTACCGCCGTCTCGCCTCGGAGCCCGCCCCCGCGGCCGACACCGACGTGCCGAAGGCGCCCGAGCTGACCGACCGGGAGACCGAGGTGCTGCGCCTGGTCGCGAAGGGGCTGAGCTACAAGCAGATCGCCGAGCGGCTGGTCATCTCGCACCGCACGGTGCAGAACCACGTGCAGAACACCCTCGGCAAGCTCCAGCTGCACAACCGCGTCGAACTCGTCCGATACGCGATCGAACGGGGTCTGGACGACGCGTGACACCGCGCGGGACAGTTTCCTGAACTGCTCACCGTGACAAGGGAGTTACGCGATGAGGGTCGGAGTACTGACCGGCGGCGGCGACTGCCCCGGGCTCAACGCCGTTCTCCGGGGCATCGTCCGCAAGGGCGTCCAGGAGTACGGCTATGACTTCGTCGGCTACCGGGACGGCTGGCGCGGTCCCCTGGAGAACGACACCGTCCGTCTCGACATCCCCGCGGTCCGCGGCATCCTGCCCCGGGGCGGCACCATCCTCGGCTCCTCGCGCACCAACCCCTTCCAGGCGGAGGACGGGGTCCGCCGGGTGAAGGAGAACCTGGCCGCACAGGAGGTCGACGCCCTCATCGTGATCGGCGGCGAGGACACCCTGGGCGTCGCCGCACGCCTCACCGACGAGCACGGCGTCCGGGCCGTCGGCGTCCCGAAGACCATCGACAACGACCTCTCCGCCACCGACTACACCTTCGGCTTCGACACGGCCGTCGGGATCGCGACCGAGGCGATCGACCGGCTGCACACCACGGCCGAATCGCACATGCGGGTCCTCGTCGTCGAGGTCATGGGCCGGCACGCCGGCTGGATAGCCCTCCACTCCGGCCTCGCCGGCGGTGCCAACGTCATCCTCATCCCCGAACAGCGCTTCGACATCGAGCAGGTCTGCACCTGGGTCACCTCCCGCTTCCGGGCCTCGTACGCGCCGATCGTGGTCGTCGCGGAGGGCGCGATGCCGCGGGACGGCGACATGGTCCTCAAGGACGAGTCCCTCGACTCCTTCGGGCACGTGCGGCTGTCCGGGGTCGGCGAATGGCTGGCGAAACAGATCGAGAAGCGCACCGGCAAGGAGGCCCGCACCACCGTTCTCGGCCATGTGCAGCGCGGCGGGACTCCGTCGGCCTTCGACCGGTGGCTGGCGACGCGGTTCGGGTTGCATGCGATCGATGCCGTGCGGGACGGCGACTGGGGGGCCATGGTCGCCTTGCGGGGGACCGAGATCGTGCGGGTGCCCATCGCGGAGGCGACGGCTCGGCTGAAGACCGTCGACCCGGCTCTCTACGAGGAGGTCGGCGTCTTCTTCGGCTGAGGTGGTTCCGGGGCTCCGCCCCGGGCCCCGCTCCTCAATCGCCGGAGGGGCTTGTCCGGCCTAGACTCACCTCATGGAGATTCTCGCTTTTGGTGTGCAATCGGACGAAAAGCCCCTCATCGAGAAGGCCTTCGCGGGGCACCACGACGTCCGCTGCCTCGATGTCTTCCTCACCGAGGACACGGCCCCCATCGCGGCGGGCTACGAGATCATCTCCACCAGCGTCAACGCCACCCTGAACAATCGCGTCCTGCAGACCCTCGCGGCCGGCGGCACGCAGATGATCGCCCAGCGGTCCACCGGCTTCAACAACATCGACCTGGAGGTCGCCGAGCGCCTGGGCCTGACCGTGTCCCGGGTCTCGTACTACTCGCCGTACTCGGTCGCGGAGTTCGCCTGGTCCCTCGTGATGGCCGTCAACCGTCGCATCGTCCGGGCGAGCACCCGCACCCGCGACTTCGACTTCCGCCTCGACGGCCTGATGGGCCGCGACATGCACGGCCGCACCGTCGGCGTGCTCGGCACCGGCAAGATCGGTGAGGCGTTCACCCGGATCGCGCACGGCTTCGGGATGAACCTGCTCGGCTGGGACGTCGCCGAGAACCCGAACTGCACCGCCCTCGGCATGAAGTACGTCGAGAAGGAGCAGCTCTTCGCCGAGTCCGACGTGATCAGCCTGCACGTGCCGCTGCTCCCCGCCACCGAGCACATCGTCGACGCGGCCGCGCTGCGCGCCATGAAGGACGACGTGATCCTGATCAACTCCAGCCGCGGCGGCCTCGTCGACACCAAGGCGCTGGTCGCCGAGTTGCGCGAGGGCCGCTTCACCGGCGTGGGCCTCGACGTCTACGAGGCCGAAGCGGGCCTGTTCTTCCTCGACAAGTCCCTCGACGTCGTCGAGGACGACACCCTGGCCCGCCTCGTCACCTTCCCGAACGTGCTGGTCACGTCCCACCAGGCGTACTACACCGTGGACGCGATCGAGCAGATCATCGAGGCCACGGTGCAGAACGTGCTGGACTACCGGGCGGGCCGCCGCTCCGAGAACGTCCTGGTGCCGACCGTCACCTGAGTCAGCAGCTCCCGCACGATCCCGGCGCCGCGCAGCGACAGCACCGACTCCGGGTGGAACTGGACCGAGGCGAAGCCGGGCCCGCGCAGCGCGTGCACCTCACCGCCGGTGTCCCGGGCGACCTCCACCTCGTGGGCGGCCAGCTCGCGCGCGGCCTCGTCGTCGCAGGCCGCCACGAAGCTGTTGTAGAACCCGACGGTCTCGGTGCGGCCGAACAGCTCGATGTCGGTCTGCGCCCCCTGGTACGGCACCTCCTTGCGGACGATGTCCAGGCCCAGTTCGGCCGCGATCAGCTCGTGCCCCAGGCAGACGCCGAGGACACCGTGGCCGTGCGTGCGCAGCACCTCGGCGGTCAGGGAGCGCAGGAAACGCATCTTGGGGTCGGTGAGATCGGACGGATCGCCGGGACCCGGGCCGAGCACGACCGGCCCCTCGTGCGCGAGCACCCGCTCCCGCAGCCCCGCCACGCCCCCGTCGTCGTAGCGGCGCACGCTCACGTCGAGCCCCGAGGAGCGCAGCACGTGCGCCAGCATCGCGGTGAACGTGTCCTCGGCGTCCACGATCAGCGCGTGCCCGCCCGGCTCACCGGCCCGCTCCTGCATCCGCAGCCAGAACGGGGCCAGGGCGGCCCGGCGCCCGTCGAGCGCCGCCCGCACCCGCGGGTCGTCGGCCAGCGCCGGGCGCGCGCCCTCCTCGCGCGGCCGGGACGGCCGCACCCCCAGGGCGGCGAGCACCCCGGCGGCCTTCGCGTGCGTCTCGGCGACCTCGCCCAGCGGGTCCGAGCCGCGGACGAGCGTCGCGCCGACCGGCACCCGAAGGCGCCCGGTCGCCGTGTCGACGTCGGCGGTCCTGATCAGGATCGGCGAGTCCAGCGTCTGCGAGCCGCCCGCGTCCCGCCCGACCAGCGCCAGAGCCCCGGCGTAGTACCCGCGCCCACCGACTTCGTGCCGCTCGATGACCCGGCACGCGTTCTGCACCGGCGAGCCGGTGACGGTCGCCGCGAACATCGTCTCCTTCAGCACGTCCCGCACGTCGAGGGTCGACTTCCCGCGCAGCTCGTACTCGGTGTGCGCCAGGTGCGCCATCTCCTTGAGGCGGGGGCCGATCACGACCCCGCCCCGGTCGCCGACGGTGCACATCATCTTGAGTTCCTCGTCGACCACCATCGACAGCTCCTCGATCTCCTTGCCGTCGGCGAGGAACTCGAGCAGGCCGTCCGGGGTGGGTCCGGCCGCCGGATAGCGGTACGTGCCGCTGATGGGGTTCATGACGACGGTTCCGCCGGACATCCGCACGTGCACCTCGGGGCTCGCGCCCACCAGGGTGCGGTCGCCGGTGTGCACGACGAACGTCCAGTACGCGCCCCGCTCACCGTCGAGCAGCCGCCGGAACAGCGCGAGGGCGTCGGCCCGTGAGAACCCCGGGATCTCACCCTCGTACGTCCTGCGGATCACGAAGTTCGCGCCCTCGCCCCGCCCGATCTCCTCGCGCAGGACCCGGCCGACGATGTCGGCGTAGGTGTCGTCGTCGACGTCGAAGCCGCCGTCCCGGACGGCCACGCCGTGCCCGGGCAGCTGCCGCAGCGCGTCGGCGAGAGGGATCTCGTACGACTCCTCGGGGCGCAGGACGGCCAGCGGGGTCCCGTCGTCACGGACGTCGAAGCCGCGCTCGCGGATCTGCCGGAAGGGGACGAGCGCCAGGCCGTCGGGGATGTCCGCGAGCCTGTCGTACGTGGCGACCGGGCCGATCAGGACCTCGACCGTGTCGTGGTCGCGCCCCGGGGTGCGGCGGCGCAACAGGGCGAACGGGCGGTCGTCGGTCAGGAGCTGGTCGAGCATGGCAGGTGTTCCTTCCAGTGACTTTCGAGAGGAGAGTCGAGCGGGAGGAACGGCCGCCGCTTGTGTCGGAAAACACTGAAGGCCGCCCCTCGGGCGGCCTTCGCGGATTCGGATACGCGCAGTCAGTGGGCCGCCGGATGTGCGGTCCACCACCAGGTGCGGGTCAGGCTGGGCTTCTCCAGCGTCTGCGCGAACATGGGCCGAACCATACCCGAGCGACGGCTCAGACGTGTCCGACGCGTCTCAAAAGATGAGCGCCGGAATGGACACGCGACATGACCCCGTAATGTGGGCGAGGTGACCGTGAACGCTAAGACCAGCGCGAGCGCTGGCAACACCTGGCGAGACCTGCCCGCGGCGCAGCAGCCCGAGTACCCCGATGCCGAGGCTCTGCGCGATGTGATCGCGGACCTCGAGTCGTATCCGCCGCTCGTCTTCGCAGGCGAGTGCGACCAGCTGCGTACCCGCCTGGCGGCCGTCGCCAAGGGAGAGGCGTTCCTCCTCCAGGGCGGCGACTGCGCCGAGGCCTTCGACGCCGTCTCCGCAGATCACATCCGGAACAAGCTGAAGACCCTGCTCCAGATGGGTGCCGTACTGACGTACGCCGCCTCGGTGCCGGTCGTGAAGATCGGCCGGATCGCCGGCCAGTACTCCAAGCCGCGCTCCAAGCCGACCGAGACCCGCGACGGCGTCACCCTGCCGACCTACCGCGGCGACTCCGTCAACGGCTTCGAGTTCACCGAGGCCGCCCGCATCCCGGACCCCGAGCGCCTGAAGCGCATGTACCACGCGTCGGCCTCGACGCTGAACCTGGTGCGCGCCTTCACCACGGGCGGCTACGCGGACCTGCGCCAGGTGCACGCCTGGAACCAGGACTTCGTGAAGTCGTCCCCGTCGGGCCAGCGCTACGAGCAGCTCGCGCGCGAGATCGACAACGCGCTGAACTTCATGCGCGCCTGCGGCACCGACCCGGCCGAGTTCCAGACGGTCGAGTTCTACGCCTCCCACGAGGCGCTGCTGCTCGACTACGAGTCGGCGCTGACCCGCGTCGACTCCCGCACGGGCAACCTGTACGACGTCTCGGGCCACATGGTCTGGATCGGTGAGCGCACCCGGCAGCTGGACGGCGCCCACATCGAGTTCGCCTCGAAGATCCGCAACCCGATCGGCATCAAGCTCGGCCCGACGACGACGGCCGAGGAGGCGCTGCAGTACATCGAGCGCCTCGACCCCGACCGCGAGCCCGGCCGGCTGACCTTCATCGTCCGCATGGGCGCCGACAAGGTCCGCGACAAGCTGCCCGAGCTGGTCGAGAAGGTCACCGCCTCCGGCGCGACCGTCGCCTGGATCACCGACCCGATGCACGGCAACACGTACGAGGCGGCCTCCGGTCACAAGACCCGCCGCTTCGACGACGTGCTCGACGAGGTCAAGGGCTTCTTCGAGGTCCACAAGGCGCTCGGCACGCACCCGGGCGGCATCCACGTCGAGCTCACCGGTGACGACGTCACCGAGTGCGTGGGCGGCGGCGACGAGATCTTCGTCGACGACCTGCACCAGCGCTACGAGACGGCCTGCGACCCGCGGCTGAACCGCAGCCAGTCGCTCGACCTCGCGTTCCTGGTGGCGGAGATGTACCGCGACCAGTGAGGTCCTCTCGCTCTGCGTAAAGGCCGTGGGGCGCGGATCACAAGGATCCGCGCCCCACGGCACTTTTGTGCTCCCAGGAGGCCGGGTAAGGTTAGGTTAGCCTCACCGACAAATCGGGACGGCACCAACGATGAGCGTCGACTTCGTCCCGACCGGGAGGTGAACCCGCGTGTACGTCTGCAACTGCTTCGGCGTCACCGAGGCGCAGGTCAAGAAGCACGCGGACGACGGTGCCTCCACCCCGCGCCAGATAGCCTCGGCCTGCAAGGCCGGCACCGACTGCGGATCGTGCGTCCGCCGGATCCAGGCGCTGCTGGGCCGGGGCGCGTGCCCCCGCCGGGAACTCGTCGAGCAGGGTGAGACCGCCGTGGCCCTGGCGCCGCAGGCGGAGCTGCCGGACGCGGCCTAGACCCCCCGGGGTCAGCTCTCGGGCTGCTCGATGAGCTGCGCGATGTACAGCGGCTCGCCCAGCTTCTCCACCAGCTCCAGCTGCGTGTCGAGATAGTCGATGTGGTGCTCCTCGTCCTCGAGGATCGACTCAAAGATGTTTGCGGACGTGATGTCGCCCTTGGCGCGCATCACCTCGATGCCCCGCTTCAGACGGTCGATCGCCGCGACCTCGATCTGCCGGTCCGCCTGGAACATCTCGGTGACCGTCTGGCCCACCTGGACGTGGAAGAGCCGCTGGTAATTGGGCAGGCCGTCCAGGAAGAGGATCCGGTCGGTCAGCACCTCGGCGTGCTTCATCTCGTCGAACGACTCGGCCCGGGTGTACTTCGCGAGCTTCGTCCAGCCGAAGTTCTCCTGCATCTTGGCGTGCAGGAAGTACTGGTTGATCGCGGTGAGCTCGGCCGTCAGCTGCTCGTTGAGAAATTCGATGACCTCGGGGTCGCCCTGCATCGCAGAGGCTCCTTCCAAGCGGGTGGACTGGGCAGGTTTCGCGCATCCTCGCACCGGCACCCATACCCGTCCAGTAAGTGCACGCTTAGTAGGAGTTGCCCGAATCGATGATCGACTGTCGCCCGTCGACGTGGGCGTGGTCACGTCCACTGCCCGGTGTCTGTCAGGATGGAGGCATGGGTCATCCGGTGGAACGCGAGTCTGGGGGAGCAGTGCAGCAGGAGCTTCCGCCGGGACAGCGTCTGCAGCGCGGCTGGCCCGTCACGCACTACGGGCCGGTCCCCAAGTTCCGTCCCGAGCGCTGGGAGTTCAGGGTCTTCGGGGCCACCGCCGACGGCGACAAGCACACCTGGAACCACGAGGAGTTCTCGGCGCTGCCGTACGGCACCGTGGTCGGTGACCTGCACTGCGTCACGAAGTTCAGCATGGTCGGCGCCGAGTGGGGCGGGGTGCGGGCCTCGACCGTCCTGGAGCTGGCCCCGCCGGCCCCCGACGTCACCCATGTGATGGTCTGGGCCGAGTACGGCTTCAGCTCCAACCTCAGGCTCTCGGACTTCGTCTCCGAGCGCACCATCTTCGCCACCCACAAGGGCGGCGAACAGCTCACCGCCGAGCACGGCTTCCCGCTGCGCCTCGTGGTGCCGCACCTGTACGCGTGGAAGGGTCCCAAGTGGGTCCGCGGCGTCGAGTACATGACCGCGGACCGGCGGGGCTTCTGGGAGGAGCGCGGGTACCACAACGTGGGGGACCCGTGGCGCGAGCAGCGCTACTCGTACCAGGAAGGGCCCGGGGAAGGGCCCGAACTCTAGGGCCCGTCCCCGGGTGCCTGTCCTCAGTGGTGGTAGCGGTGCACCACCGCGTGGCCCTTGCCGCGGCCGATCATCCAGCGGTTGACCGGCATCGTCACCACGAAGGCCAGCGCGAGGGACACGGCGAGGGCGCCCCAGAACAGCACGTCGTCGAGGTGCGCGTCCATGGCGCTCGGCCACAGCGCGATGACGCCGTTGTCGATCAGCTCCATGACGGCGATCGAGAGGGTGTCGGCGGCGAGCGCGACCCGGAAGGCGGTCCGGAAGCCGACGCCCGCCCGCAGCACTCCGCGCAGCGTGAGGGAGTAGCCGAAGACGAAGGCCAGCGCGATCGCCAGCACCATCGTCGGCGCATTGCCCCAGCCGAGCGCGGTGCCGATCACCATCCCGAGGACCTCGCCGATGGCGCAGCCGGTGAGGCAGTGCAGGGTGGCCTGGGCCGCCGTCGACCAGCTGACCCTTGCGGCCCCGTGCCGGTCGTCGTGGGTGTGCTCGTGGCGGTGGTGCGTGTGCTGGGCGTGCTGCTGCCCGGTGTGCTCGTCGTGCCGCATGGGTCCCCCTGCGTCCGTCACGGTCCCTGTCACCGACGGCAACCACATACCCCCTAGGGGTATTCCCTCATGGGGGAGGACATCTCTACGGACGCAGCTCCTTGAGGCGGGCCACGTCCGCGGCGTGCCCTTCCTTGCCGCCGGGCGTCTCGATGACCAGGGGCACGTTCTCGGTCGCCGGATGCGCCATGAGCTCGCGGAACGGATCGGCGCCGATGTGGCCGGAGCCGATGTTCTCGTGCCGGTCCTTGTGGGCGCCCGCGACATCCTTGGAGTCGTTGGCGTGGATCAGCTTGAGGCGGCCCTCGCCGACCGTCTCCACGAGCAGATCGAGGGTCTGCTTCATCCCGGCCGGGCCGGTCAGGTCGTGGCCCGCCGCGAAGATGTGGCAGGTGTCGAGGCAGACGCCCAGCTTGGGGTGGCGGTCGAGCGCGTCGAAGTACGGGCCGAAGTCCCAGGTCCGCGAGCAGAGCGACGCGCCCTGCCCGGCGGTCGACTCCAGGAGCAGAAACGGATCGTCGTCGTGCGTCAGCTCGTCGAGCAGCGGCAGCATGTGCTCCCGCACCTGCGCCAGCGCGACCTCGCGCGGCCGGCCGCCGGTGGCGGAACCGGTGTGCACGACCACGCCCAGGGCGCCGATCTCGCGGCCGCGTCGCAGGGAGTGGCGCAGCGACTCCACGGACTTCTCGACGGTGGCCTCGGTGTGCGACCCGAAGTTGATCAGATAGGGCGCGTGGACGTACGCGGGAATGTTCCCGGCGGCGCACGCGGCGCGGAACTCCTCGTCCTGCCGGGGGTTGCCGGTGGGAGTGGCCCAGCCGCGCGGGTTGGCGACGAAGACCTGGACGGTTTCGGCCTTGAGGTCACGCGCGTAGGACAGCCCTACGGAGGCGAGGCCGCCGGCCACGGGGACGTGACCGCCGATCGGGTTGCGGATGCTGCTGTTCACCCGGCCCAGGGTGTCATGGTGCGCGGGGGCGGTCCGGACGCGGGCCCCCGGGCGGGGGCCCGCCGGACTACCTGATCGTGATCTTGATCGTCGATCCCTTGGGGGCCTCGTCGCCGCCCTCCACGGACTGCTTGTCGACATGGTCGCCGAACAGCCCGAGCAGCCCCCGGTCCTCGTCGACCTGGAACCCGGCGTCCTCCAGCGTGGACGTCGCCTCGTCGACCTTCATGCCCGTGACGTCCGGGACCTCGACCATGACGGGCCCCTTGGAGATCGTCAGGGTCACGGTGTCGCCCTCGGCGAGCTGCTTGCCCTCGCCGGGAGACTGCTCGGCCACGTCGCCCTTGTCCTCGTCCGAGTTGACCCGCTCCGGTGCGATCTTCGCCTTCAGGCCCGCGTCCGCCAGGTCGGCGACCGCGCCCTCCTGGGACTCACCGGTGACGTCGGGGACGTCGACGGGGGAGCCCTTGGAGACGACGAGGGCGACCGCCGCGCCGGACCTGCGCGTCGAGCCCGCCTTCGGGTCCGTGCTGATCACGGAGCCCTTGGCGACGTCCTCGCTGAACTCCTTGGTGACCATGCCCGGTTCGAGCCCCGCGTCCTTGAGCCCGCTCCTGGCCTTGGCCAGCGCGGTGCCCTTGAGATCGGGGACCTTCACGGTCTCGGGGCCCTTGGACACCGTCAGGTTCACCGTGCCGTTGTCCCTGATGCGGCTGCCGGGCGCCGGGTCGCTGCCCATGACCGTGCCCCGGTCGTAGGCGTCGCTGTACTTCTCGGTGACCTTGCCGAGGTTCAGGCCCGCTCCCTCGACGCGGCGCTCGGCGTCGGCCCGGCTCTGGCTCAGGATCGTGGGGACCTTGGTGAACTGGCCCGAGTTGATGTACCAGACGCCCGTGCCGATGCCCAGGGCCAGCAGCACCGCCGCGATGATCACGAAGAGGCCGCGGCGCGGTCGGCCGCCCGCGCCGCGCGGCGGAGCCGGCGGCATGGGCGGCGGGCTCTGGAGCACGCTCGTGCGGTCGTACCGGTCCTCGTCCTGCGTCGGCAGCGGAAGCTGCACCGAGGTGGCGCCCACCGCGCGCGGGATCACGCTCGTCCGGTCGTCGGCCCCCACGTGCTCCGCCTCCAGGGCCTGCGGCGGCACCGCGTCCAGCTGGGCGTCGGACAGCGTCGCCCGGGCCGCGCGGACCTGGGCGAGGAACGCCACCGCGTCGTAGGGGCGGACACCGGGGTTGCGGGCCGTCGCCGAGGCGACCAGCTCGTCCAGCTCGTAGGGCAGACCGGGGACGGAGGCCGACGGCGGCGGCACGTCCTCGTTGAGGTGCTTGTACAGGACCTGCGCGGGGGAGTCCCCCAGGTGCGGCTTGCCGCCGGTCAGCATCTCGTACAGGACGACCCCGCACGCGTAGACGTCCACCGAGGGCGTCGCCGTGCCGTGCTCGATCTGCTCGGGCGCCAGATACGACACCGTGCCGAGGACCGATCCCGTGGTGTTGGTGACCGTGTCCACCGCGCGCACGAGACCGAAGTCGGCGACCTTCACCCGGCCGTCGTCGCCTATCAGCACGTTCTCCGGCTTCATGTCGCGGTGCACGAAGCCCGCGCGGTGCGCCGCTCCGAGCGCGGCGAGCACCGGCTCCAGGATGTCGAGGGCCGCGCGAGGGCGCAGCGCCCCGCGGTCGCGCAGGACGTCGCGGAGCGTGCAGCCCGCGATGTACTCCATCGCCAGATAGACGTACTGGCCGTCCGTGCCCTGGTCGTAGACGCCCACCACATTGGGGTGCGAGAGCCGGGCCACCGATTTGGCCTCGCGGATGAACCGGTCGACGAACGTGACGTCGGCCGCCAGCGACGGATGCATCACCTTGATCGCGAGCACGCGGTCGAGGCGGGTGTCCACGGCCCGGTAGACCGTGGCCATCCCGCCGACCGCGATGCGTGCGTCGATGCGGTACCGGGCATCGAGCACATGCCCGAGCAACGGGTCCTGAAGGGTCGTGTCCACGCAGGGAGTCTACGAGGAGCGACCGACAGGCCGGTCCCGTGCGGCAGGACCGGACCCGTACTGCAGCAGAGCTGTGACCGGCGGAGGTGTCAGAAGGCGGGGCGCTCGGGATCGAGGTGCGCGCGCCCCTCCCGGGGCGAGGACGCCTCGGCGAAATGGCGCCGGGGGATCCGCCCCGCGCGGTACGCGAGGCGTCCCGCCTCCACCGCGTGCCGCATGCCGTCGGCCATGAGGACCGGCTCCTGCGCGCGGGTCACCGCCGAGGCGAGCATCACACCGGCGCAGCCCAGTTCCATGGCGAACGCCACATCGGACGCCGTGCCCGCGCCCGCGTCCAGGATCACCGGAACGCGCGCCTGCTCGACGATCAGCTGGAAGTTGTGCGGATTGCGGATGCCGAGCCCGGAGCCGATGGGGGAGCCCAGCGGCATGACCGCCGCACAGCCCACGTCCTCCAGCCTGTGGGCCAGCACCGGGTCGTCGTTGGTGTACGGCAGGACGGTGAAACCGTCGTCGACCAGCGTCTCTGCGGCGTCGAGCGTCTCGACGGGGTCCGGCAGGAGGGTGCGCTCGTCCGCGATGACCTCCAGCTTGATCAGGTCCGTACCCAGCGCCTCGCGCGCGAGGCGGGCCGTGAGCACCGCCTCGCCGGCGGTGAAGCAGCCCGCGGTGTTCGGCAGCACCCCGATGCCCAGCTTCTCCAGGACCGACAGGACCGAGCCGTGCACGTCGGCGCTGACGCGCCGCATCGCCACCGTGGTCAGCTCGGTGCCGGAGGCGACGAGCGAGCGTTCGAGGACGTCGAGGCTCGGCGCCCCGCCCGTGCCCATGATCAGGCGCGAGGAGTACGTGGTGCCGCCGAGGACGAAAGCGTCGTCAGCCATGGATGGGTTCAGCCTCCTTGGACGGCGGTGAGGACTTCGACGCGGTCTCCCTCGGAGAGCGCGGTCAGCGGCCACCGGGTGCGCGGCACGACCGTCTCGTTGAGCGCGGCGGCGACTCCGGAGTGCGCGCTGGTGAGCGTGGCCACCAGGGCGCCGAGGGTGACCCCGGCGGCCACGGTGTGCGGCTCGCCGTTCACAGTGACGTTCATGCGGGCTGCTCCAGGACGGCGGCGCCGAACCGCCTCGGGGTGAACGGACGTGCTTCTTCGGGGAGTTCACCGGTGACCAGGACATGCGCCAGGGCGTCGCCGGTGACCGGGGTGAGCAGCACGCCGTTGCGGTGGTGGCCGGTGGCGAGGTGCAGGCCGGGCAGCGCGGTCGGGCCCAGCAGCGGGGCGTTGTCGGGCGAGCCCGGGCGCAGGCCCGCGCGGGTCTCCGTCAGCGGCAGTTCCGTGATGCCGGGGACGAGTTCGTGGGCGTCGCGCAGCAGCTCGTAGACGCCGCCCGCGGTGACCGTGGTGTCCCAGCCCAGCTCCTCGCTGGTCGCGCCGACGACCAGCTCTCCGTTGACGCGCGGGACCAGATAGACGTGGCTGCCGCGGACCACCGCGCGCACGGTGCGGCTCAGGAACGGCGCGTACCGTCGCGGCACCGTCAGCCGCAGCACCTGGCCCTTGACCGGCCGGACGGGCGGCAGCACCTCGTCGGGGACCCCCGCGAGCTGTCCGCTGCGGCTCCCGCCCGCCAGCACGACCTGTCCGGCGTCGAGGTCGGTCCCGTCGGCGAGCGTGACACCGCACGCCCGGTCCCGGACGACACGGAGCCGGTCGGCCCACGCCCGGCGCAGGATCACCCCGGAGCGCTCGCAGGCCGTCAGCAGGGCGCTCGCGAGCCTTCTCGGATCGATCTGGTGGTCGCCGTCGACCCGCAGGCCCCCGCGCACGCCCGGCGCGAGCATCGGCTCCAGGCGACGGCAGTCCCGGCCCGACAGCCACTCGGAGTCGAGGCCCGACTTCGTCTGCAGCGCGTGCAGTTCACGCAGGTGGGCCCGGTCGTCGGCGTCGAGCGCGACGGCGAGCGTGCCGCACGCGCGGTAGCCGAGATCCTGCCCGGTGACCTCGGAGAGCTCGGCGGCGAACTCCGGATAGCGGGCGGCCGAGGCGACGTTCAGGCCGAGCAGCGTCTGCTCGCCGAAGTGCAGCTCGGTGACGGCGGCCAGCATGCCCGCGGCCACCTGGGCGGCCCCGCCGCCCGGTTCGGGGTCCACGACCACGACGGACAGACCGCGCTGCGCGGCCCGCCACGCGGTGACCAGGCCGATGATGCCGCCCCCGACGACGAGGACGTCGGCGGCTTCGTCCACAGGGTTCGATGGTGTGGGTGGCGTACGCGACATGGGCGTCCAGCCCCTCCCTTCGCCGGCATGACCCGGATCAGGTTCGTACGGTCGGAGGCCGCTCCAGCCTCCCTCTCAGCCCGCTGCGTACGGGCTCCCGCGAGTGCTTTACGGTGGCCACCCTAGCCCTTCGGTCCCCGCCCCAGTAAGGGAGCCCTCGCCCGTGGCCCGTTCGCTCGACGGCCTCTTCCTGGCCCCTGTCGCCGACCAGGCGCCGGGCCAGGTGGGGACCAGCACCCGCTTCGCCTACCACGAGCGGGACGGCCGGATCTGGGCCGACTACGCGGGCGGCGACGTCGTCCGCGGACACCTCGTGGGCACCCGCTCCGGCGACCGGCTCGACTTCCGTTACGTCCAGCTGAAGACCGACGGGTCCACCTCCTCGGGGCACTGCCTCTCCGCCGTGTCCGAACTGCCCGACGGGCGCGTGCGGCTCGACGAGACGTGGCGTTGGGAGTCGCAGGAGGGCCGCGGCACCAGCGTCGTCGAGGAGATCGGGCCCGCCGGCGCCCCCCTTTCGACCGCTGTTGATCACTAAACCCGGTGACACGTGTGCAGGACGTCACGGCGCTCCAGTGGCCCGCTCCGCTGACTGACGCAAGATCAGGTGCCTAAGGTGATCCCGTGAGCGAGCAGCGGAACGGGAACGAGGCCTCGGCGCGACGCGTCGTCATCGTCGGTGCGGGCATGGCCGGAGTGCAGACGGCGGTGGCCCTGCGCGAACAGGGCTTCCCGGGCACGGTGACGCTGCTCGGCGCCGAGCCCCACCAGCCCTACGACCGGCCGCCGCTGTCCAAGGCGGTGCTGCTGGGCAAGGCCGAGGGCTCCGCCTTCGACGTCGACTTCGAGGCGCTCGGCGTCACCCTGGAGCTGGGCCGCGAGGTCACCGGCCTGCGCCCCGGCGACCACGAGCTGGACACTGCGCAGGGCCCCGTCCCGTACGACGTGCTGGTCGTCGCCACCGGCGCCGAACCGGTGCGGCTGCCGGGCACCGAGGGCGTCCCCGGGGTGCATCTGCTGCGCACCCTCGACGACGCCGAGCGGCTGCGGCCCGTCCTCGCCGAGCAGCACGACGTGGTCGTCGTGGGCGCGGGCTGGATCGGCGCCGAGTTCGCCACCGCCGCGCGCGAGGCAGGCTGCCGGGTCACCGTCGTGGAGGCCGCCGAGCGGCCGCTGGCCGGGGCGCTGCCCGCCGAGGTCGCGGCCCCCATGGCGGCCTGGTACGCGGACTCGGGCGCCGAACTGCGCACCCGCGCGCGCGTGGAGCACGTCGAACCGGGGGCCGTGGTCCTGGACGACGGCACGCGCCTGCCCGCCGGGGCCGTCGTCGTCGGCATCGGCGCCCGCCCCGCCACCCGCTGGCTGGCCGGCTCCGGCATCGCCCTGGGCGCCCACCGCGAGGTGCTGGCCGACGAGGCGCTGCGCACCTCCGTGCCCGACGTGTACGCGGTGGGGGACTGCTCGTCGTTCCCCTCGGCCCGCTACGGACAGCGGCTGCTGGTCCACCACTGGGACAACGCCCTGCAGGGCCCGCGCACCGTGGCGGCGAACATCATCGGGGAGACGCCCGCCGTCTACGACCCGGTGCCCTACTTCTGGTCCGAGCAGTTCGGCCGCTTCGTGCAGTACGCGGGCCACCACGAGAGCGCCGACACGGCCGTGTGGCGCGGCGACCCGGCGGGCGCCGCCTGGTCGGTGTGCTGGCTGCGCGACGGCGCCCTGGTGGCCGTCCTCGCGGTCGGCAAGCCCCGTGACCTGGCCCAGGGCCGCAAACTCATCGAGGCCGGCACGGTCCTCGACCCCGGCCGGCTGGCCGATCCCGCCCGCCCGCTGAAGTCCGCCGTGGCCTGACCGGGGCGCCGGGCCGCTCCTGGAAACACCTGGTCAGACGGTCCCGGCTTCCGACTGTCAGTCCGGGATGGCAGGCTTGTCCCGTGACCGAGATTGACGCAAAGATCGATGCTCTCGTCCCCGAGTGGCTGACCCTCCCCGACATCGCCGAGCAGATGGACATCGAGGTGACGCGCGTGCGCCAGCTGGTGAAGGAAGGCCAGGTGATCGCCGTACGCCGCGGGGAGAACCGCGCGCTGCACGTGCCCGCCGCCTTCATCGACGGCGACAAGATCGTCAAGGGGCTGGTCGGCCTCCTGACGGTTCTGCGGGACGACGGCTTCTCCGACGAAGAGATGCTGGAGTGGCTCTTCACCGCCGACCCGACCCTGCCGGGCACGCCCGCGCAGGCGCTGAGCGAGAATCGCGGCACGGAGGTGAAGCGCCGCGCCCAGGCGCTCGCCGTCTGACCTGATCGCCGTCCGGTGTGCGGGTCCCCCGTCGTGGGGGGCCCGCACACCGCCGACACCGCACCATCTACGGGGGGATCTCCATGGCTGACGTCCAGCGTGCCCGGCTCGCCGACGCGCGGCTCTATCTGTGCACCGACGCGCGCAAGCGCCAGGGAGACCTCCCGGAATTCCTCGACGCCGTCCTGGCGAACGGGGTGGACATCGTCCAGCTGCGCGACAAGGGCATGGAAGCCGGCGAGGAGCTGGAGCACCTCGCCGTGTTCGCCGAGGCGGCCCGCCGCCACGGCAAGCTGTTCGCGGTGAACGACCGGGCGGACGTCGCCCACGCGACCCGCTCGGACGTGCTGCACCTGGGCCAGGGAGACCTGCCCGTGCCCGCCGCCCGCGCCGTCCTCGGCGCCGACGTGCTCATCGGGCGCTCCACGCACGCCGAGGCGGAGGCCGAGGCGGCCGCCGTCCAGGACGGCGTGGACTACTTCTGCACCGGCCCCTGCTGGCCGACCCCCACCAAGCCGGGGCGCCACGCACCGGGCCTCGACCTCGTGCGCCACACCGCGGCCCTCGGGACCGACCGCCCCTGGTTCGCCATCGGCGGCATCGACCTGGGGAATCTCGACGAGGTCCTGGAGGCCGGCGCCCGCCGTGTCGTGGTCGTGCGGGCCGTCACCGAGGCCGACGATCCGGCCGCCGCCGCGGCCGAGTTCGCCAAGCGTCTGCGTTCCGCGTGACATGAGGCTCCGGCCCCTGTCCGCAGGGTGGACGGGGATTAGGGTCTGCCGTATTCCGTCAGTAACCTGCCCGTATGGCCCTAGGTACCCCTTCCACCAGGACTGATCGCGCCCGCACCGTGCGCGACATGCTCGCGACCGGCAAGACGACATACTCCTTCGAGTTCTCCGCGCCGAAGACCGCCAAGGGCGAGCGCAACCTGTGGAACGCGCTGCGCAGGGTCGAGGCCGTCGCTCCCGATTTCGTCTCCGTGACGTACGGCGCGGGCGGCTCCACGCGCGCGGGCACCGTCAAGGAGACCGAGCAGATCGTCGCGGACACGACACTCACGCCGGTGGCCCACATCACCGCCGTCGAGCACTCCGTCGCCGAACTGCGCAACATCATCGGGCAGTACGCCGACGCCGGGATCCGGAACATGCTCGCGGTGCGCGGCGATCCGCCCGGCGACCCGATGGGTGACTGGATCTCGCACCCCGAGGGGCTGACGTACGCGGCCGAACTCGTCGAACTGATCAAGGAGTCCGGCGACTTCTGCGTGGGCGTCGCGGCCTTCCCCGCGATGCACCCGCGCTCCGCTGACTGGGACTCCGACGTGCGGCATTTCGTCGACAAGTGCCGTGCGGGCGCCGACTACGCGATCACCCAGATGTTCTTCTACCCGGAGGAGTACCTGCGGCTGCGCGACAAGGTCGCCGCCGCCGGCTGCGACACCCCGATCATCCCCGAGTGCATGCCCGTGACGAGCGTGCGGATGCTCGAACGCCTGCCCAAGCTGAGCAACGCGGACTTCCCTCCGGCGCTGAAAGAGCGGATCCTCACAGCCAAAGACGATCCGGCCGCTGTACGCTCCATTGGCATCGAGTTCGCTACCGAGTTCTGCGCCAAGCTGCTTGACGAGGGAGTGCCGGGTCTGCACTTCATTACGCTCAACAACTCGACTGCGACGCTGGAAATCTACGAAAACCTGGGCCTGCACGATCTGCGGGCCTGATGGGCCGTACCCACCCGGGGCTGCGGCCGTACGAGAGGGGCGTACATGGGCTGGGCGGTCCTCTATATCGCGTTCGGACTGGTGGCGCTGTGGCTGCTCGGTGAGGTGCTGCTGCAGTACAAGGCGCGGCTGCGCTGGCGGCTGCTGGCCTTCGGCGGCTTCCTCGGGGTGGTCCTCGGCGTCCTGATGCCCTCGGTGTACGTCATCGGGATCGGTGCCATCGCCTTCGCGATCGGGCAGACCTACGTCACGCTGTCGTTCCGCCGCGGCTTCGCGTCCGGCTGGGCCCTGAAGAAGGGCGACCCGGCGGCCGAGGCCCCGAGCGGGCGGCGCGGCAGGAGGGAAACGGTCCGCCAGGACCCGACCCTCGAAGTCTCCGACCTGGAGTACGAGCAGGGCGCGCAGGACGCGGCCGGGGACGACTACCCGTCGGCCCCCGAGAGCGCGGCCGAATCGACCTCCGTGTACGCCCCGGAGCCGCTGCCCGAGGACACCGGCCAGTACGGCGTCTACAGCGACCACGCGTACGCCCAGGCGAACCAGGGCACGCAGCAGGGCTACGGCTACGACACCGGGTCCTACGGCTACGACCAGAACGGCTACGGGTACGACGCCGGGCAGCAGCCCTACGCGGCCCCGTACTCCGACCCGTACATCGGGGCGCAGAGCTACCCCGAGCAGCCCCAGTACGGCGACCCGTACGCCACCGGCCAGCAGAGTTACGGCGACCCGTACGCGACGGGCGGCGGCTACGGCGGGGAGACCCCGCCCGGCGGTGTCTGGGTGCCGCAGCAGCGCGACGGCGACGAGTACGGCGGTGAACTGCCGCCCGAGCAGCCCTATCCCGCGTACCCGCAGCACGACCCGAACACCGGGTACGACACCGGGTACCAGCAGGAGCAGCAGTACCGGTACTGAGCCACCGACTGTCCGGAGGGGAGGGGGCCGCGGCCCGGCTCACTGCGAGCCGCGGAACTCGGGCCCCTCCACGATCAGTCCGGCCACCAGGGCCCCGGACATGCCCGCGTGCGGCAGCCCGCCGCCCGGGTGCGACCAGCCTCCGACGGCGAGGAGCCCCGGCAGCGAGGTGCTGTTGGCCGGGTGGAGCAGTGCGCCCCGCGCCGCCGCCAGCGCGGGCGCGGGCACGGCGCCGCCCTCCGCGCCGGTCGCCGCCGCGATGTCGCGCGGGGTGCGGACCTCGTGCCACAGAAGGCGCTCACTCAGCCCGGGCACCGCGCGCCCGGCCGCCGCGAGGACCGCGTCGACCTCGGCGTCGGACACCTGCGCGCCGGGCGGCACCGTCACCGTGAGGGTCACCGCCTCGTGCGCGTCGTCCGGCACCTGGGCGGCGTCTCCCGGCCGCAGCACCGTGACCGTCGGCCTGTCCGGCCGCGCGGCGCCGTCGAACAGCCAGGCCGTCTCGGCGGTCCGGTCCGTGCCGTGCACCACCGTGCGGTGCGGGGTGCCGTCGGGGCGCGGCCCGCGCAGGGCGAGATGCACCGTCAGCCGGCTGGGCACGGCCGCCTCGGCACGGGCCGGGACCGCGCCGCGCACGGACCGCCCCGGCACGAGCGCGTCGAGCACGCCGGGCGCGACGCCGGCCACCACGAACGCGGCGTCCTCGACCGCCCCGTCGGCCAGCTCGACGGCCGCCGCGCGCCCGTCCTTCTCCACGACCCGGGTGACGGCGGTGTCGAATCTGAACTCGACCTTCCGCTTCAGGCAGCGTGCGTACACCGCGTCGGCGAGGGCCCGCATGCCACCGGTCACCGCCCAGGTGCCGAAGGTCTGCTCCATGTACGGCAGCACGGCCGCGCTCGCCGGTGCCGTACGGGGATCGAGGCCGTACCCGAGCGCGTAGCTCTCCAGGAGCGCCACCAGGCGCGGGTCACCGCCGAGCTCCAGGTCGCCGATGTCGGCGAGCGTGGCCGCCGTGCGGGCCTTGCGCAGCAGCCGCTTTTGCGGCACGGCCGGGTAGGGCTCGCGCTCGGCCAGCACCTCCCAGTTCGGCCACAGGGGCTCTTCGAGGAGCGGACGGCGCGAGCGGTCCCAGGCTTCCCGCGCCCGGTCCATGAACGCCGACCAGCGCGCACCCGCGCCCGCGCCGACCGTCGCGTCCAGCGCCTCGGCGACGCCCGCGCGCCGGGCGTTCGGCAGGTCCGCCGCCGTGCCGTCCGCGAAGACGTGCCGCACGGCGGGCTCCACCTGCGTCAGACCGACCAGATCCTCCAGGGGCTCCTTGCCGGTCTTGACGAACAGATCGCGGTAGACCGCCGGGAGCGGGAGCAGGCCGGGGCCCGTGTCGAACGCGAAGCCGTCGCGCTCGAAACGGCCCACCGCGCCGCCGTACGTCGACGCGCGCTCGAAGACCACCGGTCGGTGGCCCGCCACGGCCAGCCGAGCGGCCGCCGCCATGGCGCCCATCCCCGCGCCGATCACCGCAATTCGTGCCATGCCAGGGACTGTAGCGGCCGCCACCGACAACACCGTCGCCAGGTCAGGGCGGGGGCGGCGGCTCCTCGCGGGCGATGCGTCGCTCCTCGCGCCGCTGGGCGCGTCTCCGCAGGAATCTGCGGATCCGGCTGATGAGGAAGACCAGGACCACCAGGCCGGCGACGAGCAGCACCGCCGCGATCACCGCGGCCGCCACCGGATGGAACATCGCGAACGTCACGATGCCGGCGACGCCCAGGTCCTCGGCGGTGGACAGCACGAAGTTCGACGCCGGTTCGGGCGAGGTGTTGACCGCCATCCGGGTGCCGGCCTTCACCGCATGGCTGGCCAGCGCCGTCGAACCGCCCACCGCGCCCGCCGCCAGATCCGACAGCGACCCGCTCTGCCCGGCGAGCAGCGCCCCCACGACCGCGCCCGCGACCGGCCGGATCACGGTGTGCACCGAGTCCCACACCGAGTCCACGTACGGGATCTTGTCGGCGACGGCCTCACACAGGAAGAGCACTCCCGCCACGATCAGCACGTCAGGGCGCTGCAGCGACTCGGGGACCTCGTCGGTCAACCCGGTCGCGCCGAAGACGCCGAGCAGCAGGACCACCGCGTACGCGTTGATGCCGCTCGCCCAGCCACTGGTGAAGACCAGGGGGAGTACGGACACGGAGGTGATCGTAACCAGTGGAGAACTCTCCGTGCCTGGGGTTGAGCACGCAGATCTGAGTATCCGTACCTAGAGAGGGAGATGAGTAGCTGCGCGGATGGGGTTCTACCTGCGTAGACGGAAGAGTGGAGGCCACGGGGAAGGGCGCGGCCCCGGCACCGCCGACACGGGGCGGCGGAACGGAGAACAGCGCCCTTGGACCGCTCCTCCCGCCCGGCAGGGCGGGAGCGAGGCACGGGGGACCGAGGGAGAACCGACGGGGGAACGACGGGGATCCCACGGGGGAACGACGGGGGATGCGCCGGTCCGGTGAAGCCTGAGAGCAGTCACAGGCCTTGCCGGACCGGCGCTCTTACGTGCGTGGCCGTCAGGCTTTTCCGGTCAGCGGCTGTCCGCCGCCGACCCGGCCCTGGAGCAGCAGCGACAGCGCGGCGTGCACATCGTCCAGCGAGCGCTCGGGCTGGAACGCCTGCCAGTCGAGGGCCGCCACCAGGACCATGCCCACCAGCGCGGCCGCCGTGAGCGGCACATCGATCTCGTCGCTCAGCTCGCCGCTGCCCACGGCGTCCCGCAGCACGCCCTCCACCACGGCCACCGCCTCCTGGCGGACCACGGCCAGCGTGGACTGCCAGGCACGGTTGGTGCGCCACAGCTCGGCCACGTAGAGCTGGGTGAAGGCCGGGTACCGGTCGATGAAGACCAGACCCGCGCGGATCATCGCGTCCAGGGCGTCGATCTTGCTGCCGCCCTGGTCGGCGGCCTTCTGCGCCGCGTCCCGCAAGGAGGCGGTCAGGAGCCCGACGCCGTGCCGCAGCAGCTCCTCGAAGAGGACCGACTTACTGGCGAAGTTGTAGTAGACGGTGCCCTTCGCCACCCCGGCGCGCTCGGCGATCTCGTCGACCGTCGTGGCGGAGAACCCCTGCTCCGCGATGAGCGTGACAGCGGCCTCGTAGAGCTTCTGCCGGGTGGCCTGGCGCCGTGAGCTGCTTTCCATGCCCCTGATTCTCACAGGCTGTCCGGCGGGCGCGCTCACAGGCTCAGCTCCGGGTGCAGCCGGTCCAGGGTCCACACCTGCTTGCGCCGGGCGGTCAGCGCGGTGAGCGCGAGGGCGCCCGCCGTGAACGCGGCCAGCACCGCACACGCCTGCCACACGGGCCCCGGCCCGCCGCCGGAGATCAGCCTGCGCAGCGCCTCCACGACGTAGCTCATCGGCAGGTACGGGTGGATCGCGTTGAAGAAGCCGGGGCTGGTCTGCACGGGATACGTGCCGCCCGCCGACGTCAGCTGGAGCATCAGGAAGGCGAGGACGAGGATGCGGCCCGCCGCCCCGAAGCGCGCGTTCAGCCACTGCACGATGGCCGCGAAACAGGCCGTGACCAGGCACAGGAAACCGACGGTGCCCGCCGCGTGCAGCATCTGGAGCCCGAGTGCCCAGTGCAGGACGGACATCAGGGCCGCCACCTGGAGCAGGCCGAGCGCGGCCACCGGCAGCCAGCCCGCGAGCGTCACCCGCCAGGATGAGGCGCCCACGGCGAGTGCCCGCCGGTTCAGGGGCGCGATCAGCATGTAGGCGACCATCGCGCCCACCCACAGGGACAGCGGAATGAAGTACGGGGCGAAGCCCGTCCCGTAGTTGGGCGCCTTGTGCAGCGACTGGGAGGCGAGCCGCACCGGGTCCGCCATCACCTCGGTGCGCCGGTCGCGGTCCTTCGTGCCGTAGTCGGGGATCTTCCCGACGCCGTCGTGCAGCCCGCCCGCCAGCTTCCCCGAACCGTCGGCCAGTTGGTACATGCCGCCGTCGAGGTCCTGCGCACCGGTCGCCAGCCTGCCGATCCCGGAGTCGAGGTCGCCGGCGCCCGCCGAGGCCGTGCCGAGCCCCGTGTGCAGCTTCCTGGCGCCCGCCGCCACCTGCCCGGCCCCGTCGTCGAGGCGGTTGATCTGCGCGACCGCCTTCTCGACGTCCCGGTCGAGCGTCGGGGCGTGCCGGGCGAGGGCCGCGGACTGCTCCTGGAGCGTCGCCAGATTCCGGTCCATGGCCGCCAGATCGCCGTTCTGGTCCTGGACGAGGGTGTTCAGGTCGTCCGAGACGGTGGCGACGTCCGCGGCCGCCGTCATGGCCTTCTTCAGGTCGGGGCAGGCCGGGTCGTCGAGCACCGCCTGCGTGCAGCGCCGCTCGTAGATCGCGGCGAGGATGTCCGAACCCGCGTGGGCGCCCTGACGGGCGGTGGGGGCGAGCTTGACCAGGTCGTCCAGGTGGCGCCGGACGCCCGCGGCCGAGTCGGACACGAGCCGCGCGGTGTCGCCGATCGTCTTCTTGTTGTCCTTCAGGAAGGGCAGCACCTGGTCGGCCGCGCCGTCGACCCGGCTCGCGAGCAGCCGCGTGCCGTCGGCGACCTGCCGGGACCCCGACTCCAGGTCACCGGCCCCCTGGTCGAGCCTGGTCAGGCCGCTCGCCAGGTCGCCGCTGCCCTTCTTGGCGTCCTTGAGGCCGTCGGCCAGGTCCTTCGCGCCCTCCTGGGCCTTGCCGATGCCGCCCCTGAGGTCGTCCGCGCCGTCGGCCGCCTTCTCGGTCGCGTCGTGGATGTCCGAGAACGAGATGAAGATCTTGTCGAGGAACGAACGGGACGCGTGGGTGGACGCGGCCGAGCGCACCTCGGAGAACACCGTCCGGGAGATCTGCCCGACGATGTAGTTGTTCGCGTCGTTCGTGCGCACCTGAAGGGCGCCGGTCTCGGGGGCGTCCCCGGAGCTGGACGCGATCCGCTCGCTGAAGTCCTTCGGCATGGTCAGCGACAGGTAGTACGTGCCGTTCTCCACGCCCTTCGCGGCCTGCGCGGAGTCGACCTCGTGCCACTGGAAGGTGTCGCTGTCGTACAGCCCCTTGGTGATGTCGTCGCCCGCGGTGATCTTCTGACCGCCCGCCTTCGCCCCCTTGTCGTCGTTGACGAGCGCCACGGGGATCTTGTCGAGCCGCCCGTAGGGATCCCAGAAGGACCACAGGTACAGCGCCCCGTAGAGCAGGGGCAGCAGCAGAAGCGCGACGAGCGCGGCGCGCGGCAGCTTCCCTCTGCCGAAGCGCCTCAGCTCAAGCGCGGCCAGCTTCGGCGAGCGCATCGGCCGTCTCCTTGTCGGTGTCGGGCGTGGACGGTTCGTCGTCGTCGGCGGTGGTGCGTGCGGGGGCGGTCGACACGGTGAGCGCGCCCTCGGGGGCCTCGCTGCACACGGCGAGCACCGTGGTGCCGCCGGCGGTGATGGTCCGCAACTGGTCCCAGGCCTCGGTCCGCTCCCGGCCGGAGAGCTTCAGGTCGGTGTCGTCGACGCCGATCAGCCGCGGCCGGCCGATGAGCGCGAGCGCCAGGGAGAGGCGCAGCGCCTCCACGCGCTCCAGGTCGCGCACGGCCGTGCGGGCCTTCTTGGGCAGCGTGTCCAGGTCGAGCCCCGCACCGGCCAGCGCGGTGTCGATCCGCTCCCGGGCCAGGGCGGCCCGCTCCCGGCGCGGACGCAGCAGCGCGCGCCACGAGCCGTCGAACCGGCGCTGCAGCAGCGCCCGCTCCCGCAGATGTTCGGCGACGGTCAGCGCCGGATCGAGATCGGTTACCCCGGGCACGTGCGCGAGCGCGCTCACCCGCCGGACGGCTGCCATCTGCTTCGGCAGCCCGAGACCGGCGACGCGGGCCGTGCCCTCGGCCGCGCGCATCCGTCCCGTCAGGGCGAGCAGCAGGCAGGTGCGACCGCTGCCGGAGGGTCCTTCGACCGCGACGAGCGTCCCCGGCTCCGCGTCGATGCCGACGCCGCGGAAAGCCCAGCCGCGCGGTCCCTTCACCCCGAACCCCGCGGCGGTGACGGCGGCCCCGTCCTGCGGCCCGTCCATGACCCTCCCCTTTTCGACCCGACCACCATTTGAACTGACTGGTCAGTGCAAAAAGCTAACCCGAACCGTCGATCGAGGCAAAGGCGCAGGTCAGGGCCGATTGTCAGTGGCGTACGCCACGATGGACACATACGGCCACTGTGCCGTCACACGACGACAGGAGGTTCGTCATGGCTGGACACCGCGCATCCACCGCGGCCGCCGCACGACGCCGCGCCGCCACCGGCCCTGCCCCCTCACCCACCGGCCCGGCGAGCGACGTCCACCCGGTGCTGCGCCGGGCCGGCGCGCCGCCCGCCGCCCTCGACCTGCTCGCCCAGGCCCGCACAGGGCTCGACGAGGCGGAGACCCTGGAAGCGCCGAACGAGCGGTACGCGACGGCCCACCTCGCCGCCCTGCGCACCGCCGCCGCCGTGCTCGCCGCCCGTGGCCGCCCCGAGCCCACCCCCAAGCGCCGCGCCCGGATCCGCAGCGCCTGGGAGGTGCTCCCCGAGATAGCGCCCGAACTGGCCGAGTGGAGCGCCCTGTTCGCCGCGGGCGCCACCCGCCGCGCCCGCGCCGAGGCGGGCATCCGCGGTGCGGCGAGCGCCCGCGACGCCGACGATCTGCTGCGCGACGTGGCGATGTTCCTGCGCCTCGTCGAGCGGATGCTCGTGCTCCAGCCGGTCCTGCCCGGACCACGCCGGGAAGACGGCGGGCGGGGCGTGCCCGACGCCGGGTGAGCACTGGCGATGGCCCACGGCCGGGCCCATTAGGGTGGAGTCGCCCGCATCAGATAACGCTCCGCCCGCGTCGGCCGGAGCCGCGCCGAGGAGTCACCTGCAGTGTCGGACCCGACTCGCCCGCCCGCCTCCCCTCGCCAGTCGCAGCCGACGTCACAGCGCTCCGATCCCTTCGGCCCCCGTGCCTCGCTCCGCACCGCCGTGGTCTGGGAAGTCCTCAAGGACGGCCTCGACCGGCGGGCCAAGGCCGCGGGAAGCCAGTCGCTCGACGTCCTCGACACCGGCGGCGGCAGCGGCAACTTCGCCGTGCCGGTCGCCCGCCTGGGCCACCGCGTCACCGTCGTCGACCCCAGTCCGAACGCGCTGTTCGCGCTGGAGCGGCGCGCCGCCGAGGCCGGGGTCGCCGACCGGGTGCGCGGCGTGCAGGGCGATGTCTCCGGCCTGTTCGACGTCGTCGAGCGCGGCGGCTACGACGCGGTGCTCTGCCACGGCGTCCTGGAGTACGTGGAGGAGCCGGAGGAAGGCGTGCGCAACGCCGTGGACGCCCTGCGGCCGGGCGGCGTGCTGAGCCTGCTCGCCGCGGGCCTCGGCGGCGCCGTGCTCGCGCGAGCCCTCGCCGGTCACTTCAAGGAGGCCCGGCAGGCGCTCGACGACCCGGCGGGCCGCTGGGGCGACGCCGACCCGGTGCCCCGGCGCTTCACCGCCGAGCAGCTCACCCGGTTGGTCGCCGACACCGGGGTGGATGTCGGCGCGGTGCACGGCGTACGGGTCTTCGCCGACCTGGTCCCCGGAGTCCTGGTGGACACCGAGCCCGGAGCCCTCCAGGAACTGCTCAGGCTGGAGGCGGCCGCCGCCGAGCTGCCCGCCTTCCACGCCGTGGCGACCCAGCTGCACGTGCTCGGTGAGAAGCACGTGCAGGACGGGGCCTGAGCGGCCGCCGTGGCGCACCGCTGATCAGCGGTGCAGCGGCAGATGGAGTACGCCACAGGCCCCCCGATCCGGCGCCCGGCGCCGTATGATCGGGGGAGACCGCCCGGCATGACGGGTCGGCCACCGGGGAATGACGTCCCAGGAGGCCGGAGCGGCGTGATGCGGTCCGGAATGGTGAAGTTGGCGTAGAGGGGCGGGTTTCACGGGGGCGATTCCCTGCCTATCCTGAAGGGGACCCCCGGTCGCCCCGGCGACTGCACGATGAGGAGGACTCCGTGCCGCTCTCGGAGCACGAGCAGCGAATGCTCGAGCAAATGGAGCGAGCGCTGTACGCCGAAGATCCCAAGTTCGCGACAGCGCTTGAGGGAAGCGGGCTGCGTACATACACCCGACGTCGGGTCTACCAGGCCGTGGCCGGTTTCCTGGTGGGTATCGCGCTCCTCATGGCTGGAATGGTCGCGAACCAGATCTGGATCAGCGTGGTGGGATTCCTCGTCATGCTGGGGTGCGCGGTGCTCGCCGTCACCGGCTGGCGCAAAGCGCCCAAGCCTGGTGAACAGCCGGCCGGAGCCGTGCCGGGAGGCACCGCGGCCCGGCGCCAGAGCAAACCGAAGCGGTCGATGATGGACCGCATCGAGGAGCGCTGGCAGCGCCGCCGCGACGAGCAGGGCGGCGCCCGCTGACCACCTCCGCGTCCTGCGCGGGGTCCGGTTGATCGACGTACATGTGTGAAGGGTGACCGCGGGATGCGGTCACCCTTTGTGCGCTCCACCCCCGATTGGGTGCTCTTCTCCGAGTACGGATTCAGGCCCGGCCCCTCGCGGGGGCCGGGCCTCCATCCGTGTCAGCCCTCCTGGCCGGACGGCCGGGAGCGGGCCGCGGTCCGGCGGTCCCGCAGCCCCGCCGTGAACCGTGCCCAGCGCTCCGCCACCGCCCACGCCACCCGGACGGCCGAACGCGGCGCGAGCGTCGCGCGCAGCCGCGCCCCGCCGCTCACCTTCGCGTGCAGTCCGGCGTGCACCCGCCGCGCGTCGTCGCCGAGCCCCGAAGCGGGCTGCGGCCGAGGCGCGTACAGCACCTGCTCGACCGCCGCCGCCACCCGCCGCACCGCGTCGGCCGCCGGTTCCTCCAGCTGTCCGAGACGCACGATCCGGGCCGCCGCCTTGCGCGGGGTCTGCGAATCGTCCGGCGGAATGCCGTGGTCCCACGCCGTGTCCGTGATCTCGCGCCAGGCCGCCAGGGTGCGCCCGGCGACATCGGCGTCGCTGCGGCCCCCCGAGCCGAGGCGCAGCGACCTGACCCGCAGCCGCCACAGCATCGGCAGCAGCGGCACCAGCAGGACCAGCAGCACCGCGAGCGTCACCAGCAGGATCGTGCCGAGAGGCGGCCCGTCGTCCGGGGAACCGGTCACGAGCGCGGGGGCCGTGCTCGCGCACCCGCCCTCCTTGCGCTCCTCCACCGAGCAGGAGGCCGACTCCGAGGACTGCGCCGAGGACGATGCCGCCGAGGCGGAGTCGCTGGGCGCCGCCGAGACGGACGAGCCGTCGGACGGCGTGTTGTCCTGCGTGTACTCCGGCGTGAAGCCACGGGTCGGCGTCGGCTCGAAGCGGGTCCAGCCGACCCCCTCGAAGTACAGCTCCGGCCAGGCGTGCGCGTCCCGCAGCCCCACCGTGTACGCACCGTCGCCCGTGGCCGAGCCCGGGGTGAAGCCGACCGCGACCCGGGCCGGGATGCCCAGCGTCCTGGCCATCGCCGCCATCGAGAAGGCGAAGTGGACGCAGAAGCCCTCCTTCTGCTTCAGAAAGCGGACGATGGCGGCGGAACCACTGCCCGCCTGCACGTCGGTGTTGTACGTGAACCCGCCGTCGACCGCGAAGTAGTCCTGCAGCTTCACCGCACGCTCGTAGTTGTTCGCCGAGCCGTCGGTGATCCGGAGCGCCGTGCGGCTCACCACGTCCGGCAGCGACGCGGGCACCTTCGTGAACTCCTTCAGCAGACTGCGCGGCGGCTGCCCGGCATTGGCCAGCTGCTGCGCCGTCGGCTGCACGACCAGGCTTTTCACGCTGTACTGCTTGCCGCGCGTCGTCTGCCCGTGGTCGCCCACCAGGGTCCGGCCGACCTCCTCGAACCGCCAGCGCCCGTCGATCGACACCTGGGAGGCGGGATACGGCATCGGCAGCCAGTCCTGGCTGTACCAGTCGGCGGCCTTGATGTTCGTCTGCACCTCGGTCCTGCGGATGTCCGGACCGAGGCCCGGCGGATTCGGCAGCGTCGAGGGGACGTCGCCGATGCTGCGCACCGACGGACTCCAGGTGGTGCCGTCGAACTTGTCGAGGGAGACGATCCGCAGATACAGCTCCGAGGTCTGCTCGGCATTGGTCCGGTACGTCATCACCGTCCGGTCCTCCGGCTGGTTCAGACTGTTCTGCAGCGAGACCAGCGGATTGACCGCGGAGATCATGCCGCCGCCGCCCGAACCGGCCCCCACACCCGAACCGGACGGGCCGAGCACACCGCCGTCCAGCGCGGGCAGCGCCCACGCCACGACCAGGGCGATGCCCAGGGACACGGCACCGATGCGCCGCCCGGTGCGGACCGGGGCGGTCGCGCCGCTCGGACCGTCGGCCGCCGGTGCGCTGCCGGGACCGCGCCCCGTGCCGCCGAAGACCCGCCCCCACTGGGAGAGCCGGTCGCGCCCCTCGGCGAGCAGCAGCACCAGATAGCCGCCGGCCGCGAGCAGGAACCACAGCGGGTCGAAGCTGCCCTCGGAGAGCCCGGCGGCCACCGAGTACAGGGCGAGCAGCGGCAGCCCGGCCGGGGCCGCGCTGCGGAACGTCACCGCCAGCGCGTCCACCGCGAGACCGATCACCAGCGCGCCGCCCACCAGCATCAGCCGGATGCCGTCGGAGACCGGCGCCGGGATCGCGTACCGGCCGACATCGTCGCCGCCCGCCTCCAGGAGCAGCCCGAAGTACCGGAAGGCCTCCGGTCCGGGAACGATCGCGCCGATCGCCTGCTCACGGGCGAAGGAGACGGTGAGCAGCAGCAGCGACACCAGCGCCTGCGCGGTGATCGTCAGCGGCCGGGCCAGCGGCACCCGACGGGCCAATGCCCCCACCGCCGCCTGGATCGTCAGCAGGATCGCCACTTCGAGCAGCCAGCCCGAGGTGTCGACCAGGGGCAGCAGGGAGCACGACGCCAGGAAGGTGGCCAGCGTCGCGCAGATCGACAGTCGGGCACCACCGCTCATGACCAGCCCCCAGCCGTGCTCGTCCGTGCCGCGTGCGCGCCCGAACGGTCCCGGTCGGCCTGCCGCCACACCTCCACCAGGGACGCGCCGGCCGGTACGGCCACCGCCGTCCAGCCCGCGTCCTGGAGCATCCGCAGCCGCTCCGCGCAGCGTGCGGCCGGGGCCGCGCCGGAGCCCTGCGCCCAGGTCTCGCTGTCCAGCAGGAAGGCGATCGCGCCGCCGCTGCGCTGGCGCATCCTGGCGGCCACGGCGGCCTGCTCCTCGTCGAGATCGCCGAAGAAGGCGATCAGCAGTCCCTCGTTCCCGCCGCGCAGCACGTCGTACGCGGACGAGAGCGACGCCGTGTCCGAGTGGTCGACGACGGCGAGCGTGTCCATCATCAGACCCGCGGCGTCCGCCGACCCCTGGCCGGCGGACGTGAACCCGTCGCTGCCGTCGCCCGGCACGGACGTGCCGGTGTCCGTCAGCAGCCGGACCGAGAAGCCCCGCTCCAGCATGTGGACCAGGGCGGAGGCCGCGCCGGACACCGCCCACTCGAAGGCCGAGTCGGGGCCCGCGCCCTGGAAGGCGCCCTCGCGCGTGTCGAGCAGCACCGTGCAGCGGGCCCGCTGCGGCTGCTCCTCGCGGCGCACCATCAGCTCGCCGTAGCGCGCGGTCGAGCGCCAGTGGACACGGCGCAGATCGTCGCCGTGGCGGTACCCGCGCGGGATCACGTCGTCCTCGCCGGCCAGCGCGAGCGAGCGCTGCCGCCCGTCCCCGTACCCCTTGGCCTCCCCGGCCAGCCGCACCGGCGGCAGCGCCTCCACGCGCGGGATCACCGTCAGGGTGTCGTACGCGGAGAAGGACCGGGTCAGCTCGCACATGCCGAACGGGTCGGTCAGGCGCAGCTGGAGCGGGCCCAGCGGATAGCGGCCGCGCAGGTCGGAGCGGACCCGGTAGGACACCTCGCGGCGCCCGCTCGCCTCGACCCGGTCGAGCACGAAGCGGGGCCGCGGCCCGAGCACGTACGGCACCCGGTCCTGGAGCATCAGCAGACCGGTGGGCAGCCGGGAGATGTTGTCGATCCGCAGGTGCACCCGCGCCTCGGCGCTCGCGGGCACGCGCGCGGGGGAGAGGCGGCGGTTGCCCGCGACCCGGTAGCGGGTGCGGTACAGCACCCCCGCGCAGACCAGCGGCAGCGTCGCGAGCAGCAGACCGACCCGGCGCAGATCGCTCTGCCCCAGGACGTACGCGCAGACGGTCGCGGCGATGCCGGCTGCGAGGAACGAACGGCCGCGCGTGGTCAGGCCGGACAGCGCCGTGCGCAGACCGCTCTTGTCGCCCTTGTCGTTCGCCGCGCCGCCGTCCGTGAATCCGCCCCCGGGGTCGGCCGCGTGATACCCCCCGGCCGTCATCACGGCCTCCGCGTGCCGGGCGACTGCTGGCCGTACATCGGGGGCGTGGCGTCGAGGCCCTGCTGCGGGGTGCGGGCGTCCGCGGCCGGGACCGGGGTGCGCTGCAGGATGTCCAGGACGACCTGCTCCGCCGTGCGCCGGTTCAACTGCGCCTGCGCGGTGGGCAGCAGACGGTGTGCCAGGACCGCCACGGCCAGCGCCTGCACATCGTCCGGCAGCGCGTACTCGCGCCCGCTGAGGGCGGCCGAGGCCTTGGCCGCGCGCAGCAGGTGCAGCGTCGCGCGCGGGGAGGCGCCGAGTCTGAGATCCGGGTGGGTGCGCGTGGCGGCGACCAGGTCCACCGCGTAGCGCCGTACGGAGTCGGCGACGTGGACCGTGCGCACGGCGTCCACCAGCTTCACGATGTCGTGCGCGTGCGCCACCGGCTGGAGGTCGTCGAGGGGCGACACGCCGCCGTGCACGTCCAGCATCTGCAGCTCGGCCTCCGGGCTGGGATAGCCGATGGAGACCCGGGCCATGAAGCGGTCGCGCTGGGCCTCGGGCAGTGGATACGTGCCCTCCATCTCGACCGGGTTCTGCGTCGCCACCACCATGAAGGGGCTGGGCAGTTCGTAGGTCTTGCCGTCGATGGTGACCTGGCGCTCCTCCATGGACTCCAGGAGCGCGGACTGGGTCTTCGGCGAGGCGCGGTTGATCTCGTCGCCGATGACGATCTGGGCGAAGATCGCGCCCGGCTTGAACTCGAAGTCCCGCCGCTGCTGGTCCCAGATGGACACGCCGGTGATGTCCGACGGCAGCAGGTCGGGAGTGAACTGGATGCGGCGCACCGAGCAGTCGATGGACCGCGCGAGCGCCTTGGCGAGCATCGTCTTGCCGACGCCCGGTACATCCTCGATGAGCAGGTGTCCCTCGGCCAGGAGCACCGTCAGCGAAAGCCGTACGACCTCCGGCTTGCCCTCGATCACACCCTCCACCGACCTGCGGACCCGCTCCGCAGTGGTGGTCAGATCAGTGAGGCTCGCTCGATCGTCATAGGTCGTCACCCGGCCCTCCTCGGCCCGTACGTTCCGGGCCGACGCTCTGTGACGCGGACCGGCCCACCCCGAAACACGGACACCACGCGCGAAGAGTTCCGACGCTCGCGCGAGGTGTCACACCCGCATTCTTGTTGCCGTTACCGGTTCGTGTCACTCGCCTGTGGACAACTGGCCGCGATATGTCGGGGCTTACGACCTTTTGAGCGGACGGCCGAGTGACCGTCCGCCCTTTCGGCCGCTCAGGCCGGGGTGATTTCCCGCAGTCGTCCGGTCTTCACGTCGAACACGAATCCACGGATGTCGTCGGTGTGCAGAAGGAAGGGGGAGGTGCGCACCTTCTCTATCGACTGCCGCACGTCCTGGTCGACATCGCGGAAGCCCTCGACGGCCCAGCTCGGGCGCTGGCCGACCTCCAGCTCCAGCTCGTGCCGGAACTCCTCCGTGAGGGACTCCAGGCCGCACGTCGTGTGGTGGATGAGAACCACGCTGCGGGTGCCGAGGGCGCGCTGGCTGATGGTGAGCGAGCGGATCACGTCGTCGGTCACGACACCGCCCGCGTTGCGGATCGTGTGGCAGTCGCCCAGCTGGAGGCCGAGCGCCTTGTGCAGGTCGAGGCGGGCGTCCATGCACGCCACCACGGCGACGCGCAACACGGGGCGCGCGTCCATGCCGGGGTCGGTGAACGCCTCGGCGTACTGCCCGTTCGCCTCGACCAGGCGGTCCGTCACGGTGCCGTCGGCCGGTATGGCGCCTTCGGAGGGGAGGGATGCGGAAGTCGTCATGGTGACGACGTTACTGGTCACCGACGTGCGTGGCCCGCTGTGAGAGGGGACAAAGAACGTCATCGAGCCTTGTTGTGAGCTAACCCACAGGGTGTGCACACCTCCCCCGATCAGGTGAATTCGACGCAGGTACGGCTTCCTCGGGAAGCGGTCCGCGACGCGCAGGCCGGTTGATTGACCGGGGGTCGCCGTGGACTAAAGTGACGCCGAACCCCATTAACGAAGCAACACGGAGATCCCGGCGCTGCCGGACGCTCCCCGCGTGCGCGGCGCGTACGTACGGCTCGGCCTCCTCCCGCTCCGGTCGGCCGGCGTCACTTCCCCGGCGCCGACGGACCACCATCCCCTTCATGAGCGGGCGGGGACCCGGCGGTGCGTGCGCACCGGCCCGCCGGACCTGAGAGGGCCTCTTGAGTCAGCGACACGTCCCGGTCATGCTCCAGCGCTGCCTGGACATGTTGGCTCCCGCGCTGGCCCAGCCGGGCGCGGTCGTCGTCGACTGCACGCTCGGCCTCGGCGGCCACAGCGAAGCCCTGCTCAGCACGTTTCCCGCCTGCCGTCTCGTCGCACTGGACCGGGACAAGGAGGCGCTGCGCCTGTCGGGCGAGCGGCTGGCCCCCTTCGGTGACCGGGCCACCCTGGTGCACGCCGTCTACGACGAACTGCCCGAGGTCCTGGACCGGTTGGACATCCCGCGCGTCCAGGGCGTCCTGTTCGACCTCGGTGTCTCCTCCATGCAGCTCGACGAGGCCGACCGCGGCTTCGCCTACGCGCAGGACGCGCCGCTCGACATGCGCATGGACCAGACGACGGGGATGAGCGCCGCGGAGGTCCTCAACACCTACCCCGCGGGCGAACTGGTGCGCATCCTGCGCCAGTACGGCGAGGAGAAGCAGGCCAAGCGCATCGTCTCGGCCGTCGTGCGCGAGCGCGAGAAGGAGCCGTTCAGCAACAGCGCGCGGCTCGTCGAGCTGATCAGGGACGCGCTGCCGCAGGCCGCCAAGCGCACCGGCGGCAACCCGGCCAAGCGCACCTTCCAGGCCCTGCGGATCGAGGTCAACGGAGAGCTGAGCGTCCTGGAGCGGGCGATCCCGGCCGCGGTGAAGGCGCTCGCGGTCGGCGGCCGGATCGCCGTGCTGTCCTACCAGTCGCTGGAGGACCGCCTGGTCAAGCAGGTCCTCTCGGCGGGCGCGGCCACCACGGCGCCGCCCGGACTGCCGGTCGTCCCGGAGCAGTACCAGCCCCGCCTGCAGCTGCTCACGCGCGGCGCCGAACTCCCCACGGAGGAAGAGGTCGCCGAGAACCGCCGGGCCGCCCCGGCACGGCTGCGGGGTGCGCAGCGGATCCGCGAGGACGTGAACGGATGACGGTCGAGTGAGGCACGCGCGCGTGGAGGGGTGGTCATGAGCGTCGGAAGTGACGCGCAAGGAACCAAGAACTCCCGGGGAGCCAAGAGCTCCCGGAGTTCCGACGGCCCCTCCGGGGGACCACGCGGACGGGCGGCACGGCTGGCGCGCTTCCTCCCCGTCGTGCCCTCCGGCGGCTCACAGGCCGCACGCACGCCGTTCGTCCTCCTCGTGGTGCTGCTGCTCGGCGGCGGGCTCATCACGCTGCTGATGCTGAACTCCTCGCTCAACGAAGGATCGTTCAAGCTCACCAAGCTCAGGAAGCAGACCACCGAGCTGACCGACGACGAGCAGGAGCTCCAGCGCGAGGTCGACTCCTACTCCGCGCCCGACGCCCTCCAGCGCCGCGCCCGCGAACTCGGCATGGTCCCCGGCGGCGACCCCGCGTTCCTGAACCCCGACGGCACCGTCCGCGGCCTGCCGAGCCCGGCCTCGCTGCCCGTGCCGGTCCGGCCGCAGACGCCCCGCCCGCCCGAGGCCGAGCCGGTGACCTCGGCGCCGAGCGCCACCCCGTCGGGCAGCCCGGCGGCCGGCGCCTCGGCCTCCGCCCCGGCCGGGCCGGGCGCGCGGACCCCCGCCGCCTCCACGCCCACCGCCCCCGCCCCTTCCAGCTCCGGCAGGTGACGTCATGACCGACAGGCAGCCTCCGCGCCGTCGCGTCCCGGGACCCGCGCGCCCGGTCAGAACCGCCAGGCCCGGAGCCCAGCGGCGCCCCGCCTCCGGCGCGCGCCCCGCCGCACGGCGCCCGCGCCCCGCGGGGACCAAGGGCTCCACCCCACTGCGCCTGGGCAGCCCGCGGCCCCGCCTGCGGATGGTGAGCCTGGGCCTCACGCTCGTCCTCATGGTCTTCACCGTGCGGCTCCTCCAGGTGCAGGGCGTCGACGCGAGCGCGTACGCGGCCAAGGCCCAGCTGAACCGCTACGTCAGCCACACGATCGCCGCCGAGCGCGGGCAGATCACCGACCGCGGCGGCGTCGCGCTGGCCACGAGCGTGGACGCGTACGACATCACGGCCGACCCGACGATGTTCACCAAGAAGATCACCAAGGTGTCCGACGCCCCCGAGCAGGCGGCCGCGCTCCTCTCGCCGATCGTCGGAGTCGACACCGCCACCCTCACCAAGCGGCTGAAGACCAGGAACACCCGGTACGTGCGGCTGGCCGCGCGGCAGACGCCGCAGGTCTGGAAGCAGATCAAGGACCTCAGGTCCACCCTGAACGACAAGGCCAACGCCGAGGGCCGGGAGGCGAGCGTGCTCTCCGGCGTCCTCGCCGACCCCAGCAGCAAGCGCGTGTATCCCAACGGCGACCTCGCCGCCGGGATACTGGGCTGGGTCAACGCCGACGGCAAGGGCGGCGGCGGGGTCGAGCAGCAGCTCAACAAGCAGCTGTCGGGCAAGGACGGCAAGATCCGGTACGCGCAGTCCGGCGGCCGCCAGGTGCCGACGGCCGGCAGCACCGAGCAGCCCGCGGTGGGCGGCTCCGACGTCGAGCTGACCATCGACCGGGACATCCAGTGGGCCGCGCAGGACGCGATCACCGAGCAGGTCAAGAAGTCCGGGGCCGACCGCGGCTACGTGATAGTGCAGGACACGCGGACCGGCGAGGTCCTGGCCATGGCCAACGCGCCCGGCTTCGACCCCAACGACCTCACGCACGCGAATTCGGCGGCCCTCGGCAACGCCGCGCTCCAGGACGCCTACGAACCCGGCTCCACCGCCAAGGTGATGTCGATGGCGGCGGTCCTGGAGGAGAACGCGGCGACGCCGCTGACCCATGTCACCGTGCCCAACCGGCTGCACCGCGGCGACCGCCTCTTCCAGGACGACGTCGACCACGAGACCTGGCACCTCACGCTCAACGGCGTGCTCGCCAAGTCCAGCAACATCGGCACCATCCTGGCCACCGGCCAGCTCGGCAGGACGCAGCCCGAGGCCAACCGGACGCTCTCCTCGTACCTGCGCAAGTTCGGCATCGGCACGGCGAGCGGACTCGGCTTCCCCGGCGAGACGCCCGGCATCCTCGCCCCCGCCGACAAGTGGTCGACGTCGCAGCAGTTCACGATCCCGTTCGGCCAGGGCTTCTCCATCAACGCGATGCAGGCGGCCTCCGTCTACTCGACCATCGCCAACGGCGGTGTGCGGGTCGAGCCCACCCTGGTGCGCGGCTCCACCGGCGCCGACGGCAAGTTCGTCGCCGCGCCCAAGCCCAAGCAGAGCCGCGTCGTCAGCCAGAAGACCGCGCGCACGGTCGCGCAGATGCTGGAGTCCGTCGTCGACGACGTGGAGGGCACCGGCACCGCGGCCCGGATCCCCGGCTACCGCGTCGCGGGCAAGACGGGCACCGCCAACCGCGTGGATCCGGCCACCGGCCGCTACAAGGGCTACACGTCGTCGTTCGCCGGGTTCGCACCCGCGGACAAGCCGCGCATCACCGTCTACTGCGCCATCCAGAACGCCACGAAGGGGAGCTACTTCGGCGGCCAGATCTGCGGCCCCATCTACAAGAAGGTCATGGAGTTCGCCCTCAAGACCCTCCAAGTCCCGCCCACGGGCGCCAAGTCCGCGAAGCTGCCCGTCTCGTTCAAGCCATGACGGTGAGAACCGGCCGGACCTGCCGTGACCATGATCACCCCACACAGTGAAGACAGCCTGAAGACCCCGTGACAACCATCACCCCCGATCCAGGGAACCAGCCCGCGCCACGCCCCTCGCTTCGCCCAGGGCGGGCCCGGCCCGGTACGCTCACCGCCGTGCCACACGCTGATCAGTCCCAAACCACCCAGAAGGGCGCACCCGTGACCTATCCCGGGCCGCCGCGACCGGCCGACGTCACCGCCGCACCCCTCGCGGAACTGGCCGGTCAGCTGGGTGTCGCCGCACCCCAGGCCGCGGTCGAGGTCACCGGCATCACCCACGACTCCCGTGCGGTCCGCCCCGGCGACCTGTACGCGGCACTGCCCGGAGCCCGCGCCCACGGCGCCGACTTCGCCGCGCAGGCCGCGAGTCTCGGCGCCGTCGCCGCGCTCACCGACCCGGCGGGCGTCGACCGCGTCACCGCCGCGGGGCTCGCCGCCCTCGTCGTCGAGAACCCGCGCGGACGCATGGGCGAGCTGGCCGCGACCATTTACGGCCACCCCGGCCGGGAGCTGCTGCAGATCGGCATCACCGGCACGTCCGGGAAGACCACGACCGCGTACCTCGTCGAGGGCGGTCTGAAGAAGGTCCGTTCCACCGGGCTCATCGGCACGGTCGAGATGCGCATCGGCGACGAGCGGATCAAGTCCGAGCGGACCACCCCCGAAGCCACCGACCTCCAGGCCCTGTTCGCCGTCATGCGCGAGCGCGGCGTCGAAGCCGTCGCCATGGAGGTCTCCAGCCACGCCCTCGTGCTCGGCCGGGTCGACGGCTGCGTCTTCGACGTCGCCGTCTTCAACAACCTCAGCCCGGAGCACATGGAGTTCCACCGGGACATGGAGGACTACTTCCAGGCGAAGGCGCAGCTGTTCACGCGTGCGCGCAGCAAACAGGGCGTCGTGAACTACGACGACGAGTACGGCCGCCGCCTCATCGAGGAATCCGAGGTCCCGGTCGTCACCTTCTCCGCCGAGGGCCACCCCGACGCCGACTGGCGCGCCGAGGACGTCGAGGTCGGCCAGCTCGGCTCGACGCTGACCGTCGTCGGCCCCGGGGGCGAGCGGATCACCGCCGAGGCGCCGCTGCCGGGTCCCTTCAACGTCGCGAACACCCTCGCCGCGATCGTCACCCTCGCCGTCGCCGGGATCGACCCGCAGACCGCCGCCGACGGCGTCGCCGCCGTGCCGGGCGTCCCCGGCCGGCTGGAGCGCGTGGACGCCGGGCAGGACTACCTCGCCGTCGTCGACTACGCGCACAAGACCGACGCCGTCGAGTCCGTCCTCAAGGCGCTGCGCAAGGTCACCGAGAACAAGCTGCACATCGTGCTCGGCTGCGGCGGCGACCGGGACAGGACCAAGCGGATGCCGATGGGCGCCGCCGCCGCGCGGTTCGCCGACACGGCCATCCTCACCTCCGACAACCCCCGCGGCGAGGACCCCCTCGCGATCCTCGCCACGATGCTCGCGGGCGCCGCCGAGGTGCCGGCCCACGAGCGCGGCGACGTCGCCGTCTTCGAGGACCGGGCCGCCGCCATCGCCGCCGCCGTCGCGCGCGCCGAGCCCGGCGACACCGTGCTCATCGCCGGCAAGGGCCACGAGCAGGGACAGGACATCGCCGGGGTGGTGCGTCCCTTCGACGACCGCCTGGTGCTTCGCGAAGCCATCGAGCAAACCCAGGGATGAAGTTGTGATCGCCCTCTCCCTCGCCGAGATCGCCACAGTCGTCGGCGGGCAGACGTACGACATACCGGATCCGCAGGTCCGGGTCACCGGACCGGTGGTCAGGGACTCCCGTGAGGTGGAGCCCGGCAGCCTGTTCGCCGCCTTCGCCGGTGAGCGCGTGGACGGCCACGACTACGCCGCCGACGTGGTCGCCCAGGGCGCCGTCGCGGTCCTGGTCACCCGGCCCGTCGGAGTGCCGGCCATCGTCGTCGACGACGTCACGGCGGCGCTCGGCGCACTCGCCCGGCACGTCGTCGCCCGGCTCGGCGCCACGCTCGTCGCGCTGACCGGCTCGGCCGGCAAGACCAGCACCAAGGACCTGATCGCCCAGGTGCTGCGGAGCAAGGCCCCCACGGTCTTCACGCCCGGCTCGCTCAACAACGAGATCGGGCTGCCGCTCACCGCGCTCTCCGCCACCGACGAGACGCAGTTCCTCGTCCTGGAGATGGGTGCCCGCGGCATCGGCCACATCCGCTACCTGACGGACCTGACGCCCCCGAAGGTCGGCCTCGTCCTCAATGTCGGAACCGCCCACATCGGCGAGTTCGGCGGCCGCGAGCAGATCGCGCAGGCAAAGGGCGAACTGGTCGAGGCCCTGCCCGCCGACGGCACCGCGATCCTGAACGCCGACGATCCGCTGGTGAAGGCGATGGCCTCGCGCACGAAGGCGAAGGTGCTCTTCTTCGGCGAGGCCGCAGAAGCCGACATTCGTGCCGAGAATGTCCGTCTCACGGAGAACGGACAGCCCTCCTTCAGTCTTCACACACCCTCCGGGTGCAGCGAAGTGACCTTGCGGCTGTACGGTGAGCACCACGTGTCGAACGCGCTCGCTGCGGCCGCCGTCGCCCATGACCTTGGCATGTCCGTGGAGGAGATCGCCCTCGCGCTCTCCGAGGCGGGCACCCTGTCCCGCTGGCGGATGGAGGTCACCGAGCGCCCGGACGGCGTCACGATCGTCAACGACGCCTACAACGCGAACCCCGAGTCCATGCGCGCGGCTCTCCGCGCCTTGGTGGCCATGGGCAAGGGGCATCGCACGTGGGCGGTGCTCGGCCAGATGGCCGAGCTCGGGGACGACGCGCTGGCCGAGCACGACGCGGTCGGACGGCTCGCCGTCCGGCTCAACGTCAGCAAGCTCGTGGCAGTCGGGGGCAGGGAAGCGTCCTGGCTGCGACTGGGCGCCTATAACGAGGGTTCGTGGGGTGAGGAGTCGGTGCACGTGTCCGACGCACAGGCGGCGATCGACCTGTTGCGCAGTGAGCTGCGCCCGGGAGACGTCGTACTCGTGAAGGCGTCCAGGTCGGTGGGCCTGGAGAGCGTTGCACAGGCTCTCCTTGACGACGTACAGGCCGGGGCTGATGCCCGATGATGAAGCAGATCCTCTTCTCGGGCGTCATCGGTCTCTTCCTGACCCTGGTCGGCACCCCGCTGCTCATCAAGCTGCTGGCCCGCAAGGGCTACGGCCAGTACATCCGTGACGACGGCCCGCGCGAGCACCACAGCAAGCGCGGTACGCCGACCATGGGCGGTATCGCCTTCATCCTGGCGACGCTCATCGCGTACTTCCTCAGCAAGCTGATCACCGGCGCCGCCCCGACCCTGTCGGGCCTGCTCGTCCTCGGCCTGATGGCGGGCATGGGCCTGGTCGGCTTCCTCGACGACTACATCAAGATCGTCAAGCGGCGCTCGCTCGGTCTGCGCGCCAAGGCGAAGATGGCCGGACAGCTGATCGTCGGCATCGCCTTCGCGCTGCTCGCCATCAACTTCGCGGACGTCCGCGGCAACACCCCGGCCTCCACCAAGCTCTCCTTCGTCGAGGACTTCGGCTGGACGATCGGCCCGGTGCTCTTCGTGGTCTGGGCGCTGTTCATGATCCTCGCGATGTCGAACGGCGTGAACCTGACCGACGGCCTCGACGGCCTCGCCACCGGCGCCTCCGTGATGGTCTTCGGCGCCTACACCTTCATCGGTGTCTGGCAGTTCCAGGAGTCCTGCGCCAACGCGCAGACCCTCACCAACCCCGGCGCCTGTTTCGAAGTCAGAGACCCACTCGACCTGGCGGTCGTCGCATCGGCGCTCATGGGCTCCTGCTTCGGCTTCCTGTGGTGGAACACCTCACCGGCCAAGATCTTCATGGGTGACACCGGCTCGCTCGCCCTCGGCGGCGCCCTCGCGGGTCTCGCGATCTGCTCGCGCACCGAGCTGCTGATCGCCCTGCTGGGCGGCCTGTTCGTGATGATCACGATGTCCGTGGTCATCCAGGTCGGCTCGTTCAAGATGACCGGCAAGCGGGTCTTCCGGATGGCGCCACTCCAGCACCACTTCGAACTCAAGGGGTGGTCCGAAGTCCTTGTCGTGGTCCGGTTCTGGATCATCCAGGGCATGTGCGTGATCGTCGGACTCGGCCTCTTCTACGCAGGATGGGCAGCCAAGAAGTGACCACGCCCCAGGACACGTGGCAGGGCAGGAACATCACCGTCGCCGGTCTCGGCGTGAGCGGCCTCAGCGCCGCCCGCGCCCTGGCCGGCCTCGGCGCGTCGGTCACCGTGGTCGACGGCGGCGACAGCCCCGCCCACCACGAAAAGGCCGCTCTCCTGCGAGAGGCGGGTATCTCCGTACAGCTCGGCGATGCGACCACCCTGCCCGAGGGCACCGATCTCGTCGTCACCTCGCCCGGCTGGAAGCCTTCGTCGCCCCTGTTCGCGGCGGCCGCGGCGGCCGGTGTCGACGTCGTCGGCGACGTGGAGATCGCCTGGCGGCTGCGCGGCCCGGACGCCGCGCCCTGGCTCGCCATCACCGGCACCAACGGCAAGACGACGACCACGCAGATGCTCGCCTCGATCCTGGAGGCCGCGGGCCTGCGCACGGCCGCCGTCGGCAACATCGGTACGCCGATCATCGACGTCGTCCTCCAGGGCGACGACGCCTACGACGTGTTCGCCGTGGAGCTGTCCTCCTACCAGCTGCACTGGGCACCCTCGCTGCGCGCCCACTCCGGCGCCGTCCTGAACCTGGCGCCCGACCACCTCGACTGGCACGGCTCCATGGAGGCGTACGCCGCCGACAAGGGCCGTATCTACGAGGGCAATCAGGTCGCCTGCGTCTACAACGTGGCCGACAAGGCCACCGAGAACCTGGTCCGGGAGGCCGACGTCGAGGAGGGCTGCCGCGCCATCGGGTTCACCCTCGGCACGCCGGGCCCCTCCGAACTCGGCGTCGTGGAGGGCATCCTGGTCGACCGCGCCTTCGTCGACGACCGGCAGAAGAACGCGCAGGAGCTGGCCGAGGTCACGGACGTGCGCCCGCCGGCCCCGCACAACATCGCCAACGCTCTCGCCGCGGCCGCCCTCGCCCGCGCCTTCGGCGTCGAGCCCGCCGCCGTACGCGACGGGCTGCGCAGCTTCACCCCGGACGCGCACCGCATCGCGCACGTCGCCGATGTGGCCGAGGTCGCCTACATCGACGACTCCAAGGCCACCAACACCCATGCCGCTCAGGCATCGTTGGCGTCGTACGAGTCCATCGTGTGGATCGCGGGCGGTCTCGCCAAGGGAGCCACCTTCGACGAGCTGGTCGCGGGCGCCGCGAAGCGGCTGCGGGGCGCCGTGCTGATCGGTGCCGACCGTGGCCTGATCCGTGAAGCCCTGGAGCGACACGCGCCCGAAGTACCCGTCGTCGACCTCGACCGGACCGACACTGGGGCGATGTCGGCGGCGGTCCAGGAGGCAGCACGGCTCGCCCGCCCGGGGGACACCGTGCTGATGGCTCCGGCCTGTGCGTCGATGGACATGTTCACCAACTACAACAAGCGTGGCGAGGCGTTCGCGGAGGCAGTCCGCGAACTCGGCGCCACCAGCGTCTGAGGGGACCCGCGGGTGCCCGGTGACGCCGGGCACCCTTCGGGAGGGGACGTGGCAGCGCAGACCGCTTGCGGAACGGGGGTCCGTGATGGCCGGTAGCACCACCAAGCGCCCCGCGGCACCGCCGCGCAGGACGAGCAAGGTCTACCGGGCCCGCGCCAATCCGCTGCGCCGCCTGTACGACCAGGCACGCCGCGCCTGGGACCGGCCGCTCACCGCCTACTACCTGATCCTCGGCTCCGCGCTGCTGATCACGGGCCTCGGCCTGGTGATGGTGTACTCGGCGTCGATGATCACGGCCCTGCAGATGGGCCTGACCGGCTCCTACTTCTTCCGCAAGCAGTTCATCGCCGCCGTCCTCGGCTCGATCCTGCTGGTGCTCGCGATGCGGATGCCGGTGAAGCTGCACCGCGCGCTCGCCTATCCCATCCTCGCCGTCAGCGTCTTCATGATGGCGCTCGTGCAGGTGCCGGGGATAGGAGTGTCGATCAACGGCAACCAGAACTGGATCTCGCTCGGCGGCCCCTTCATGCTCCAGCCCAGCGAGTTCGGCAAGCTGGCACTGATCCTCTGGGGCGCCGACCTGCTCGCCCGCAAGCACGACAAGCGGCTGCTGACCCAGTGGAAGCACATGCTGGTGCCGCTGGTCCCGGTCGCCTTCCTGCTGCTCGGCCTGATCATGCTCGGCGGTGACATGGGCACCGCGATCCTCCTCACCGCCATCCTTTTCGGCCTTCTCTGGCTCGCCGGAGCACCCACCCGGCTCTTCGTCGGGGTGCTCAGCGTCGCGGGTGCCATCGGCGTCATGCTCATCAAGACCAGCCCGAACCGGATGGCGCGCCTCGCCTGCCTGGGCCGGGCCGACGCGGGCCCCGACGACATGTGCTGGCAGGGACTGCACGGGATCTACGCCCTGGCCTCCGGTGGATTCTTCGGTTCCGGCCTCGGCGCCAGTGTGGAAAAATGGGGTCAACTTCCCGAAGCGCACACCGACTTCATCTTTGCCATCACCGGTGAGGAACTGGGCCTGGCGGGGACGCTGTCGGTGCTCGCCCTGTTCGCGGCTCTAGGCTATGCGGGTATCCGCGTGGCCGGACGCACGGAGGACCCCTTCGTTCGATACGCCGCGGGTGGTGTGACGACCTGGATCACGGCGCAGGCCGTGGTCAACATCGGTGCGGTGCTCGGCCTGCTGCCGATCGCCGGTGTCCCGCTCCCGCTGTTCTCGTACGGAGGTTCCGCACTGCTGCCGACCATGTTCGCCGTGGGACTTCTGATCGCGTTCGCGCGGGACGAGCCGGCGGCGCGGGCGGCCCTCGCCATGCGGCGAACCTCGGGGGAGCGTGGGATGAGATGGAACACGATGCGACGGCGCGCCTCGGCGCGTACGTCCGGAGAGCGGTGAATTTCGGTGCATGTCGTACTCGCCGGTGGGGGGACCGCCGGCCACATCGAGCCGGCGCTCGCCCTCGCGGACGCCCTGCGCAGGCAGGACCCGACCGTGGGCATCACGGCCCTCGGCACGGAGAAGGGGCTCGAGACGCGGCTCGTACCCGAGCGTGGCTACGAGCTGGCGCTGATCCCCGCCGTGCCGCTGCCCCGCAAGCCCACCCCTGAGCTGATCACCGTGCCCGGGCGGCTGCGCGGCACGATCAAGGCCGCCGAGCAGATCCTGGAGCGGACCAAGGCGGACGCGGTGGTCGGTTTCGGCGGCTATGTGGCGCTGCCCGGCTATCTGGCCGCCAAGCGGCTCGGAGTGCCGATCATCGTGCACGAGGCCAACGCCCGGCCCGGCCTGGCCAACAAGATCGGTTCGCGGTACGCGGCCCAGGTCGCCGTCTCCAGCCCGGACAGCAAGCTGCGCAACTCCCGCTACATCGGCATCCCGCTGCGCCGCACCATCGCCATGCTGGACCGGGCCGCGGTGCGCCCCGAGGCCCGCGCCGCGTTCGGCCTCGACCCGAACCTGCCGACGCTGCTGGTCTCCGGCGGCTCCCAGGGCGCACGCCGGCTGAACGAGGTCGTCCAGCGCGTCGCTCCGCTGCTCCAGCAGTCCGGCATCCAGATCCTGCACGTGGTCGGTCCCAAGAACGAACTGCCGCAGGTTCAGCAGATGCCGGGGATGCCCCCCTACATCCCGGTACCGTACGTGGACCGGATGGACCTCGCGTACGCCGCGGCCGACATGATGCTCTGCCGCGCGGGCGCGATGACCGTCGCCGAACTCTCCGCCGTCGGGCTCCCGGCCGCCTACGTCCCGCTGCCCATCGGCAACGGCGAACAGCGGCTCAACGCCCAGCCGGTGGTCAAGGCCGGCGGCGGCCTGCTGGTCGACGACGCGGAGCTGACCCCGGAGTGGATCCAGGGCAACGTCCTTCCCGTGCTCGCCGACCCGCACCGGCTGTTCGAGATGTCCCGCGCCGCGTCCGAGTTCGGCCGCAGGGACGCCGACGATCTGCTCGTCGGAATGGTGTACGAGGCGATCAACTCGCGTCACCAGTGACGTAGAAGGAGCGAGCGTGGCCGGATCGGCTGTGACGGACCGAGAGGACGCCGAGGCGCACGAGGCCGGCCCGCCCCCGCCCCGCTTCCGCCGTCCGAGCGTCCGCACGCTCATCGTGGCCGGAGTGCTGCTCGTCCTGATCGGGGCGGGCGGCATCTGGTCGCTCTACGGATCGCACTGGCTGCGCGTGGAACGCGTCACGACCTCCGGAACCGAGGTCCTGACGCCCGCCCAGGTGCGCGACGCGGCCGCCGTGCCGGTCGGTGCCCCGCTGATTTCCGTCGACACGGACACCATTGCGGACCGGCTGCGCCAGAAATTGCCCCGAATCGACTCGGTTGAGGTGGTGCGTTCCTGGCCGCACGGAATCGGGCTGAAAGTGACGGAACGCAAGCCGGTTCTGATTGCCGCGGACGAGCGAAATTCGGGCAAGTTCGTCGAAGTCGACCATGAAGGTGTGCGTTTCGCGACGGTCGACGAGGCCCCGAAGGACGTTCCCCGACTGGAATTGACGCCCGACCGGAAGGGCGCGGCAGCCAGCCTGCGCCGGTTCGGCCCCGAGCGGCTGACCCGGGAAGCGGTGCGGGTCGCGGGCCGGTTGCCCGCCGCGGTGGCGCGCGACACCCGGACCGTCAAGGTCCGTTCCTACGACGAGATCTCGCTGGAACTCACCGGTGGACGGACCGTCGTCTGGGGAAGCGGCGAGAAGAGCGCGCAGAAGGTACACGCACTCACCGCTCTCATGAAAGCCGCTCCGAAGGCACGGCACTTCGACGTGAGTGTTCCCACCGCCCCTGCGTCAGTGGGGAGTTGACGCACATCAGCGCAGGCCAGCACCCTGGTTGGGCAGCGCTACGGCTGATCACATAGGGTGAAAAGAAAAACGGGAGGTTCGGCGTGTTCGTTGAACGGGCGCCACTTGTCGACTTAGTGTCAGGTTCGGAAGAGTCCAGGAAACAGACACACTGGTAACCCTAAACTTCAGCGTTAGGGTTCGGGTCGGCAGCCGACTAGTAGTCAACTAGTAGTCCGGACCGCCCCAATTCGGCATCAGTCGTCGCAGCGCAGAAGGCGAGCGACGACACGTAACTCGAGGCGAGAGGCCTTCGACGTGGCAGCACCGCAGAACTACCTCGCAGTCATCAAAGTCATCGGTGTCGGCGGCGGTGGTGTCAATGCCATCAACCGGATGATCGAGGTCGGTCTCAAGGGCGTCGAGTTCATCGCCATCAACACCGACGCGCAAGCCCTGTTGATGAGCGACGCGGACGTCAAGCTCGACGTCGGCCGTGAACTCACCCGCGGACTCGGCGCCGGAGCCAATCCGGCCGTCGGCCGCAAGGCGGCCGAGGACCACCGCGAGGAGATCGAGGAGGTCCTCAAGGGGGCCGACATGGTCTTCGTCACCGCCGGTGAAGGTGGCGGCACCGGCACCGGCGGCGCGCCCGTCGTGGCCAACATCGCGCGCTCGCTCGGCGCCCTCACGATCGGCGTGGTCACCCGCCCGTTCACCTTCGAGGGACGGCGCCGGGCGAACCAGGCGGAGGACGGCATCGCCGAGCTCCGCGAAGAGGTCGACACCCTCATCGTCATTCCGAACGACCGGCTCCTGTCCATCTCGGACCGGCAGGTCTCCGTCCTCGACGCCTTCAAGTCGGCGGACCAGGTCCTGCTCTCCGGTGTCCAGGGCATCACCGACCTGATCACCACCCCGGGTCTGATCAACCTCGACTTCGCCGACGTCAAGTCCGTGATGTCCGAAGCCGGTTCCGCCCTCATGGGCATCGGCTCGGCCCGCGGCGACGACCGTGCGGTGGCGGCGGCCGAGATGGCGATCTCCTCGCCGCTCCTGGAGGCGTCCATCGACGGCGCCCGCGGTGTGCTGCTCTCCATCTCCGGCGGCTCGGACCTCGGTCTCTTCGAGATCAACGAGGCCGCGCAGCTGGTCAGCGAGGCCGCGCACCCCGAGGCGAACATCATCTTCGGTGCGGTCATCGACGACGCCCTCGGCGACGAGGTGCGGGTCACGGTGATCGCCGCCGGCTTCGACGGCGGGCAGCCGCCGGCCAAGCGGGAGAACGTCATCGGCTCGTCGTCGGTCAAGCGCGAGGACCCGGCCGCCGCGGCCCGTGCCGCGTCGGCTCCCGAGCCCTCGCGTCCGACCTTCGGCAGCCTCGGCAGCGTCACGCCCCGCGAGGAGCTCAAGCCGGAGCCGGCCGAGGCGCCCGCCCCGGTGAACGAGGCCCCGGTGGCCCCGGTCGCCCCGCCCCACGTGCCCCGGCCGTCCTACCCGGACAGCCAGGCCGAGGAGCTGGACGTGCCGGACTTCCTGAAGTGACCTCCGGAAGCTCGGACCACTGAAGTGATAGGACAGCTCGACGCCGTGACCTCGGCGTCCACGGCAAGCGGCGCGCACTTCGCCTTCACCGACCGGTGGGGCGGGGTGAGCGCCGCTCCGTACGAGGAGCTCAACCTCGGCGGGGCGGTCGGCGACGACCGCGACGCCGTGCTCCGCAACCGGGAGCTGGCCGCCCGGGAACTCGGCCTCGAACCGGCCCGGGTCGTCTGGATGAACCAGGTGCACGGGCCCGATGTCGCGGTGGTGGACGGGCCCTGGGCCACGGACGCCGACATCCCGAGCGTCGACGCCCTGGTCACCGCGCGGCCCGGCCTCGCCCTCGCCGTGCTCACCGCGGACTGCACACCGGTGCTGCTCGCGGACCCGGACGCCGGAGTCGTTGCCGCAGCACACGCGGGACGCCCCGGCATGGTCGCCGGGGTCGTGCCCGCCGCGGTCGAGGCGATGGTGAAGCTCGGCGCGGAGCCCGGCCGGATCGTCGCCCGTACCGGACCCGCGGTCTGCGGCCGCTGCTACGAAGTCCCCGCCGGCATGCGCGCGGAGGTCGCCGGGATCGAACCGGCGGCGTACGCCGAGACCAGTTGGGGCACTCCGGCCGTCGACGTGACCGCCGGTGTGCACGCGCAACTCGAAAGGCTCGGAGTGCGCGACCGGCGCTCGTCGCCGGTGTGCACGCTGGAGTCGCACGACCACTTCTCGTACCGCCGCGAGCGCACCACCGGGCGCCTCGCGAGCTATGTCTGGCTGGACTGAAACGACATGACGGACCTTCAGGGACGTAAGGACGAACTCGCCGCGAACCTGGCCCGGGTGGAGGAACGTATCGCCGCCGCGTGCGCCGCCGCCGGCCGCAAGCGCGAGGACGTCACTCTCATCGTGGTCACCAAGACCTACCCCGCGAGCGATGTCCGGATCCTGTCCGGGCTCGGCGTGCGGCACGTGGCCGAGAACCGCGACCAGGACGCCGCCCCCAAGGCGGCCGAGTGCGCGGACCTCCCGCTCACCTGGCACTTCGTCGGTCAGTTGCAGACCAACAAAGTGCGATCCGTGGTGGGTTATGCCGATCTGGTGCAGTCCGTGGACCGGGCGAAGCTCGTCACGGCGCTGTCCAAGGAAGCGGTACGGACCGAGCGCGAGCTCGGCTGCCTGATCCAGGTCGCGCTCGACGCGGACGTCACGGCGGGTGACGGGCGCGGTGAGCGCGGCGGCGTGGCGCCGGGCGGAGTGGAGGAGTTGGCGGCGCGCGTGGCCGAGGCGCCGGGGCTGCGGCTCGACGGGCTGATGACCGTCGCGCCGCTCACCGGGGAGTACGCGGGACGGCAACAGGCGGCGTTCGAGCACCTCATGGATTTGTCGACTGCCCTGCGCGCGGCCCATCCGGCTGCGAACATGGTCTCGGCAGGGATGAGTTCGGATCTCGAGCAGGCCGTGGCGGCCGGAGCGACACATGTGCGCGTCGGTACGGCGGTCCTCGGTGTCCGGCCGAGGCTCGGGTAACGTCGCCAAGAAGTCGGACCACAGCAGAAAATATGGTCATTCTCGCTGATGGGCGGGGAGATCACGTGGATCGCGGGCATTTTGGTTGACGTCAGCCGATCCACCACAGAGCGGAGGACTCAGAGCATGGCCGGCGCGATGCGCAAGATGGCGGTCTACCTCGGCCTCGTGGAGGACGATGGGTACGACGGCCGGGGGTTCGACCCCGACGACGACTTCGAACCCGAGCTCGACCCGGAACCCGAGCGTGACCGTCGACGGCACGAGCCGTCGCACCCGTCACACAACGCACGTTCAGTGATCGAAGAGGACGAACCGGTACGAGTGGTACAGCCCCCCGCACAGCGGGAGCCGGTCCGCCCCTCCGCTTCGCTCGGCGCTGAATCGGGACGTCCGGCACGAATCGCCCCCGTGGCATCCATCACACCTGAACGTCAGAACCTGGAGAAGAACGCACCGGTGATCATGCCCAAGGTCGTGTCCGAGCGGGAGCCCTACCGCATCACCACGTTGCACCCCCGGACCTACAACGAGGCCCGTACCATCGGGGAACACTTCCGCGAGGGCACTCCGGTGATCATGAATCTGACGGAGATGGACGACACCGACGCGAAGCGACTTGTCGACTTTGCCGCCGGTCTCGTCTTCGGTCTTCACGGGAGCATCGAGCGGGTGACGCAGAAGGTGTTCCTGTTGTCGCCTGCTAACGTCGATGTCACGGCGGAGGACAAGGCCCGCATCGCAGAGGGCGGGTTCTTCAACCAGAGCTGAGACGCAGCACTAGTTCAACGACTAGCTATGTACTAGTCACGAGGCACGAGACACAGGGGAGAGGGAACCACCGACATGAGCGTGGTTTTGGATGTGGTCTACATCGCGCTGATGTGTTTCCTCATCGTGCTGATCTTCCGGCTGGTCATGGACTATGTCTTCCAGTTCGCCCGCTCGTGGCAACCCGGCAAGGCGATGGTGGTCGTTCTGGAGGCCACCTACACTGTCACTGATCCACCGCTCAAGCTTCTGCGGCGGTTCATTCCGCCGCTGCGTCTCGGGGGCGTGGCGCTCGACCTGTCCTTCTTCGTACTGATGATCATCGTCTACATCCTGATCTCTCTCGTGAGCGCGGTGTGAGCACGATGTCAACTACGGTCTTGCCGAATGCCGACGACAACGTTGAGGTGAAGAGATGCCGCTGACCCCCGAGGACGTGCGGAACAAGCAGTTCACGACCGTCCGCCTCCGAGAAGGCTATGACGAGGACGAGGTCGATGCCTTCCTCGATGAGGTCGAAGCCGAACTGACCCGTCTCCTGCGTGAGAACGAGGATCTGCGCGCCAAGCTGGCCGCGGCCACGCGTGCCGCCGCGCAGAACCAGCAGCAGGGTGGTATGCGCAAGGGTCCCGGCGGCCCCGGTGGTCCCGACGGCCCCGGTGGTCCGCAGGACCAGCAGGGTCCCCCGCAGGGCATGCGCGGCCCGGGCGCCCCGGTGCCCGCCGGGATATCGGGCCCGCCGCAGCAGCAGATGGGCGGCCCCATGGGTGGTCCGCCGCAGCTGCCGAGCGGTGCCCCGCAGCTTCCGGCCGGTCCGGGTGGCCACGGTCCGCAGGGCGGCCCGCAGGGTCCCGGCCCGATGGGCCAGGGTCCGATGGGTCAGGGTCCGATGGGCCAGCAGCCGCAGCTCGGCGGTCCGATGGGCGGCCCCATGGGCGGTCACGGCGGTCCGCAGATGCCGCAGCCCGGTCAGGGCCCCGGCGGCGACAGTGCCGCCCGTGTCCTCTCGCTGGCCCAGCAGACCGCCGACCAGGCGATCGCCGAGGCCCGCTCCGAGGCCAACAAGATCGTCGGCGAGGCCCGCAGCCGCGCCGAGGGTCTCGAGCGTGACGCCCGTGCCAAGGCCGACGCCCTGGAGCGGGACGCGCAGGAGAAGCACCGCGTCGCGATGGGCTCCCTGGAGTCCGCCCGCGCCACGCTGGAGCGCAAGGTCGAGGACCTGCGCGGCTTCGAGCGCGAGTACCGCACGCGTCTGAAGTCGTACCTGGAGTCGCAGCTGCGTCAGCTGGAGTCCCAGTCCGACGACTCGCTGGCTCCGCCGCGCACCCCGGCCACCGCGTCGCTGCCGCCGTCCCCGGCGCCTTCGATGGCTCCCGCCGGTGCCGGTGCCCCGTCCTACGGTGGCAACCAGACCATGGGTGGCAACCCGTCCGCCGGTGGCCCGTCGTACGGCGGCCAGCAGCAGATGTCGCCCGCGATGACGCAGCCGATGGCTCCGGTGCGGCCGCAGGGTCCGCAGCCGATGGGGCAGGCTCCGTCGCCGATGCGCGGTTTCCTCATCGACGAGGACGACAACTGAGCCCGGCTGTAGCGCCCTAGAGGCGTCGGCGTTCATTCAGGCCTCGGCCCGGATCGTTTCTGCGATCCGGGCCGAGGTCTTTGTGTGGGCTGCGGGTGGGACGGGGCGCCGTCTCGGGGCTCCGCCCCGGACCCCGCTCCTCGATCGCCGGAGGGGCTTCATCTGAGGCCGCATACGCCGGAGGGGCCCGATGAATCCATCGGGCCCCTCCGGCGCATCGCGCGGGTTACGCCTTGCGGAGGCGGAATTCCAGGCTCAGGCCCTCGTCGGTGAACGGGGTGCCGTAGTCGGTGTCGGCCTCGCCCTGGGCGAAGTCGGTCGCGAGGACCTCGTCGGCGATGAGGCCGGCGTGCTCGGACAGTGCGGAGATGACCGCCGGGTCCGTGGACGTCCAGCGCAGGGCGATCCGGTCCGCGACGTCCAGGCCGCTGTTCTTGCGGGCCTCCTGGATGAGGCGGATCGCGTCACGGGCCAGGCCGGCCTGGCGCAGTTCCTCGGTGAGCTCCAGGTCGAGGGCGACGGTGGCGCCCGAGTCGGAGGCCACGGACCAGCCCTCGCGGGGGGTCTCGGTGATGATGACCTCGTCGGGGGCCAGGTCGACCTTCTCGCCGTCGACCTCCACCGATGCGGTGCCTTCGCGCAGGGCGAGGGAGAGGGCTGCGGCGTCCGTGTCGGCCACGGCCTTGGCGACGTCCTGGACGCGTTTGCCGAAGCGCTTGCCCAGGGCCCGGAAGTTCGCCTTGGCGGTCGTGTCGACGAGGCTGCCGCCCACCTCGGAGAGGGTGGCCAGTGAGGAGACGTTCAGTTCCTCCGTGATCTGTGCGTGCAGTTCGGGGGAGAGGGTGTCGAAGCCGGAGGCGGCCACCAGTGCGCGGGAGAGCGGCTGGCGTGTTTTGACGCCCGACTCCGCGCGGGTGGCGCGGCCCAGCTCGACCAGGCGGCGCACGAGCGCCATCTGCGTGGACAGGGTCGGGTCGATCGCGGAGAGGTCGGCCTCGGGCCAGGAGGAGAGGTGGACGGATTCCGGGGCGTCGGGGGTGACCGGGACGACCAGGTCCTGCCAGACCCGCTCGGAGATGAACGGTGTCAGCGGTGCCATCAGCTGGGTGATGGTGACGACGACCTCGTGCAGGGTGCGCAGCGCGGCCTTGTCGCCCTGCCAGAAGCGGCGGCGCGAGCGGCGCACGTACCAGTTGGAGAGGTCGTCGACGAACGCGGACAGCAGCTTGCCGGCGCGCTGGGTGTCGTAGGCCTCCAGCGCCTTGGTGACCTCGTCGGTGAGCTGGTGCAGCTCGGAGAGCAGCCAGCGGTCCAGGACGGTGCGGTCGGCCGGGGCCGGGTCCGCCTCGCTGGGCGCCCACTGGGCGGTGCGGGCGTACAGGGCCTGGAAGGCGACCGTGTTCCAGTACGTGAGGAGCGTCTTGCGGACGACTTCCTGGATGGTGCCGTGGCCGACCCGGCGGGCCGCCCAGGGGGAGCCGCCGGCCGCCATGAACCAGCGCACCGCGTCCGCGCCGTGCCGGTCCATCAGCGGGATCGGGTCCAGGGTGTTGCCCAGGTGCTTGGACATCTTGCGGCCGTCCTCGGCGAGGATGTGGCCCAGGCACACCACGTTCTCGTACGACGACTTGTCGAAGACCAGGGTGCCGATCGCCATCAGGGTGTAGAACCAGCCGCGGGTCTGGTCGATGGCCTCGGAGATGAACTGCGCCGGGTAGCGGGACTCGAACAGTTCTTTATTCTGGTACGGGTAGCCCCACTGCGCGAACGGCATCGAGCCCGAGTCGTACCAGGCGTCGATGACCTCCGGCACGCGCGTCGCCGTCGACCGGCAGCCCTCGTGGGAGCAGGGGAAGGTGACGTCGTCGATGTAGGGGCGGTGCGGGTCGAGCTGCGACTGGTCGGTGCCGGACAGCTCGGACAGCTCCGCGCGCGAGCCGACGCAGGTGAGGTGGTTGTCCTCGCAGCGCCAGATCGGCAGCGGGGTGCCCCAGTAGCGGTTGCGGGACAGCGCCCAGTCGATGTTGTTGGTCAGCCAGTCGCCGAAGCGGCCGTGCTTGACCGTCTCCGGGAACCAGTTGGTCTTCTCGTTCTCCTGGAGGAGGCGGTCCTTGACGGCCGTGGTGCGGATGTACCAGGACGGCTGCGCGTAGTAGAGGAGCGCGGTGTGGCAGCGCCAGCAGTGCGGGTAACTGTGCTCGTACGGCAGATGGCGGAAGAGCACGCCGCGGTTCTTGAGGTCCTCGGTCAGCGCTTCGTCCGCCTTCTTGAAGAAGACGCCGCCCACGAGGGGGAGATCGGGGGTGAAGGTGCCGTCGGGCAGCACGGGGTTCACGACGGGAAGGCCGTACGCGCGGCAGACCTTGAGGTCGTCCTCGCCGAACGCGGGGGACTGGTGGACCAGACCCGTACCGTCCTCGGTCGTCACGTACTCGGCGTTGACCACATAGTGGGCCTCGGCCGGGAACTCGATGAGCTCGAACGGGCGTTGGTACTTCCAGCGCTCCATCTCGGCACCGGTGAAGGACTCGCCGGTGGTCTCCCAGCCCTCGCCGAGCGCCTTTTCGACGAGCGGCTCGGCGACGACCAGCTTCTCGGTGCCGTCGGTCGCCACGACGTAGCGGACCTCGGGGTGCGCGGCGACCGCCGTGTTGGACACCAGCGTCCAGGGCGTCGTCGTCCAGATCAGCAGCGAGGCCTGACCGGCCAGGGGACCGGAGGTGAGGGGGAAACGGACATAGACCGAGGGGTCGACGACCGTCTCGTAGCCCTGGGCCAGCTCGTGGTCCGACAGGCCGGTGCCGCAGCGCGGACACCAGGGGGCGACACGGTGGTCCTGGACCAGCAGGCCCTTGTCGAAGATCTCCTTCAGCGACCACCACACCGACTCGACATAGCTCGGGTCCATCGTGCGGTAGGCGTCGTCGAGGTCGACCCAGTAGCCCATGCGGGTCGTCAGGTCGGTGAAGGCGTCGGTGTGCCGGGTCACGGACTCGCGGCACTTGGCGTTGAACTCGGCGATGCCGTACGCCTCGATGTCCTTCTTGCCGGTGAAGCCCAGCTCCTTCTCGACCGCCAGCTCCACGGGCAGGCCGTGGCAGTCCCAGCCCGCCTTGCGCGCCACGTGGTAGCCGCGCATCGTGCGGAAGCGGGGAAAGACGTCCTTGAAGACGCGGGCCTCGATGTGGTGGGCACCCGGCATGCCGTTGGCCGTGGGCGGGCCCTCGTAGAACACCCACTCGGGGCGCCCCTCGGACTGCTCCAGGCTCTTGGCGAAGATCTTCTGCTCGTCCCAGAAGTCGAGCACCGCGTGCTCGAGGGCGGGCAGGTCGACCTGGGCGGGCACCTGGCGGTACTGCGTCATCAGTCTTCCTCCGGCGGATCTGCCTTCTTCCGTCGGAGGGACGAGAGCCTGCCGCCACTGCCGTGCGACGTACGCCGTGTGCGGCGCGCTCCCGCGGTACCACCCTCCTTGGCCCTCCGGAGCGTGGTGTGCTCCGGCGAGCCCCCTCATTGGGGTCGCGATGCCGGGTCTATCGGCCCGTGGACGTCGTCCTGGGCGTTCTTCCGGCGGCTCCGGGGTGATCTTCGCGTCGCGCTCGCCCCCGGGCTTCCACCGACCCCGGGTCGCTCCTGGCTGCGTACGCCGCTACTCGTCCCCATCCATGCTTCTCGCTCCGCCCAGTGTACGGCGCCCCGGGCGGGGCGGCCGACCGGTTTTCGCGGGGTCGGCGGCGGGCCGCGCCGTCCGTCTCCGGTGACCCGAATGGCGACACGCGCGCGGGCCGGTCCCGGCCGGTCCGTCGGCGGGCGCGGCGCACTCGGGCGGTGGGCGGATTACCAGGCGGGGAGCTGGGCACAACGCTTGCAGGTTCCTCGCGCGACGGTCGCCGGACCGTCGCGGAGGGGGTGGACCGGGGCGCCTGTCCCGTTGCCGCGGGCCTGGAGTCGATTTATCGTCCCAGCACGATTCGCGTGCAAGATCACAATATGTGAAGGGGCCGCGGCCATGGTGGCGAAAAAGACCGCCGTTCAGCAGTCGGCGTCCGGCAGATCGACGGGCGCGGGTGCCTCCGGCGGGGCGGCCCGTGCCACTGCCTCCGGCGGTGCCGGGAAGGACGTGGGGGCCAAGAAGAGCGCCCGCGCGGCGGTGTCCGGGGATGCTTCGGCGCCCCGGAAGACTGCCAAGGCGGCGAAGAGCGCGCCCACGAAGAGCGCGAAAAGTGCCGCGCCCGCCAAGAAGGCGGCGAAGAGCACCAGGAGCGCGGCGAAGAAGACCGCGAAGGTCACCTCCGCGAAGAGCCCCGGCGCGGACGCGGCGGCCGAGGCCGCGGAGGAGACCACTGCCGCGGACCGTACGAGCGGTACGACCGGTGCCGGGGACGGCACCGCGAGCACGGCGAAGCCCGGCGCCAAGAAGGCCGCCGGGCGCAAGAGCGCGGCGAAGAAGACGGTCGCCTCCGCGGCCGAGGACGCGGCCGAGGCCGCGAAGACGACGGGAGCCACGACGGTGGTTGCGAAGAAGACTCAGGGAACGGCCACGGCGGCGAAGAAGCCCGAAGCCGAAGCGGTTCCCAAGGCGCGGGTGGCCGCCGCCGAACCCGGCGAGCTGGCCGTCCGGCCCGGCGAGGAGCCCTGGACCCCGGACGAGGTCGCGGAGGCGCGCGCCGAGCTGCAGAGCGAGGCGCTGCGGCTGGGCAGCGAGATCGCCACCGCCGAGGAGGGCCTCGCGGGCCTGATGCGGGACTCCGGGGACGGGGCGGGCGACGACGACGCCGACACGGGCACGAAGAACATCACGCGCGAGCACGAGATGGCGCTCGCGGCCAACGCGCGCGAGATGCTGCTCCAGACCGAGCGGGCGCTGGAGCGGCTGGACGCCGGCACCTACGGACTCTGCGAGAACTGCGGGAACCCGATCGGCAAGGCGCGGATGCAGGCCTTCCCGCGGGCGACCCTGTGTGTGGAGTGCAAGCAGAAGCAGGAGCGGCGCTACTGAGCGTCAGCAGCGCTCTCCCGGCCGAGAAGCAGCCGAGTCGTGGCCGTACCGTCCTCGTACGGCCGCACACGTGTGCCGTACGCTCGTCCCCAGTCAGGCACTAGGTTGAGGGACTCACGTGGCAGAAGCGGAGCGCGTCATCGGTACGCCGGATTCCTCTGAGACGGGGGCGGTCGAGCCCGAGCAGGCCGCCGCGGCCGAGCGGCCCAAGGGCAGGCGGCGGCTCGTCGTGCTGCTCGCCGTGGCCGCCCTCGCGTACGCCCTCGACCTCGTGAGCAAGCTCATCGTGGTCGCGAAGCTGGAGCACCAGGACTCCGTCCGGATCCTCGGCGACTGGCTGCAGCTGGAGGTGATCCGCAACCCCGGCGCCGCCTGGGGCGTGGGCGAGGCCTTCACGATCGTCTTCACGGTGATCGCGGCCGCGGTGATCGTCGTCATCGTGCGGCTCGCGAAGAAGCTCTACAGCACGCCGTGGGCGATCGCGCTCGGGCTGCTGCTCGGCGGGGCCCTCGGTAATCTCACCGACCGGATCTTCCGGGCCCCCGGCATCTTCGAGGGCGCCGTCGTCGACTTCATCGCGCCGAAGCACTACCCGGTGTTCAACCTGGCCGACTCGGCGATCGTGTGCGGCGGCATCCTGATCGTGCTGCTGTCCTTCCGCGGGATCGACCCCGACGGCACCGTCCACAAGGACTGACCGCGGCCCTGGTGGCAGGGCTGCGGTTCGGGGCTGTCGGTGCGCTCCTGCATACTCGACGGGTGAGCACGATTCCCGAGATCCGAACCCTGCCCGTGCCCGACGGCCTGGAGGGCGAGCGCGTCGACGCCGCCATCTCCCGCATGTTCGGCTTCTCCCGCACCAAGGCCGCCGAGCTCGCCGCCGCCGGGAAGGTGACGGTGGACGGCTCGGTCGTGGGCAAGTCCGAGCGGGTGCACGGCGGGGCCTGGCTGGAAGTGGAGATGCCGCAGGCGCCCGCTCCGGTGCAGATCGTCGCCGAGCCCGTCGAGGGCATGGAGATCGTGCACGACGACGACGACATCGTCGTCATCGTGAAGCCGGTGGGCGTCGCCGCCCACCCCAGCCCCGGCTGGACCGGCACGACCGTGATCGGCGGCCTCGCCGCGGCCGGATACCGGATCTCGACGTCGGGCGCCGCCGAGCGCCAGGGCATCGTGCACCGGCTCGACGTCGGCACCTCCGGCCTGATGGTCGTCGCCAAGTCCGAGCGGGCGTACACCTCGCTGAAGCGCCAGTTCAAGGAGCGCGTCCCGGACAAGCGCTACCACGCGCTGGTCCAGGGTCACCCCGACCCGATGAGCGGCACGATCGACGCCCCCATCGGCCGTCACCCGAACCACGACTACAAGTGGGCCGTGACCGCCGACGGCAAGCCGTCCGTCACGCACTACGACCTCATCGAGGCCTTCCGCGCCGCCTCCCTGCTCGACATCAAGCTGGAGACGGGCCGCACCCACCAGATCCGGGTGCACATGTCCGCGCACCGGCACCCGTGCGTCGGCGACCTCACGTACGGCGCCGACCCGACGCTCGCCAAGCGCCTCGGCATCACCCGGCAGTGGCTGCACGCGGTGCGCCTCGGCTTCGAGCACCCGGCGGACGGCCAGTGGGTCGAGTTCGCGAGCGAGTACCCCGACGACCTCCAGACCGCGCTGGACCGGGTCCGGGCGGAGAGCGCATGAGCGCCGCCTACGAGCTGCGGGTCGCCGAGTCCGAGACGGACCGCGCCGCCTGCTTCGCCGTCCGCCGGGACGTCTTCGTCACCGAGCAGGGCGTGCCGCAGGAGCTGGAGTACGACACGTACGACATCGACGCCGTGCATGTGCTGGCGGTCCGGGAGGACGGGACCGCGCTCGGCACCGGCCGGCTGCTGACCGGTGCCGCCGCCGCGGTGAAGAACGGCGGGGCCGAGGACGTCGGCGCCCTCGGCCGCCTCGCCGTGGCCAAGGCCGCCCGGGGCCTTGGAGTGGGCGCCGCTCTGGTCGGCGCCATCGAGGAAGCCGCCCGGGACCGCGGGCTCTCGGCGGTCGATCTGCACGCGCAGACTCATGCGCTGGGCTTCTACGAGCGGCTCGGGTACGAGGCGTACGGGCCGGAGTTCCCGGACGCCGGGATTCCGCACCGGGCGATGCGCAAGACCGTCGGCTGAGACGGGCGCGGCCCGGTCCCGCTCCGGACCGGGTGTTCGCCGCCGCTCGAATCGGTGCGCCCACGCACCGCTGTCGAGCCGTTTTGCCCGGATCGCGTGGCACCCTGGACGCCGGTACACACGTGATCGTCGAGCCTGGTCGGAGCATCCGTGGATCAATTGGCCCTGCTGTTCGTGCTGCTGCTCGGGGCCGTCCTGAGCGTGCCGCTCGGCGACCGGCTCAAGCTGCCCGCGCCCATCCTGATGACCCTGCTCGGCATCGTCCTCGCCCTGATCCGGGCCGTTCCGAACGTCGACATCGACCCCGACCTGATCCTGCCCCTCGTGCTGCCGCCGCTGCTCTACGCGGCCGTGCACCGCACGTCCTGGCGCCAGTTCGCCGCCAACAAGCGGCCGATCTTCCTGCTCGCCGTCGCCCTCGTCTTCGTGACCACGGCCGCCGTCGCCTTCGTCGCGAACGCCGTGGTGCCCGGTCTCTCGCTCGCCGCGGCGGTCGCGCTCGGGGCGCTGGTGGCCCCGCCGGACCCGGTCGCCGCGACCGCCGTCGCGGGCCAACTCGGGCTGCCCCGGCGGATGGTGTCGATCCTGGAGGGCGAGGGGCTGTTCAACGACGTGACGGCGATCGTGCTCTACCACGTCGCCATCGCCGCCGCGGTCAGCGGCTCCTTCTCCCTGCCGCGGGCCGCCTTCGACCTCGTCCTGTCCGCAGTCGTCGCGATCGTCGTCGGGTTCGTGCTCGGCTGGGCCGCCAACAAGCTCATGGGCTATCTCGGCGACGCCACCCTCCAGATCGGCCTGACCCTCCTCATCCCGTACGCCTCCTACGTCCTCGCCGAGGAGCTCAAGGGCTCGGGCGTGCTCGCCGTCCTGACCACGGCGATCTTCCTCGCCGAGCACGCCTTCGACGCCGACGACGTCCTCACCCGGCTCACCGGCCGCGCCTTCTGGGACGTCGTCGACACCCTCGTCACCGGGGTCGCCTTCGGGCTCATCGGCCTGGAGGTGCACAACGTCGTCAGGACCGCGCAGGGCCGCTGGGGCGAGATGCTGGGCTGGTCGGCCGCGGTCGTCGGCGTCGTCATCGTCGTGCGGCTGCTGTGGCTGGCGCCCATGACCCTGGTCACCAAACGGATGCACGCGCGCCGCGACTTCGACGAGGACATCCCGCTGAGCTGGCGGGAGACCGTCGTCATGTGGTGGTCGGGGATGCGCGGGGTGGCGTCGGTGGCGCTGGCCCTCGCCATCCCGCTGACGATGGACGACGGGTCGGCCTTCCCCGACCGGGACGAGATCGTCTTCATCGCGTTCGGCGTCATCATGGCGACCCTCGTGCTCCAGGGGCTGAGTCTGCCCTGGCTGGTGACGAAGCTGAACGTGCGCGCCGACACCGAGGCCGAGCAGGAGTACGAGAAGGAGCTGGCGCTGCGCGCCGCGAAGGCCGCGAAGCGGCGGTACAAGGAGATCGAGGAGGTCGAGGAGCTTCCCGCCGAGGTGCAGGAGCAGATGCTGCGCCGGGCGTACGACATCGGGCTGCGCATCAATCCCGAGATGGGGGCCGAGGAACGGCGCGAGTCGCAGGCCAAGCGGTACAAGAGGATCAAGCGGGTGCGGCGGATCCAGGCCGAGATGATGTCGGCGGCGCGGCACGAGGTGCTGGCCGCGCGCAGCGAGCCCGGGGCCAATCCGGAGGTCGTCGACCGGGTGCTGCGGCAGCTCGACGTACGGAGTCTGCGCTAGCCGGGGTTGCGGAGGGTGCGTGCTCGTGTGCGGGTCTCGTCGTGGCTGGTCGCGCAGTTCCCCGCGCCCCTGAAGCGGGCTCCGCTCGCTCAGGGGAAACTGCGCGAGGCCGTCAGCCGGGCGGCGGTCCTCAGCCGCGACCGGTGCGCGGGGCGCGGCCGTCCCGGGCGCGGACGTGTTCCGAGAAGGCCTCCATGGCCTCGTCGGGGGCGAGCAGGGCCGTGGCCGTGTTGATGCGCGGGAGGGCGTACGGGTGCTTCTCGGTCAGCCAGCGCAGCATCTGCTCGCGGACGGTGACCCGGACCGTCCAGATGTCGTCGGCGTCCTTGGCGGTGACCAGGGCGCGGACCTGCATCGTGGAGGGCGTGGTGTCGGTGACGGCCAGGCCCCAGTCGCGGCCGTCCCAGGCCGCGCACTCGCCGAGGATGTCGCGCAGCCGCTCGCGCATCTCGTGCAGGGGCGCGCTGTGGTCGAGGTGGAAGAAGACGGTGCCGGTCATCTGGGCGCCGCCGCGCGACCAGTTCTCGAACGGCTTCGACGTGAAGTACGACACCGGCATGGTGATCCGGCGCTCGTCCCAGGTGCGTACGGCGAGGAAGGTGAGGGTGATCTCCTCGACCGTGCCCCACTCGCCGTCCACCACGACCGTGTCCCCGATGCGGACCATGTCGCCGAAGGCGATCTGCAGCCCGGCGAAGAGGTTGCCGAGCGTGGACTGGGCGGCGACACCGGCGACGATGCCGAGGATGCCGGCCGAGGCCAGCAGCGAGGCGCCCGCGGCGCGGAACGCGGGGAAGGTCAGCAGCATCGCCGCGACCGCCATCACACCGACGACGGCCGTGACGACGCGCTGGATGAGAGCGACCTGCGTGCGCACCCGGCGGACCCGGGCGGGATCGCGGTGGGCGGCGGCATAACGGGCGTAGGACGACTCGACGATCACCGCGGCGACCCGGATGATCAGCCAGGCCGTGGCGCCGATGAGCACCAGGCTGAGGGTCTGGCCGATCCCGGCGGAGTGCTCCTTCGCGAGCTTCGTCTGGTCGTACGAGCCGCGCAGCAGTGCCGCGCAGAGCACGAACTGGAGCGGCAGCCGGCAGCGGCGCAGCAGACCCCAGAGCGGCGTCTCGTGGTGGCGTCGGTCGGCCCGCTTCAGCAGTCGGTCCACGGCCCACCCGACGAGGAGGGTGATGAGGACCGAACCACCGATCACGATCAGCGGACGCAATACGTTCTCCATCTCCATGCCTTGCACCGTAACCGGGATCCGCCACGGCTAACCTGTGGCGTTCCTGGCACCATGGAGCCCATGAACATCATGCTCTTCCACTCGACGTTCGGTCTGCGGCCCGCCGTGAAGGACGCGGCCGACCGGCTGCGCGCCGCAGGTCACGAGGTGTGGACCCCCGATCTCTTCGAGGGCCGCACCTTCGACACCGTCGAGGAGGGCATGGAGTACAAGGACGAGATCGGCAAGGACGAACTGCTGAAGCGGGCCGTGCTCGCGGCCGCCCCCTATTCCGAGCGGGGCCTGGTGTACGCGGGCTTCTCGCTCGGCGCCTCCGTCGCGCAGACCCTCGCGCTCGGCGACGAGAAGGCCCGCGGGCTGCTGCTCCTGCACGGCACGTCGGACATCGCCGAGAACGCCTCCGTGGACGAGCTGCCGGTCCAGCTCCACGTCGCCTCGCCGGACGCCTTCGAGACGGACGACTGGCTGAACACCTGGTACCTGCAGATGGGTCGCACGGGCGCCGACGTCGAGATCTACCGCTACGCCGGGGCCGGCCACCTCTACACCGACCCCGGGCCGGACTACGACGAGGAGGCCGCCGAGGCCACCTGGCGGGTGGCGCTCGGCTTCCTGGACTCCCTCTAGCCCCCGGTCCGGCCCGGGGTCACTTCACGGGCGCGTCCGTGCGCTCGACCTTCTGGGTGCCGCTGCGCGTGCGGTAGGAACGTTCCCAGGCGGACGTGGCGTTCCTGTCGGTCCGGTCCGAGATCACGTAGTAGTCCATCTGCGCCCGCTCGGCGGTGACGTCCAGGACGCCGTAGCCGTGGGAGTCCATGTCCAGCCACTTCACGTGCCGGTTGGCCGCCTTGACCGCGGTCTCGGCCACCGTGGAGAGCGTGTCGGGCGCGACGTGCAGGATGTCGTCGAGGTTGTCCGACGTCACCGACGTGACCACGAACTCCGTCGCCGCGGACGGCGAGAGCGGGTACGTGCCCGCGGTCACCGGGACGTCGTTGGCCCACGCCATGTGGATGTCGCCGGTCAGGAAGACGGTGTCCTTGATGCCGCGCTCGCGCAGATGGGAGATCAGCTCCTTGCGGTCGTGCGTGTAGCCGTCCCACTGGTCGACGTTGACGGCCAGACCCTCCTTGGGCAGCCCCAGCAACTCGGCGAGCGGCGCGAGGAGATGGGCCGGCAGGGAGCCGAAGGCGACCGGCGAGATCATCACCGAGGTGCCGACCAGCTTCCACTGCGCGTCGGATGCGGCGAGCCCGGACTTCAGCCAGTCGAGCTGGGCGCGGCCGGTGATCGTGCGGTCGGCGTCGTCCACGGCGCCGCTGCCGACGCTCGCCTGCTGCGAGCGGAACGACCGGAGATCGAGCAGGTGCAGGTCGGCCAGGGCACCGAAGCGCAGCCGCCGGTAGACGGTGCCCGCGATCGACGGGCGCACCGGCATCCACTCGAAGTAGGCCTGCTTGGCGGCGTCCCTGCGGGCCGCCCAGGCGCCCTCGGTGTCGGGGGAGTGGTTCTCGGCGCCGCCCGACCAGGCGTCGTTGGCGAACTCGTGGTCGTCCCAGATGGCCACCAGCGGGTGGGCCGCGTGCACGGCCCGGACGTCGTCGTCGGTCTTGTGCGCCCCGTGCCGGATCCGGTAGTCGGCCAGCGAGACGATCTCGTGGGCGGGCTGGTGCGGGCGGACGGTGTACTTCGCCGCCGGGTACTCGCCCGTCTTGTACTCGTAGAGGTAGTCGCCGAGGTGCAGGACCGCGTCCAGGTCGGCGCGGGCGGCCAGATGACGGTAGGCGGAGAACCAGCCCGCCTCCCAGTTCGCGCAGGAGACGACGCCGAAGCGCAGCTCGTCGCGGCTGTCGGCTGCGGGCGCGGTGCGGGTCCGTCCGACGGGCGAGTACGCGTCGCCCACGAAGAAGCGGAAGTAATAGGCGCTCGCCGGGCGCAGGCCCCTTACATCCGCCTTCACGGTGTGGTCGGACGCGGCGCTGGCGGTCGTGGTGCCCCGGCCCACCACCGTACGGAACGCCTGGTCCTCGGCGATCTCCCAGCTCACCCGGGTATCGGGCCCCTTGCCGGAGCCGGGCACGGCCTCGGCGGTCGGGGTCACCCGTGTCCACAGCAGGACGCCGTCGGGGAGCGGGTCGCCCGAGGCGACGCCGTGCAGGAAGGCGGGAGCCGGGGCGGGAGGGGCGGCGTGGGCGGCGGGAACCGCGAGCAGCGGGGCGGCGAGGACGGCGCCCGCGGCCGCGGCCTTGACCACCGTACGGCGGCGCGGAGTTGAGGATTCTGCCTGAAGTCGACTGGTCACGGGGCAGAACCCTACTGACCGGTACGCGCCAAGGGCGGGCGAACTCCGAAGAGTTCGCCCGCCCTTCAGCGGTGCGTCAGGTGGACCGGACGGAGCGGAGCGGGATCAGCCCGCGAGCGCCTTCTGGATCGCCGTGTTGAAGTCGGCCACCGTCATGGGGGCGTTCTGGCCGTCGGAGCCCACGAGCTTCTTGCCGTCCATGACGAGGGACGGGGTGCCGGTGACGCCGTCCTTGTTCGAGTCGAACGTCTTGGACATCTTCATGGCCCAGTTGTCGTAGGTGCCCTTGCGGACGTCCTTCTGGAAGGCCTTGTTGTCCTTCAGGGCGTCCACGGTGTTCGCGACCTTGATCAGGTAGTCGTCGCTCTTGAACTCGTCCTTGGTCTCGTCCGGGTGGTACTTCTTCGAGTACAGGGCGGTCTTGTAGTCGAGGAAGGCGTCCTGGCTGACGTTCAGGGCCGCGCCGAGCGCGCTCAGCGCGTTCTTGGAGCCCTCGCCGTTGGTGCCGATCTTGCCGTTGCCGTCGCCGTCGATGAAGGTGGCGCCGATGTACTGGATCTTGAACTTGCCGTCCTCGACGTCCTTGTGGACGGTCGAGCCGACCGTCTGCTCGAAGGACGCGCAGACCGGGCAGCGCGAGTCCTCGTAGAGCTTCAGGGTCTTCTTCGCGCTGTCCTTGCCGATCACCACGGTCGTGCCGTTGGTGCCGGTGGTGTGCGCGGGCGCCACGACGTCGGCGCTCTTCGCGTCCTTGGCCTTCTCCCAGTAGGAGGGCTTCATGGCCTGCACCGCGAAGTAGCCGACGCCGCCGGCTATCGCGAGCACACCCACGATGGAACCCGCGACGATCGCCTGCCGCTTCGCCTTCGCCGTCTTCGCCTGCTTCTCGCGCTCGATCCGCAGCCGCTCGCGGGCCGCCGTCTTTGCCTGCTGGCTGTTGCGCTTGCTCATGATGTTCGTACTCCGTAGCTGTGAAAGATGAGGGGGACTGTCGTGTGCTGGCTCAGGCGGCCAGGCACGGCGGTCCGCGCCGTCCCACGGAGTGCACCCAGATCCGGATGCGGGCGGCCGGCACGGCGGTGACCGGACGGGGTCCGGCGGAGACCGGCTCGACCCGGGCGGTGACCGTGGCGCAGGCGACGATCAGCGGCCGGAACGCGAACGCGGCCAGCGCGCGGAGCAGCTGGGCCACCGCCTGCTCGCCGCGGCGCAGCCACAGGGCCGCCAGCATGCCGACCGTCACATGAGCGCCGAGGAGCAGCCAGGAGGCCGCCGGGCCGGGGTGTGCGAGCAGGCCGACGGCCTTGCCGGCGCCACCGCCGGTCATCCGGGCCAGGGGCGTGCCCACGTTCCCCGCGCACAGCAGGTCGAAGCCGAACGAGCGCAGGGGACCCGCGACCGGGCCGCCCGCCGCGCCGTAGCAGACGTGCTGCCCGGTGGTGAAGACCGTGTCCGCGGCCAGCTCCAGCGGGACGAGCAGCGCGGCGATCCGCCCGAAGCCGCGCTCGCGTCCGGCGAGCGCGTACGCGATCACGAACACGGCGGCGGCGATCGCGCCGACCGTCGTGAGCGGCAGCGGGGCCCTGGACAGCAGCACGTGCGACGCGGCGGACAGCGTCACGGCCACGGCCGTGAAGAGTGCCGCGCGCACGGCTCTGAGCTGGGTCCCGGATATGTCGTCCATCGCCGAGGAGTGTGCCATGGCCGACGGTAAACGATGCCTAAAGGGTGGCTGTGTGTCAGAGACCGGGGATCCGGCCGTTGCGGAACAGGTCCACGAAGATCTGGTGGTCCTCCCGCGCGCGGGCGCCGTAGACGTGCGCGAAGTCCACCAGGAGGTCGGCGAAACCGTCCTCGTCGGCGGCGATCGCCGCGTCGATCGCGCGCTCCGTGGAGAACGGCACCAGCGACTCGCCGGACTGGTCGTCGGCCGCCGCGTGCATCGTCGCGGTGGCCCGGCCGAGGTCGGCGACGACCGCGTCGACCTCCTCCGGGTCGTCGATGTCCGACCAGTCCAGGTCCACCGCGTACGGGGAGACCTCGGCGACCAGCTGCCCCGAGCCGTTCAGCTCCGTCCAGCCCAGCCACGGGTCCGCGTGGGCCTGGAGCGCGCGCTGCGAGATGACCGTGCGGTGCCCCTCGTGCTGGAAGTAGCCGCGGATCGCCGGGTCCGTGATGTGGCGCGAGACGGCCGGGGTCTGGGCCTGCTTCACGTAGATCACCACATCGTTCTCCAGGGCGTCGCTGTTGCCCTCCAGGAGGATGTTGTACGAGGGCAGGCCCGCCGACCCGATGCCGATGCCGCGGCGCCCGACGACGTCCTTGACCCGGTACGAGTCAGGGCGGGTCAGCGACGACTCCGGCAGCGTCTCCAGATAGCCGTCGAAGGCCGCGAGCACCTTGTAGCGGGTCGCCGCGTCCAGCTCGATGGAGCCGCCGCCGGGGGCGAAGCGGCGCTCGAAGTCGCGGATCTCCGTCATGGAGTCGAGCAGCTCGAAGCGGGTGCGGGAGCGGGCGTCGCGGAGCGCGCCGAGCAGCGGGCCGTCGGCCGTGTCCAGGGTGAAGGGCGGCACCTCGTCGTTCTTCGCGCCGGTGGCCAGGGAGTGGACCCGCTCGCGGTAGGCCGCCGCGTACGTGCGCACCAGGGCCGTGATCTGCTCGTCGCTGAACGCCTTGGCGTAGCCGATCAGGGCCACCGAGGCGGCGAAGCGCTTCAGGTCCCAGGTGAAGGGGCCGACGTACGCCTCGTCGAAGTCGTTCACATTGAAGACCAGCCGGCCGTTCGCATCCATGTACGTGCCGAAGTTCTCCGCGTGCAGGTCGCCGTGGATCCACACCCGGCTGGTGCGGTCGTCCAGGTACGGGCCGCCGTGCTGCTCACGCTCCAGGTCCTGGTAGAACAGGCAGGCCGTCCCGCGGTAGAAGGCGAAGGCCGACGCGGCCATCTTGCGGAACTTGACCCGGAAGGCGGCGGGGTCCGCGGCGAGCAGCTCGCCGAACGCGGTGTCGAAGACGGCAAGGATCTGCTCGCCGCGCTCTTCAGCGGTGGGCTGCGGGTCCGACATCGCGGGGTGCCTCCTGGTGCAGATGGTGCGTGAGCTGTGTGACACGCAGGGCAGGTGTTCTGACCTGTCCAACGCCCGACCGTACTCCGGAGTGCCCGTCGGTTGTCAGCGGTCGGTCGTAGACTTCCAAGCTGTCCCCAGACCGTCGCCGCGCGTTTTCCATCGGAGGCCTCAACCGTGTCAAAGCCGCCCTTCACGCACCTGCACGTCCACACCCAGTACTCGCTGCTGGACGGTGCCGCGCGGCTGAAGGACATGTTCAAGGCGTGCAACGAGATGGGCATGACCCACATCGCCATGTCCGACCACGGGAACCTGCACGGGGCGTACGACTTCTTCCACTCCGCGCAGAGCGCCGGGGTCACGCCGATCATCGGCATCGAGGCGTACGTCGCCCCGGAGTCGCGGCGCAACAAGCGGAAGATCAAGTGGGGACAGCCGCACCAGAAGCGCGACGACATCTCCGGTTCGGGCGGTTACACGCACAAGACGATCTGGGCGGCGAACAGCACGGGCCTGCACAACCTCTTCAAGCTGTCCTCGGACGCGTACGCCGAGGGCTGGCTGCAGAAGTGGCCGCGCATGGACAAGGAGACGATCTCCCAGTGGAGCGAGGGGCTCATCGCCTCCACCGGCTGCCCCTCCGGTGAGCTGCAGACGCGTCTGCGCCTCGGCCAGTTCGACGAGGCGCTGAAGGCCGCCTCCGAGTACCAGGACATCTTCGGCAAGGACCGGTACTTCCTGGAGCTGATGGACCACGGCATCGAGATCGAGCGCCGGGTCCGCGACGGTCTGCTGGAGATCGGCAAGAAGCTCGGCATCCCGCCCCTGGTGACGAACGACTCGCACTACACGTACGCGCACGAGGCGACCGCGCACGACGCCCTGCTCTGCATCCAGACCGGCAAGAACCTCTCCGACCCGGACCGCTTCCGGTTCGACGGCACGGGCTACTACCTGAAGTCGACCGACGAGATGTACGCCGTCGACTCCTCGGACGCCTGGCAGGAGGGCTGCCGCAACACCCTCCTGGTGGCCGAGCAGATCGACACCACCGGCATGTTCGACAAGCGCGACCTCATGCCGAAGTTCGACATCCCGGAAGAGGGCTACACCAACACCACCTGGTTCAAGGAGGAAGTGCGCCGCGGCATGAACCGGCGCTACCCGGACGGTGTCCCCGAGGACCGGCAGAAGCAGGCCGAGTACGAGATGGACATCATCATCCAGATGGGGTTCCCGGGGTACTTCCTCGTCGTCGCCGACTTCATCATGTGGGCCAAGAACAACGGCATCGCGGTGGGCCCGGGCCGAGGCTCCGCGGCCGGCTCGATCGTCGCGTACGCGATGGGCATCACCGACCTCGACCCGATCACGCACGGCCTGATCTTCGAGCGGTTCCTCAACCCCGAGCGCGTCTCCATGCCCGACGTCGACATCGACTTCGACGAGCGCAGGCGCGTCGAAGTGATCAGGTACGTGACCGAGAAGTACGGCGCCGACAAGGTCGCCATGATCGGCACGTACGGCAAGATCAAGGCCAAGAACGCGATCAAGGACTCCGCGCGCGTGCTCGGCTACCCGTACGCGATGGGCGACCGCCTCACCAAGGCGATGCCCGCCGACGTCCTCGGCAAGGGCATCGACCTCGACGGCATCACCAACCCCACGCACCCGCGCTACAGCGAGGCGGGCGAGATCCGCGGGATGTACGAGAACGAGCCGGACGTCAAGAAGGTCATCGACACCGCCAAGGGCGTCGAGGGCCTGGTCCGGCAGATGGGCGTGCACGCCGCCGGCGTCATCATGTCCAGCGAGCCGATCGTCGACCACGCCCCGCTGTGGACCCGGCACACCGACGGCGTGACCATCACGCAGTGGGACTACCCGCAGTGCGAGTCGCTCGGCCTGATCAAGATGGACTTCCTGGGCCTCAGGAACCTGACGATCATGGACGACGCCGTCAAGATGGTGCGGTCCAACAAGGGCATCGACCTGGAGATGCTGTCGCTCCCGCTGGACGACCCGAAGACCTTCGAACTGCTCTGCCGCGGTGACACGCTCGGCGTCTTCCAGTTCGACGGCGGCCCGATGCGTTCGCTGCTCCGCCAGATGCAGCCCGACAACTTCGAGGACATTTCCGCCGTCTCGGCCCTGTACCGGCCGGGCCCGATGGGCATGAACTCGCACACGAACTACGCGGAGCGCAAGAACAACCGCCAGGAGATCACGCCGATCCACCCGGAGCTCGAAGAGCCCCTGAAGGAGACGCTGGGTCTCACCTACGGCCTCATCGTGTACCAGGAGCAGGTGCAGAAGGCCGCCCAGATCGTCGCCGGGTACTCGCTCGGCGAGGCCGACATCCTGCGCCGCGTGATGGGCAAGAAGAAGCCCGAGGAACTGGCGAAGAACTTCACCATCTTCCAGGAGGGCGCCCGCAAGAACGGCTTCTCCGACGCGGCGATCCAGGCCCTGTGGGACGTCCTGGTGCCGTTCGCCGGATACGCGTTCAACAAGGCGCACTCCTCCGCGTACGGCCTGGTCACCTACTGGACCGCGTACCTGAAGGCGAACTACCCGGCCGAGTACATGGCGGCGCTGCTCACCTCGGTGAAGGACGACAAGGACAAGTCGGCCGTCTACCTGAACGAGTGCCGGCGCATGAAGATCAAGGTGCTCCCGCCGGACGTGAACGAGTCGGTGCACAACTTCGCCGCCCAGGGCGACGACGTGATCCTCTTCGGCCTGGAGGCCGTCCGCAACGTCGGTACGAACGTGGTGGAGTCGATCATCCGCTCGCGCAAGGCGAAGGGGAAGTACAGCTCGTTCCCCGACTACCTCGACAAGGTCGAGGCCGCGGCGTGCAACAAGAGGACGACCGAGTCCCTCATCAAGGCGGGCGCCTTCGACCCGATGGGGCACACCCGCAAGGGCCTCACCGCGCAGTACGAGCCGATGATCGACAACGTGGTCGCGGTCAAGCGGAAGGAGGCGGAGGGACAGTTCGACCTCTTCGGCGGCGGCGAGGAGGAGAGCGACGCCCCGGGCTTCGGTCTCGACGTCGAGTTCTCCACCGACGAGTGGGACAAGACGTACCTGCTCGCCCAGGAGCGCGAGATGCTCGGCCTGTACGTCTCCGACCACCCGCTGTTCGGCCTGGAGCACGTGTTGTCCGACAAGGCCGATGCGGGCATCGGGCAGCTCACCGGCGGCGACTTCGGCGACGGCGCGGTCGTCACGGTCGGCGGCATCATCTCCGGCCTCCAGCGCAAGATGACCAAGCAGGGCAACGCCTGGGCGATCGCGACCGTCGAGGACCTCGCCGGTTCCATCGAGTGCATGTTCTTCCCGGCCACCTACCAGCTGGTCTCCACCCAGCTCGTCGAGGACGCCGTCGTCTTCGTCAAGGGCCGGCTCGACAAGCGCGAGGACGTGCCGCGCCTGGTCGCCATGGAGATGCAGGTCCCCGACCTGTCGAACGCGGGAACGAACGCTCCGGTGATCCTCACCATCCCCGCCCTGAAGGTGACCCCGCCGATGGTCAGCCGCCTCGGCGAGATCCTCTCCAACCACCGGGGCGACAGCGAGGTGCGGATCAAGCTCCAGGGTCCGCGCAAGACCACGGTCCTCCGTCTCGACCGGCACCGGGTCAAGCCGGACCCGGCGCTCTACGGCGACCTGAAGGTGCTTCTCGGCCCGTCCTGCCTGGCGGGCTGATCCGCCGAACGGCGCACACGGCGCGAGGGCCGCACCCGGACATCCGGGTGCGGCCCTCGCCGTGCCGCAACAGCCTTGCGGCGTACGTCAGTTGTGCCCGAAGCGGCGCTCGCGGTGCTTGCGGGCCACATCCCCCGGTGTGGCCTGGACGGCCGACTTCGCCTCGGCCTCCATGGCGGACGACCGGGCCTGCTCCTGCGGCTCTGCCGACTTCTGCTGCTGATTGCGGTTCTGCTTGCGGTTCTTGGCCATGGTGATTGCCTCCTGCGGGGGAACTAGGGGCCAGGGCCGGTTTCAGACTCACATAGGGGGAACAAGACCGCATTTCGGATAATTACCGTGCGTAGCAGAGGGTTCGGGCCCTGTTCGCGCCACCTTCACGCCTTCCGCCACGCCGAAGATCGAGTTCGGGCCGTTAAGCCCCGCGCTGTCGGGCAGACTCGAAGGAAACCCGAAGCGAACGCACGGGCGTGTCGGCGAAAGAGGGTGGACCGCATGGACCGTTGCATCGTCCTGGTGGACGCCGGGTATCTGCTGGGTGCGGCCGCGAGTCTCCTCGCGGGCGAACCCTCCCGGTCCCGGATCCATGTCGACCACGCCGCCCTCATCCAGGGGCTGCGCGAACGCGCCGAATCCGAGACCGAGCGCCCACTGCTGCGCATCTACTGGTTCGACGGCGCCCCCGACCGCGTCCCGCAGCCCGAGCACCGCAGGCTGCGCGTGATGCCCCGGGTCACGGTGCGGCTCGGCGCACTGACCCGCAGCGACGGACGCTGGGCGCAGAAGGGCGTCGACGCCGCGATGCACGCCGAGCTGACCGAGCTGGCGCGCAACCGGGCCTGCTCCGACGTCGTCCTGGTCACCGGCGACGGCGATCTGCTGCCCGGCATGATGGCCGCCAAGGAGCACGGCGTCGCCGTCCACCTCTGGGCCGTCCAGGCCGCCGACGGCGACTACAACCAGTCCGAGGACCTGGTCGCCGAGGCCGACGAACGGCGGGTGCTCGACCGGACCTGGATCACCAAGGCCGTCCGCGCCAAGGAACTCAGCGGCCCGTGCGCCCCGCCGCCCGCCCCGCGCCCCGAGATCGCCGCGATCCTCTCCGCCCCGCTGCCCGAGTCCGCGCCGGCCGCCGCCGGGCGCCTCGCCGACCGGGACGCCGACGCGCCGCCCGTCCAGCACGCCCCGGCCGAGCGCGCCGAGCGGCCCGAGAGCGACCACGAGGACCGCTCCGGCGCCGGCAGGGGCGTCCCCACCCCGAAGGACCTGGCCGCCCTGCGCGCGCCCGGCACCACCCAGCCCGCGCAGCATCCGGCCAACGCGACGCTGCGCTGGTCCTCCGACAAGGGCTGGGTCGAGCGGCCCGGCGGGGGCGGCGAGCCCCCCGAGTCCGCGTCGCTGCCCACCCTGGCGCAGCTCACCACCGCCGAGCAGCGCTGGGCCGACCGCGAGGAGGACATCACCACGGTCGGGGGCGATCCGTACGAGGTGGGGCAGGTGTTCGCCCGGCGGTGGATGGGCCGGCTGGGTGATCACACACAACTGCAGAAACTGTCGACCATGTACCCCCGGGTGCCGCACCGCATCGACGGGGAGCTGCTGCGGTACGCGGCGCGGTTCGGGCTGCTCGCCCACAAGGACGACCAGATCGACGAGCACGACCGGTACGCGATCCGGGCCGGGTTCTGGCGGGAGATCGACGTGCGGACCGGCGTGGAGCACGCTGCCGCGGGGGATTGATCGCGGCGTCAGCCGGGCCGCCGCCCGTGTTCTCGCCGAGTCGCGTCCACGGTGCGTCGTGGCTGGTCGCGCAGTTCCTCGCGCCCCTTTGGGGCGCTATTTGTCCTACCCGGGCGCAAAGCAGGCGCTCTTACCCCGTACTCTCGTTCCTCGTGAGTACGCGCACCGGTGAGCCCGCCCTGGAGCATGACAGGGGTGCCGTCGTGTGCTCGGTGCGCGGGCTGCGGAAGACGTATCCGCCCTCGCGCGGGCGGCGCGGAGCCCCCGGGACGCCCGCGGTGCGGGCCACCGACGAGGTCCGGCTCGACATCGCGCGCGGCGAGATCTTCGGCCTGCTCGGGCCGAACGGCGCCGGGAAGTCCACCCTCGTACGCCAGCTGACCGGGCTCATGCGGCCGGACGCCGGGAGCGTCGAGATCCTGGGGCACGACATCGTGCGCCACCCGGAGCGGGCCTCGCGGATCCTCGCCTACCTCGGGCAGGAGTCGACCGCCCTCGACGAGCTCACCGTCTCCCTCGCCGCCGAGACCACCGGACGGCTGCGCGGGCTCAGCCTCAAGGACGCACGGGCCGCGCGCGACGACGTCCTCGACGAACTGGGCATCACTTCGATCGCCGGGCGCCCGCTGAAGAAGCTGTCCGGCGGGCAGCGGCGGCTCGCCTGCTTCGCCGCCGTCCTGGTCGGCGAGCGGCCGCTGCTCGTGCTCGACGAGCCGACCACCGGCATGGACCCCGTCGCCCGGCGGGCCGTCTGGGCCGCCGTGGACCGCAGACGCGCCGAGCGCGGCACCACCGTCCTGCTCGTCACCCACAACGTCATCGAGGCCGAGACCGTCCTCGACCGGGTCGCCGTGATGGACCAGGGCCGCGTCATCGCCTGCGACACCCCGGCCGGGCTCAAGGAGCGCGTCGCCGGCGAGGTGCGGGTCGAGCTGGTGTGGCGCCAGGAGGCGCCGACGGAGCTGGCCGAGGTCGCACGGCTGCGCGAGCACGCCGTCGAGTCCGGACGGCGCTGGTCGCTGCGGCTCGCCCCCGACGAGGCCCGCCGCGCCGTCGCCGCCGTCACCGGCGGCCCGGCCTTCGACTTCCTCGACGACTTCACGCTCGCCACCCCGAGCCTGGAAGACGTGTACCTGGCGCTCGGCGGGAGCCGCAGCGGCGTGAAGGGCCTGGTGAAGGCATGAGTGTCGTATCCGCCGACGCGGTGCGGGCCGTGGACCGGGCCGTGCCCGCCGATCCGGGCGCCGGCCGAGGCGAGGAGGGGCTCGCGCCGCGGGCCCGGTTCCTGCCGTCGCTCGCCGCCGTCTACCGCGCCCAGCTGTCCCGGGCCCGGGTGGCCCGGATCCCGCTGCTCTTCGTGGCGACCTTCCAGTCCATCGGCATCATGATCCTGATGCGGGGCGTCGTCGACCAGGGCGGCCGCGAGGCGCAGGCCGTCGTCGCCGGGTCCGCCGTGCTGGTCGTGGCGTTCGTCGCGCTGAACCTGCTGGCCCAGTACTTCGGGCAGCTGCGCGCGGCCGGCGGACTCGACCACTACGCGACGCTGCCGGTGCCGCCCGCCTCCGTGGTCCTGGGCGCGGCGGGCGCGTACGCGTCGTTCACCGTGCCGGGCACCGTGGTCACCGCGGTCGTCGGCTGCGCCATGTTCGATCTGCCGCTCGCCCATCTGTGGGTGCTCGCCGCCGTGATCCCGCTCGCCGGGGCCGCCCTCGCCGGGCTCGGCGCCGCGCTCGGCCTGCTCGCGCCGCGCCCTGAACTGGCCACACTGCTCGGCCAGTTGGGCATGTCCGCGGCGCTGCTCCTCGGTGTCCTGCCGGCGGACCGGATGCCGGAAGTCGTGCGGTACGCCCGCGATCTGCTGCCGTCGACGTACGGCGTCGAGGCCTTCGCCCGCACCTTCGGCGACCGGCCCGACTGGCCCGTCGTCCTGCTCGACCTGGGCGTCTGTGCCGCCGTCGGCGTCGCCTCGCTGGCCGTGGCGACCTGGGCGTACCGCCGGGCGGCCGTCCGGTGACGCGCCCGGCAGACACGCCTGGCACGATGGCAGGGTGACCGCACCGCTGACACCGCCGCCGCATCAACCCCCGGACGACAACGGGCACGGCAACCCGTGGCAGGCCCCGGACCCGATGGCCGGGCATCTGCCGCCGCCGGCGCCCTCCGCGGCCCGCGAGGACGGGCCCGGACTGAAGGCCGAGCTGCGCGAGGCCGTCGTCGTGTTCGTCGGTGTCGCCCTGTTCGGACTCCTGCTCGGTGTGCTCTGGCTGTGGCTCGCGCCGCGCGTCCCGCTCGTCTCCGACAGCACGGCCGTCTACCTCAAGGACACCGAGGGGGAGCAGGCCATCGGGATCGACGGCACGTTCGCGCTGCTCGGGCTCGCGTTCGGCGCCGTGACCGCCCTGCTCGTCTTCCTGTGGCGGCGGCGCGGCGGCATCGGGATCGTCGTCGCGCTCGCGCTGGGCGCGCTGCTCGGCGGGGTCGTCGCCTGGCGGTTCGGGATCTGGCTCGGACCGACGCGGGACGTCGCCGCCCACGCCAAGGAGCTCGGCAAGGGCGTCGTGTTCGACGCGCCCCTCGAACTGAAGGCCAAGGGCGCGCTGCTCGCGTGGCCACTGGCCGCGATGGTCGTCCACCTCGCGCTCACCGGCCTGTTCGGGCCCCGCGACCCCGACCCGTACGCGGCCTACTACGCGCCGCACGGCACGGAGGGGACGCCGGGACCGCAGGTCCAGGGCCCCTCCGCGTAAGAACCTCGTGCCCGGCCGGGGACGCCGTACGACGACGGCGTCCCCGGCCGGTCGTGCGCGCACCGAACGTCAGGCGGGCCGGCGCCCGTGATTGGCCTTGCGCTTCTTGATCCGCCACTTGCGCTTGCGCGTCCTCTTCGACATGTCCTTGGTGCTTAGCCGAAGCGGAGCGGTCCGTCGAGGGGTCACGCACGCCCGACGGGCGCGAGCACCGCGCCGGTGAGCTCCGCCAGATCGGCGGCCGCCAGCTCGACCTCCAGGCCACGACGGCCGGCCGAGACGCAGATGGTCGGGTGCTCCGCCGCCGACGCGTCGATGACCGTCGGCAGCCTCTTGCGCTGCCCGAGCGGGGAGATGCCGCCGCGGACGTAGCCGGTGGTGCGTTCGGCGAGCGCCGGGTCGGCCATCGCGGCCCGCTTGCCGCCGACCGCCGCGGCGAGCGCCTTCAGGTCGAGCTGGCCCGCCACCGGGACGACGGCGACCGTGAGCCGCCCGTCGACGTCCGCGACGAGCGTCTTGAAGACCCGCTCGGGGGAGACGCCCATCGCCTCGGCCGCCTCCTCGCCGTAACTGGGGTGGGCCGGGTCGTGCTCGTAGGAGTGGACCGTGAAGGCGGTGCCCGCGGCCGTCAGCGCGAACGTCGCCGGAGTACCGCCGGACTGCTGCTGCTTCTTGGACTTCTTCGCCAACGTGCCGTGTCCTTCAGATCAGTTGAGGCTGGTCGCCTGTCTGGTGAGGTCCGTCGCGGGCAGCGACGGCAGATGCCGGATGATCGCCGTCTCGGCGCGCAGCAGCCGCAGCTCCTCGCGCAGCCGGGACGCCACGTCACCGGCCTCCAGGAGGCGCTGCCGCGTCGGTACGTCGAGCACCGCGGCCGCGGCGACCAGGTACGACACCACCGACGGCTCGTCCGGCAGCTCCGCGCCCGTGGTCAGGGACCGCTCGCGGGCCCCCGCGAGCCGCTTCTGGTACGAGCGGAACGCGCGCAGCACGCCCTCGGCCAGGGCGCCCGCCTCGTCGCCGTCGTCGTCGGGCAGCACCTCCACCTCCGCGGTGAGGTACGGGCCCGAGGCGTCCACCGAGTGCAGCTCGACGCGCTGGGTGCCGGTGGCCAGCACCTCGAAGCTGCCGTCGGCGCGCTCGCGGATCGTCGCCGCGTCGGCGATGCAGCCGACGGAGTGGAAGGAGGTGATCGGGTCGTCGCCGAAGCCCGCCGCCGGGCCGGCGCCGGCCTCCTTCGTGGTCAGGTCGTCCGGCATCCCGGCGGCGCTCGGCGCGACCTCGTGGCCGTCGCGGATCGCCACGACCACGAAGTTGCGCGGCTCGTCGGAGACGGCCGGGTCGGCCTCGGGGTCGTCGGGGTCGGCGGGCCCGGAAGGGGAGTCCTTCAGCAGGTCGCGCATCAGGGCGCGATAGCGCTCCTCGAAGATGTTCAGCGGGAGCACGAGCCCGGGGAACAGCACCGAGTTGAGCGGGAAGAGCGGAAGCCGGACGGTGGTCACGACGGTCAAGAGTAATGGTCGTCGGAGGTCCGCGGTCCGCCGAGCAGCGGGAGCGCCGCCGCGACCTCGAGACGGACGCCGTCGCGCAGGTGCAGGAACTCGCCCAGCGGGTCGTCGGAGAGCCGGTCCCAGGGGAACGAGGTCGCGTACGGGCCGATGAGACGCAGCTGGTCCAGGGCGTCCTGCCAGCGTTCGAGGTGGATCAGGACGCAGGCCAGCAGATTGCGCACCTCGGCGGGCCAGGGGTCCGCCGTGTCGTACGTGGCCGAGAGCCCGACGGCGAGATCGGCCGCCGCGTCCAGGCGGGCCCGCGGGATGCCCTGCGGGGACTGCGCGGTGAGGTAGGCGAAGGCGGCGCGGGCCGGGAGGGCCTGGAGCAGCGAGCCGGGCAGCGCGTCCTCGGCGGCGCGCTCCGCGAAGTCGAAGCACTCGGCGTGCGAGCCGTACCAGGCGGCCGACAGGTACTGCAGGGCCGCGACGTGGCAGCCGTAGTGGTGCGTGGAGCGGCGCACCGCCTGGGCCCACAGCTCCTCGAAGACGGTGTGCGGGGCGTTCGCGCCGCGGGCGTGGTCCAGGGCGAGGCGCCAGGGGACCGGGTCGCCGCGCTCGGCGTCCGCCGCGGCCAGGATCAGCGGGGTGACGTCGCGGAGCAGTTCGGCGCGGGCCGGTGAGCCGAAGGCGCGGGCGACGGCGACCTCCGCCTTGACCAGGAGCAGGTCGGGGTCGTGCGGGGCGGCCGACTGCCAGGCGGCGAGCCATTCCGGGCGGGACGCGGCGAAGGCGGCGAGGCGCTGGACGTAGCGGTCGCGGTTCTCCCACTCCGCGGCCTCGCGCGTGTGGGCGAGGAGTTTCGCGGCCGGGCCGTGGTCGGTGTGGCCCGCGGCGGCCAGGGCCGTGGCGAGACGGTCGTCCGGGGCGTCGAGGAGGATGTCGTCGTCCGGGGGGAGGCCTTCGGCCAGGGACGCGGTGTGGCGGATCATGCGGGCTGTGCGGATGAGGGCGCGGAGCAGGGGCATGTCCGCGTCCTCCTTTGCGGGCCGGCTGTTGGTTGCCCTGAGATGACGGGCTCCGAGGGGTGTTGGTTGCCTGTGGACCGGTAACGGTTTGGGGCGGGGCGAGGGTGCTCCGGACGGGTGTACGGGCGTGCAGGGGTGCGGCTGTGGGGTCGCCGGGCGGGGGCCGGGGTGCGGGTCTCCTGGGCTCCCGGAGGAGCTAGTTTCGGCGGAGGAGGCGGGTGGCGCCCGCTGCGACTGTGGTCGCCAGGATCCAGCCGAGCATGATCAGGATCGCCGCCAGCCACTGCCAGCCGCCGCGCAGCTGCCAGCTGCCCGCCTGGCCCAGGTCGATCACCGGGAGCAGCAGGTCGAGCGCGAAGAGGGCCGGGTCCCAGTTCGGCCCCTCGCCCTTGTGCAGCGGCGGATGGTCGGCACGGCTGAAGGCGACCGCGCTGACCGCCCACAGCACGGCCATCCAGACGGCGGCCCGGCCCGGCCGGTACCCGTAGGCGACCGTCCAGTCCTGTATGTAGCCCCACACCTTGGCCGCCACCGGCAGCGTCTCGCGGCGGCGGCGCTGCTTGGCGAGCAGCACCTCGCGGGCGTCGGCGTCCTCCCCGCTGTTGCGCAGGATGGTGGCGAGCTGCTCGTACGGCTCGGGCCGGTACTCGGGGGTGGCGTCGGAGAGCCAGCCGAGCCGGCGGTGCAGCGGGAAGGAGCCGATCGGGATCAGGTTCTCGTACGTGAAGCCGTTGACCCGGAACTGCCCCGCGACCGGCCAGCTCGTCGCCTTGTCGACCAGATTGACGATCCTCGCGCCGTTCAGCACGATGAGCCCGCGCTCCGGCCCCTCCGCGGTGAAGCGCAGCTCCGGCGTCTGGACCCGGCGCAGCGACACCTCCTGGTCGTTGCGCATCGTGAAGCGGGCCGCCTCCAGGTCGACGGCGTCGCCGAAGCGCCCGTCGTCGAGGCGCAGGCCGCCCACGCACTCGAACCGCTGCACCCGGGTGCCCTGGGCCGGGGTGCCGTTGGACAGGAGCGAATTGTTGACCCCCGCGGGGGTCAGATAGAGGGTGCGCTCGACCGTGAGCTGCGGGGCGTTCAGCGCGCGCCGCCCCTGCGTGTTGCTCAGCCGGCTGCCGCGCAGGGACAGCGAGACGCCCACCGTCGCGCCGCGCAGGCTCAGCTCGCCGTGCGTCTCCAGCATCTCGGCCTGGAGGTCCTGGCCGACCGACATCCCGTCCGCGGCGATCGCCTTGCCGGTCCGGTCGCGGAACGCCACCGCCTGGTTGAGCAGCAGGTCCGTGCCGATGTGCGCGTCGGTGAGCCGGACGCCGGTGTGGAACCGGGAGCGGGGCAGATGCAGATCGCCCTCTGTGTGCACCCGGGCGGCCTCGAGCCGCGGCACCGAGCAGTTCACCAGCCGGAGCGTCGTGAAGTGCGCCTCGGGAAGGAGCACCTCCTTCTCGAAGCGGCAGTCCTTCAGCTCCACGTACGGCTCGATGGTGCCGCCCGCGAGATCGAGCGTGTCCGTGATCTGCAGGCCCTGGAGCTTCAGCGACGACACCCGGCCGTCCAGGGCCGGCGGTCCGTCGAGCAGCAGCCACGCCACGATCCGCGCGCGCACGCTGCGGTTCTGCCCCCAGGGGTGACCGCCGTGCGGGTCGTCGACGTCCCTGCCGCCCGTCCGCAGGTCGTAGACGCTCCCATTGCGGAACGCCTGCCACATCCCGACCTCCGCTGCGGTCAGCCCGTCCGGCACGTCGCCACTGCCGCCGCCGGTCGTCGTCCCGTCGACCACGCCTGTCCTGCCTCCCCGTACGCCCCGTCGGCAACTGCTGTCCGCGGGGTTGTGTACGACCGGTCATGCCCGTTGGGTGACAGCTTGAACGCCAGGGGTGAAGGTCATCCTCCGGTCCCGGAACAACGGCCGAAACCGCACGTGTATCAGTCACTGATACGGGCCACCGGCGGCAAAGGCGCGTCTGAGAGAATTGGTACGTGATCTCTCGAATCGATCTGCGCGGCGCCGCCCTCCCCGAGGGCCAGGCCCTGCGCTCGCTGCTGCCCCGAGCCGACTTCGACGTCTCGGCCGCCCTGGAGAAGGTGCGACCGATCTGCGAGGACGTGCATCATCGCGGCGACGCGGCGCTGATCGAGTACGGGGAGAAGTTCGACGGAGTGACCCTCGAGTCGGTGCGGGTGCCGGCCGAAGCGCTGGCCAAGGCGCTCGCCGACCTCGACCCGGCCGTCCGCGCGGCCCTGGAGGAGTCCATCCGGCGGGCCCGCATCGTCCACCGCGAGCAGCGCCGTACCGGCCACACCACCCAGGTCGTGCCCGGTGGCTCGGTCACCGAGAAGTGGGTGCCGGTCGAGCGCGTCGGCCTGTACGCGCCCGGCGGCCGGTCCGTCTACCCGTCGTCCGTGATCATGAACGCCGTGCCGGCGCAGGAGGCCGGGGTCGAGTCGATCGCGCTCGCCTCCCCGCCGCAGAAGGAGTTCGGCGGCCTGCCGCACCCGACGATCCTGGCGGCCTGCGCGCTGCTCGGCGTCGACGAGGTGTACGCGGCGGGCGGCGCCACCGCCGTCGCGATGTTCGCGTACGGCACCGAGTCCTGCCCGCCCGCGAACATGGTGACCGGCCCGGGCAACATCTGGGTCGCCGCCGCCAAGCGCTACTTCACCGGCCGGATCGGCATCGACGCCGAGGCGGGCCCGACCGAGATCGCGGTCCTCGCCGACGCCACCGCCGACCCGGCGCACGTCGCCTCCGACCTGATCAGCCAGGCCGAGCACGACCCGCTGGCCGCCGCCGTCCTCGTCACGGACAGCGAGGAGCTGGCCGCCGCCGTCGAGCGCGAGCTGGAACCGCAGGTCGCCGCGACCAAGCACGTCGAGGACCGGATCCTGCCCGCGCTCAAGGGCGAGCAGTCCGCGATCGTCCTCGTGGACTCGCTCGACGACGGCCTCAAGGTCGTCGACGCGTACGGCGCCGAGCACCTGGAGATCCAGACCGCCGACGCCGCCGCCGTGGCCCAGCGCGTCCGGAACGCGGGCGCGGTCTTCGTCGGCCCCTGGGCGCCGGTCTCCCTCGGGGACTACGCGGCGGGCTCGAACCACGTCCTGCCGACCGGCGGCTGCGCCTGCCACTCCTCCGGCCTGTCCGTCCAGTCCTTCCTGCGCGGCATCCACATCGTCGACTACACGAAGGACGCCCTCGCCGAGGTCGCCCACACCGTGGTGACGCTGGCCGAGGCCGAGGACCTGCCCGCGCACGGCGCCGCCGTGAAGGCCCGCTTCGGATGGAAGGTGCCGACGGACAAGTGACGCACATCGACGACCTTCCCGTACGCGACGAACTGCGCGGCAAGTCCCCCTACGGCGCGCCCCAGCTCGACGTCGCCGTCCGGCTGAACACGAACGAGAACCCGTACCCGCTGCCCGAGCCGCTCGTGGCGCGCATCGCCGAGCGGGTGGCCGACGCGGCCCGGACCCTCAACCGCTACCCGGACCGCGACGCGGTCGAGCTGCGCACGGAGCTGGCCCGGTACCTCACGCGCACCACCGGCCACGAGGTCACCTTCGAGCAGGTGTGGGCGGCCAACGGGTCGAACGAGGTGCTCCAGCAGCTCCTCCAGGCGTTCGGCGGCCCCGGCCGCACCGCGCTCGGCTTCGAGCCCTCGTACTCGATGCACCCGCTGCTCGCCCGCGGCACCAACACCGACTGGGTCAGCGCCCCGCGCAACGACGACTTCTCGCTGGACGTGCCCGGCGCCGTCGAGGCGATCCGTACCCACCGCCCCAGCGTCGTCTTCATCACCAGCCCCAACAACCCCACCGGAAACGCCGTGGCCCGCGAGGACGTCCTCGCGCTGTACGAGGCGGCGGGCCGCGACGCGGTGGTGATCGTCGACGAGGCGTACACCGAGTTCAGCCACGGCAGCTCGCTGCTCGACCTGATCGAGGGCCGCCCGAACCTCATCGTCTCGCGCACCATGTCCAAGGCGTTCGGCGCCGCGGGCCTGCGTCTCGGCTACCTCGCCGCCGACCCGGCCGTGGTCGACGCGGTCCAGCTGGTGCGCCTGCCCTACCACCTGTCGGCCGTCAACCAGGCGACGACGCTCGCCGCCCTGGAGTACACCGACACCCTGCTCCAGTACGTGGAGCAGCTGAAGGCCGAGCGCGACCGGGTGGTCGCGGAGCTGACCGGACTCGGCTTCGACGTCACCGTCGCCGACGCCAACTTCATCCAGTTCGGTGTCTTCGACGACCCGCACGCCGTCTGGCAGTTCATCCTCGACCGCGGCGTCCTGATCCGTGACAACGGAGTGCCGGGACGGCTGCGCATGTCGGTCGGCACCCCCGAAGAGAACGACGCGTTCCTGGACGCGGCCCGTGAAGTGAAGAAGGAGTTCGGCGCATGAGCCGCGTAGGACGCGTAGAACGTACGACCAAGGAGACCTCGGTCCTCGTCGAGATCGACCTCGACGGCAGCGGCAAGGTCGACGTGTCGACCGGAGTCGGCTTCTACGACCACATGCTCGACCAGCTCGGCCGCCACGGCCTCTTCGACCTCACGGTCAAGACCGAGGGCGACCTGCACATCGACTCGCACCACACCATCGAGGACACCGCCCTCGCCCTCGGCGCCGCCTTCAAGCAGGCCCTCGGCGACAAGGTCGGCATCTACCGCTTCGGCAACTGCACCGTCCCGCTGGACGAGTCGCTCGCCCAGGTCACCGTCGACCTCTCCGGCCGCCCCTACCTCGTGCACACCGAGCCCGAGAAGATGGCGCCGATGATCGGCGAGTACGACACGACGATGACCCGGCACATCCTGGAGTCGTTCGTCGCGCAGGCGCAGATCGCCCTGCACGTCCACGTCCCGTACGGGCGCAACGCGCACCACATCGTGGAGTGCCAGTTCAAGGCCCTCGCCCGCGCGCTGCGCTACGCCTCCGAGCGCGACCCGCGCGCGGCCGGCATCCTCCCGTCGACGAAGGGCGCGCTCTAGCCATGAACGGCCTCGCGACCGTCCTCATCCTCGTCGGCCTCTTCCTCGTCGGCGGCATCATCTCGTTCACCAAGCAGGGCATGGGCAAGAGCCTCATCACGCTGCTGTCGATCAGCGCCGGCCTGTGCCTCGTGGCAGGCGTGCTGCGGCTCGACTACTGGAACTGACGGCCATGACAGAGAAAAAAGTTGTCGTCTTCGACTACGGCTTCGGGAACGTGCGCTCCGCCGAGCGCGCCCTCGCCCGCGCGGGCGCCGACGTCGAGATCACCCGCGACTACGACAGGGCGATGAACGCCGACGGCCTCCTCGTCCCCGGCGTGGGCGCCTTCGCCGCCTGCATGAACGGGCTGAAGGAGGCGCGCGGCGACTGGATCGTCGGGCGCCGGCTGTCCGGCGGGCGGCCCGTGATGGGCATCTGCGTCGGCATGCAGATCCTGTTCGCGCGCGGCATCGAGCACGGCGTCGAGGCCGAGGGCCTCGACGAATGGCCCGGCGTCGTCGAACCCCTGAAGGCCGACGTCGTCCCGCACATGGGCTGGAACACCGTCGACGTCCCCGAGGACAGTGAGCTGTTCGCGGGTGTCGGCAGCGACGAGCGCTTCTACTTCGTGCACAGTTACGCCGTCCAGCACTGGGACATGGAGGTCAAGAACCCCCATATCCGTGCCCCCAAGGTCACCTGGTCGACCCATGGCGAGCCCTTCGTGGCCGCCGTCGAGAACGGCGCGCTCTGGGCGACGCAGTTCCACCCCGAGAAGTCCGGCGACGCCGGAGCCCAGCTGCTGAAGAACTGGATCGGAAACCTCTAAGCCATGGCCTCTGCTCTCAACCACGCGCTCGAACTCCTCCCCGCGGTCGACGTCCGTGACGGCCAGGCGGTCCGCCTCGTCCATGGCGAGTCCGGCTCCGAGACCTCCTACGGCTCCCCGCTGGAGGCCGCCCTCGCCTGGCAGACCTCCGGCGCCGAGTGGCTGCACCTGGTCGACCTCGACGCCGCGTTCGGCACCGGCGACAACCGCGCGCTGATCCGCGAGGTCACCGCGGCGATGGACATCAAGGTCGAGCTGTCCGGCGGCATCCGCGACGACGACACGCTCGCCGCCGCGCTCGCCACCGGCTGCACCCGCGTCAACCTCGGCACCGCCGCCCTGGAGACCCCCGAGTGGGTCGCCAAGGTCATCGCCGAGCACGGCGACAAGATCGCCGTCGGCCTCGACGTGCGCGGCACGACGCTGCGCGGCCGCGGCTGGACCCGCGACGGCGGCGACCTCTACGAGACCCTGGAGCGCCTCAACTCCGAGGGCTGCGCGCGCTACGTCGTCACCGACATCGCCAAGGACGGCACGCTCCAGGGCCCGAACCTGGAACTGCTGAAGAACGTGTGCGCGGCCACGGACCGCCCGGTCGTCGCGTCGGGCGGCGTCTCGTCCCTGGACGACCTGCGCGCCATCGCCGAGCTCGTGCCGCTGGGCGTCGAGGGCTCCATCGTCGGCAAGGCGCTGTACGCCAAGGCGTTCACGCTGGAGGAAGCGCTGGAGGCGGTCTCCGTATGAGCGGCGCCGTCCGCCGGACCCAGTCCGGGGCCCCCTGGGAGGAGGCCTTCGGGTACGCCCGTGCCGTCGAACTCCCCAACGGTCTCGTGCTGGTCTCCGGCTGCACCTCCGTCGTCAACGGCGTGATCGCCGAGGGTGGCCCGTACGAGCAGACCAAGAACGCCTTCAACGTGGCGATCGAGGCGCTGCGCGAGCTGGGCCTCGGCCCCGACGACGTCGTGCGCACGCGGATGTACCTCACGCACGCGCGGGACGTGGACGAGGTCGGCCGGGCCCACAAGGAGCTGTTCGACAGCGTCCGCCCCGCCGCGTCGATGCTGATCATCTCCGGCTTCGTCGACCCGTCGCTGGTCGTGGAGGTCGAGGTCGAGGCGTTCCGCCCGCAGGCAGGAGAAGCACAGTGAGCCTCGCGGTACGTGTCATCCCGTGTCTCGACGTGGACAACGGGCGGGTCGTCAAGGGCGTCAACTTCCAGAACCTGCGCGACGCGGGCGACCCCGTCGAGATGGCGAAGGTGTACGACGCCGAGGGCGCCGACGAGCTGACCTTCCTGGACATCACCGCCTCGTCCGGCAACCGGGAGACCACCTACGACGTGGTGCGGCGCACCGCCGAGCAGGTCTTCATCCCGCTCACCGTGGGCGGCGGCGTGCGCACCGCCGAGGACGTGGACCGGCTGCTGCGTGCCGGGGCCGACAAGGTGGGCGTCAACACGGCCGCCATCGCCCGGCCCGAGCTGATCCGCGAGATCGCCGAGCGGTTCGGGCGGCAGGTGCTGGTCCTCTCCGTGGACGCGCGGCGCACCGAGTCCGGGTCCTTCGAGGTGACGACCCACGGCGGGCGGCGGTCCGCCGGGATCGACGCCGTGGAGTGGGCGCACCAGGCCGCCGAGCTGGGGGCCGGGGAGATCCTGCTCAACTCGATGGACGCCGACGGCACCAAGGACGGGTACGACCTGGAGATGATCTCGGCCGTCCGCAAGCACGTGTCCGTGCCGGTGATCGCGTCGGGCGGCGCCGGGCGCCTCGATCATTTCGCTCCGGCCGTCGAGGCCGGGGCCGATGCCGTGCTCGCGGCGTCCGTCTTCCATTTCGGGGACCTGCGCATCGGAGAGGTGAAGTCCTCGCTGCGCGAGGCCGGGTGTCCGGTGCGCTGACGGTTCCGTCGTGGCTGGTCGCGCAGTTCCCCGCGCCCCTGAAGGCATGCGCTGCGCGCGTCTCAGGGGTCCGATGGGAACTGCGCGACCAGCCCCGCCGGGCCCGCACCTGGTGGACGACCGGTGATTTCGCCGATGCGGAGTGAGGCGTTCCCAGGGGAATTTGGTGCCGTCCATGACAGTGGCGGCGCCTCGGGACGACGGTGCCGCCTCCCCGAGAGGACCACGTCGTGCACAAGCTCCGAAACCGCCTCATCCGTACGAGCCTGGCCGCACTGCTCGCGCTCGGCGGCCTCGCCACATCCCAGGCCGTGACCGCCCAGGCCGCGGACAACCCCTACGAACGCGGCCCCGCCCCGACCCCGTCGAGCATCGAGGCCTCCCGCGGCAGCTACGCGGTCTCCCAGACCACCGTGTCCGCCCTGAGCGTCAGCGGCTTCGGCGGCGGCACCGTCTACTACCCGACGTCGACGGCCGACGGCACCTTCGGCGCCGTCGCGATCTCCCCCGGCTACACCGCGTACCAGTCGTCGATCGCCTGGCTCGGCCCGCGCCTGGCCTCGCAGGGCTTCGTCGTGTTCACCATCGACACCAACACCACGCTCGACCAGCCCGACAGCCGCGGCCGCCAACTCCTCGCCGCACTGGACTACTTGACCCAGTCGAGCGCGGTCCGCGGCCGGATCGACAGCACCCGGCTCGGCGTCATGGGCCACTCCATGGGCGGCGGCGGCACGCTGGAGGCCGCCAAGAGCCGCCCCTCGCTGCAGGCGGCCATCCCGCTGACCGGCTGGAACACCGACAAGACCTGGCCCGAGATCCAGACCCCCACGCTCGTGGTGGGCGCGGACGGGGACACGGTCGCGCCGGTCGCCACGCACTCCGAGCCGTTCTACACCAGCCTGCCGGGCTCGCTCGACAAGGCGTACCTGGAGCTGCGGGGCGCCACCCACTTCACCCCGAACTCCTCCAACACCACGATCGCCAAGTACTCCCTCTCGTGGCTCAAGCGCTTCGTCGACAACGACACCCGGTACGAGCAGTTCCTCTGCCCGCTGCCGAGCGCGAGCTCCACGATCGCGGAGTACCGGGGCAACTGCCCGCACACGTCCTGATGTTCCGCGCGTGCTGTGCGGGGACACAGTGTCCCCAGGTGCCGGTTGGGTCCGGGCCCAACCGGCACCCCGCACGGCACGGTTCCCGCCTAGCGTGGTCCGGGTGACCGGCATGAGCGTGCTGTTGCTGACCGCCGCCGCGTACGAGGCCGACCCGGAGGGCCCCGGCGCCGACGCGGGGCTCGTGCTGCGGGCCGCGGCCGCCGCCGGGCTCGGGGCCGCCGCCCTCGACGCCGCCGGGCGCGCGGGCCTGACCCGCGACGCCGGACGGCTGCGGCTGCCGGACCCGCGCGCCCGGTACGCGGCGGAGCCACCCGACCGCCGCAGGGCCGCACACCGCCTGCTGGCCGCGGCCGCCACGGGGGAGCGGCAGCGGCCGGCAGGCCTGCTGCACCGGGCGCTCGCGACGCCGTACCCGGACGAGCGGCTCGGCGCCGAACTCGCCGCCGCGGCGGCGGAGCCCGGCCCGCCCGCGGGGGAGCGGGCCAGGGCGCTCGCCGTCGCCGCCGGACTCGCGGCGGACCCGGCGGTGCGGGCGGCCCGGCTGGTCGCGGCGGCCGACCGCTACCGGCGCGCGGGCCGCCCGGCGCGGGCCCGCGAACTCCTCGACCGGGCCGCCGAGTCGGCGGCCCCCGGCCCGGTGCGCGGGCAGGCCGCGCTGGTCCACGGGCTGCTCGCGCTGCGCGACGGACCCGTGGCCGACGCCCGCGAGTCCCTGCTGCTGGCCGCGGGACAGAGCGCCCCGGGACCGGCCCTCGACGCCCGGCTCGCGGCGGCGGAGGCCGCCTGGGCGCTCGGCGACGCCGAGGGGTACCGGGAGGTCGTCGGCGTCCAGGGGATCCCGCCGGGACCCGGCGCCGTCCTCGACTACCGCCTCGGCATGTCCGCCTCGCTCGGCGAGCGGTTCCTGGCCGGCCGGGCCGCCCTGGCCCGCGTCGTCGAACAGGCCGCGCGCGGACCGGAGGGCGAGCCGGACGCGCTGCTGCGCGCCGGGGCCGCCGCCCTCGTCGCCGGACAGGTCGACGCCGCCTGCCGGATCGGCAGCAGGGCCCTGGCGGCCGCCCGCGCCCAGGACGCGGCGCCCGAGGTGCCCCGCGCCCTGGAACTGCTCGCGTACGGTGAACTGCGCTCGGGGCGGCACGCCCGCGCCCGGGCCCACGCCGAGGAGGGGCTGCGCACCGCCCGCGCCGGCGGGCAGCGCAACCTCGTGGCCGGCCAGCACGCCGTCCTCGCCCTGGTCGCCTCCCTGGACAGCGACGCGGACACCGTCGCCCGGCACGCCGCGGCCGCCCAGCACATCGCCGACCGGCACGGCCTGGTCCAGGCTGCGACGCTCGCCCAGTGGGCGCTCGCCCGGGCCGACCTGGCGCGCGGCCGGGCCGCCGAGGCGACGGCCCGGCTCGGCCCGCTGACCGGCCCCGGGCCGCGCGGCGGCCACTTCGCGGTGCGGATGCTCGCCGTGCCCTGCCTCGTGGAGGCGGCGGCATCGGCGGGCGACCCCGGCGGGGCGCGCGAGGCAGTCGCGGAGTTCGCCGTGTGGACCGAGCGCGGCTACGACCCGCAGGCCCCGGCCCAGCTCGCCCGCTGCCTGGCCCTCCTCGACCCCTGCGACGACCGCTTCGGCGAGGCCCTGGCCCGCCACGACCGCGTCGGCGGCGACTTCGAGCGGGCCCGGACCGCCGCCCTGTACGGCAAGTGGCTGCGCCGCACCCGCAGACCGGCCCGCGCCCGGGTGCTGCTGCGCGACGCCCTGGTCGCCTTCGAGCGGTGCGGCGCGGCGGTCTGGGCCGCGCAGACGGCGGCCGAACTGCGGGCCACCGGCGAGGCCCCCGGCTACGTCCGGCCCTGCGCCGACCTGGCCGAACTGACCCCGCAGCAACTGCGCATCGCGCACTGCGTCGCCGAGGGCGACACCAACCGCGAGGTCGCCCGCCGGCTCTCGGTGAGCCCGCGCACCGTGGACCACCACCTGCGCAACGTCTTCGCCCAGCTGGGCGTCCGCTCCCGCGTCGAACTGGCCCGGCTCGTGCACCGCGCGGAACGGCCCGCCACCGCATCCTGACCGGCCCCGCCGCCTCCCGACTACGGACGTCACGTCCCGCGCGCCACATCCCCGTACCGCATCGTTTCCTTCCGGGGGCTGGAGACCGACTGGACGGTATGCCATTCTGCGGGCCCGGGGCGGAGCGGCCGCGCCCCGGCGCGAGCCGAACCGTGGAGGACCGATGCCCGCGCACCTCGTACGCCCCAAGCCCGTCACCACGCCCGCCGCGGTGGGAGTGCTGCGCCGCGCGGCACTCCCGCTGCTGGGCCGGCTCCCCGCGCTCACCGACCGGCTGGTGGCGGAGCTGGGGGAGCGGGAACCGGCCTACCGGGCCGCGATCGAGGCCGACCCCGCCGAGGTGCGCCAGGAGGTGCAGCGCTCGCTGCGGCACAGTGTCGACTCGCTCCTCGACCCGGCCCGGTCCCGCCCTGCCGCCCGCGCCTGCTCGGCCCGGATCGGCGCCGAACGCGCCGCGGGCGGCCTGCCGCTGGACGCCGTCCTGCACGCCTTCCGGCTCGGCGGCGCCCTGATCTGGCAGGCCCTCGTCGACGAGGTCACGGCCCAGCGGCCCGAGGACGCCCACCTCCTGGTCCATCTCGCCGCCGACGTACGGGGCTTCGTCGACGAGCACTGCGCGTGCGTGGCCGACGCCTACCGGCAGGCCGAGCACGAACTGACCTGGCGGCGCGACAACCGGCGCCGCCTGATGACCGCCGCCCTCCTCGACGGCGCCACCCGCATCGCCGATCTGCCGCTGGCCGCCGCCGAGCTGGGCCTGTCCGAGCGGGGGCGGTACGCGGTCGTGCTCGTCGCGGGCGGACCGGGCGGACCCGGCGCGCCGCCCGTGCCGCCCGGCGAACCGCGGGCCGTGTGGCACCCGGGCCCCGACGGGCTGCGCGGCATCGTCCCCCTCGCGGACCGGACCAGCGCCGCACTGGCCGCCGCCTGCCGCGCGACGACGGACCGCGTCCCGGGGCTGCGGATCGGGGTCAGCCCCGCCGTCGACGGCCTCGCCGCGGTCGGCGCCGCCCGGCGGCTCGCCGAGACCGCCCTGCGCATCTGCCCCGCGGCCGGCGGCACCGTGCTCCTGGACGACGAACTGCCCGCCGCCCTCGTCGCCGCCGCTCCCGGCCTCGGCCGGCTCCTCGCCGACCGGGTGCTCGGCCCGCTGCTCGCCCTGCCGCCCACCGACCGCGACCTGCTGCTCGACACCCTGACCGTCTGGCTGGACTGCGACGGCTCCGCGCAGCGGGCCGCCGCCCGCCTCTACTGCCACCGCAACACCGTGCTCAACCGGCTGCGCCGCTGCGAGCAGCTGACCGGGCGCAGCCTGACCCGCCCGGCCGACCTCGTGGAACTCGGGCTCGCCCTGAGCGCGTACCGGCTCCGCCGGCCCTGAGCCGCGCGGAATGTGCGAAGGACCTGTTGCGCAATTTTTATTGCGCAACATTTCTTTCGTATCTAGGGTCGTGGCATGACGGAGCAACGCCGCATCGCGGATCTCGCCACTCTCAAAGCCTTCGGCCACCCCCTGCGCATGCGGCTCTACGGAGCCCTGAAGATGCGCGGCACCGCCACCGCGTCGCAGCTCGCCGACGACCTCGACGACGGCACGGCCGTCTCCCTGGTCAGCTACCACCTGCGCAAGCTCGCCGAGCACGGGCTGATCGAGGAGGCCGGGCGCAGCGAGGGCGGCGACGCGCGGGAGCGCTGGTGGCAGGCCGCCCAGGAGTCGCTGCGCATCGACAGCAAGGACTTCCGGGACACCCCGGAGGGCGCCGCCGCCCACACCGCCCTGTCCCACGTCATCTACGACCAGCGCCGCGACCACTACCTGCGCTTCCTCGAACAGCGCGCCGGCTGGAGCGCCGAGTGGCAGGACGCGCACGACAGCTCCGACTTCATGGCCCGGCTCACCCCGGACGAACTCAAGCAGCTCACCGCCGAGTTGCACGCGGTCGTCGCCCGGTACGAGAAGCAGGGCCGGACCGCGGACCCCGAGGGCCGCGAGACGGTCGGCGTCCACCTGTACGCGTTCCCGATGAGAGGCTGACCGCGATGGTCCTCGACCCGCTCACCGCCCGGCGCCGCTACAGCGCGGTGTCGTTCCTGTTCTGGCTGCCCATCGGCCTCTGCGTCCCCGTGCAGGTGCTGCTGCTGACCGAACGCGGCGTGTCCCTGTCGGCCGTCGCGGCCCTCTTCGCCGTGCACTCCCTGACGGCCGCCGCCCTCGAACTGCCCACCGGGGGACTCTCCGACGTCCTCGGCCGCCGCGCCGTCCTCGCCGCGTCCGGCGTGCTCACCGCCGCCGCCCTCGCCCTGACCGCGCTCGGCACCACCGTCTGGGTCCTCGCCCTGGCCATGGCGCTCAAGGGCGCCGCCCGCGCCCTCAACAGCGGCCCCGCCGAAGCCTGGTACGTCGACACCGTGCACGCCCACGAGGGCCCCGACGCCGAACTGCGCCCCGGCCTCGCCCGCGGCGGCGCCGCCGCTGCCGTCGCGCTCGCCCTCGGCACCCTGTGCGGCGGCCTCGGCCCCTGGCTGCTCGACCGCGACGGCCGCCTCGAAGCGGCCACCGGCCTGCCGGCGCTCGCCGTCCCGCTGCTGCTCGGCGCCCTCATCAGCGCCCTCTACGTCGGCTACGTCCTGGTCGCCCTGCCCGAACCCCCGCGACCGCCCGCGACCCTGCGCGGGGTCCTCGCCGGAATCCCCGGCGCCATCACCTCCGGCGTCCGCCACACCGCACGGGACACCCTGGTGCGCCGCGTCGTGCTGACGGCCGCCGCCGTCGGCAGCGCGCTCGGCGTCGTCGAACTGCTCACCCCCGGCCGCGCCGCCGACCTCACCGGCAGCGCCGACGGCGGCGCCGTGCTGTACGCGGTGCTCGCCTGCGCCGGATTCTGCGGCACCGCGCTCGGCAACCGCCTCGCCCCGCTCGCCGCCCGCCTCGCCCGCAGCGGCGAACGGGCCGTGCTCCTCGGGGAGTTCACCGCCGTCCTCGGCGTCGCCCTGCTCTGCGCCACCGCGGCGACCGGCCTCGTCGTCCCGGCCGCGTTCGGCTATCTCCTGGTCTACGTGGGCATCGGCGCGGCGAGCCCCAGCGCCAACGAGTTCCTGCACCGCCGCACGGACAGCTCCGGACGCGCCACGGCCCTGTCCGTGCAGTCCCTCGCCCTGCAACTCGCCGGAGCCTGCGGCAGCATGGTGGCGAGCGCCCTGCCCGCCGGGGTGGCGGCCTGGCTGCCCGGACTGCTCGGCCTGACGGCGGGCGCACTGCTGTGGACCCGCCGTGCGCCGACCGCAACTCCCTCGTCAGACCAAGCAGTTGAACGGAAGGCGGCTACAGTCCCAGCGCCTTCGCCTCGGTGAGCCGGTCCACCGCCGCCTTGTCGCCCTCCAGCTCCACGTCCGCCGCGTCCTGCCGGCCGAACGCGAACATCAGCAGCTCGGCCGGCTCGCCGGTGACCGTGACCACGGGAGTGCCCTTGTGAGCCACCGCGGTCTGCCCGTCGGGCCGCCGCAGCACGAGCCCGACCGGCGCCTTGCGGCCCATCATCCGGGCCATCCGCTCAAGCCGGGACCACAGCGCCTCGGAGAAGACCGGGTCCAGCTCACGCGGCGACCAGTCGGGCTGCGCCCGGCGCACGTCCTCGGAGTGCACATAGAACTCCACCGCGTTCGACGCCTCGTCGACCTGCTTCAGGGAGAAGGGCGAGAAACGCGGCGGACCGGTCCTGATCAGCTGGATCAGCTCTTCGTAGGGCTTCTCCGCGAACTCCGCCTGGACCCGGTCCAGGCGCGCCGCGAGCTGTTTGAGGAGGATTCCGCCCGCCGCGTCGGGGCGCCGCTCGCGCACCACCACATGGGCCGCGAGATCACGGGCGGTCCAGCCCTCGCACAGGGTGGGCGCCTCAGGGCCCGCCGCCTCCAGCAGGTCCGCGAGAAGAAGCCGTTCACGCTTGGCATGGGTCGACATGGCCGCCAGCCTACGACCGGCCCCGCCGTCCGGACAGTGGACGCCGACAGAACCCGCACAAGTGGCGCGGCACAATGACACGTATGACCAGCACGCCCCACCCCAGCGACCTCGACCCCGCCATCGCCGCCCGCCTCAAGCGCAGCGCCGACGGCCTGGTCCCCGCCATCGCCCAGCAGTACGACACCGGCGAGGTGCTGATGCTCGGCTGGATGGACGACGAGGCGCTGCACCGCACCCTCACCACGGGCCGCTGCACCTACTGGTCGCGCAGCCGCCAGGAGTACTGGGTCAAGGGAGACACCTCCGGCCACTTCCAGCACGTGAAGTCCGTCGCCCTCGACTGCGACGCCGACACCGTGCTCGTCAAGGTCGACCAGGTCGGCGCCGCCTGCCACACCGGTGCCCGGACCTGCTTCGACGCCGACGTCCTCCCCGTCACCCAGTAAGGTCGGCCGCCATGGATCTCGAGACCTTCCGCAAGCTGGCGACCGACCGCCGAGTGATCCCCGTCAGCCGCAAGCTCCTCGCGGACGGCGACACCCCCGTCGGCCTGTACCGCAAGCTCGCCGCCGAACGGCCCGGCACCTTCCTCCTGGAGTCCGCGGAGAACGGCCGGACGTGGTCCCGCTACTCGTTCATCGGCGTCCGCTCGGCCGGCACCCTCACCGAGCGCGACGGACAGGCCCACTGGCTGGGCACCCCGCCGGTCGGCGTCCCCGTCGACGGCGACCCCCTCGCCGCCCTGCGCGCCACCGTCGAGACCCTGCACACCCCGCGCTACGACGGCCTGCCCCCGTTCACCGGCGGCATGGTCGGCTACCTCGGCTACGACATCGTGCGCCGCCTGGAGAAGATCGGCCCCGGCGAGCGCGACGATCTGCGGCTGCCCGAGCTGACGATGCTGCTCACCAGCGACCTCGCCGTCCTCGACCACTGGGACGGCTCGGTCCTGCTCATCGCCAACGCGATCAACCACAACGACCTCGACACCGGGGTCGACGAGGCGTACGCCGACGCCGTCGCCCGGCTCGACGCCATGGAGGCCGACCTCGGCAAGCCCGCCGACACCGCCCCGGCCGCGCTCCCGCCCTCCGAGCTGCCCGAGTTCACCGCGCTCTGGGGCGGCGAGCAGTACCAGGCCGCCGTGGACGACATCAAGGAGCGCATCCGCGCGGGCGAGGCCTTCCAGGTCGTCCCCTCCCAGCGCTTCGAAACCCCCTGCACGGCCAGCGCGTTGGACGTCTACCGCGTCCTGCGGGCGACCAACCCGTCGCCGTACATGTACCTCTTCCGGTTCCCCTGCGGGGACGGAGAGGCCTTCGACGTCGTCGGCTCCTCGCCCGAGGCCCTGGTCAAGGTCGAGGACGGCCGCGCCATGGTCCACCCCATCGCCGGCACCCGCCCGCGCGGCGCGACCCCGCAGGCCGACCAGGCCTACGCCGACGAACTCATCGCCGACCCCAAGGAGCGCGCCGAGCACCTGATGCTCGTCGACCTCGGCCGCAACGACCTGGGCCGGGTCTGCGAACCCGGCTCCGTCGAGGTCGTCGACTTCATGTCCATCGAGCGGTACTCGCACGTCATGCACATCGTGTCCACCGTGACCGGCACCGTCGCCGAGGGCCGCACCGCCTTCGACGTGCTCACCGCCTGCTTCCCGGCCGGCACCCTCTCCGGCGCCCCCAAGCCCCGCGCGATGCAGATCATCGACGAGCTGGAGCCCTCGCGCCGCGGCCTGTACGGCGGCTGCGTCGGCTACCTCGACTTCGCCGGGGACTCCGACACCGCCATCGCCATCCGCACCGCACTGCTGCGCGAGGGCACCGCCTACGTACAGGCGGGCGCCGGCGTCGTCGCCGACTCCGACCCCGTCGCCGAGGACACCGAGTGCCGCAACAAGGCCGCGGCCGTGCTGCGCGCGGTGCACACGGCGAACCGGCTCGGCGCGCACACAGTGTGACGTGACGCACGCCTCCCGCCCGAAAGGCACCTCCACCTGTACACAGGGGCGATAGTGGAGTACGTGACTGCCGTACCGCACCCCCGTACCGAAGCCGCCGAGACCGGCCCCGCCGCCAGGCGCGGCCGGCGCAGCCTCGCCGTCGCGCTGCTCTTCGGGGCCGTGGGCGCCGCGGTCGCGCTGCTCGCCTCCCGCCAGGAGTGGTGCTCCGGCGTCGCCGCCGTCGCCGGCGGCGACCTGAAGCTCTCCGCCAAGGGCAGCGACGTCACCGGCGTCCCCGCCGCCCTGGCCATCGTGGGCCTGGCCGCGCTCGTCGCCGTCTTCGCGGTGCGCCGCGCGGGCCGCTTCCTGGTCGCCGCGCTGCTCGCCCTGTCCGGCGCGGGCGCCGTCGCCGCCGCCGTGCTCGGCGCGGACGACAGCTCCGCCCTCGACGACAAGGCGGCCCAGGCCTCCGGCAACGCCGCGACCACCATCGACGCGCTCACCCACACCGCCTGGCCCTACGTCGCGGCGGGCGGCGGCGCCCTGATCCTGGTCGCCGGAATCCTCGCCGTGATCTACGGCGCCGCATGGCCCTCGATGGGCGGCCGCTACGAGCGTTCCGGCGCACCCCGGGCCCGGAAGCAGAAGGCCATCGACCCGGACCGCCCCGAGGACCTGTGGAAGGCCCTGGACCGCGGCGAGGACCCGACGGGCGCCTGAAGGCCCGTCCACCAACCCCCCGTGCCGGAGCCGCGCAACGGTACGGGACAATGAGCGCAAGCAGCCTGAGCAACGCGCTGGTCAGCTAAGAGAATTACGCAACGAGGAGCAAGCCATGGCGGACAGCAGCCACGGACACACCCCGGCCGCCTGGACCGGTGTCATCATCGCCTTCATCGGCTTCATCGTCGCGGGCGCCTTCATGGTGATGGGCAGCGTCGTCGGCTTCTGGGCCGGCATGGCCCTGCTCGCCCTCGCCGCGGTCGTCGGCGGCGCGATGCACGTCGCCGGTCTCGGCAAGCCGCGCCGCGCCGAGCTGAAGCTCAACCCCTCCGGCTCCGAGGCCTGAGACCCGTACGCCGAAAGGGGCGGTCGGCGACACGGTCGCCGGCCGCCCCTTCGTGTCGCCGACAGGCGGAGCGCAGGCCCCCGGGGCAGAATTCACGGGTGACCGTCGAGACGACCGACACCGCGCCCGCGACCGCCCGCGACCACCCCGGCCTCCTGCGCCGCACCGCCGTACCGCTGGGCATCCTCGGCGGGGTCGCGGCGGCCTTCGCCTACGTCGGCACCGTCGACCCCAATCAGCCGGGCCACTACCCGGCCTGCCCGCTGCTCCAGGTCCTCGGGATCTACTGCCCGGGCTGCGGCGGACTGCGCAGCGCCCACGCGATCGTGCACGGCGACCTCACCGCGGCGCTCGGTGCCAACGCCCTCGCGGTCGTCGGCTACGCCCTCTTCGCCGTGGGATGGACCGTGTGGGCCGTGCGGGCCGCCCGGGGCCTGCGGGGCGTGCCGTTCGGCCTGCGGCCCGGCCGGGCGCACCTGTGGACGCTCGGCGCCGTCGTGCTCGTCTTCACGGTTGTCCGGAACCTGCCTCTGGGTGGCTTCCTGCACCCTTGATCATCCGCAACTGTCCAGGTAGTGGGACCATCGTCAACCGGATGCGGAGCCTCGGCCCGGCTACGGATACCATTTCAGTGACCAGCAGATTGCCCAGTGAACTGTCAGAAGGGAGTCCGCTCGCGTGAGTGTGCTCGACGAGATCATCGACGGAGTCCGTGCCGACCTCGCGGAACGGCAGGCGCGCGTCAGCCTCGACGAGCTCAAGGAGCGCGTGGCGAAGGCTCCCGCGGCCAAGGACGGGGTCGCGGCCCTGCGCGGCGACGGCGTCAAGGTCATCTGTGAGGTCAAGCGGTCCAGCCCGTCCAAGGGCGCGCTCGCCGCGATCGCGGACCCGGCCGGCCTCGCGGCCGACTACGAGGCGGGCGGCGCCGCCGTCATCTCCGTGCTGACCGAGCAGCGCCGCTTCGGCGGATCGCTGGCCGACCTGGAGGCGGTCCGCGCCAAGGTCGACATCCCGGTCCTGCGCAAGGACTTCATCGTCACCTCGTACCAGCTGTGGGAGGCCCGCGCGTACGGCGCCGACCTCGCCCTGCTGATCGTGGCCGCGCTGGAGCAGCCCGCCCTGGAGTCCCTCATCGAGCGCGCCGAGTCCATCGGTCTCACCGCGCTCGTCGAGGCGCACGACGAGGACGAGGTCGAGCGGGCGGTGGACGCCGGAGCCAAGGTCATCGGCATCAACACCCGCAACCTGAAGGACCTCACCGTCGACCGCGGCACCTTCGAGCGCGTCGCCCCGGACATCCCGGACCACATCGTCAAGGTCGCCGAGTCCGGCGTGCGCGGCCCGCACGACCTGATCGCGTACGCCAACGCGGGCGCGGACGCGGTCCTCGTCGGCGAGTCCCTGGTCACCGGCCGCGACCCGAAGTCCGCCGTCGCCGACCTGGTCGCCGCGGGCGCCCACCCGGCCCTGCGGCACGGACGGTAGTCTCACCGCCATGTCCATCGCCGCCCGCCTCGCCCCAGGCTGCCGCCCCCGCGGCTGCCGGGCTCCGGCACGCCGTGTGCGCGGGCGGCGCGTGCGCTACCACATCGGCGCGGAGCCGGGCCAGATCAACGGCATGCGATGGCACGCGCCCCGATAGGGGCGCGGGGAACGGCGCGACCTGTCGCAGGCGACCGGCGGCCGACGTAACACCCATGCCCCCACGGCGTTTAGTCATCACCAGAACCCACCGTGAGGTTGACGCATGCCCAGCGAGTACTTCATCCCGGACCCCGAGGGTCTGATCCCCAGCGCCGAGGGCTATTTCGGCGCGTTCGGCGGCAAGTTCATCCCGGAGGCGCTCGTCGCCGCCGTCGACGAGGTCGCCGTCGAGTACGACAAGGCCAAGCAGGACCCCGAGTTCGCCCGCGAGCTCGACGACCTCCTCGTGCACTACACGGGCCGCCCCAGCGCCCTCACCGAGGTCCCGCGATTCGCCGAGCACGCGGGCGGCGCGCGGGTGTTCCTCAAGCGCGAGGACCTGAACCACACCGGCTCGCACAAGATCAACAACGTGCTCGGCCAGGCCCTGCTCACCAAGCGCATGGGCAAGACCCGGGTGATCGCCGAGACCGGCGCCGGCCAGCACGGCGTCGCCACGGCCACCGCCTGCGCCCTGCTCGGCCTCGACTGCAAGATCTACATGGGCGAGATCGACACCCAGCGCCAGGCCCTGAACGTGGCCCGGATGCGCATGCTGGGCGCCGAGGTCGAAGCCGTGACGTCCGGCAGCCGCACCCTCAAGGACGCCATCAACGAGGCGTTCCGCGACTGGGTCGCCAACGTCGACGAGACGCACTACCTCTTCGGCACCGTCGCGGGACCGCACCCCTTCCCGGCGATGGTTCGCGACTTCCACCGCGTCATCGGCGTCGAGGCCCGCCGGCAGATCCTGGAGCGCGCGGGCCGGCTGCCCGACGCCGCGATCGCCTGCGTCGGCGGCGGCTCCAACGCCATCGGCCTGTTCCACGCCTTCATCCCGGACGCGGACGTCCGCCTGATCGGCTGCGAGCCGGCCGGCCACGGCGTCGAGACCGGCGAGCACGCGGCGACCCTGACCGCGGGCGGCCCCGGCATCCTGCACGGGTCGCGCAGTTACGTCCTCCAGGACGACGAGGGCCAGATCACCGAGCCCTACTCGATCTCGGCGGGCCTCGACTACCCGGGCATCGGCCCCGAGCACGCCTATCTGAAGGACTCCGGCCGCGGCGAGTACCGCGCGGTCACCGACGACCAGGCCATGCAGGCGCTGCGGCTGCTGTCGCAGACCGAGGGCATCATCCCGGCCATCGAGTCGGCGCACGCCCTCGCGGGCGCCCTCGACGTCGGCAGGGAACTCGGCAAGGACGGCCTGATCGTCATCAACCTGTCAGGGCGCGGCGACAAGGACATGGACACCGCCGCCCGCTACTTCGGTCTCTACGACAACGGGGCCACCGAGGGGGAGTCCAAGTGAGCGGGAACCTTCAGCTGCTGTCCGACACTCTCGCCGGTGCCCGGGCCGAGGGCCGCGCCGCCCTCATCGCCTACCTCCCCGCCGGTTTCCCGTCGGTCGACGGCGGCATCGAAGCGGTCAAGGCCGCCTTCGACGGCGGCGCCGACGTGGTCGAGGTCGGTCTGCCGCACTCCGACCCGGTGCTCGACGGCCCGGTCATCCAGACCGCCGACGACATCGCGCTGCGCGGCGGCCTCAGGATCAAGGACGTCATGCGCACCGTGCGCGAGGCGTTCGAGGCCACCGGCAAGCCGGTGCTCGTCATGACGTACTGGAACCCGATCTACATCTACGGCGTCGAGCGGTTCACCACCGAACTCGCCGAGGCCGGCGGCGCGGGCTGCATCCTGCCCGACCTGCCGGTCCAGGAGTCCGCCGAATGGCGGCAGCACGCCGAGAAGAACGGCCTCGGCACCGTCTTCGTCGTCGCGCCCAGCAGCCAGGACGCGCGGCTCGCCACCATCACGGCGGCCGGTTCCGGCTTCGTCTACGCGGCCTCGCTGATGGGCGTCACCGGCACCCGCGAGTCGGTCGGCAACCAGGCCAAGGAACTCGTCGAGCGCACCCGCTCCACCACCGACCTGCCGGTCTGCGTCGGCCTCGGGGTCTCCAACGCGGTGCAGGCCCGGGAGGTCGCAGGGTTCGCCGACGGGGTCATCGTCGGCTCGGCGTTCGTGAAGCGGATGCTGGACGCCCCCGACGAGAAGGCGGGCCTCGAAGGCGTCCGCGCCCTCGCCGCCGAGCTCGCCGACGGTGTACGCGGCACGAAGTAACACGGAGTCACGTACCCCTTACGGGTGGAATACGTCGCGGGGAGGCACGTTGGTGCCTCCCCGTCTCGTTGGCGCGGGTGTGAGTGAGAAGAACCGTGAGGGAAAGCGCGCCGCCCGCGAACGACTGGCCGCGGAGCGCGAGAAGCAGAAGTCCGCGGAGAAGCGGCGCCGGACGTTGATCGTGGGCGCGACCGTCGTCTGTGTGCTCGGCCTGGCCGCCGTGATCGGCGTGGTCGCCGCCAATTCCGGTGGTGACGGCGACAGCGACACCGCGTCCGGCCCGGTGAGCGCGCCGCAGGGCGCCACCGGCACCGACAAGCTGGCGATCCCCGTCGGCCAGGACACCGCCAAGTCGACCCTCACCATCTGGGAGGACTTCCGCTGCCCGGCGTGCAAGTCCTTCGAGGACTCGTACCGCACGACGCTCCACGAGCTGACCGACGCGGGGAAGATGAAGGTCGAGTACCACCTCGTCACCCTCATCGACTCGAACATGGGCGGCAGCGGCTCCCTGCGCGCGGGCAATGCCGCGGGCTGCGCCCAGGACGCCGGGAAGTTCCGCGACTACCACGACGTGCTGTACGAGAACCAGCCGGAGGAGACGGACGACGCGTTCTCGAAGAACAGCAAGCTGATCGAGCTCGCGGGCAAGGTCGACGGCCTCACCACGGACACCTTCACGTCCTGTGTGAACGACGGGTCGCACGACAGCTGGGTGCAGCAGAGCTACAAGAAGTTCCAGGACGACAAGCTCTCGGGCACCCCGACGGTGATCCTGAACGGCAAGACGCTGGACCTGAACTCGCTGACGCCGGACAAGCTGAAGCAGCAGGTGGAGGCCGCCGACAAGTAGTCCGTTATGGAGCCGTTGCCGGGCTGCCGGACGCGGCCCGGGCCCGGCACGGTAGCGTCGACCCTGCCATGGAACTTGCCTACATCCCCAGCCCGTCGCGCGGGGTCGTCCACCTCGGACCGATCCCGCTCCGCGGCTACGCGTTCTGCATCATCATCGGCGTCTTCCTGGCCGTCTGGCTCGGGAACAGGCGCTGGATCGCCCGCGGCGGGCGGGCCGGCACGGTTGCCGACATCGCCGTCTGGGCGGTGCCGTTCGGTCTGGTCGGCGGGCGCCTCTACCACGTGATCACGGACTACGAGCTGTACTTCAGCGAGGGCCGTGACTGGGTGGACGCCTTCAAGATCTGGGAGGGCGGGCTCGGCATCTGGGGTGCCATCGCGCTCGGCGCGGTCGGCGCCTGGATCGGCTGCCGCCGCCGTGGCATCCCGCTCCCGGCGTGGGCCGACGCCCTCGCCCCCGGCATCGCGCTGGCCCAGGCCGCCGGCCGCTGGGGCAACTGGTTCAACCAGGAGCTGTACGGCAAGCCGACCGATCTCCCGTGGGCGCTGAAGATCACCTCCGACACCGACGGCCGGGTTCCTGGCACGTACCACCCGACGTTCCTGTACGAGTCGCTGTGGTGCATCGGCGTCGCGCTGCTCGTCATCTGGGCCGACCGCAGGTTCAAGCTCGGGCACGGGCGGGCGTTCGCGCTGTATGTCGCGTCGTACTGCGTGGGCCGGTTCTGGATCGAGTGGATGCGCGTGGACGACGCGCACCACATTCTGGGTCTGCGGCTCAACGACTGGACCGCGATGCTCATCTTCCTGCTCGCCGTGGTCTACATGGTGGTGTCGGCGAAGACGCGGCCCGGGCGTGAAGAGATCGTCGAGCCCGTCGCCGGTGACTCCGTCGTGGACCTGGACAAGGGTGAGCCCGAGCCGGAGTTCGACGCCGAGTCGAAGTCGGATGCCGAGGAGGAGGCCTCTTCAGAGGCTGCGTCTGAGGCTGAGGCTGAGACTGCGTCTGAGGCCAAGAAGGGTTGACCTTCGGCTGACGGCCGGTGGCCGTTCTCGCGCAGTTCCCCGCGCCCCTGAAGCGAGCTTCGCTCGCTCAGGGGCGCTTCGGTCATCGGGCCGCCAGGTCGAGGACGCGGTGTGCGCCCGCGACGACGGCGGCGTCCACGAAGCGGCCGTCCGCCAGTGCCAGTGCCCCGGCGTCCAGGGCCGCCGCGTCGATGATGTCGTGGGCCGCCGCCACCTCGGCCTCCGTCGGGCGGAACGCCTCCTCGATCACCGGGAGCTGGCGCGGATGGATCGCGGTGCGGCCCAGGAAGCCGAGGGCGCGCCCCTCGGCGCAGGAGCGGGCCAGGCCCGCCGTGTCGCGGATGTCCGGATAGACGGACTGCGGCGGCGGAGGCAGCTGGGCCGCCCGGGCGGCGACCACCGCCCGGCCGCGCACCCACGACAGGCCCGCCGCGTCCGCGACGCCCAGGTCGGCCCGGAGATCGGCCTCGCCGAGCGCGATGCCGTGCACCGAGGGATGGGCGGCGATGCCGAAGGCGTGCTCGATGCCGAGGGCCGATTCGAGGAGCGCGTACAGCGGCGGTGCCGCACCCGCCCAGTCGGCGACGCGGGCCAGGTCCGCCGGGCCGGTCACCTTCGGCAGGCGCAGCGCGTCCAGGCCGGGCAGCCCGCTGAGGCGGCGCACCTCCCGCTCGGCGAGCGGCCCGTCGAGCGCGTTGACCCGGACGTGGACCGGTACGTCGTGCCGATCGGCGAGGAGTTCGGCGGTCGCGTCGAGGGCGTACGCCTTGCGGTCCGGGGCGACCGCGTCCTCCAGGTCGACCAGGACCACGTCGGCGCCGGAGCCCAGCGCCTTGGCGACCACATCGGGGCGGTCCCCGGGGACGTACAGCCAGGTGACGTACAACGTGCTCATACCGCACCAGCCTCCCGCAGCGCGGCGACATCCGCCTGCGACAGGCCGAGGCCGGACAGGATCTCGGCGGTGTCCGCGCCGTGCCTGCGGCCCGTCCAGCGGATCGCGCCGGGGGTCTCGGAGAGGCGGAAGAGGACGTTCTGCATCTTCACCGTGCCGAGGTCCGGGTCGGGGAGTTCGGTGACCGACTCCAGGGCCTGGTACTGCTCGTCGTGCAGCACGTCCCGGATGTCGTTGATCGGCGCGATCGCCGCCTCCGCCTTCTCGAAGGCGGCCACCACCTCGGCGCGGGTGCGGTCGGCGATCCAGCCGCCGACCGCGTCGTCCAGGGCGTCGGCGTGCGCGGCCCGGCCCGCGCCGGTCGCGAACCACTCCTCGTCGATGAACTCGGGGTGGCCCACCAGGCGCATCACGCGCTCCGCGATCGACTGGGCGGAGGTGGAGACGGCGACCCAGGTGCCGTCGCTGGTGCGGTACGTGTTGCGGGGGGCGTTGTTCGTGGAGCGGTTGCCGGTGCGCGGCTGGACGTAGCCGAGCTGGTCGTACCAGGTGGCCTGCGGGCCGAGGATGGCCAGCATCGGCTCGATGATCGCCATGTCGACGACCTGGCCGCGGCCCGTGGTGTCCCGGCCGCGCAGGGCCGCCATGACCGCGTACGAGGTGGCGAGCGCGGCGATGGAGTCGGCGAGGCCGAACGGCGGGAGGGTCGGCGGCCCGTCCGGCTGGCCGGTGATCGCGGCGAAGCCGGACATGGCCTCGGCCAGCGTGCCGAATCCGGGGCGGCGCGCGTACGGCCCGAACTGGCCGAAGCCGGTGACGCGGGTGAGGATCAGGCGCGGGTTGGCGGCGCTCAGCTCCTCCCAGCCCAGCTGCCACTTCTCCAGGGTGCCGGGGCGGAAGTTCTCGATGACGACGTCCGACTCGGCGACCAGCTTGAGCAGGACCTCGCGGCCGCCGGGGGAGGAGAGGTCGAGGGTGAGGTTCTTCTTGTTGCGGCCGAGCGTCTTCCACCACAGGCCGACGCCGTCCTTGGACGGGCCGTGGCCGCGGGAGGGGTCCGGCTTGCGCGGGTGCTCGATCTTGACGACCTCGGCACCGAAGTCGCCGAGCATCGTCGCGCAGAGCGGTCCGGCGAACAGGGTGGCCAGGTCGAGGACCTTGAGTCCGGTCAGCGGGCCGTCGGCGGTGGTGTGCCGGGGAGTCGTCATGCGCGGGCCTCCAGAGTGAGCCGGGCCAGTTCGTCGAAGCCGATGCCGTCGAAACCGCCGACCGTGGTGGCGAGCCGGTTCTTCAGCGGCGCCGTCCAGGACGGGGGCAGCGCGTCCGGGTCGCCCGCGAGCAGGCCCGCGATCGAGCCGGCCGTGGCGCCGTTGGAGTCGGTGTCCCAGCCGCCGGACACCGCGCGGCAGATGGAGCCCGCGAAGTCGCCGTCGGCGTGGGTGAGGGCCGCCGCCAGCAGTGCGGCGTTGGGCAGTACGTGGACCCAGTGGTGGTCGCGGTAGTGGTCGTGCAGGGTGTCCACCACCTGCTCGAACCCCTCGGGGGTGCCGGTGGGTTCGGCGGCGGCCGTGTCGATGCCGAGCCGGACCGCCTGCGCGTAGCGGGAGCCGGGCGGGACGTGGGCGAGGGCCGCGGTGAGGGTCTCGTGGATGGTGGTGGGGGCCGGGCCCGCCGCGTGGGCGATCGCGGCCGCCACGAACACCTCGCCGTAGACGCCGTTGGCGGTGTGGGTCAACGACGCGTCCCGGTGGGCGAGTTCGGCGGCGCGGGCCGGGTCGCCGGGGTTCGTCCAGCCGAAGATGTCGGCCCGGATCTGGGCGCCGATCCACTCGCGGAACGGATTGCGGTACGTCGCCGTGTGCGGCGGCTCCAGTCCGGCGAGCAGGTTGCGGTAGGCGACGCGCTCGGCGGTGAAGGTGCGGCCCGCCGGGAGTTCGTCGAGCCACAGCTTCGCCACGTCCTCGGTGGTGAAGTCGTGACCGTGACGCTGCATCAGCAGCAGTCCGAGGAGCGGGTAGTTGAGGTCGTCGTCCTCCGGCATGCCGTCGATGTTCTCGGCGAGGGAGGTGGGGCGCGAGCGGCGGTTCCAGGGGTGTTCCCGGGCGATCTCCGGGTCCAGGCCCACCTCCGTGAACCAGCTCGTCAGGGGCCAGTTCCCCGTGGACCGGGCGATCGCCCGGATGCCGGTCAGGGTCAGCTTCTCCACCGGCTTGCCCAGCAGGCAGCCGGCCGCCCGGCCGAGCCAGGCGGCGTGCAGGCGGCGCAGTTCCGTATCCGTGTCCGGGTTCCCGCGCGCGGGCACCGGCGCCTTCGGGGCCCGGTACTCCGCCGGCTCCGTCGCCGCGAGCGGGGACGGCTCGGCCGCCAGCTCGTCCAGCAGCTCTTCCGCCAGAGCGCGCAGTTCGGGAGTGGCCGGGGCCGTGGACGCGCCCGCCCGGTCCGGCGCCAGATGGCCGCCCGCCGCGACCCAGCGCCGTTCGGCGCCGGAGGCGTCGCGGCCGTCCTGGGCCGCCTGGCGCAGTTCGTGGCCGATCAGGTCCTCGGGCTGTACCCAGGTCAGTCGCAGCATCACAGGCCCGCGATCGTCGCGAACGCGGCCTCGTGGGCGCGGCGGCGCTCCAGGTCGCGGCCGTGCACCTCACGCGTGATCTGCGCGAGGGACGCCGCCGGGGCGTGCAGGTCGAGCTTGCTGGCCCGCGCGATCTCCGTGCTCCACTCCTTGGGGACCGCCTGCTCCCCGTACAGGGCGCCGACGATCGCGCCGCTCATCGTGGCGATCGAGTCGCAGTCGCGGCCGTAGTTGACCGAGCCGAGGACGGTCTGCCGGAAGTCGCCGCGGCCGACGAGCAGCATGCCGAGCGCCACCGGAAGCTCCTCGATGGCGTGCAGCCGGGACGGGCGGCGGGCGCCGAGCGACGGCTTGCGGTACTCGGGGCCGACGGTGTCGAAGGGGGCCACCGCCTCCCGCAGCGGGGCGAGTGCGTCCTCGAAGTCGTCGTAGCGGGCGGCCACTTCGCAGACGGCCTCGATCGCGGACCGGGTGCCGTCCTTGGCCAGCTTCAGGGTCTCCTCGACGACCGACTCGGGCGTCGCGCCCGGCCGGTACGCGGCGGCGACGGCCGCCGCGAAGACGCCCGCGGCCTCGCGGCCGTACGAACTCTGGTGGGCGCCCGCCACGTCCAGCGCCTCTTCGTACGCCTTCAGCGGGTTGCCCGCGTTGACCGCGCCGACCGGCGCCATGTACATCGCCGCGCCGCAGTTCACGATGTTGCCGACGCCCGCCTCGCGGGGGTCCACGTGCCCGTAGTGGATCCGGGCCACGATCCACTTCTCCGCGAGGAAGATGCGCTGCAGGGGCAGGGCCTCCGCCTCCAGCTCGGGGATCCAGCGGGGGGTGCCGATCAGGTCGGGGACCAGGTGGTCGGCGACGGCGTACGCGTCGAGGTGGTCGCGGACCTTCTCGTACACGCGGATCAGCGCGTGCGTCATCAGGGTGTCGTCGGTGACGTGCCCGTCGCCCTTGTGGTACGGGGCGATGGGCCGGGCCGTCTTCCAGTCGTCCTTGTAGAACGGCTCGACGATGCCGCGCACCCGGCCGTTGTGCCGCTCCGCGATCGCCTCGGGCGTCCAGCCCTCGACGGGGCCGCCGAGCGCGTCGCCCACGGCCGCGCCGACCAGGGCGCCGGTGGTGCGGTCTTCCAGGGAGGGGAGGGAGGGGACGTTGCTCATGCCGGAGTTCCTTCTGCGGTACGGGAGATGGAGTGAGGCGTGGTCTCGGCCAGGCGGGCGGCCAGTTCCGTGAGGTCGGTGCCGGCCAGGTTCGGCAGGGCGCAGCCGGCGAGGATCCGGCAGGCGTCGCGCCAGGAGTCCGGCAGGGCGTCGGCGCCGCCGACCGCGCCGGTCAGCGCGCCGGCCAGGGCGGGGGCGCTGTCGGCGACGCGGGAGAGGCAGGCCGCCGTGGGCACCGCCTCGGACACCGCGCCCGCGGCGGCCGTCGCCACGGCCAGGGCGACCGGGACGGTCTCCGCGGCCGCGATGCCGTAGCTGTAGACGTGGTCGACGATCTCGTGCTCCAGGACCGGGACCAGCGCGAACGCGTTGCCGGGCAGGCCCGGGCGGGCGGCTGCCGCGGCGCGGCCGAGCTCGACCGCCCGGTGCGCGTTGCGGTGGATCTCGGTGCCCTCGGGGAGCTGGGCGAGGGCCGCGTCCACGCAGGCGTCCACGAGGGCGCCGCCGAGCGCCGCGGACACGGCTGCCGCCATCGCGCGGGCGCCGTGCACGCCGTCGCCGTCCTGGGTGTAGCGGGCGTCGAACTCGGCCAGGTCCGCGGCCACTTCGGGGGCGCCCGGGTGGACGACGGCGAGGACCGCGGCGCGGACGCAGGCCGCGTCGTCGAAGTAGTGCGGGTTGTCGTGGCCGGTGGCGGGCGGGCGCAGGCCCGCGGCGAGGTTGCCGAGGCCCGCCCGCACCGAGATGCGGGCGCGCAGCGGGATCTTCGCCGACTCGATCTCGTCGGCGCGGGCCGCGGCCGCCGCGATCTCGTCCGCGAGGGTGTTCCAGGCCAGGGAGAGCGCCGAGCGGACCCGGTGGTCGGGGGGCAGGTCGCCGAGGCCGTCGGCGTGGGCGGCGAGGACGGCCTGGGCCGTGAACGCCGCCCATTCGGCGTCGTCGGAGGGGCCGAGGCGGAGGGGCTCGGGGGGCTGGTTCAGGGCGATCGGGACCGGGAGCGTGGTGGTCGCGTTCTGCTCCGCGAAGGTGTCCAGTTCGCGGGTGAGGCGGCGGGTCCAGTCGGGGAGGCGGGCCGCGCGGTGTCGTCCCGACGGCCAGCCTGCCGCGTCGCCGGCTGCGATGCCGAGGAGGAGGCCCTCGATGCGGTCGGGGGTCATGGGGTGGCCTTTCGGGTTCGTTGCCGGGTGCGGGATTCGTCGTGGCTGGTCGTGCAGTTCCCCGCGCCCCTGACGGCGGCGCTTCGCGCGCCTGATGAGATGGCGCACGCAGTGCGCATCTCAGGGGCGCGGGGAACTGCGCGACCAGCCACCGCCGGGCGGGACTGTGGGGAATCGGCGTTCGCCGGGCGGCACCTTGGGGGATGGGGCATCAGGCCACCGCCCCGGCGTGGTCCGGGGGCGGCGGAGTCAGTTCGTCGGCGACGTCCAGGATGTGGCGGCCCGCCATGGAGGGGAGGCAGCTGCCGCGGACGGGGCCGATCGCGGAGGACCAGGCGGCCGGGATCGAGTCCGCGCCGCGCAGGGCGCCGGCCAGCGCCCCGGCCACCGCCGCCGTGGTGTCGGCGTCGCGGCCCATGTTGACCGCGGTCAGGACCGATTCCCGGAAGTCGCCCCGGGCCACCGCGAACGCCCCGAAGGCCAGCCCGACGGCCTCGGGCGCCAGGTCCGTCCACGGGTAGCCGCCGATGACGACCGCCTTGCGCACCGCCCGCTCCATGGAGAGCTGGGTCCCCTCGGGATCGCGGCGGGCCCGGCGGGCCGCCTGCACGGCGCGGTGCAGGGAGCGGGCCGTCCAGGAGTCGTCGGGGACCACGGAGAGCGCCGCCTGCACGACGGCGTCGGGGCTGTGGCTGACCATGGCGGCCGCCACACCGGCCGCCACCGCCCGGCCCCCGTGGATGCCCTCGCCGTCGTGCGACACCGTGCCGTCGATCGCCACGAGCCGGGCCGCTTCGGCGGGACGCCCGGCCGCGTGCACCCCGAAGGGCGCGGCGCGCATGGCGAGGCCGTCGCTCCACGCGTGCCGGTGCTGGGCGGAGATGGGGGCGGCGAGACCCCGGCGCAGGTTCTCCAGGGTGCCGCGCTCACTGAAGCCCGCGCCCCGGAACGGGCCCTCGTCCCGGTCCGCGATCCAGGTGTGCCAGGCCCGCTCGACGTGCTCGACGGTCAGCCCGGCGCCGTGCTCGGCGAGCAGCAGCCCGGAGAAGATCGCGTACTCGGTGTCGTCCGTGCCGGCCGGGTTCTCCGACACGAACCCCTCGATGCGGCCCCAGCGTTCGCGGATCTGGGACGGCTTCATGTTCTCCGCGGGGGCGCCGAGCGCGTCCCCGACGGCGAGTCCGAGCAGCGCGCCGCGGGCGCGGTCGCGCAGCGAGATCGGGGCCGGGGGAGGGGGCTGCGGGACCGTGCGCAGCCTGCGGGCCGACGGGTCCGGGTCGACGCTGACGCTCATGGTGTGTTCGTGCTCATTTCTGGGGTCGTGCGGGTCGTGCGCTTCGTGCGGGTCGTGCGGCTTTCGCCTAGCGCTGGTAGCGGTCGAGGATGCGGTTGCCGTCCCCGGCCAGGCGCTTGCGCAGGTCGGCGATGCCGATCGCGCCGTTGTAGTACTCCTGGTAGGCCGGAGTGGCGATCTTGTCCTTCCATTCGGCGTAGCCGCGCACCCCGAGGACGGGGGAGGGGCGCAGGGACGCCGCTATGTCGGCGCCGGTCTTCCAGCCGTACGCCGTCGTGGTGAGCGCGGGGTCCTTCAGGGCCTCGGTGCTCGTCGGCAGCAGCCAGTCGCCGCGCGCCAGCTGCACCTGGTGCCGGGCCTGCGTGAGGTACGCGACGAAGGCCGCGGCCTCCTTCTTGTGCCGGCTGTCCTCGGAGACCGAGAGGGTCTGCGGCGCCGTGCCCTGGGCCAGGCCCCCGGCGCCCGCGGGCATCGGCAGGACCGTCCAGTCGAAGCCCTCGGGGGCCTGCTGCTTCACCTGCTGGCGGTAGGAGAAGTTGAGCGGCAGCATCGCGTAGCGGCCCGCGAAGAAGCCCGGCAGGGTGTCCGAGCCGGACATGCCCAGGCCCGACGTGGGGGCGGTGCGGTCCTGGCTGACCTGGCGGTTGATCAGCTGGGCGATCGCCGAGTCGGCGCCGTCGTAGCGGATCTCGTTCTTGCCGTCCTTGTCCTTGTAGAAGATCCGGCCGTCGGTGGACAGGGACAGGTTGACGGACTGGCTGACCGGTTCCTTCATGGACCAGGCGACGCCGTAGCGGTTGCGGCCGTGGGTCAGACGCTTGGCCACGGCCTCGAACTCGTCCCAGGTCCACGGGCGTTCGGCCGTCGGGATGCGGACGCCGGACTCCTTGAGCAGCTTCGCGTTGGCGATGATCACGCGCGGCTCCTGGAGGAACGGCACGCCGTAGATCTTGCCGTCGTACGTCGTCGTCGCCCAGGCCGCCTTGGGGATGTCCCGCTTCAGGGACTCCGGCAGGTACGGGGACAGGTCCGCGAGGTAGCCGCCGTAGCCGAAGTCGGTGAGGTCGGAGGCGTCGTCGTGGAAGATGTCCGGCGCCTCGCCGCCCTCGAAGGAGGTGAGGAGCTGGTCGTGGATGTTGTCCCAGCTGCCCTGGATGTACTTGACCCGGACGCCCGGGTGGGCCTTGTTCCACCGGGCGACGAGCGCCTTGTTGGCGTCGACGGACTCCTTCTGCCAGGCGAGGCTGAGGAATTCGAGGGTGATCGTGCCGTCGGCCGAATCGGAGTCCGAGCCGCCGCAGCCCGCGACGGCGGTCGTGGCGAGGCCCGCCGCGGCCGCGGTGAGGAAGGTGCGCCTGCGCATCAGCCCTTCACCGCCCCGCTCATCATGCCGCCGACCAGGCGCCGCTGGAGCAGCGCGAAGAAGACGAGGCTGGGGATGGTGGCCAGGACCGACGCGGCGGCCAGCGGGCCGAGGTCCGCGACGCCCTCGGCGCCGAGGAAGCGGGTGAGGATGACCGACATCGTCTGGTTCTCCGGGGACTTGAGGAGCACGAGGGCGAAGAAGAACTCGTTCCAGGCGGTGACGAAGGAGAACATCAGCGTCGCCACCAGGCCGGGCGCGAGGAGCGGCAGGACCACGCTGACGAGCGTGCGCAGCCGGCTCGCGCCGTCCATCGCCGCCGCCTCCTCCAGGGAGGTCGGCACCGACTTGACGTAGCCCTGGAGCATCCACAGGGAGAAGGGCAGGTTCCAGACGACGTACACGATGATCAGGCCGAGGAGGCTGTCGATCATGTGCAGGTTCTTCAGGACCAGGAACAGCGGGATGATCACCAGGACGAACGGGAACATCTGGCTGACCAGGATCCAGGCCGTGCCCGCCTGGCTCACGCGCGTCTTGTAGCGCACCATCACGTACGCCGCCGGGACCGCGATCGCGACCGAGATCACCGAGGCGCTGACCGCGACGACCAGGCTGTTGAGCGCCGAGTGCAGCAGCGGCTGCGCGTCGAAGGCCGCGCGGTAGTTGTCCAGGCTGGGGTGCTGGGGGATCCACGTCGGGTCGATCGAGCCCAGTTCCCGCGCGGACTTGAAGGACGTGGAGAGCAGCCAGAGGAAGGGGAAGGCCAGGAAGACCATGTAGCAGAGCAGGGCGAGGTACTGACCGGCCCGGCCGGCCACTCGCGGGAGAGGAGTGCTCATGCCGCCGCCTCCACATCTTCCTTGAGCTTCTTGCGCAGGAACACGGTCAGCAGGACCGCGATCACCGCGACCATGACCAGGCCCATCGCGGCCGCGTAGCCGAACTGCCCGTACTTGAAGGCCTCTTCGTACGCGAAGAGCATCGGCAGCCGGGTCTTGCCGCCCGGCCCGCCCTGCGTCAGCACGTACACCAGGCCGAAGGAGTTGAAGTTCCAGATGAAATTGAGCGCGGTGACGGCCAGGACGACGGGCTTGAGTGCCGGCCAGGTGACCGTGGTGAAGCGGCGCCACAGGCCCGCGCCGTCGAGCTGGGCGGCCTCGCGCAGTTCGTGCGGCACGTTCTGCAGACCGGCCAGGAGCACGACCGTCGTCTGCGGCATGCCCGCCCAGACGCCGACCACGATGACCGCGGGCAGCGCGTAGGACAGGTCCGAGAGCCAGTCGACGTTCTCGTGGATCAGCCCGAACTGCGTCAGCGTCTTGTTCAGCACGCCCGCGTCCGAGTGGTAGACGAGCCGCCACATGATGCCGACGACGACCTCGGGCATCGCCCAGGGGACGAGCGCGAGGGTGCGGGCCAGCCAGCGGAAGCGCAGGTTCTGGTTGAGCAGCAGGGCGAGGCCGAGGGCCAGGACGAACTGCAGCGCCGTGACGCAGACCGCCCAGACCAGGCCGATGCGGAAGGACTCCCAGAACAGCCCGTCGTGGCGCAGGTCCAGGAAGTTGTCCACGCCGACGAACTGGGTGGGCGCGGTGCGGCCCGCCTGGGAATCGGTGAAGGCGAGGGAGATGCCGTACAGAAGGGGGCCCACGCTGAGTATCAGGATCGGGATCAGCGCGGGGAGCAGCAGGAACCAGGCGCCCCGGTCCAGCCCCAGCGCACGCTTGCGCTGGTTCGGAGTGCGGGGCGGCGGTGTGCCGCGGCTGCCCGGAACGGCGCTGTCCCGGGAGGCGGTGAGACTCATGGCGAGAACCTCGTGACTCTCAACTGTCGGGCGCCGCCCGGCCCGTGGAGGCACGGACGACGAGGCGGGGCGGGGCGGTGGTGGAGCGGGGGGTGGCGGTCTCGGCCACCGGCTCGGTGGTGTCGAGGCGGTGGAGGAGAAGTTCGGCGGCGCGCCGGCCGCGTTCGGTGGAGCCCAGGTCGACGCTGGTCAGCGGCGGCCAGCCGGCCTGCGCCAGCACGCTGTCGTCCATCCCGGCGACGGCGACGTCCTCGGGTATGCGCAGCCCGCGGGCGTGCAGGGCGCGGGCGGCGCCGAGCGCGAGCTGGTCGTTGGCGCAGAAGACCGCGTCGGGGCGGCCGCCCGCGAGCAGCCGGTCGGCGGCCTCGGCACCCGACTCGATGCCGAAGTCCGTGTGCACGACGAGGTCCGGGTCGTATACGAGTCCGCAGTCGGCCAGGGCCGTCCGGTAGCCCTCGTCGCGGTTGCGGCCGGGGACCGTGTCCGCGGGGCCGTTGACGAAGGCGATCCGGCGGCGGCCCGTGTCGTGCAGATGGCGCACGGCGAGCGCGGCGCCCGCGACGGAGTCGGCACGCACACTGTCCACGGGCACTCCGTCGGGCAGCGAACCTATGACCACCACCGGACCCGCCGCGGTGCGCAGCGCCTCGATGTGGGCGTCCGTGATGCGGATCGGGCAGAGGATGAGGCCGTCGCTGGTGCGGTCGCCGAGGCTGCGCAGCACCGCGAGTTCGTCGTCGACGACGGCGTCCGTGGAGTGCAGGAGCAGCCGGTAGCCGGCGGCCTTGGCGACGGTCTGGATGGCGCGGACCATCGCCACGTACACCGGGTTGCCGATGTCGGGCATGGCGAAGGTGAGCTGGCGGGTGCGGCCGCCCTTGAGGGAGCGGGCCACCGCGTTCGGCACGTATCCGAGTTCGGCGGCGGCGCGCTCGACCCTGAGGACGGTGTCGCGGCGGGCCCCCACGCCGTTCAGGACCCGGGAGACGGAGGCGATGGAGACGCCGGCGCGCTCCGCGATCGACACGATCGTCGGTTGACCGGTGCTCGTACCCATCGCGCTGCCCCCATACGTTCACGGCTGTGTCGCTCGTCCGGCTGTGCCGCACGTCGTTTGTGCCAGGTGTGTCCGGGAGATCCCGGCTCCTGTAAACGTTTCCCTGATCTGGAAACGTTTACAGATGTTGCGGTCATATTTCCCTCCCGGTCAACGGAACGCTCGCGTGATCCATCTCACGGGTGAGTCCGTGAGGCTGTTGCGCAGGACGCAAAAGCGCAGGTAAGTACGGCCTTCCTTGCTAGCGGAGGCGATTCTTCGCGCGTACTTTCGAGGCCGTAGGGAGCAAGGAACGCAGGCGACACAGGGGACGGGGATCAGCGGCATGGCCATCATCGAGACCGAGGCGACGCTCCACGACGCGCACCGGGACAACCACACGCACCGCGATGTGAACGGCGGCTGGCTGCGCCCCGCGGTGTTCGGCGCGATGGACGGCCTGGTCTCCAACTTCGCGCTGATGGCCGGTGTCGCGGGCGGCGCCGTCGCGCAGCAGACGATCATCATCACCGGACTGTCGGGACTGGCCGCGGGCGCCTTCTCCATGGCGGCCGGCGAGTACACCTCCGTCGCCTCCCAGCGCGAGCTGGTCGAGGCCGAACTCGACGTCGAGCGGCGGGAGTTGAGGAAGCACCCGGCGGACGAGGAGCGGGAGCTGGCCGAGCTCTACATCTCGCGCGGGGTCGAGCCCGAGCTCGCCCGCCAGGTCGCCGAACAGCTGTCCCGGGACCCCGAGCAGGCCCTGGAGATCCACGCCCGCGAGGAGCTGGGCATCGACCCGGGGGACCTCCCCTCGCCGACGGTCGCCGCCGTCTCGTCCTTCGGGGCGTTCGCGCTGGGCGCCCTGATCCCCGTACTGCCCTATCTGCTCGGTGCGAGCGACCTGTGGCCGGCCGTGGTGCTCGCCCTCGTCGGGCTCTTCGCGTGCGGCGCGGTCGTGGCCAAGGTGACGGCCCGCTCGTGGTGGTTCAGCGGATTGCGGCAGTTGGCCCTGGGCGGGGCCGCGGCCGGTGTGACCTATCTCCTGGGCAGCCTTTTCGGTACGGCGATAGGTTGACGGCCGCCAGGTCACGGCCGGATGATGGCTATACAGGGCCTTGCATAAGTAGTCGTTACTGGACGGTTTCGAGTACTTGACCACGGGGCATGAGCCGTAAGCGCTGTGGGCAATGAGGCCCGCGGCGCACCGTCGGCTCTCCCGGTCACCGATCTGCCCGCCGGGCCGTCTCCCGCCGCCACCCGCGGCGTCCGCATGCTGGAACGAAGTATCCACTTCTCGGGAATCGCTCCATCATGTAACCTGCACGAAATTTTGCAGCAGCATGTATTTCGCAGTACTCAGCAGAGGGCCAACGTCGTCCCTCGGCACTTGCAAATGCCACGACGACGACGGGAGAGCCGATGCGTACGCCGCGCCAGCCGTCCCAGCATTCCGCCGGCCAGAACTGGTCGCACATGGATGCTCGCCCTGCTGCCCAGGGCATGTACGACCCGCGCAACGAGCACGACGCCTGCGGCGTCGGCTTCGTGGCCACCCTCACCGGTGAGGCGAGCCACACGCTGGTCGAGCAGGCGCTCACCGTTCTGCGCAACCTGGAGCACCGCGGTGCCACCGGCTCCGAGCCCGACTCGGGTGACGGCGCGGGCATCCTGTCCCAGGTTCCGGACGCCTTCCTGCGCGAGTCGGTCGACTTCGACCTGCCCGAGGCCGGTGCGTACGCCGTCGGTATCGCCTTCCTGCCGGAGCAGGACACCGAGTCCTTCGCCGGGCAGATCGAGACGATCGCCGCCGAGGAGGGCCTGAGCGTCCTCGGCTGGCGCGAGGTCCCGGTCGCCCCGCAGCTGCTCGGCTCCATGGCCCGCTCGACGATGCCCGTCTTCCGTCAGGTCTTCGTCGCCGACGGCACCTCGGCTGCTGTTCGGGGCATCGCGCTCGACCGCAAGGCGTTCGTCCTGCGCAAGCGCGCCGAGCGTGAGGCCGGTGTCTACTTCCCGTCGCTCTCCGCCCGGACGATCGTCTACAAGGGCATGCTGACCACCGGCCAGCTGGAGCCCTTCTTCCCCGACCTGTCCGACCGCCGCTTCGCGTCGGCGATCGCCCTGGTCCACTCGCGCTTCTCGACGAACACCTTCCCGTCGTGGCCGCTCGCGCACCCGTACCGGTTCGTCGCCCACAACGGTGAGATCAACACCGTCAAGGGCAACCGCAACTGGATGCGCGCCCGTGAGTCGCAGCTCGCCTCCGAGCTGTTCGGCTCGTCGCAGGCGACCCTGGACCGGATCTTCCCGATCTGTACGCCGGACGCGTCGGACTCGGCCTCCTTCGACGAGGTCCTGGAGCTGCTCCACCTCGGTGGCCGTTCGCTTCCGCACAGCGTCCTGATGATGATCCCGGAGGCGTGGGAGAACCACGACTCCATGGACGCGGACCGGCGCGCCTTCTACCAGTACCACTCCACGATGATGGAGCCCTGGGACGGCCCGGCCTGTGTCACCTTCACCGACGGCACCCAGGTCGGCGCCGTTCTCGACCGCAACGGCCTGCGCCCCGGACGCTACTGGGTGACCGACGACGGCCTGGTCGTCCTCGGCTCCGAGGTCGGCGTCCTCGACATCGACCCGGCGAAGGTCGTCCGCAAGGGCCGCCTGCAGCCCGGCCGCATGTTCCTCGTGGACACCGCCGAGCACCGCATCATCGAGGACGACGAGATCAAGGCCGGACTCGCCGCCGAGCAGCCCTACGCGGAGTGGCTTGAGGCCGGTGAGATCGAGCTCTCCGACCTGCCCGAGCGCGAGCACATCGTGCACACGCACGCCTCCGTCACGCGCCGCCAGCAGACCTTCGGCTACACCGAGGAAGAGCTGCGCATCCTCCTCGCGCCGATGGCCAAGGCCGCCGCCGAGCCGATCGGCTCGATGGGCACGGACACCCCGATCGCGGCCCTCTCGGCCCGCCCGCGCCTGCTCTTCGACTACTTCACCCAGCTCTTCGCGCAGGTCACGAACCCGCCGCTGGACGCCATCCGCGAGGAGCTCGTCACCTCGCTGCGCTCCTCCCTCGGCCCGGGCAGCAACCTCCTGGAGCCCACGGCCGCCTCCTGCCGCTCGGTCACCCTGCCCTTCCCGGTGATCGACAACGACGAGCTGGCCAAGCTCATCCACATCAACGCCGACGGCGACATGCCCGGCATGAAGGCCGCGACGCTGTCCGGCCTCTACCGGGTCTCCGGCGGCGGCGACGCCCTGGCCGCCCGCCTGGACGAGATCTGCGCCGAGGCCGACGCCGCCCTGGAGGCCGGCGCCCACCTGATCGTGCTCTCCGACCGGCACTCCGACGCCGAGCACGCGCCGATCCCCTCGCTGCTGCTCACCGCCGCCGTCCACCACCACCTCATCCGCACCAAGCAGCGCACCCAGGTGGGCCTGCTGGTCGAGGCCGGTGACGTCCGCGAGGTCCACCACGTCGCCCTGCTCATCGGCTTCGGCGCCGCGGCCGTCAACCCGTACCTGGCGATGGAGTCGGTCGAGGACCTGGTCCGCGCGGGTACGTTCCTCAATGCCGAAGAGCTCGGTGGCCCGGAGCAGGCCATCCGGAACCTGATCTACGCGCTCGGCAAGGGCGTCCTCAAGGTCATGTCCAAGATGGGCATCTCCACCGTCGCCTCCTACCGCGGCGCGCAGGTCTTCGAGGCCGTCGGCCTCGACGCGGCCTTCGTGGAGAAGTACTTCAACGGCACGACCACGAAGATCGGTGGCGCCGGTCTCGACGTCGTCGCCGGTGAGGTCGCCGCCCGCCACGCCAAGGCGTACCCCGCCTCGGGCATCGCCCCGGCGCACCGCGCCCTGGAGATCGGCGGCGAGTACCAGTGGCGCCGCGAGGGCGAGCCGCACCTGTTCGACCCGGACACCGTCTTCCGGCTCCAGCACGCGACCCGCTCGCGCCGCTACGACATCTTCAAGAAGTACACGGGCCGGGTGAACGAGCAGTCGGAGCGTCTGATGACGCTGCGCGGCCTGTTCGGTTTCAAGAATGGCGAGGGCGCGGCCCGGCAGCCGATCTCGATCGACGAGGTCGAGCCGGTCTCGGAGATCGTCAAGCGGTTCTCGACCGGCGCCATGTCCTACGGCTCCATCTCGCGCGAGGCCCACGAGACCCTCGCCATCGCGATGAACCAGCTCGGCGGCAAGTCGAACACGGGTGAGGGCGGCGAGGACGCCGACCGCCTGTACGACCCGGCGCGCCGCTCGTCGATCAAGCAGGTCGCCTCCGGCCGCTTCGGCGTGACCTCGGAGTACCTGGTCAACGCCGACGACATCCAGATCAAGATGGCCCAGGGCGCCAAGCCCGGCGAGGGCGGCCAGCTGCCCGGCCACAAGGTCTACCCGTGGGTCGCGAAGACGCGTCACTCGACGCCGGGCGTGGGCCTCATCTCCCCGCCGCCGCACCACGACATCTACTCCATCGAGGACCTGGCTCAGCTGATCCACGACCTCAAGAACGCCAACCCGCAGGCCCGCATCCACGTGAAGCTGGTCTCCGAGGTCGGCGTCGGCACGGTCGCCGCGGGTGTCTCCAAGGCGCACGCGGACGTGGTCCTGATCTCCGGTCACGACGGCGGCACCGGCGCCTCCCCGCTGACCTCCCTCAAGCACGCGGGCGGTCCCTGGGAGCTCGGCCTCGCCGAGACCCAGCAGACGCTGCTGCTCAACGGCCTGCGCGACCGCATCGTCGTCCAGACCGACGGCCAGCTGAAGACCGGCCGCGACGTCGTCATCGCCGCGCTGCTCGGCGCCGAGGAGTTCGGCTTCGCGACCGCGCCGCTCGTCGTCTCCGGCTGCGTCATGATGCGCGTCTGCCACCTGGACACCTGCCCGGTCGGCATCGCCACCCAGAACCCGACGCTGCGCGAGCGGTTCTCCGGCAAGGCCGAGTACATCGTCAACTTCTTCGAGTTCATCGCCGAAGAGGTCCGCGAGATCCTCGCCGAGCTGGGCTTCCGCACCATCGAGGAGGCCGTCGGCCACGCCGAACTCCTCGACACCGAGCGGGCCGTGAACCACTGGAAGGCGCAGGGTCTCGACCTGGAGCCGCTCTTCTACGTTCCCGAGCTGCCCGACGGCGCCGTCCGCCACCAGCTGATCACCCAGGACCACGGCCTGGAGAAGGCGCTCGACAACGAGCTGATCAAGCTCGCCGCCGACGCCCTCGCCGCGAACGACCAGACCGACGCCCAGCCGGTGCGCGCCCAGGTCGCCATCCGCAACATCAACCGCACGGTCGGCACCATGCTCGGCCACGAGGTGACGAAGAAGTTCGGTGGCGCGGGCCTGCCCGACGACACCATCGACATCACCTTCACCGGCTCGGCGGGCCAGTCCTTCGGCGCCTTCGTCCCGCGCGGTGTCACGCTGCGCCTGGAGGGCGACGCCAACGACTACGTCGGCAAGGGCCTGTCCGGCGGCCGCATCGTGGTCCGCCCGGACCGCGGCGCCGACCACCTCGCCGAGTACTCGACGATCGCCGGCAACACCATCGCGTACGGCGCGACGGGCGGCGAGCTGTTCCTGCGCGGCCGCACCGGCGAGCGCTTCTGCGTCCGCAACTCCGGTGCCACGGTCGTCTCGGAAGGCGTGGGCGACCACGGCTGCGAGTACATGACCGGCGGTCACGCGGTGGTCCTCGGCGAGACGGGCCGCAACTTCGCGGCCGGCATGTCGGGCGGCATCGCCTACGTCATCGACCTGGACACCGACAACGTGAACGCCGCGAGCGTCTCCGCCGTCGAGGCCCTGGACGACACCGACGAGCAGTGGCTGCACGACGTGGTGCGCCGCCACCAGGAGGAGACCGGTTCCACGGTCGCCGAGAAGCTGCTCGCCGAGTGGCCCGCCGCCGTGCAGCGCTTCAGCAAGATCATCCCCAGCACGTACAAGGCAGTGCTCGCCGCCAAGGACGCCGCCGAGCGAGACGGTCTCTCGGAGACCGAGATCACCGAGAAGATGATGGAGGCGGCGACCAATGGCTGATCCCAAGGGCTTTCTCAACCACGGACGCGAAGTCGCCCGGACCCGCCCCGTCGGCGAGCGCGTCCAGGACTGGAACGAGGTCTACGTTCCCGGCTCCCTGCTCCCCATCATCAGCAAGCAGGCCTCGCGCTGCATGGACTGCGGCATCCCGTTCTGCCACAACGGCTGCCCGCTGGGGAACCTGATCCCCGAGTGGAACGACTACGCCTACCGCGAGGACTGGTCGGCCGCGCAGGAGCGCCTGCACGCCACGAACAACTTCCCGGAGTTCACCGGCCGCCTGTGCCCCGCTCCGTGCGAGTCGGCGTGTGTGCTGGGCATCAACCAGCCGCCCGTCACCATCAAGAACGTCGAGGTCTCGATCATCGACCAGGCGTGGGACCGGGGCGACGTCGCCCCGCAGATCCCCGAGCGCCTGTCGGGCAAGACCGTCGCCGTCATCGGTTCGGGCCCGGCGGGTCTCGCCGCCGCCCAGCAGCTGACGCGGGCCGGTCACACGGTCGTCGTCTACGAGCGCGCCGACCGCATCGGCGGCCTGCTCCGCTACGGCATCCCCGAGTTCAAGATGGAGAAGCGCCACATCAACCGCCGCATCGAGCAGATGCGCGCGGAGGGCACCAAGTTCCGTACGGGCGTGGAGATCGGCCGCGACCTCGACGCCTCGAAGCTGCGCAAGCGGCACGACGCCGTCGTGATCGCCGCCGGTGCCACGATCTCCCGCGACCTGCCGGTCCCGGGCCGTGAGCTGAACGGCATCCACTTCGCGATGGAGTACCTGCCGCTCTCCAACAAGGTGCAGGAGGGCGACTTCGTGCAGCCCCCCATCACCGCCGAGGGCAAGCACGTCGTCGTCATCGGCGGCGGCGACACCGGCGCCGACTGCGTGGGCACCGCCCACCGCCAGGGCGCCGCCTCGGTCACGCAGCTGGAGATCATGCCGCGCCCCGGCGACGACCGGAACCCGGTCTCGCAGCCGTGGCCGACCTTCCCCATGCTCTACAAGGTCACCTCGGCCCACGAGGAGGGCGGCGAGCGCGTCTACTCGGTGTCGACGACCCACTTCGAGGGCGACGAGGACGGCAACGTCCAGGCGCTGCACCTCACCGAGGTCGAGTTCATCGACGGCAAGCTGACCCCGAAGCCGGGCACGGAGCGCAAGATCCCCGCCCAGCTGGTCACCCTCGCCATGGGCTTCACCGGCACCGACCAGGACAACGGCCTGGTCTCGCAGTTCGCCCTTGACCTCGACGAGCGCGGCAACATCTCGCGCGACGCCGAGTTCCAGACGAACGTGCCGGGCGTCTTCGTGGCGGGCGACGCCGGCCGTGGCCAGTCGCTCATCGTCTGGGCCATCGCAGAGGGCCGCTCGGCCGCCCGCGGCGTGGACCGCTTCCTGACCGGCGCCTCGGAGCTCCCGGCCCCGATCAAGCCGACGGACCGCGCCCTCATGGTGTGACGCTCCGTCAATAGACGTCCCGTACAACGGCGTACGGAACAGAGCGCGACGCTCGCCCCACTGTCCCCGACCGGACGACTGGGCGGGCGTCGCGGTGCGTTCGGGGCCGCTACTTCGCGGGGGCGACCCAGGTGGTGATGATGGCCGCCGCCACGGCGAGGACACCGATCAGGCCCAGCCAGCGGGCCGCCTCGATGAGCCGCCAGATGGAGCGGGTGCGCCGGCGCTCGTACGTCAGGAGCCGGTTCGGCTCGCTGTAGACCTCTTCGCCCGGGCGGCCGTGCACGGCGACCACGCTGAGCCAGGAGGCGACGACCAGCGCGAGGAAGCCGACGGCGAGCAGCGGGATCACCGTCCAGCGCGCGCCGTCGGGCAGCTTGCTCAGGTCTTCCTGCCCTTTGAGCACGAACACGGCGGCGAGCAGTCCGGTCAGGGACGAGAGGTACGTGCGGTAGCCCTCGGCCTGGTGCAGGGCGAGGCGGAGCTGCTGGTGCGGGTCGCGCAGGGCGACGGCCCGGTCCTCGGCGCTCGCCAGCTGTTCGTCGGTGAAGGCCACCTGGTCGGTCAACTCCCCTGGAGCAGTTGGGCGGGCGGCGCGGCCACTGTCAGCATCGCGCCGCAGCCTCGGCGGTTCTCGGGGCGCGGCTGGTGGTAGCCGTCGCACTGGCAGGACGTGTTCCAGGGGAGCGCGTCGTCGGGCTGTTCGCGCCGGCCGAGGAAGCCGCCCTTGGCGATGAGCGGCTGGACCGGCCCGAAGGAACGGGCGGTGGCGCAGTTGCAGACCGGGCAGGTGCCACTGGCCGTCAACTCGGGCTGTCCGTCTTCCTGTTGCACCGACCAGGTGAAGGTGAGCGTGGTCGGGTGGCGGTGGCGCCGGTAGGGGGCGGGGGAGGTCATGCGGGAGGCTCCGTCGCGGGGTCGTCGGCCGGCAGGGTCAGGTCGAAGAGGCGTGCGTACCGGGTGAGGCGTTCGCGGACCCCGCCCTCGTCGAGGTCGGTCTCCTCCGCGCACAGGGTGATGTGGTCCCGCGGCACGTCCCCGCAGAGCGCCGGGGCGCGGCCGGTGAGCTGCTCGGTCAGCACGACGACGTCCCGCCAGTCCGGGACGAGGGAGCGCTCCGCGGGGTCGGGGGCCTCGACGGTGACCTCCAGGCCCAGGGAGCTGAAGGGGGCGTAGCGGTCGTGGGCCTTGCCGAGGGTCCAGCCGAAACGGCCTGCCACGAGGACGAGTTCCAGGGGGCCGAGGGTGTTGGGGCCGAGGAGGCCGGGGGCGAACGCGGCGTGGTCGAAGTCGTCGGGCTCGAAGGTCTTGAGGTGTTCGGCCGCGGCGCCCTGGAAGGGGCCGGGCAGGGCGGGGCCGCCCAGGGCGGCCAGGCTGCCCAGATGGCTGACGGTGGAGTGGAGGGTGCCGTGGGTCCGCTGCACGTGCTTGAGGAGGTCGGTGATGGTCAGGCGTTCCTTGAGGCGTAGAGGCATCGTGTCCAGAGCCCACCGGGAGTCCTGCATGACCTCCAGGTCCCGCCGGGTCACGCGGAGCAGGCTGGCGGGATGCGTAATGAGCGGGTGATCCAGCTCGAGGGCCGGGTCGAGGGCGTCCAGGTCGGCCGATACCGTCGCCAGCGGATCTCCTGAAGCGGCGGCGGCCATGAACACGCGGGCGAGGGGTGCACCGGGGTGAGTGACATCGACCCTGACGTGCGCGTAGCGGTCGGGCATGGTCAGGCGTGGGGTCGACGGGAGTTGGCCGGGCGTGGCCCGGGTGCCGCTCCAGTCGACCAGCCCACAGGCGTCCAGCGCCGCGACCGTCTCCGCCAGCTCGTGCGGTGATTCGAACACGTTCGCGGTGCTGATGAGGTGGGCCAGCGGCGTGGGGGCACCGATCCACTGCTCGTACTGCTGCTCGAGGGCCATGACGGCCCAGAACGGAACCTGCCAGTCCTTGTCCGGCAGGTCGACCGTCCGGGTGTGGGCCTTGCTGATGTCCCGCGCCGTGTTGATCTGCCGGATCGTGTCCGCCACGGGTGCGCCGAGGCGCTCCGAGATCCGCAGGACGTACACGGTGTCGATGGCTCCTTCGAACCACGGTGCCATCCGGTACGCGTCCAAGGAGAGCAGCAACTCCTGCTCCGCCGTCAGCGTCGCCGACTCCGCAAAGGTGTCGGGGACCGAATCCGTGAGGGCGAAGCCGAGCGGAGCGAAGGTGCGGACACGCTTCACCAGTTCGGCCGGACTGTCGGGCTGCCTGGCACGGGTCATCAGCGCGACGGGCCCGAGGCGGCCCGCGTGCCATCTGCTGTGGACCAGCCAGTCGGTGAGGTCCGACGCGTCGTCCGTGGCCAGAAGAAGGGCGTCGTCCAAGGAAGGGCGGACGGAGGCGAGTGCGGGATCGAGGACCGGCGGGCAGGGCAGGTCCGCATCGATGTCGTGCAGCCCGGCCAGCAGATCGGCCGCCTCGCCGAGGGACAGCTCGTGGACGGCCGCCACGGCGAGCAGGGGAGCGTGCTGGGCAGGCGGGTTCCGCAGCGACAGCTCGGCCTCGTAGCGGCCCCAGGGGCTGTCCATCTCCGCCTGCTGGCGGTCCATCATCCGGGTCACGGACGCGTAGGCACTGCACAGATCCGCCGCGGCCTGAGTGACGCGGACGGTCTCCAAGGCCCGGATGTCCGCGGTGGCGGGCACGGTGACGCCCGTGATCGCATAGCGGCGCAGAGCGCACAGCACCTCACGTACCGGCCTGCGTCCCTGGGCGGACGCGTGCAGCACGGCGTGCCACGACTCCGGCAGTTTTCGCTGGAACAACAGCGCGTCCAGGCCGTGCGGGCTCGGATATCCCGGTGGGGCGAAGTCCTCGTGGGCCTCCCGAAGGCTCAGCTGAGTGCTGCGCCACCTGGCCATGAGCCGGGACTCCGTCTCACGGACCGAGTCGAACCTGATCGGATTGTCCTCGTCGTCCTGGGGCAGGCAGCCGACCGTCGCGAGCCTGACCTGCCCCAGGCTCAGCCGCTTCCCTCCCTGCGAATCGGTTCGGGCCAGTGTCTCCGCGGGCAGTGCGTCCAGCATCGCCACGGCCACCTGAGGAGCCTTCCGGCTCAGATCCCACAGCCAGGGCAGGGAGACGTCCGTGCAGTTCGAGACGGCGTCCTTGATGTGGCCCAGAACCTCCTGCGTCACCAACTCGGATTCGTAGGAGAGAAGTTGCTTGCGGTCCACGCTCGGCACCGGAGCGTGCCGCTCGCGCAGATTGACGACCTGCCCGAACACCTCGGGTGCGTCCTGGATCACGACCCCGTCGAGGAGCAACTGCCCGTCGCCCTGCACGATCCAGGCGTCGGCGTCCCTCGCGGGCCCGAGCGGGACAGGACTGCCGTACCACTCGTCGCGGTCGGCGAGCACACCCGGTTCCCACACGAGCTCTCTGGCCCCGCCGTCCTCACCCACCTCGGCCACCGAGACCCGATGCTCCGTCACCCACAACAGCGCCCGCAGCGTGTCGAGCGCCGACGCCCGCTTCTCCGTCTCGGCGGCCTCGGCCAGATAGAGCCGTACCCGGGTGCCCCCGCCCTCCGGCGCCTCCGGATCCCTCGACGTGTTGATCTGCAGCAGTCCCGAACCCGACTGGATGTCGGCGCGCAGCGCCTCGGTGTCGGGGCTGCCGTACTGGTCCACCGGACGCGTCCAGACCACGACCTCGTCGGCCAGCATGAAGTAGCTGAACACCCCGATGCCGAAACGGGAGTTCATGGAACGGTCGGTGATTCCGGCGCGGCGCCAGTTGCGGCGCTCCTGCACGAAGTCCGGGTCCTGCTCGTAGCGTTTGCCGGCCCGCGCGAACATCGACGTGAGACGGGTGCGCGTCATGCCCGAACCGTTGTCCAGGCACTCGATGTACGGGCGTCCGTCGTGCCGGCCCTGGGTGAAGGCGATCTCACCCTCCCAGGGCGAGTGGGCCTTCCCGTACTGGCGGCGCATGTCCCGGTAGCGGCAGGCGTCCAGCGCGTTCTGGTACAGCTCGCGCACCGCCAGCATGCGGTCGCCGTACAGCTGCGTGCCCATGAGGAGCGGGCGGATCTCGTCCTCGGCCAGCCGGAACCGTTCCAGCGGCTCCTTGTAGCGATCCGGCACCGCCTTGAGGTGGTCGGTCGTGACATGGACCGGCAGGCCCCGCAGCAGGGCCGGCCGGGTGGGATCCTCGCGGAAGGCGCGCACGGCGGCGTCGGCCGTCAGCGCCAGCTCCTCCACGGCCGCGTGGAGCGCCGGATGCGGGCAGAGGAACCGTACGGTCATCTCGTACGTTCCGTCGGGCCGGTCCCGCCGGTCGTAGCCGAAGCCGCTCAGCGCCCCCGCCACGTCCCCCGCCACCAGCGGGTCATGGGCGCCGAGATGGTCGACGAGGACGCTGGACAGCCGGCGCGGGTCGGCCGCGAGCAGCGCCGCGGTCCACAGCAGACGGGCGAGGTGCGGGCCGCGCCACTGGTTGCCCGGCATCGGCCAGTCCGTGATCCACTTCTCGCCGTAGCCCTCGAAGTTGATGCGCGGGCTGCGTCCCGGCTTGACCGTCAGATGGCCGAGGACCTGGCGCAACTGGCGGTCGATCTGCGTGCGCTCGGCGTCCGTGCACGCGGCCTGCGCCGAGGCGTCGGCGGACGCCGTGACCGCCCGGACCGTCAGGTCGATCAGTTCCTCGACCGGCCGGTACTCCGGGGCGACACCGAACCACACCCGGTCCCAGTCGGCGACGAAGCGGTGCCGCAGCCAGTGGTCGGCGGCCTTCGCCGCGTCCTCCCGGCCGCGTCCGCGCAGCGTCTCGGTGGTGCGCAGCACGAGGGAGTGCGCGCGGCACACGTCCCGGGCGGCGTCGCGGACCTGGCGGCGGTGCGGGTCCGGTTCCTCGCCCCGGCCGCGCGGCCCGGGATCGAACCGGCCCGGCAACAGGGTGCGCAGCTCGTCCAGCGCGACCGCCACGATGCCCTGGTGGACGACGGCCGCGGCCAGCAGGCAGGCCGTCTCGGCGGGGGAGAGCCGTTCCTCGCCGTCGAGCGAGGCCCGGCCCACCAGATCGGCCAGCCGCTCGGCGACCCGGACCGGGTAACCGGGGTCGTACCACGGGTCGTCGCGCAGGGCGCCGGAACCGGTCCCGCTGCCGGCCACGCACCGGACGAGCTCGGCGAGCCGGTCCTGGACCCGGCGGTGCGTCTCGTCGGTGCCGGAGGTGTCCTTCCACAAGGGGGACTCACGGATGGCGTGGGTCCACACCGAGACCTGCTCGGAACCCTCGCAGACGACCGGGTCGGAGACCTGCTCGTCGCGCACCGGCCGCGGCACCCGCAACGTGACCTCGGGCGGCTCGACGCCGGAGTGGCCGTGGGCCGTGCGGTCCAGTTCGTCCTGGGTGTGGTGGACCACCTCGTGCAGGGTGCGCGGCGGCGTGAGCGGCGACAGCGCGTCCGCGAGGGCCCGCGCGAACCAACTGCCCTCGACGGGATCCGCGTACGAACGCTGCCCGCTGCCGCAGCTGTACACCCAGTACGAGTCCTGGCTCGCGGACACCGTGCCGCGCTCTGCGGGTTCCTGCACGGCGTGCGGGCCGGACGTGCGGCAGATGTCGAGGCAGACGACCGCGGTGACACCCTGGGGCAGACGGCGCAGCAGTCTGCCCGGCTCGGCGGGCAGCAACGTGGCCGGGTTGAGTCCGGTGGCACCGTCGGGAAGCCCGTACTCGGGCTGGGCGTCCGCGAGGACGAGATGGTCGAGCCCGCCGATCGTCTCGCCGTGGCAGGAGAAGTACAGCAGGGCGGTGTCACCGGGTTCGCACGAGCCGAAGAAACGGGAGACCTCGCCGAGCACCGGATTCATCCCGGTGGCCTCGTACTCGATGTGCGCCTCGACCTCGTAGCCGGAGTCCTCGAGCACCCCGCGCAACATCGTCACGTCCCGCTCGGCCGCATCGAGCGGCCGGTACGTCGCGGCGAGTTCGGGATCCTTCGCGAGGTAGGGGGTCCGTGGTACGCCGAACAGCAGAGCCCGTCGCCGTGCCGGGCTCCCACCTTGCTCCTGTGCCACCCGCGCGCCCCCTCGTCACCACCGGTCCCGACGCTCATTATCGGTCCAACACGGCCTCCGCGCAGGGGTGTTGTCCAACGCGCGACGACACCCGACGATCAACTGGTCCGGCCGGTGGCCGAAGCCCTCGGTGCCGGCCCGATGATGTTCGGGTGCCCACGCCCGGACGCGGACAAGGACAGGAGGGGCCACCGTGCCAGAGCCCATCGGAGCGGACGAGTGGCCGACGCGCAGTCTGTTGGGGAGGCTGTCGGCCCCGGCCCGACAGGATCTGCTCGGCCTGGGCACGGAGGTCCGGTTCGACGCGGGTGCCGTGCTGCTGAGGGAAGGCGACGACGACCAGCACGTCTTTCTGCTGGTGTCCGGTTTCGCCAAGATCACGGCCGGCGTGGAGAACGGTGAGATCTCTCTCCTCGCGGTCAGGGCGGCCGGGGACACGGTGGGCGAGATGGCGGCCATGAGCGGGACCACGCGCTCGGCGACGGTCACCGCGTGCGGCTCGTTGACCACCCGTGTGTCGCAGCGCGACGAACTGCGGAGGCTGCTGGAGCGCCGGCCGGAGATCTCCATGGCGCTCACCGGGGTGGTCGCCGACCGGCTGCGCTGGGCCAACCGGAGGCGGTTGGACTTCCGTGGGTATCCGGCAAAGGTGCGCCTCGCCCGGCTGCTCGTGGAACTCGCCGGGCTCTACGGCTCGGCCGGCGCCGAGGGCGTAGTCATCGGCTGTCGGCTGACACAGCCGGAGCTTGCCACGATGGTCGGCGCCGCCGAGACGACGATCCACAAGGTGCTGCGCGAACTGCGTGCCGACAGTCTGCTGGAGACCGGCTACCGCACCACCGTCATCCGGGACCTGCCCCGCCTCGAACGGCTCGCGGACCTTCTCGGAGGGACTCACGGGTTCACGGGCTCGCGGACCCACTGACGACGCCCGTCCCGCGGCGTCAGCCCAGCAGCGGCAGCAGGGCCACGCTCAGGCCCGCGCTCGCCCCCATGACGGCCGTGCACACCACCGCCGCCGCTATCCAGCGGTACTTGCGCACCGCGACGCGCGCGAGGAACCGCACCGTGCGCGACAACTCCCGGCGGTCCGCGGCCTCGTCGTCCGGCCCCGCGCCTTCGACGGGGGGCGGCAGGATGTCGGGTCCCGACGCCAGGTGGGCGAAGCTGTACCGGTTGACGCCCGGATCCCGTAGCACCCGGGGGCGCAACGACGCCGCCAGGCTCACCACGCCACCGATCAGACCGCAGACGAACAGGGCCGTCAGCGCCCCGGCGAACACCCCGGCCGCACCGCCCCGGTCCCAGACGAGCGCCGCCCGTTGGCTCCACGCCCCCGCGGTGCCGGCCAGCGCCACCTGCGCCGCCGCCAGGACCCCGGCCTTCGCGTCCGCGTGCTGATGGGTCGTGTGCAGCGCGGTGAACATGTACTGCGCGGGTCGGCTCCCGGCGGTCTGCCCGGTTGGTGCCATGAAGTTCCTCCGATCGACGGCGGCTTGTTCGGCCGGTCCGGTCCGGTTCCGGTGCCCGTTCGGGTGCCCGTTCCGGCTCCAGGTCCAGTAAGGGGCGATCTCGGCCACCGGACCAGGCACTTATGCGGGTTCTCGGGATTCCCTCGAACTCCATGGACCGCACCGCGGATCCCGAACCCCCGCCTTCTGCGAAGCCGCGCGGAACCACGTGGAAATACAGGATCCTCGGCGGAACTCGGAGGTACTACTTCTTGGCCGGCGTCCGTAGGGGGAGCGGACGCCGGTGCGATGCGACACAACTCCGCTGCTTTCCAGGCGGGTTGAGTGAAGTCGGCGGATTTTCTCCGAAGTTTCGTGTACCGAGAGGTGTCATGGCGACCAATGGTGAGGACGGGCAGGGCGGCGAGGGCGCCTTCGGGCGCAGACTGCTTCTGTCCGTCGACGCGAAGGGATACGGCGGCGCCGACACGGTCCGGCAGCACCAGTTCCAGGAAGCGATCGTGCGCCTGCTGGACGCGGCGGCCGGAACAGCCGGGTTGCACCGCGAGGCATGGCTGACACAGGAGGCCGGGGACTCGCTCTTCGCGGTTCTGCCCGAGGGCGCCTACGAGCCCGCCCTGGCCGATGCCTTCATGCGAAGCCTGACGGCCGGTCTGGAGACCTTCAACCTCGGTCGGCAGCAGGAGGCGTGGCTGAGGCTCAGGGCGGCCGTCCACTTCGGCGAGACCTCGCCGGCCGCCAACGGCTTCGCCGGCAGCGCCCCGGTCGCGATCGGCCGCATCCGCGACTGCGCGGCCCTGCGCGCCGCCCTGGACCAGTTGCCGCAGGCCCCGCTCGCGGTCGGTCTTTCGGAGACCGTCTTCCGGGACGTCGTCCAGGGGAAGGCGTACACCACCCTGAGGGAGAACGAGTTCCGGCAGGTGCCGATCGAGGAGAAGGAGTACCGGGGTGCGGCCTGGATCTGGGTTCCGGGCGCCGACGTACGGACGCTGGACCTGAGCCCCGCCGTGCTGAGGGACGAGCGACACGGCGCGCATCCGGTGCGGAGCGAGATGAAGGTGGACACCGTGCACGGGCGCACGATCGGGGTGCGTGTGCAGGGGCCCGTGCGCAACCCCGTCGAGGCCGTCGCCGACATCGGCCGCGTGGCGCGCGGTGGAGAAGCGGTCGGCGTGGACCTCCGCAGCGCCGGAGACACGCGATGACCGCCGCCCACGCCACCTACCCGCGCCACGCCTTCGAGGACGTGGTCCGGGCCCGTACGGAGGCCGACTTCGTCGAGCGTGCGTGGCTGTACGACGAGATCGAGCAGGCGCTGACGGCGGACGGGAGCCAGTACGTCCTGGTGACGGGCGAGCCGGGGGCGGGCAAGACCAGCCTGCTCGCCGGTGTCGCGCGGGCCCACCCCGGACGGCTGCGCTACTTCTTCAGACGCGACAGCCGGACCGCGGTCACCGGCGGCGACACCGAGTCGTTCCTGATGAGCATCGGACATCAACTGGCCCGGACGCGGCCGGAACTGTTCGAACTGGAACACCTCTCGATCGTCGTCCAGCAGCACATCGACAGCGTGCAGGCAGAGGGCCGGGCGACCGGCATCCGTATCGACGACCTGAAGGTCTCTCCCTTCCACCGCACCGCCTCCCTGGAGGTCGGACAGCGCGTCCGCGACGTCGAGGGCACGGTCACGGGCGTCGAGATCGGCACGGCCCATCTGGAGCCCCGGCTTCTCGACCCCGACAACCTGGCCCACCTGGCGCTGATCGGACCCGCGCAGGTCCTGGCGGACCGTGACCCCGAGGCCAGGATCGTCATCCTGCTCGACGCGCTGGACGAGATCGCCGACGATCACACGACCGAGCCGAGGAAGGGGCTCCTGCACTGGCTGACCCGTTCCCCGGAGCTGCCCGCCAACGTCAAGGTGGTCATTGCTTCGCGGCCGCACGCCGGGCTCCGGCTGTTCCGGTCGGCCCGGGAGGAACGCCTCACGGACGTGGTCATCGACGCGGCCTCGCCCCAGGTCGTGGGCGACCTCCACACGTACGCGAACCTCGTCCTGGAACGGCCGGCGATCCTGGAGGCCGAGCGCGCCAGGGGAAACCTCCCGGGCGGCACGAAGCGGCACGCCGTGCGCCGGGCCGCCGGAAACTTCCTCTATCTGGCGACCTACGCCCGAGCGCTGATCGACGCAGCCGAGGAACGGGACGACGAACTGATCGGCGAGCTGCTCGACTTCCGTGGCGTACCGGGCCAACTGCCCAGTCTGTACGGCTTCTTCCTGGAGCTGGTCCGCCAGGAGCTCGAACCCGTGCGGCAGGACGCCGCCGGTGCGTCCGCCGGCAGCTGGGAAGGGGTGGGCCTGCCCATCATCGGCGTACTGACCGTGGCCAGAGAGGCGCTCACGGGGGAACAGCTCGCCGCCATGTCGGGCACGCGCCTGAGGGACAGATCCGCCCGGAAGGTCCTCAAGAGCCTGCGCTGGCTCCTGGAGCGCGGCGACGACCGGTTCGCCTTCTTCCACACCTCCATCAGCGAGTTCCTCGTGGGGCCGAAGGCCCGCGAGGAACATCCCGAGTGCTGGGTCGACGAGACGCGCTGGCACGAGCGGATCGCCCGCCACTACCGGGGCGCCGCACCCGACTGGGCGGACGTGAAATGGTCCCGCATGGACCTCTACGGTCTCTCCCACCTCGCCGTCCACGTCCTGAACTCGGGACCGAGCGTCTCCGCCGAGGCCGCCGACCTGGTGTGCGCCGGTCTGCGGCGCGCCGTCAGAACCGGGTTCGGGGCCGAACGCCGATTCCTCGAACTCGTCGACAGCATCGCCCACCACATCGCCGACTCGGCGCCCGTCGCCTCCGGGCTGCCCACGATGGCGTACCTCGGTGTCGTACGCCATCAGGCGGCGCAGTCGACCGGTGCGCTGCCGCCGAGAGTGATCGGGCTGCTGGCGAGGACAGGGCGGATGCCGGAGGCACTGGAGCACGCGAACGGGATCAGGCCGTCGCTGCAGCGGGTCGTGTCCTTCGCGGAGATCACGCGATACGCGAGTCCCGGGCCGGATGCGCCCTCGGCCGAAGAGCTGCTGGACATGGTGGTCGAGTCCGCGGTGTCGGTTCCGGCCACCGGCGATCGCCTCGGAAACCTCGACGCGCGCAGTGCCGTCAAGATCGCCGCACGCCTGCTGGCACCTCACGACGTCGAACGCGCCCTGCGGCTGTGGCAGCACGGGCAGGAGGCATTTCCGTACCAGAACGGTCCGGTGGACGAGCCGGACGAGGTGTACCGCGCCGCCGCGACGGCCGCCGCCGAGAAGGACGTGGACACGGCTCGCGCGCTCATCGGCATGATCAGCGGTGAGCACTGGGCGGACTATCTGGACCTGGCCGCGCGTACCACCCCCGAGAAGGCCGTCGAACTGTTGGCGACGGCCGAGGCCGCGCTGGAGGACGCGGACTCGAAGGACCGTCTCGTGGGCCTTGCGAGGCTGGCCGCCGCATGGGCGGCGTACGACCCTGCCACCAGCCGGGCCATCCTCGCCGAGGTGCGCGCACAGCTCTTCGTGGCAGGAAGGGACACGGGACTCACCGGCCAACTGGTCGAGGCAGCTGAACTGGTGGTGGACGTGGACCCGACCACGGCCCGTTTCCTGCTGGCCCGCCTGGACACGGACGTGCACGGCGGGCTGCTCGGTGGCGTTGCGCTCTGGACCCGTCTGGGAGAGCCGGAGCGCGCGCGGGCTCTGCTCGACCGGCGCCGGACCACGACCGAAGACGGCTGGGCGAGGCTCGACGCCATGAAGGCGCTCGGTCGGTCGGACCGGGCGGAGGAACTGCGGATCATCGAACGGATCCATGCGGCGATACCCGCATCACCCCTCGACCCGCAGGCGAACACCTCGCGCAGCCGGGCGCGCGACGGCGATCTCGTCGCCGTGGTGCGGCGGATGGCCGAGTACGACCTGGCCAGGGCCGCCCGGATGGCCATGGGAATCCAGCAGACCGGCTGGAGCGACCACGGGAGCGACCCCTGGCCGCGGGCCGGTGGCGCAAGGACGCAGACCGACGCGGCCAGGGAGGTGTACGGGCAGGACCGGTACTCGCTTCTCGCGGGTATCGCACATCTCCATGCCGCCCGCGGCCAGGACGCTCCGGCCGCCGCGATCCTGGAGGAACTGCTGCGGAGCGCCGCGGACCCCGCACCGCTCGAAGGCGGCGGTGGCTGGGGCAAGGGTCTCGCGAGCGCGGTTCCCGAGTCGAGTGAGCCTCCTGCCAGGAACAACCTGGAAGAAGCCAACCTCTACGCTCTGCCGGGCCTGTTCAACGCCGACCAGCACTGGGCCGCGTTCGCCCGAAGCCACTTCTTCCGCGCACCGGCCGATGTGGTCCGGGCCGTCGACCTGGGGGGCCACGGCACCGCGGCCGGAGCCGTACGCCGGATCGCGGCGCTGCTGGCACATCGGGACCTCTCCCGGGCGGTGGCCCTCGTGCGCGCGATCGCCGACCCCGCGGAGCGCGCCATCGGCTTCGCCGATCTGCACCGGGCCGCCCACGGACCCGACCACAGCGATACGCACCACGGCCCCGACGCGGACGTCTTCTCCAAGGAGATCGATCGAGCGCTCGGCGAACTCCCGGCCTACCGGTGGACCGTCGGCGTCGCCGAACGACGGGACACGGTGGGGGACCAATACGCGCTCGCCTACGTCCGCCCCGATCACCGTGTCCACTTCGAACTGGCGGTACGCGCCCTGGGCTGTCGGAAGCAGGACTATCTGACCCTCGAAGGGGTGGCCTACCTCCGCCACACCCTGGGGCGCTCCCTGGCCATGTGGGCATCCGCGGTGTACGCCAATGACGTGATCGCGGGCAAGCGGCCGCACCCGGAGTTCACCAGACTCCACCTGGAGAACCTCAGCTCCATGAAGGACCTGAATCTGAAAGGGACCGACGCGCCGACGAAGAGCGGGCTGGCCACGACCGCCTACCAGGAACACCGCATCGCCCGCGACGTACCGGGCCACCGCGCCACGCCCTCCCGCATCCGCTTCGACGACCCGGTCTACGACGCGGCCATGGAACTCGTGACTCCGGAGCCCGGGGCGCCTCTCAGCTCCGGGTTCACCCGGCGCATCCGGAAGCTGCTCGTCGACGGCCCGGTTCCGGCCGCCGCCGATCTGCTCGCCTTCGCCGCGGAAGCCAGGCCGGAACACGAGCGCGAACTTCGTGAACTGGCCGAAGAGCTCGTCGACACGGCCGACGACGGCTCCACGCTCGGGGTGGACGCCCTGTCCACCCTGGCCACCTCGCCACTCCTCGGTGACCTGGTGGATCCCGTCGACATCCTGCGCGCGGCCGGCCGTTGCGTGTCCCGGTGGCCGGGCGAGGAATGGATCCCCGGCTACATGAAGTTCCGTCTCTTCCCCGTCCTCCTCGAGCGCGCGCCGAGGGAGGCGCTGCGCACGTTCTACGAAGCCGCATCGGGGAACTGGTCCTCCGCCATGGCGCTGCTGGAACACGCGCCGGGCAGCGTGATCGACGCCCTGGGCACCGACGCGCCGGCCGTCCTCGGCTCGGCCGTCGCCCGCGGTCTCGTCTGTACCTCGCCCTCGGGTACGGCACCCGACGTCGTGGACGGCGTCCGGCTGACGGCGCTCGTCGCGACGGCCGCCCGCGAAGAGGGTCCGGACGGGACGTGGGTCTCATGACGCATCCGGTCGACCCCGCGGTGGAGAAGGCGCACAGGGACGTCGTGAGACTGTTCCGCGCCGCCACCGCCGACGAGCTCGCCGCCGTGTGCCGGGCCGCCCGGGACCGGCTCGCGGCCCTGCCGGCCCTCGACCCCGACGATCCGAGTACCTGGACCTCGTACGAGCTGATCACTGCGGACGTACGGTCACTCATCGGCTTTCTGGGCGAGGCCGGTGTCCCCAACAGCGAGCCGGAGCGGTTCCGCTCCCTGGTGATCCGTGTCCTGCGGTACCTCTACGCGGCCGACCGGGCGGAGTCCGGTGTTCTCCTGGCGGAGCTCGTCCGCAACGACTGGGAACCGGCGATCGGGGAGTCGCACGTCCACACACTCGCGGCTGCCGCGCGACTCGCCGCCTGTCTGCACGCACACGGCGACTCGGAACAGGCCCGGCCGGTGTTCGAGAGGATTCTCCTGCTCCGGTCGAGGACGCACGGCGACGACCATCCGGAAACCCTTCTCGCTGCCTGCAACCTGGGCGCGTGCCTCAATCGACTCCAGGACTTCCGCGCCGCGTTCCAGCTGAACACCGGCATCGTGCGGCGATGTGAGCGACGTCTCGGCAGGGACGACAGGACGACGATCCTGGCCGCGGGGAACCTCGCGGGCAGCCTCTTCGGGCTCGGGCAGCTGGAGATGGCGCTGACGCTGTACCGGGACGTCCACCGGCGGCACAGCCGGGTGACGGGCGAGAATTCCCTGGCGGCACTCGACGCGCAGGCGAGCATCGCCATCACCCTGCACAAGCTCGGCGATTACGAGACGGCGCGCACGGTCAACGCCGGCCTGGTGCCGAGATTCGAGAGGGTCGCAGGGAAGGACTACTCGGGTACCGAGAACGCGCGGGCGCGTCTGGAGATGAACCTCCGTGCACTCGGGCGGGACGAGGAGGCGGACGACGTGCACGGCGGGATGCCGAGGTTCGGATCCCCTCCCTGACCGGCCCGAGCGGGGGCCCGGGACCATGGTCAGGTCCCGGGCCCGGGCCTTGGAGCAGGTGGCGAGGACCGGCCTCGCGCGATCAGCTGTGGAAGTTGATGTACCCGTTCCCGTCACGGTCGTTGGCCGACTTCGTGTACGCGTGGGTGTCCGCGTGCGAGCCCGACGGCTTGTAGAGGTAGATCGTGTCCTTGTCGTTGTTCCACATGAAGTTGCAGTTGTTGCGGTACACGACGTTCTTCGCGTCCGAGTCCGTGCCCTTGCCGCCGCGCAGGCGGACGTAGTCGCCGGGCTCGAGGGTGTGGCTCTTGGTGAACGTGAACTTGTTGCCGGTCTTGTCCTTGACCACGTACCCCTTGAGGTTCACCGTCGCGGTCCTGGAGTAGTTCTTGATGGTCACGTACTCCTTGTACGTGTTGCCGCCGGAGCAGCGGTTGTCGTCCCTGCCCGGGGCGTCGTACTGCACCCCTCGCACCTTCAGCGCCGAGCTGTACTCCGTCGCGTACGCGGGAGCCGCGGTCAGCAGGGCAGCGGCCGCCAGTGCGGAGACGGAGAGCACGGAGGCGGCGGCCAGGGTCGGGCGTATCTGCATGGTGTTCCTTAACGGGCGTGCGGAGAGACGGTGTTGAGCATCGCGAGCGCGTGCCGTGAGAGCGGTACGCACGCGTGCTTCACGCTTTAGACACACCATCTTCACGTTTGGTTGCACGGGTTCACCGTCGAAACGTCGGTCTCACGGCACCCGGTACGTCTCCCCGTACACCTGCCATGTCAGCGGTGTCTTGAGGGAAAGGTTTCCGTCGTAGAGGAACTGCCGCTGGGCCGTGTCGATGCGGCTGGTGTCGATGCCCGCCTTCGTGGTCCGCATCGCCTTGCGGCGCAGGTCGAGGAAGATGTCGAGATACGCCCCCTCCTTGCCGCCCTGCGACGGGCTGTCGGCCTCCTTGAGCGTCGCCTCGCGCAGGCCGTAGAAGCCGGTGGGGCCGGTGCCGGGGCCGTGGAAGACCATCGCGTCGTAGTAGACGAACTGACCCAGCGTGCCGAGGCCGTCCAGCTTGGCGAGGCGGACCGCGGGGTCGAAGTAGACGCGGTCGCGTTCCTCGTCCTGGGCTGCGCGGAAGGCCTGTTGGGCGGCCTCGTTCTTCCAGGCGGCCGGGAAGCCGGGGTCCAGCCCCTCGTGCGAGTCCGTGCCGTCGACCTTGCGCAGGGCGGGGAGATAGCGGGCGAGGCCGTTGTCCGGGTGGGCCTTCGTGTAGCGCTCGACCAGGGTCAGGAGGTCGTGGGTTCCGCTGCAGAAACCGATGATGCCGGCCGTGTAGCCCTGCCCGTCGCCGATGTCTTCTATGTAGCCGTACGCGCTGCGCCAGTCGAGGGTGGAGTTCTCGGCACTGGCGACGATCTGCTGGGCCAGCTCCTTCTTCCGCGGTCCGGCCAGGCCCGGCGGCAGGCTCGCGATCATCTTGTCGTCGGCCCTGCGCTCGGCGGCCGACCTGTCCTGCTCGGGGGAGTGCGCCGACGCGGATGCCGAGGGGCGGGCGGAGCCGTCGGTCTCGCTGCCGGGCGACAGGAAGTAGAACGCCGCCGTGGCGGCGGGGGCCACGGCTATGAAGGAGAGGAACAGGCATCCGGCGCGTTTCATGCGGCACACAGTAAAGCCACGACACCTCCACCCCGGAGCGGGGTGGACGCCCGCCGCCCCGGCCCACCATTGACTCGAAGTCAGTCGAGGGCCGGGCTCGGGCGGAGCCGCCCTTCCCGCACACCAGGTCACGGAGGTCCTGTGAGCATCGAAGCGTTGGCGCGACTGGGGGAGTTGAGCGAGGAGCTGGGCGCCCGGCCTCCCGCCACCTTCGCCGAGCTGACCGACGAGCAACTCGCGGTCCTGAGCTACGCGCTGCGCCGGGAACGCGAGCGCCGCGCCACCGGCCTCAACGAGGCCGCGGAGAAGGCGCTCACGGTGGTGCCCGCGCCGGCCCGGGGGCCCGTCCGCAGGATCCTGTTCCGCTCGGCGGCTCGTCCGGCGGCCGGCTCAGCGGCTCATCCGGCGGCCGGCCCGGCTGCCGGCTCTGTGACGCGTACGTCGGCCCGTCGGGCGGACCGCCCGTCAGGAGGCGACCGACTGTGAACAGCTTCGAGGGGCGCATGCCCTTCACCAGCTCCGAGCGGCGCATGCCCGCCAACGGCTCCGAGCGGCTGCAGTGCCGTGCCGAAGTGCTCAAGATCGAGCGGGTGCTCGCCGTAGCCCCGGGCGGGCTCTCCTTTCTCGACGGGCGGTCCGCCGCCGACCTGCGGCGCTTTCGCGAACAAGCCGTCGCCGCGCTCTTCGACCGGGCCCCCGACATGATCGACCGGATCGCCGCCGCGACCAGGCTGGTGCCCGCGACCGTCTCCGCCGCCATCGCGCAGAAGGCCCTCGGGCCACGGCTCGCCGGCGCCGTCGCGGGCCGCATGGAACCCGCGCGGGCCGCAGCCGTCATCGACAGACTGCCGGTCGCCTTCACCGCGGAGGCCTGCGCCCACCTCGACCCGCGCCGGATCCCCGGCATCGTCGACCGGCTCGACGAAGACCTCCTCGTGCGCATCGCGGTGCACCTCGCGGAACGCGGGGACCACCTCACGATGGGGCGGTTCGTCGGGCATCTGCGGGATTCGGCGCTGCTCCGGATCATTCCGCAGGTCGACGACGCGGCCGTGCTGCGGACCGGCTTCCTCATCGACCGGCGCGACCGGCTCGGCCAGGTCGTCGAACTGATGGGACAGGAACGGCTGGCCCGGGTCGTCGCGGCGGCCTCCGGCGCCGGGCTGTGGCCGGAGGCGCTCGCCATCGCCGACATGGTCAACGCCGAACGGCGCACCCAGATCGCGGAACTCACCGCCGACCGGCCCCAGGAGGAACTGGAGGCCCTGCTGTCCACCGTGGCGGCCGAGAGGCTGTGGCAGGCGCTGCTGCCGCTCGTCGCGCTGCTCGACGACGACCGCCTGCGCACCGTCGCCGCGCTGCCCGCGCTGCGCGATCCGGCGCTGCTCGCCGACGCCGTGCGGGCCGTGGTGGCGAGCGGCCTGTGGGGTGCGTTCCTGCCGCTGGCGGACGCGCTGCCGACCGCGTCCCGTACGGTGATCGCCGCGACGGCGGCCGGGCTGCCGGAGGCCGACCTGTCGGCGCTCCTCCTCGACGTGGAGGAGCGGAACCTGTGGGAGCTGGTCCTGCCGCTGATCGAGCTGATGCCCGAAGCCGGCAAGGCCCGCGTGTTCGCCCTGCCCGCCTTCCGGCCGGCCGGGCCGCGGGCCTGATCGGGGCCGGGGGCCTGATCGGGGTGGGGCTCTCGCCGGGGTGACCGAGGGGTGGGTCTGGCCGGAGCCCTGGTCAAGGCGGGCCCCGGCGGGCAGAGGCCCTGGTCGAGCCGCGGGAGCGGTCCCGTACGCTCGGGCTCCGTGATCGACATCGACGTACGGGACCTCCCCGCCGCTGACCGCACCGCCGCCCCCTGGAAGAACGGCGGCGGCGTCACCCGCGAGATCTTCTGCCACCCGCAAGGCGCGGACATGACGGACTTCGCCTGGCGGGTGAGCCTCGCGGAGGTCGCGGCCGACGGCCCCTTCTCCGCGTTCCCCGGCGTCGACCGCACCCTCACCATGGCCGACGGCGACGGCATGGAACTGACCGTCGCCGACCGGTCCGTCCTCGTCGACAGCCCGTACGTGCCGCAGGACCTGCCCGGCGACGTCGCCACCGACTGCCGGCTCCTCGGCGCCGGGAACGTCGTCAACCTCAATGTCATGTGGCGGCGCGACGCACTGCCCGTGGCCCCGTCCGTCGCCGTCGTACGCGGCCGCCTCGAAGTCGGCCCCGAAGCGACCCTCGTCGTGGCGCTCGGCGAGGAGGGGGCCGAGATCGCGGGCCGAGTCCTCGGACGGTACGACGCCGCGCTCGTCGCCGGGGTCGCCCCGCTCCACGCCACGGGCCCCACCGCCGTCGTCCCCGTCCCGGCCGGCCCTCCATCCGCCTGACCTGCTCCGCCCCGCGCGCCGGGGGCCGTACCGTGGGCGGACAGCGGGTCCACGCCGCCGGCGCTGTTGCCGTTCGACGCCGACCGCGTGATCAGCCGGTGGTCGATCCACCGTCCACCGTGAACTCCGCCCCCGTGATGTACGACGCCGCGTCCGACGCGAGGAAGAGCACCAGCGGGCCCACCTCCTCCGGGCGGCCCATCCGGCCCAGCGGCAGATGCGACCAGTCCCGCCCGGTGACCGCCGTCGCCACCATCGGGGTGTCGATGGCCCCCGGATGCACGGAGTTCACCCGGATCCCGTACGGCGCGAGGTCCAGAGCCGAGGATCTGGTGAGCCCGCGCAGGCCGAACTTCGAGGCCCCGTACGCCGCGTGCCCCTTGATCCCGATGAGCCCGGCGGTGGACGAGATGTTCACGATCGAGCCGCCGCCGGCGGTTCTGAGCGCGGGCACGACGGCCTGGATCCCCAGGAACGGGCCCAGCAGATTCACCCTGAGCAGCGTCTCGAAGTTCTCGTACGTCTCGTCCTCGACCGACGCGGTCCGCCACAGCGCCGCATTGTTCACGAGTGCGTCGAGCCGCCCGAACGTGTCGAGCGCGGCCCGCACGGCGCGGGCCCAGTCGTCGGCCAACGTCACGTCGTGCCGCACGAACAGCCCCTGCCCACCCAGCGACGCGGCGACCTCGCGGCCCTCCTCCTCCCGTACGTCCGTGAGCACGACCCGCGCCCCGGCCTCGGCGAACAGCCGGGCCCCGGCGGCGCCCTGACCGCGCCCGGCCCCCGTGACGATCACGACCTTGCCGTCCAGCGACATCGTCATCCCCCTCCCGGCCCGCCCGCCCCGTCAGGGGCGGACCGGCCCTTCATCGCCCCTGTGCCAGCACCCGCGCCCGGCACCGCGCCGGCGTCCCCCACGCATCCCGCAACGGCCGCGCCTTCCGCAGCCACAACGACAGATCCAGCTCCTCCGTGTAACCCACCGCGCCGTGCAGTTGCAGAGCCGCCCGGGCTGCCCGGTACGCCGCCTCACCCGCCGCCACCTTGGCCGCCGCCACATCCTTCCCCGCTCCGGAGGCGACGGTGTCCCGGCCCGCCAGGGCCAGCGCCGCCCCGAACACCAGCGGCCGCGCGAACTCCAGGCCGAGCAGCGCGTCCGCCAGCCGGTGCTTGACCGCCTGGAACGAGCCGATCGGCACCCCGAACTGCTCGCGCTGCCCCACGTACTCGACGGTTCTGCGCAGCAGTTCGAGGCCGACCCCGAGCGACTGCGCGGCAGTGAGCAGCGCGGCCAGATCGGTGGCCCGCGCCACGGCCGAGGCCGCATCCTCCGCGACGACCTCACCGGCCTCGATCCGGAACAGCCGCCGCGCCGGATCGGCGGACGCCACGCTCGCCCCCCGCACCGTGGCACACCGCACCTCGGAGCCCGCCGCGACGAACACCGCGTCCGCGACATCCGCGTCCAGCACGAGCGCATCGGGCTCCGCGCCCAGCGACACCACGGCCCGGCCGTCGGCGATCCTCGGCAGCCACTCCTTCGCGGCCCCGCCCTCCTCCGGCAGACCGGCCAGCAGCACGGCCGCGGCCGCGGTCTCCACGACCGGGCCCGGCACCGCATGCCGTCCCAGCTCCACATACGCCAGAGCCAGTTCGACCGGAAGCAGACCCATGCCGTCGTGACTCCCGGGCACGGCGAGAGCGAAGACGCCGGCCTCCGCGATCCGCGACCACAGCTCCCGGCCCGGACCCGGCTCACCCGCCGCCCATGCGCGGACCGCCGACGGGGTGTCCGCCGCGCCCAGCATCCGGTCGAGGGTGCGCCCGAACTCGGCCTGCTCCGCGTCCAGCAGGAACCTCATCAGCGGCGCCCCTTCGGCAGGCCGAGCAGACGCTCGGCGATGATGTCGCGCTGTATCTCATTCGTCCCCGCGTAGATCGGGCCCGCCAGCGAGAAGACGTACCCCTCGGCCCACTCGCCGGCCGCCGACTCCCCGTCCGACCCGAGCAGATCGAGCGCCGTCTCGTGCAGCGCTATGTCGTACTCCGACCAGAACACCTTGTTCAGGCTCGACTCGGCACCGATCTGCTCGCCCGCCGCGAACCGCGACGCGTTGGCATACGTGAACAGCTGGTACGCGCGCGCCCCGATCAGCGCGTCCGCCACCCGGTCGCGCACCGCCGGGTCCGCGCCGCGCTCCCGCCACAGCCGCGACAGCCTCTCGGCGGAGGCGAGGAAACGGCCGGGGGAGCGCAGGGTCAGCCCCCGCTCGTTCCCCGTCGTCGACATCGCGATGCGCCAGCCCCGGCCGGGCTCGCCGATCACGTCCTCGTCCGGCACGAACACATCGTCCAGGAACAGCTCGGCGAAGGCCGGTCTGCCGTCGAGCCTGCCGATCGGGCGGACCGTGACACCGGGCGCGCGCAGATCGAACATCAGATACGTGAGGCCCTGGTGCGGCTTGGGCGTGTCAGGATCCGTGCGGAAGATGCCGAACGCCCGGTCCGCGAACGCGGCCCGCGACGACCACGTCTTCTGCCCGCGCAGCAGCCAGCCGCCGTCCGTGCGCACCGCCCGCGACCGCAGGGACGCCAGATCCGAGCCCGCCTCCGGCTCCGACCAGGCCTGCGCCCAGATCACCTCACCGCTCGCCATCGACGGCAGCACCCGCGCCCGCTGCTCGTCCGTCGCATGGTCGAAGAGGGTGGGGGCGAGGAGATTGATGCCGTTCTGCGAGACCCGGCCCGGGGCGCCCGCCGCGTAGTACTCCTCCTCGAAGACGAGCCACTTGAAGATGTCGACACCGCGGCCCCCGAACTCCTCGGGCCACGACACCACCGACCAGCGGTCCGCGGACAGCTCGGCCTCCCACGCGCGGTGCGCGGCGAACCCCTCCTCCGTCTCCAGGGAGGGCAGCGGCTCGGCCGGGACGTGCGCCGCCAGCCATGTGCGCGCCTCGGCGCGGAACCCGTCCTCGTCCGCGGTGAAGTCCAGATCCATCACGCACCCGCCCTTCCGGCCCCGGCCCGCTTCATCGCCCGCACGTCCATGCCGCCCAGGGAGTCGGCCGCCGTCTCCGCGTTGTGCGCGTGCGCCAAGTGGTGCAGGCCGAACACCGAGTCCATGCCCGTCTGCAGTCCTTGCAGGTCCTCCGCCTGGTTCACCGCACGCTTGGCCAGGGCGAGACCCAGCCTCGGCATCTCGGCCACCCGCCGCGCCAACTCCTCCGTCTCCGCACCGAGATCGGCCCGCCGCACCACCTTGTTCACCATCCCCACCTCGTACGCGCGCCGCGCGCTCATCCGGCCGCCCGTGAACAGGAACTCCTTCGCGATCCGCGGTGGCATCACCCACGGGTGCGCGAAGTACTCGACGCCCGGTATCCCCATCCGCACCACCGGGTCCGCGAAGAACGCGTCCTCGCTCGCCACGATCAGGTCGCACACCCACGCCAGCATCAACCCGCCCGCCACGCACGCCCCGTGCACCGAGGCGATCACCGGCTTGGGCAGCTCCCGCCAGCGGCGGCACATGCCCAGATACACCTCCGACTCCCGCGCGAACCGGGACTCCGCGCCCTCCTTGTCGGAGTGGTCCCACCACAGTCCCGCGCGCCGCTCGAACGGCAGGTGCGCGTCCCGCTCCGGGGTGCCGATGTCGTGCCCGGCCGAGAAGTGCTCGCCCGCGCCCGCGAGCACCACGACCTTGACCCCGGAGTCCGCCGAGGCGCGGTAGAAGGCCTCGTCCAGGGCGTAGGTCAGCGCGGAATTCTGGGCGTTGCGATACCGCGGCCGGTTCAGCGTCACATGCGCGACCGGGCCCCTGACCTCGTACAGAACGGGCGGTACGGCGTCGGTGTCTGGTCCGGGCATCGGAGCCATCCTTCCCTAACAAGTGTTTGGTAGGTTACCGTAGCGGCACGAGCGGCGTCGAGAGTCTCCCGGCGAAAGATCCGCTCGACCGCCCGGCAGACGGCCAGTCGAGGAGGCACGGACATGACCACCCCCGCATACGAACCGGCGCACGACCTGCTCGCCGGCCGCACCGCCGTGATCACCGCGGCCGCCGGGGCCGGCATCGGCGGCGCCACCGCCCGCAGATTCCTGGAGGAGGGCGCCCGCGTCCTCATCAGCGACGCGCACGCCCGTCGCCTCAAGGAGTCCGAGCAGGCGCTCGCCGAGGAGTTCGGCGCCTCGCAGGTGGCGTCACTGCCCTGCGACGTCACCGACGAGGAGCAGGTCGCCGCCCTCTTCGCCCGCGCCCACGACCTGCACGACGGACTCGACATCGTCGTCAACAACGCCGGACTGGGCGGCACTTCGGCCCTCGTCGACATGACCGACGAGCAGTGGAGCAAGGTCCTGGACGTGACGCTCAACGGCACGTTCCGCTGCACCCGGGCCGCCCTGCGCGCCTACCGCGACACCGGCCGCACGGGCGTCGTCGTCAACAACGCCTCGGTGGTGGGCTGGCGCGCCCAGGAGGGCCAGGCCCACTACGCGGCGGCCAAGGCGGGCGTCATGGCGCTGACCCGCTGCGCCGCCGTGGAAGCGGCCGCGTACGGAGTCCGGGTGAACGCGGTGTCGCCCAGCCTCGCCATGCACCCCCACCTGGTGAAGGTCACCTCGCCCGAGCTGCTGGCGGAGCTGACGCACAAGGAGGCCTTCGGCAGATACGCCGAGCCGTGGGAGGTCGCCAATGTGATCGTGTTCCTCGCCTCCGGCTACTCCTCGTACATGACGGGCGAGACCGTCTCGGTGAGCAGCCAGCACCCATGACCGATCCGACGAGGACCACAATGGTCGCGTGCCTACGAAGAAGAAGCCCCAGGTGACCGCATCGCCCGAGCGGCGCCGAGAACTCCTCGACACCGCCGCGGAGGTCTTCGCGGCCCAGGGCTACAACGCCACCACCGTCCGCAAGATCGCCGATCAGGCGGGCATGCTCGCCGGCAGCCTCTACTACCACTTCGACTCCAAGGAATCGATGCTCGAGGAGATCCTGCGGTCCTTCCTCGACGAGCTGTGGTCCGGCTACGACTCCGTACTCGAAGCCGAACACGGGCCCAGGGAAACCCTGGAGGCCCTCGTCACCGAGTCCTTCCGGGAGATCGACCGGCACCGCGCCGCCGTCGCGATCTACCAGAAAGAGGCCAAACACCTCGCCGTGCAGGAGCGCTTCGAATTCCTCGCGGCATCCCAGCGCAAGTTCGAAAAAGCGTGGCTGACGACCCTGGAGCGCGGGGTCGAGAACAACAGCTTCCGCGCCGATCTCGACATCCGCCTCACCTACCGGTTCGTCCGCGACACCGTATGGGTCGCCGCGTCCTGGTACCGGCCCGGCGGACAGCACAGCCCCGAGGAGATCGCCCGCCAGTACCTCTCGATGGTGCTGGACGGCATCGCCGTACGGCCGACCTAGCCGTACGGGTCCACAGACCCGCAGCGCACCAGACACGGAAGGGTTCCGTCATGGCCGAGGCCTACATCGTCGAAGCGGTCCGCACACCCGTCGGACGGCGCAAGGGAGGCCTCTCGGGCGTCCACCCGGCCGACCTGGGCGCCCACGTCCTCAAGGAACTCGTCACCCGCACCGGCGTCGACCCGGCCGCCGTCGAGGACGTCGTCTTCGGCTGCCTAGACACCGTGGGCCCCCAGGCAGGCGACATCGCCCGCACCTGCTGGCTCGCGGCCGGCCTCCCCGAGGAGGTGCCCGGAGTCACCGTCGACCGGCAGTGCGGCTCCTCCCAGCAGGCCCTGCACTTCGCCGCCCAGGGCGTGCTCTCCGGCACCCAGGACCTCGTCGTCGCGGGCGGCGTGCAGAACATGACGAAGATCCCCATCGCCTTCGCCTCCCGGCAGGCCGCCGAACCCCTCGGCCTCACCGACGGCCCCTACCTCGGCAGCGAGGGCTGGCGCGCCCGCTACGGCACCCAGCCGGTGAACCAGTTCCACGGCGCCGAGCTGATCGCCCAGAAGTGGGGGATCACCCGCCGTGACCAGGAAGAATGGGCCCTGCAGTCCCATCAGCGCGCGCTGCGCGCCATCGACGAGGGCCGCTTCGGGCGCGAGACCGTCGTCTACGGGGACGTGACCGTCGACGAGGGACCGCGCCGCGACACCACCCTGGAGAAGATGGCCGCCCTGAAGCCGGTCGTCGACGGCGGCACCATCACCGCCGCGTGCTCCTCCCAGGTCTCCGACGGCGCCGCCGCCCTCCTCATCGCCTCCGAGCACGCGGTCCGTGAGCACGGCCTGACTCCCCGTGCCCGCGTCCACCACCTCTCCGTACGCGGCGAGGACCCCATCCGCATGCTGTCCGCGCCGATCCCCGCGACCGCGTACGCCCTGAAGAAGACCGGCATGAGCATCGCCGACATGGACCTGGTCGAGATCAACGAGGCGTTCGCGCCCGTCGTCCTCGCCTGGCTGAAGGAGACCGGCGCCGACCCGGCGAGGGTGAATGTGAACGGCGGGGCGATCGCCCTCGGCCACCCGCTCGGCGCGACCGGCGTGAAGCTGATGACCACCCTGCTCCACGAGCTGGAGCGCACCGGTGGACGCTACGGCCTGCAGACCATGTGCGAGGGCGGAGGCCAGGCCAACGTGACGATCATCGAGCGACTGTGAAGATCCACGTCGGCCGTGCTAAGGTCTAAGCGTTGCAGTTTTGGTACCCATAGACTTTATGTGCGCCTGACGGGAATGTTCCTCAGGCGCATTATTGTTTTCCGGGGTGTGTTCCCGGAATCCGGCGTTCTCATGAGCGTTCTCGGAATGGGGGCTGCTACCTGTTCAAGGAGAATGACATGGCCACCGGTACCGTGAAGTGGTTCAACTCGGAAAAGGGCTTCGGCTTCATCGAGCAGGACGGCGGCGGCGCCGACGTCTTCGCCCACTACTCGAACATCGCCACCTCGGGCTTCCGTGAGCTCCAGGAGGGCCAGAAGGTGACCTTCGACGTCACCCAGGGTCAGAAGGGCCCCCAGGCGGAGAACATCCTCCCCGCCTGATCTCCCCTGATCGAGCATTTCCGGGCCGGGGTCCGCACCGCTGTCGGTGCGGGCCCCGGCTCATGCTGTCCCCGTCCCCGGAAGGCCTGCCGCATGACCAGCTCCGCCCGTCCGTCCCGCCGCCGCACCCCTCGTCCCGCGGCGGGCAAGCGTCGCGCCCCCGAGCAGCAGCGCAGGCAACAGCCCACGCCGCCGCGCGAGTTCACCATGCCGGAGAACACCACTCCGGCACTGCCGCCGGTCGCGGACTTCGCCGACCTCGACATGCCCGCCGCCCTCCTGAAGACGCTGGGTGCGCAGGGCGTCACCGCGCCGTTCCCCATCCAGGCGGCGACGCTCCCCAACTCCCTCGCCGGACGCGACCTGCTCGGCCGCGGCCGCACCGGCTCCGGCAAGACGCTCGCCTTCGGGCTCCCGCTGCTCGCCCGCACGGCCGGCAGCAAGGCCGAGCCGAAGACCCCGCTCGCCCTGGTCCTCGTCCCCACGCGTGAACTCGCGCAGCAGGTCACCGACGCCCTCACCCCCTACGCGACCGCGCTCCACCTCCGGATGGCGACCGTCGTCGGAGGCATGTCGATCTCCCGGCAGGCGGGCCAACTGCGCCGCGGCGCCGAGGTCGTCGTCGCCACCCCCGGCCGCCTCAAGGACCTCATCGAGCGCGGCGACGCGGCGCTCGGCCAGGTCCGCATCACGGTGCTCGACGAGGCCGACCAGATGGCCGACATGGGATTCATGCCCCAGGTCACCGCGCTCCTCAAGCAGGTCGCGCCCGGCGGACAGACGATGCTGTTCTCGGCGACGCTCGACCGCAACGTGGACCGGCTCGTCAAGCAGTTCCTCACCGACCCCGTCGTGCACTCCGTGGACCCGTCGGCCGGCGCCGTCACCACCATGGAGCACCACGTCCTGCACGTGCAGGACGAGACCGACAAGAAGGCCGTCACGGCCCGGATCGCCGCCCGCGACGGGCGCGTCATCCTCTTCGTCGACACCAAGCGCTCCGCCGACCGGCTCGCCAAGCGGCTGCTCGCCAGCGGTGTGCTCGCCGCCCCGCTGCACGGCGGCCGCAGCCAGCCGCAGCGCAACCGCACCCTGGAGCAGTTCAAGGACGGCCGCGTCACCGCGCTCGTCGCCACGAACGTCGCCGCGCGCGGCATCCACGTCGACGACCTCGACCTCGTGGTCAACGTCGACCCGCCCACCGAGCACAAGGACTACCTGCACCGCGGCGGCCGTACCGCCCGCGCCGGTGAGTCCGGCAGCGTCGTCACGCTCGTGCTCCCCGAGCAGAAGCGCGAGATGCAGCGCCTGATGCAGCACGCGGGGATCCGGCCGACCACCACCCAGGTCCGCTCCACGGACGAGGAGCTGGTGAAGATCACCGGTGCCCGTGAGCCGTCCGGTGTCGCCGTGACCATCGCCGTCCCGGAGCCCGTGGCCCCGGCGGGCGACGCGTCGAAGCCCCGCCGGTCGCGCCGCTCGCGCGGTTCGCGCGCCGGTGGCGCGGGCAAGCCGGCCGCCGCCGAGGGACAGCAGCGCCAGCCGCAGCAGCGCCAGCGCTCCGCGGGCGGGACGAAGGCCGCCGGTGCCGCCACGGGCGGCGCCCGACGCCGCTCGGGCGGCGGCGCGGCCGGTGCCGCCAAGGCCGCATCCGGGTCGACCACGGGCGGCAACCGCCGCGGCCGCGGCCCGCGACAGGCCGCCGCCTGACCAGCCGTTCAGCGGTACGGCAGAACGCTCATCACCCCGGCGCAGGCAGGGTGATGAGCGCCTGCCGGGCCTCGGACATCACCCGGGTCACCAGCTCCGCGCAGCTGGGCAGGTCCTCGATCACCCCGGCGACCTGACCCGACGCCATGACGCCCAGGTCGGTGCGGCCCTCGACCATGGACGCCTTCAAAAGCATCGGGGTGTTGGCGGCGAGCAGGACCTGGCTCCAGCTGAGGTCCTTGCCGTGCTTCATGGCGAGCCCGTCCCGCACCATCTGCGGCCAGCTCAGGCCGGACAGCTTCCGGAAAGCGGCGGCACGCCGGACGGCATGCAGCAGCGCGCGTGAACGACCGCTGTTCTCCAGGGAGTCGACCAGCTCGGTACGGAGCATGCGGTGGGGCAGCCCGTCCACGGCCGTCGTCACCGTCACGTCCTTGACGCCCGCCGCCAGGTACTTCGCCTTCACCGCGTCCGGCACGGTGGAGTCGGAGGTCAGCAGGAAACGCGTCCCCATCGCGATCCCCGCCGCCCCGTAGGCGAGCGCCGCGACCAGCCCCCGCCCGTCACGGAAACCGCCCGCGCCGACCACCGGTATGTCGACAGCGTCCACCACCTGCGGAAGAAGCACGGACGTCGCCACCTCTCCGGTGTGACCACCGCCCTCCCCGCCCTGCACGATCACCGCGTCGGCGCCCCACGCGGCGACCTTCTCGGCATGCCGGCGCGCGCCGACGGAGGGGATCACGACGACCCCCGCGTCCTTCAGCTCGGCGATCAGCTCGCGGGACGGCGCGAGCGCGAACGAGGCCACCTTCACCCCTTCGGCCACGATCACTGCGACCCGCTCGCGCGCATCACCCGCGTCGGCCCGCAGATTGACACCGAACGGCTGGTCCGTGCGGGACTTCACCTCCCGCACCGCGGCGCGGAGTTGGTCCAGCGTCATCGTCGCGGAGGCGAGGACGCCGAGCGCGCCCGCGTTCGCCGCCGCGGACACCAGGCGGGGGCCCGCCACCCAGCCCATCCCGGTCTGCACGAGAGGATGGCGCACACCGGTGAGCTTCGTGAACGCGGTGGGGATCGTGAACGCGGCCCGCGCGGGCCCGACGTCGCTCATACGGACCTGACCTCGCGCTCGCGCGTGTCCTTCGGGTCGATGACCTCACGGATCAGCCGCAGCTCCGCGGCCGTCGGCTCCCGGGTGAACGGCACCTCGCCGCTCTCCGGCACCGCCAGCGTGAATCCGGTGGCCTCCCGCACCTCCTCGACCGTGACGCCCGGATGCACGGACGCCAGCCGCATCGAGTGGTCCGGCGTCGCGAAGTCGAGGACGGCCAGATTCGTGACCACGCGCGGCAGGCGGTGGTACCGGGTGGCCGAGGGGCCCGCGGCGGCCGCGCTGTCGTAGCCCACCCCGCTGATCATGTCGACCTTCTCGACGAACACGCGCGTACTGTGCTTGGGCACCCAGTAACTCACCGGATTGTTCAGCGTGTTGACGGGCGCTCCGCGCACCCCGAGCAACTGCCGGTCGGGACGGCTCCAGTCGCCGATGCACGAGATGTTCTGATTGCCGAACCGGTCGAGCTGGCTCGCGCCCATCATCACGTGCCGGTCGCCGCCGGTGACCATCGCCAGATGCTGACGGTACGGAAGCCAGCCCTCCGGTGAGCCGTCGAGACCGACCAGCATCGCCTCCCCGTCGGTGAGCATCAGCTCCGGCGCGAAGGTCCGCTTGGCCAGCCGCGCCCCGATCGACGGGATCAGGCCCATGGGGCTGGCCAATACCTCCCCGTTGTCCCGCCAGGCCTCGGCGCAGGCGATCACGCAGTACTCGGCCCGGGTGACGACAGCTGCGGATGTGGCTGCGGACGTGGTCACTTCTGCTCCTCGCGCCAGGCCTGTACGGCGGACTGGTACTGCTTCTCGTCGCCGTCCCGCGGCAGGAAACGGGCCGCGAAATCCGGCCAGGGGGTCGTCGCGTACAGCTTCTGGAACGCCTCGTCCCGGTCGTAGTCCGGGGCGCAGGACGTGCCGTGCGCGCCGTTCGGCGTCTCGACGACACCGGTGACCGCATGCCGCTTCACCAGCAGCGACTGCGGCACGACGTCCTTCCCGAAGCCGTCCGCGGGGTCGACGATCCGCTCGCAGGAGACGTACGCCGTGTCGGCCGCCTCGCAGAACAGGTCGTCGAAGTACGGGTCGGGGCCCAGGTACTGGCCGTTTCCCGCGCGGTCCGCGCGGTTCACGTGGACCAGCGCCGCGTCCAGGCGCAGGGCGGGCATCGCGACGAACGTCTCCCCGTCCTCGTACGGCGAGACGACCGTCCGCAGCTCCGGATTGACCCGCATGACGTCCGAGCCGAGGCCCGCGCGGACCGGGAGGAACGGCAGCCGGTTCGCCGCCGCGTGCAGCCCCCACATGAACATCGCCTCGTCGACCTCCATCAGCTCGAACGCGCCCCGCTGGCGCGCCGCCCGGAAGTGGGGCTCGAGAGGGATGGAGTCGAGCGTGACGAACGCGGCGACCAGCTTGCGGATCCTGCCCGCCGCGGCGAGCATCCCCACGTCGGGGCCGCCGTACGAGACGACGGTCAGATCCGTGATGTCGCTGCGCAGCAGTGCGCGCACCAGCGCCATGGGCTTGCGGCGCGAGCCCCAGCCGCCGATGCCGATCGTCATGCCGCTGCGCAGCCGGGCGACGACCTCCTCGGGTGACATCCTCTTGTCAGGACCGGGCGCCGCGTCCGCTGCCCGTGCCGTTCCTGTGCTGTCCGTCGTGTCTGTGGCGTCTGTCGTGTCGGGCATCGTCAGTCGGTCTCCTGTCCGGCCTGTCCGAACGTGTCGCGTACGCGGTCGGCGACCCCGCTGAGATTGGCCTCGAAGGTGAAGCCCTGCTCGAAGCGGTAGCTGCGGTGGACGTCGACGGGGTCGATGCCGTTGAGCGCGGCCTTCGCCAGGCGGATGAGGTAGCCGTCCTTGCGGGCTATCTCACGGGCCAGCTCCATCGCCGCCTCGTGGAGGCCGGGTCTCGGAACGACCTTCCACACCGAGCCGTGGGCGTGCAGTTCGGCCGCGGTGGCGGTGCGCGAGGTGTAGAAGAGCGCGCGCATCAGGTGCTGGGGGACCAGGCGGGAGAGGTGGGTGGCGGCGCCGAGCGCGCCGCGGTCCAGCTCGGGGAGGCCGAAGGTGGCGTCGTCGCTGGCCACGATCGCGTCCGCGTTCCCCACCAGTCCGATGCCGCCGCCCAGGCAGAACCCGGCGACCGCGGCGATCACCGGGACCTCGCACCGGTACACCGCCGAGAACGCCTCGTAGCAGCCGCGGTTCGCGCCGATCAGGGCGGTGTGGCCGCCCGGTCCGCCGGACGCGGACGCGGTCTCCCGCTGCATCTCCTTGATGTCCACGCCCGCGCTGAACCCACGGCAGTCCTCGGCGGCGGCGAGTACCACGCAGGTGATGTCCGGGTCGCGGCCGGCGGCGGTCACCGCGTCCGCCAGGTCGTACCAGCCCCGCACCGGCAGCGCGTTGACCGGAGGGAAGTCGACCGTGACGACCGCGATCCCCTTTTCGGGTGAGGAGGTGGAGACACCCATGGCGTTCAGCTACCTTTCCACCTAACGTTTGTTTGGTACGACGACGACGGTAGCAGGCAGCGGGATTCCAGGGAATGGGTGCTGGGATGGACAGGACGGATCTGAGCGGGCGAACAGTGGTGGTGACAGGCGGTACGAGGGGAGTGGGCGCCGGGATCGCGGGGGCGTTCGCGCGGACCGGGGCGCGGGTCGTGGTGTGCGCCAGAAGACCACCCGAAGTCCCGCTGGAGGGATGCCGGTTCGTGTCCGTGGATCTGCGGGACGCCGCGGCCGTGGGCGAGATGTTCACCCAGCTGGACCGGGTCGACGTGCTGGTCAACAACGCGGGCGGGACCCCTTACCGCCTGCTCGGCGAGAGCGACGCCGAGCGGCACGCCCGGGTGATCGAGCTGAACCTGACGGCGCCGCTGACCGCCTCCCTCGCCGCCCGCGAGCAGCTCGCGGCCGCGCACGGATCGATCGTGATGATCGGCAGTGTGAGCGGCACCCGCCCCTCGCCGGGCACGGCGGCCTACGGCGCGGCGAAGGCGGGCCTGGACAGTCTGGCGCGGACCATGGCCGTGGAATGGGCGCCGCGGATACGGGTGAACACGCTGGTGCTCGGCATGGTGCGCACCGAACTCTCCGCGCTGCACTACGGCGACGAGGACGGCATCGCCGCCGTCGGCGCCACCGTGCCCCTCGGCCGGCTGGCGGAGCCGCGCGAGATAGGGGAGGCGGCCGTGTTCCTCGCGTCGGACGCGGCCGCGTACATCACCGGTGCGAGCCTGCTCGTGCACGGTGGCGGGGAGCGCCCCGCGTTCCTGGATGCCGCAACGGTCAACAAGGAGGCCTGAGATGACGGACACGGGTGACAGTGCGGGGCTGTGCGCGGGGCGAGTGGTCGCGGTGACCGGAGCGGGACGGGGGCTCGGCCGCGCACACGCCCTCGCCTACGCGGCGGAGGGGGCGAAGGTCGTGGTGAACGACCTGGGCGTGGGGCTCGACGGAGCGCCCGCGTCCGACAGTCCCGCCGCGCAGGTGGTCGAGGAGATACGGGCCGCGGGAGGCCGGGCGCTCGCGCACGGCGGTGACATAGCGACCGCGCAGGGCGCCGCCTCGCTGGTCGCGGCGGCCGTCGACGGATTCGGGCGCCTGGACACCCTGGTGAACAACGCCGGGTTCCTGCGGGACCGGATGCTGGTGAACCTCGCCGAGGACGACTGGGACGCCGTGATGCGGGTCCATCTCAAGGGGCACTTCCTGCCGCTCCAGCACGCCGCCGCCTACTGGAGGGCGGAGGCCAAGGCGGGCCGGACGCCGGCGGCACGCGTCGTCAACACCTCGTCCGGAGCAGGACTGTTGGGTTCGGTCGGGCAGGGGAACTACAGCGCGGCCAAGGCGGGAATCCTGGGACTGACCCTCGTCGCCGCGGCGGAGATGGGACGGTACGGAGTCCAGGTCAACGCGATCGCGCCGGCCGCGCGGACCCGGATGACGGAGGCCACGTTCGCCGAGACGATGGCCGCGCCCGGCGAAGGGACGTTCGACGCGATGGCCCCGGAGAACGTGTCGCCGCTCGTGGTGTGGCTCGGTTCCGGGGCAGCCAGCGACGGGGTGACGGGACGGGTCTTCGAGGTGGAGGCCGGGCGTATCACCGTCATGGAGGGCTGGCGGTCCGGCCCGACGATCGACAAGGGGGAACGCTGGACTCCGGCGGGCGCGGGGGAGGCGGCACGGGAGCTTCTGGGGCGGGCCGCCGTGCCGGGGGAGGTGTACGGCGCCTGAAGGGGAGCGCCGCGCCGCCGTCGTCCGTCCGTCACGTGTCGCACTCCAGGACCGTCCGGCACAGCCCGCACCGGGCCCGGACCCGCCCCCGGACCGGAACGCGGATCCGCTGATGGCATGTCGGGCACGGGAACGCCACCCGCAGTCCGTCGCCCCCCGGCGATCCGTCCGTCGAGAACGCGTAGGGACCCGCGGGCACCGGACCCCGCGCCCCGTGGGCCTGCGCGGAGCGCCGGTCCTTGGCGTACCGTCGCCGGCCGGCCCAGCCGGCGGCCGTCAGCGGAGGCTGCTGCTCGTCGAGACGGGCCTGCGCCAAGCCCTTGGTGTACGCCGTGTACGCCTGCGGACTGGTGAACCAGGTCTCCGGTGCCTCGCCGAACGCCAGTGACCGTTTCGCCAGCACGTACCCGAACTCCTCCGGTGTCAGATAGCCCAGCTTCTGCGACGACGCCGCGTCCTCGCGATAGGCGTCCAGCAGCAGCCAGCCCGCACCCAGGTAGGTCGCGGCGGCGTCCGTGAGGATCTCGTTGTCCCGCGTCCCCGGAAAGGAGAGGTCGAGCCGGTGCAGGTACACATGCATGATCTCGTGCGCGAGCGCCGCCCCGATGTCCCTGCGGTGCGTGCGGAAGCGGTCGTTCAGGTCGATGAAGTACTCGGGTCCGGCCGCCAGTTCCACACTCGCCGCGTGCTCCATCTTCCGGAAGCTCACGATCATCCGCGCGTCCGGGAGGTGGTAGTGCCGCACCAGTTCGTGCGCCACCCGCTGCGCTCCCATGTGCAGGTCGTCCTGGTCGCAGAAGGCCACGTCCACCGGGGCGACGCTGGTCGCGAAGGTGTGCACGGTGTCGTAGGAGAGGCGTTTGTACAGTGCGGTGATCGCCGACCGCACGGTCTCCAGATGCGGGTAGCCGTGTCTCACCGGGCCGCCGTTCGCCACGTGCACCCCCTGGTGCCTCCGGGGCCCGTGCCCGGGCCCGGCGTTCTCAGGGTACGGCGGCGCGCGCCGCTTCGTCTGCAGGGTTCCGCTTGTAGCGCGCCTGCGGGCCGGTGGGGGCTTCTCGCGCAGTTCCCCGCGCCCCCGAGGCAGGCGCTTCGCGCCGCCTCCCCTGATGAGATGCCGCACGAAGTGCGCATCTCAGGGGCGCGGGGAACCGCGCGAGAAGCCCCCACCGGCCGTCAGCCGGACGACGAGCCGAGCCGGCGTCTACGTCAGTCGGACCCGGGCCTCATCGGCGGCCCGGTCCAGCTCCAGGACCCACACCTCGTTCGTGCCCTCGCGGAGCACCGGACCGGGAACGTACAGCGAGTCCTGCGGGCCCACCGCCCAGTACCGGCCGAGACAGAAGCCGTTCACCCACACGAACCCCCGTGTCCAGCCCGGCAGTTCCAGGGCCGCGTCCCCGGCCCCGGACACCTCGAACACACCCCGGTACAGGCCCCGCGCCCCCGCCCGCGGCGTCGCGTCCGGCAGCCCCGCCACCGTTTCCGCGGTGAACGCGTCGAGTCGCAGCCCCCGCGCCCGCACCCCGTGCAGGAACTGCCGTTCGTGCATCAGGCCGCCCGTGATCCCCTTCGACTCGCCCAGGCGCGGCCCGTAGTTGACCCGGCCCAGCGACTCGGCCCACAGCTCCACGCGCGCGTCCCCGGACACCTGTGCGGCGAGCACCGGCTCCTCCTCGGTCAGCACACCGGCCCGTTCCCCGTCCACGTACACGACCGCGAGATCCCGCAGCCCCTGCGCCCGCAGTTCGTAGGCCCCGCGCCGCCCGGGCACCGTCACCGCGTACCGCACGAGCCCACGGTCCACGTCCAGCTCCTCGAACGACGGCGGCACGGCGTGCTCCGCCTCCGGCCCGCCCAGCGCGTCCAGCACCCCGTCGAGCGGCGTGAACGACGGCAGACCGGCCGCGACGGGCGCCGACAGCGCGGCGGGCTGCTGGGGCACGTCCGGCAGCGGCCCGTCCGCGAACCGGCCGAGCACATCCCGGAACAGCCAGAACTTCTCCGTCGGGCGGCCGAACTCGTCGACCGGGGCGTCATAGTCGTACGACGTCACATCCGCCTCCAGCGGACCCACGTGCAGGGCGCCACCACCCCGGTTCGCCCCCGCCCAGCCGCCGAAACTCGTCCCCCCGTGCGCCATGTACAGGTTCACCGACGCCCCGCACGCCAGGATCTCCTCCAGCGTCCGCGCCGCGTCCCCCGCGTCCCGCGCCGTGTGCTCCGCGCCCCAGTGGTCGAACCAGCCGCACCAGAACTCCGCGCACATCAAGGGCCCCTTCGGCCGATGCCTGCGCAGCGTCGCGAACGACTCCCGCGCACGCGAGCCGAAGTTCGCGGTCGCCAGCACGCCCGGAATCGAACCGCCCGACTGCATGTGCTCATCGGGCCCGTCCGACGTGAACAGCGGCACGCTCACCCCCAGCTCGACCAGGAGGTCGGCGAGGGAACGCAGGTAGGCGGCGTCCGAGCCGTAGCTGCCGTACTCGTTCTCCACCTGCACCATGATCACCGGACCGCCCCGGTCGATCTGCCGCTCCACGACGAACGGCAGCAGCACCCGGAACCAGCGCTCCACAGCGGACAGGAACTCCGTATCCCGCGTCCGGATCCGCGACCCCAAGGGCCCGGTCAGCCAGTGCGGCAGCCCGCCGTTCTCCCACTCCGCACAGATGTACGGGCCGGGCCGGACGATCACCCACAGCCCCGCCTCCCGCGCCGCGTCCAGGAACCGCCCCACCGCCGCCACATCGTCGAACCCGCCCGGACTCGGCTCGTGCAGGTTCCACGGGACGTACGTCTCCACACAGTTCAGGCCCATCGCCCGCAGCATCCGCAGCCGGTGCGCCCACTGCTCCTCGTGCACCCGGAAGTAGTGCAACGCCCCCGACAGCAGACGCACCGGCCGGCCGTCCACCTCGAAATCGTCCTCGCCCACCCTGAACTCGGCCATCACGTGCTCCCTCTTGCCTGCGGGCCGTCTCACCCACCGGCCGCCACTGTGACCTCTGGCGGACAACCGGGTCCATGGACAAAGATCGGCTGTTGTTGGACCGCCGACGACACCGGAGAGGCGGCCCGGGGGAGACGGGACGCCGCGCGAACACCGCAGGACACCACAGGAGGGGCCCATGTCCGCGTACCACACCTGGATGCGCTACTTCACACCCAGCCCCGCCCACCACCGGCTCGGCCTCGTCTGCCTCGGCGTCGGACTCCAGCACGGCCTGCTGCCCAGCGTCGGCCCCCGCACCCTCGACCACCACGTCGCCGTCGTCGTCACCGCGGGCAGCGGCTGGTTCCAGGACGCCGACGGCCGCCGCACCCCCCTCACCGCACCCGCCCTCATCTGGCTCACCCCCGGCCGCCCCCACCACTACGGCGCCGACCCCGGCACCGGCTGGGACGAGTGCTTCGTCGACTTCACCGGACCCGCCACGGCCACGTACACCGAACTCGGCTACATCGAACCCGACCGGCCCGTCGTCCCCCTCTCCGACGCCGCGGGGGCCCGCGCCGCCGTCGGCCGCATCGCCCGCGCCGCCCGCCGCGGCAACCCCCTCCTGGAGGTCGAGACCGGCGCCGCCGTCCACGAACTCCTCGTCGCCCTGCGCCGCGCCCGCGCCGACATGGCCCCCGACGGCGACCCCGTCCTCCAGGCGCTCGCCCGCGACGCCTTCCAGCCGCTGTCCGTCGCCGAACACGCCGCCCGGCACGGCATGACCCCCGCCGAACTGCGCACCGCCGTCCGCAGAGGGGCCGGCCGCAGCCCCAAGGACTACCTCCTCGGCATCCGGCTCGGCCGCGCCAAGGAACTCCTCGCCGCCACCGAACTGCCCGTCGCCGCCGTCGCCCGCCGCGTCGGCTACGACGACCCCGCCTACTTCTCCCGCCTCTTCACCCGCCGTGTCGGCACCGCACCCGTCCGCTTCCGCGAGCAGCAGGGCCGCGCCGTCCCCGGCGGCTGGTCGGACAAGATCCCCGACCCTGACGACCCGCCGATGCTCCACGTAGGCTGATCCGTCATGACCACCAGCAATCCCCAGACGGATACGGCCCGGCCCGCAGTCGATCCCGCCGTCCGCGCCGAACTCGACCGGCTGCGCGACAGCATCGACAACATCGACGCCGCCGTCGTCCACATGCTCGCCGAGCGCTTCAAATGCACCCAGCAGGTCGGCCACCTCAAGGCCGAGCACGCGCTGCCCCCGGCCGACCCCGCCCGCGAGGCCCGCCAGATCGAACGGCTGCGCCAGCTCGCCGAGAACGCCAAACTGGACCCGGCCTTCGCCGAGAAGTTCCTGAACTTCATCATCTCCGAGGTCATCCGGCACCACGAGCAGATCGCCGCCGGTTCGGGGCAGTCGGACTGAGCCCCTGCGGGGATTGAGGAGCGGGGCCCGGGACCTCGGCCCGGTTGCCGAGTGCGGCGCCGTCGTGGCTGGTCGCGGCGGTCCCCGCGTCCCTGGCTGGGCGCACCGTCAGGGGCGTACGGCAGCATGTCCCCATGCCCGTACTGACGCGCGACGAAGCGCAGACCCGAGCCCAGCTCGTCGACGTCCACCACTACACCGTGGACCTCGACCTGACCCGCGGCCCCGACACCTTCGACTCCCGCACCGCGATCCGCTTCACCGCACGCACCGCGGGAGACACCTTCGTCGAGCTCAAGCCGGCCGAGCTGCGCACCGTCACCCTCGACGGGCAGCCGCTCGACCCCACCACCCTCGACGACAACCGGCTGCCGCTTCCCGCACTCACCGCGGGCGAGCACGAACTCGTCCTCGACGCCGCCATGCGCTACTCGCACACCGGCGAGGGCATGCACCGCTTCACCGACCCCACCGACGGCGAGACGTACGTCTACACACAGCTGTTCATGGACGACGTCCAGCGCGTCTTCGCCGCGTTCGACCAGCCCGACCTCAAAGCCGTCTTCGACCTCACCGTCACCGCCCCCGACACCTGGACCGTCCTCGCCAACGGCGTCACCGAACACCTCGGCGACGGCACATGGCGCGCCACCACGACCCCGCTCCTGTCGACCTACCTCGTCGCCGTCGCGGCAGGCCCCTGGCACTCCATCCGCACCGAACACCGCGGCCTCCCCTTCGGCCTGCACTGCCGCCGCTCGCTCGCCCCCCACCTCGACGCCGACGCCGACGAGATCCTCGACGCCACGCGCGCGTGCTACGACCGCTACCACGAGAAGTTCGACGAGCCCTACCCCTTCGACTCCTACGACCAGGCATTCGTCCCCGAGTTCAACGCCGGCGCCATGGAGAACCCCGGCCTGGTCACCTTCCGCGACGAGTTCGTCTACCGCTCCGCCGTCACCGACACCGAACGCCAACTGCGCGCCATGGTGATCGCCCACGAGATGGCCCACATGTGGTTCGGCGACCTCGTCACCCTGAAGTGGTGGGACGACATCTGGCTGAACGAGTCGTTCGCCGAGTACATGGGCTACCAGACCCTCACCGAAGCCACCCGCTTCAAGGACACCTGGGTCGACTTCGGCATCTCCCGCAAGGCCTGGGGCTACGACGCCGACCAGCGCCCCTCCACCCACCCCGTCGCCCCCGAGGACGTCCCCGACACCGCCTCCGCCCTCCTCAACTTCGACGGCATCTCCTACGCCAAGGGCGCCTCCGCACTGCGCCAGCTCGTCGCCTGGCTCGGCGAGAAGGACTTCCTCGCCGGCATCAACACCCACTTCGAACGGCACAAGTTCGGCAACGCCACCCTCGCCGACTTCATCGAGTCGCTCGCCTCCGGCACCGACCGCGACGTCCACGCCTGGGCCGACATCTGGCTGCGCACCACCGGCGTCGACACCCTCACCGGCCGGGCCGGCCACGGCACCACCGACAGCGACGGCTGGACCTTCACCGTCGACCGGCAGGGCAGCCGCCCGCACCGCATCGCCGTCGGCCTCTACGACCACGACCCCGCCGACGACCGCGCCCTCGTCCTGCGCGAACGCATCGACGTCGACGTGCCCGGCGCGCCCCGCACCTTCCACGGCACCCGCCCCGCCCTGATCGTCCCCAACGACCAGGACCTCACCTACGCCAAGGTCCGCCTCGACACGGCCTCCCAGCAAGCCGCCCTGCGCGGCCTGTCCGGCATCCCCGACCCCCTCACCCGCGCCGTCGTCTGGAACACCCTGCGCGACATGGTCCGCGACGGCCAACTGGCACCCGCCGCCTACCTGGCGGCCGCCAAGGACCACCTGCCGGCCGAGACCGACCTCGCCGTCGTCCAGGGCGTCCTCGCCTTCGCCCACACCCAGGTCGCCGACCGCTGCACGGCCCCCGCCGACCGCCCCGCCGCCCTCACCCTCATCACCACCCTGTGCGAGACCCTCATCCGCCGCACCGAGGACGGCAGCCACCCCGGCCTGCGCCTGACCGCCGTCCGCCACCTCATCGACGCCGCCCAGTACGCCGATGTCATCCGCGACTGGTACGACTCTGGCGCCGTGCCCGGCGGACCCGAACTCGACCCCGAACTGCGCTGGCGCATCCTCGGCCGCCTCAGCGTCCTCGGCGCCGTCGACGACGCCGTCATCGAGGCCGAACTCGCCCACGACCCCAGCGCCGTCGGCCAGGAGGGCGCCGCCCGCTGCCACGCCGCACTGCCCGACCCGCAGGCCAAGGCCGCCGCCTGGGACGCCCTGTTCCCCACCGACCCCGCCCGCGACCTGTCCAACTACCTGTTCACCGCCACCGCCCAGGGCTTCTGGCAGCCCGAACAGGCCGACCTGCTGCGCTCCTACGTCCCCCGCTACTTCACCGAGGCCACCGCCCTCGCCGAACGGCGCGGCCCCGCCATCGCCGCCGCCGTCGGCCGCTACGCGTTCCCCGAGCACACCGTCGACACCGACATCCTCCGCCTCGGCGAACAGTGCCTGGCCGACGGCGACCCCACCCCGGCCCTGCGCCGCCGCCTCGCCGACCAACTCGACGACCTGACACGCGTCCTGAAGGCCCGCGAGACCCTGGAGCCCTAGCCCCACACAGCGCCGCGCCCCACGACAGCCCTGCGCCCCACGACAGCCCCGCGCCCCACGACCACCCGCGCCCCCGGCCCGCCACGAGCGGCACCCGGGGGCGCGTCCGTTCCCGCCCCGCCCCGCGCGGCCATACCACACCAACTCCCGCCACCACAGGCCACATCCCTCGTTAGGGTGCCCTTCCCTCGTACCCCGGGCGCTTCGGGACACAGCGGGCCACGCTGAGAACGACCACGGTCAGCCGGCCGCCACACACGCGTGCGGGCCCGGAGCCGTTCCCCGACGCAGCGAAGGACCCGCATGAGCAGCATCCCGCCCCTCGCCGGTGGCCCCCACGGCCCCGCCGCCCTGCGGCCCCTGCTCAGCACCGTCCTCGACGCCCTCCACGAAGGCGCCCTCCACCGGGCGGGCCCCCTCCCCGCCGGCGGACCCGAGCACGTCACCACCCAACTCCTCGCCGCCACCGGCGACCTCCTGCCCCACGACGGCACCGGAGCCGAGGAAGCACTGCGCACCCTCGTCACCGCACTCGCCGCCGGCGCAGCCGACCCCGCCGACCCGCTCTGCGCCGCCCACCTGCACTGCCCGCCGCTCGCCGTCGCCACCGCCGCCGACCTCGCCGCCAGCGCCCTCAACCCCTCCATGGACTCCTGGGACCAGGCCCCCGCCGCCTCCGCCCTCGAAGCCGCCCTCACCACCGCCCTCGCCCGCGAGACCTACCCCACCGCCACCCGCCCCGACGCCCTCGTCACCACCGGCGGCACCGAGGCCAACCAGCTCGCCGTCCTCCTCGCCCGCGAGACCAACCCCCACCCCGAGCCCGTCCAGCTCCTTGTCGGACAGAACGCCCACCACAGCCTCGCCCGCGCCACCTGGCTCCTCGGCCTGCCCGAACCGGTCGTCCTGCCCGCCCCCACCGGCACCCTCGACCCGGCCGCCCTCGACGAAGCCCTCACCGACCTCCCCGGCCCCAAACTCGTCGCCGCCACCGCAGGCACCACCGACGCCGGCCTCATCGACCCCCTCCCCGACATCGCCGACCTCTGCGACCACCACGGCGCCCGCCTCCACATCGACGCCGCCTACGGAGCAGGACTCCTCTTCAGCACCCGCCACGCCCCCCTGCTCCGCGGCCTCGACCGCGCCCACACCACCACCCTCGACCTGCACAAACTCGGCTGGCAGCCCGTCGCCGCGGGACTCCTCGCCGTCCGGTCGGCCGACGACCTGCGCGCCCTCACCCACACCGCCGACTACCTCAACGCCGACGACGACACCGAAGCGGGGCTGCCCGACCTCCTCGGCCGCTCCCTGCGCACCACCCGCCGCCCCGACGTCCTCAAGACCGCCGTCACCCTCAAAGCCCTCGGACGCACCGGCATCGGCGCCCTCGTCGACCACGTCATTGCCCTCGCCCACCACCTGGCGCACCTCGTCGACACCCACCCCGACCTGGAGCTCTACGACACCCCCACCCTCTCCACCGTCCTCTTCCGCCCCACCGGCGCCACCGACGAACACCTCGCCGCCACCCGCCGCACCCTCCTCGCCGAAGGCCGCGCCGTCCTCGGCCGCGCCCGCATGGACGGACAGCTCTACCTCAAAGCCACCCTGCTCAACCCGCACACCACCCCCGACGACCTCACCGCACTGCTGAAACTGGTGGAAGGACACACCCCCCGATGAGCGCCGCGCCCACCCCGCACCCCGCCCCGCCCACCGAAGCACCCCGCGACCTCGTCGGCATCGGCATCGGCCCCTTCAACCTCTCCCTCGCCGCCCTCGCACACCCCCTCACCGAACTCGACACCGCCTTCTTCGAACAGCGCCCCGCCTTCCACTGGCACCCCGGCCTCCTCATCGACGGCGCCACCCTCCAAGTCCCCTTCCTCGCGGACCTGGTGACCCTCGCCGACCCGACCAGCCAGTGGACCTTCCTCAACTACCTCAAGACCCGCGAACGCCTGTTCCCGTTCTACTTCGCCGAGCACTTCCACATCCGGCGCGCCGAATACGACGCCTACTGCCGCTGGGTCAGCGAGAACCTGCCCGGAATGCACTTCTCCCACCAGGTCGACGCCGTCCGCTGGAACCCCGAACGCAACCTCTTCGAAGTCGACTACACCCAGCTCGACGCCGACGGGGAAGCCGAAGCCCTCGGCCGCACCTACACCAAGAACGTCACCCTCGGCGTCGGCACCGAGCCCTACGTCCCCGAACCGCTCAGACCACTCGCCGAAGCCTCCGGCGTCCCGGTCATCCACTCCGCCGACTACCTCACCCACCGCGACACCCTCCTCGCCGCCGACCACGTCACCGTCATCGGCAGCGGCCAGTCCGGCGCCGAGATCTTCCTCGACCTCCTCAGGAACCGCCCCGCAGGCCACGAGAAGATCCACTGGCTCGCCCGCACCGAAGCCTTCGCGCCCATGGAATACAGCAAACTGGGCCTCGAACACTTCACCCCCGACTACTCCCGCTACTTCCACGCCCTGCCCGAACGCGAACGCGACCGCCTCGTCCCCGCCCAATGGCAGCTCCACAAGGGCATCGACGCCGACACCATCGCCGCCATCCACGAAGAGCTCTACCAGCGCACCCTCCACGGCGGCTGGCCCGACGCCACCCTCACCCCCGGCGTCAGCGTCCGCACCGCCGGCCGCGTCGCCACCACCAAGGTCGAACTCCACCTCGAACACCGCCAGCAGGGCACCCGCTCCCGCCTCACCACCGACGCCGTCGTCCTCGCCACCGGCTACCGGGAACGCCCCCTCGGCCAGCTCCTCGCCGGACTCGACCCCTACATCCGCCGCGACTCGGCCGAACGCCCCCGCATCGACCAGCACTTCCGGCTCGTCCTCGACGACTCCGTCAGCTCCACCGGCTGCCACGTCTACGTACAGAACGCCGAACGCCACACCCACGGCGTCGGCGCCCCCGACCTCGGCCTCGCCGCCTGGCGCAGCGCCACCATCCTCAACAACCTCACGGGCAAGGACCCCTACCCGCAGCCCCACCGCACCGCCTTCACCAGCTTCGGCCTCCTCGCCCACGAAAACCGCGCCCTCCAGCCCGTACGAAACCAGGCAGGAGAGCGCGGCACCATGGTCAAACTCCAGGGCTGACCACCGCCCCTACGAGAACACCGGCGTCCCGTCCCGCGTCAGCCGCCAGTCCACCGACGCGAACTCGGCCGGGTCGAGGACGCCCTTCGCCGTCACCCACTCCGCGATCCGCGTACGGATCTCGATCGACTCCGACCACAGCTCCTGCGCCGTCGCCACACCCGGGAACGCGCCGCCACCGTTCGCCCGGTAGTTGTTCACCGCGAACACGAACTGCGCGCTGTCGTCCAGATCCACACCGTTGAACTTCAGGTTCTTGATCCGCGAACCCGCCGCCTGCGCGATGTCGATGTCGTACGAAACCCCCGACACGTAGTCGTAGTTGTAGTCCGGCCGGTTGCCCGCGTTCGTCAGCTTCTCCACGTCGACCACGGCACCGGCCGCCGTCCGCACGAAGTACTCCGCCGAATACTCCAGGTACGCCCGCACCTGCGCACCCGTCATCAACTTCGCGACCAGCGTGTTGTCGTATACGTACAGGCTCGACAGATCCCGGATCGTCACGTCCCCGGCCGGAATCTCCGACGTGCGCGAGAACGGCGACGCCTGCGACAGCACCGGCAGCGACGCGTACTGCGTCGACTTCAGCGCGTCCGTCACCACATCGGCCTGCACCTTGTTGATCAGATCGATGATCGGCGCGTCCTTGTAACGGGCGTCCTCCGTCGTCAGCGTCGTCGTCGCCTGCCCGACCACCTGGTTCACGTACTTCACGACCAGGTCGTGGTCCGCCTTCAGCAGCTTCGTGATCTTCGGGTCGTCCGCCACCGCATTCGAGTTCAGCAGCTTCGACGACACCGACTCGACCGACCAGCGGCCCTTCTCCCACACCAGCTCGAAGTCAAACTGCGCCAGCCGCTCCGCGTAGCACAGCGGCTCCGCGAGAACGACCGTCTTCCCCGTCTTCTCGTTCGTCACCAACTGCTGCGCGATCTCCACATGCGCGTGCCCGACGAGAATCGCGTCGATCCCCGGCACCTTCGCCGCCACACTCGCCGCCGCGTTCTCCACGTACGGCAACTGATCACCCCACGACGACGTGCCCGACGCGCCCGAGTGCGCCGAGATGATCACGACGTCCGCGCCCATCGACCGCAGCTTCGGCACCCACTTGGCCGCCTGCTCCTCCAGCCCGGGGAACTTCAGCACCCCCTGCACGTACGCCTTGTCCCAGATCGCGATTCCCGGGTTCGTCAGGCCCAGGATCGCCACCCGCACATCCTTGCCGTGCGGCGTGCGCATCTTCTTGATGACGTACGGCCTGAACGCGGGCCGCTCCGTCTTCGCGTCCACCGCGTTCGCACCGAGCAGCGGGAAACGCAGCTGCGACTCGAACTTGCGCAGCGTGTCGATGCCGTAGTTGAACTCGTGGTTGCCGAGCGCCGCCGCGTCGTACCCGATCGCGTTCATGGCCTGCGCCATCGGGTGCACCGGACCGTTCGCCGCCGTGATCGGGTCGACCCGCGCGAAGTAGTACGTCAGCGGCGTGCCCTGGATCGTGTCACCGGCGTCGATCAGCAGCGTGTTGTGCCGGCCCTTCTCCGCGCGGATCCGCTGCACCAGCGTCGAGATCCGCGACAGACCCTGGGCGTTGCCCGCCGAGTCCGTGTACGCCGCGTCCTTGTAGTAGTCCCAGTTGAAGACGTGACCGTGCAGATCCGTCGTGCCCATGACGGTGAACGCGTACCGCTTCTGCTTCTTGGGCGGCCTGCCCGCGTGGGCCTCCGCCGACGGCGCGGCCACCGCACCGGCCAGCGCCGCACCGGCACCGGTCGCTGCGGTCCTGCCCAGGAAAGATCTGCGGTTCAACGGCATGGGAAAGCTCCTGACCTACAGGGAAGTTCAGTGGCAACGCGCGTAGATTCTGGCCCAGCCCACCCCCTTCGCAACAGCCCCCGCAGGTTTCTATCTGATGACCCGCCGCCGAACACGAACACCCGACACGAACAGTGCCAAAGTGGGACCCATGACCCACACCGACCCCCTCAGCGGCCCCAGCGTCCCCTACGGAACCCCCGAAGCCCCGCGCCTGGCCGTCCGCGGCGAGGCCCACCTCGAAACCGACCCCGAACTCGCCCGCATCGGCGTCACCGTCACCGCCCGCGGCACCGACCGCCGCACCACCCTCGACGACCTCACCCGCCGCAACGCCGCCACCCTCGACCTCATCAAGTCCTACGGAGAAGCCATCGACACACTCGAAACCGGCGCCTTCTCCCTCACCCCCGAATTCACCAAACACGGCCGCGGCGAACGCATCCGCACCTACCACGGCAGCGTCCACCTCACCGCCCAGCTCACCGACTTCACCGCACTCGGCGAACTCACCACCAAACTCGCCGACCAGGAACTCACCCGCGTCGACGGCCCCTGGTGGTCCCTGCGCCCCACCTCGCCCCTCCACGCAGCCGCACGCCAACAAGCCGTCCGCGAAGCCGTCCAGCGCGCCCGCGAATACGCCGAAGCGCTCGGCACCACCCTCGCCGCCCTCGTCGAACTCGCCGACACCGGCGCCGAGGACACCCACCGCCCCATGTCCTACGGCATGTCCCGCGCCGCCATGGTCCGCGGCCCCGTCGACGACAGCGCCGCGCCCGCCCTCGATCTCGAACCCGAACGCCAGCACATCCACGCCGCCGTCAACGCCCGCTTCACCCTTCACCCGCCCCACCTGCAATGAGCGAGTGAAATGCTCATCAGAGCAGTGCGCCGCCCAAATTCAAAGAATAACGACGCTTGTCAATAACCCTTCACGCAAAGGACGTTGAGTAGTCATACCCATCCAATTCCCTACCCACCGGTAGGGCCTAGGCTCGAATCATGCGCCGAGCAAAGATCGTCTGTACCTTGGGCCCCGCCACCGACTCGTACGAGCAGATCAAGGCACTCGTAGAAGCCGGAATGGACGTAGCCCGCTTCAACCTCAGCCACGGCACCTATGCCGAACACGAGGAGCGCTACCAGCGCGTGCGAAAGGCCTCCGACGAGACCGGCCGCAGCGTCGGCGTCCTCGCCGACCTTCAAGGCCCGAAGATCCGCCTCGGCCGCTTCAGCGAAGGACCCGTACTCCTTGAACGCGGAGACGAGTTCACCATCACCGTCGAACACGACGTCCAGGGCGACCGCCAGACCTGCGGCACCACCTACAGCGGCCTCGCCGACGACGTCACCCCCGGCGAGCGCATCCTCGTCGACGACGGCAAGGTCAGCCTCGAAGTCACCCGGGTCGACGGCCCCCGCGTCCACACCACCGTCGTCGAAGGCGGCATGGTCTCCGACCACAAGGGCCTCAACCTCCCCGGCGTCGCCGTCTCCGTCCCCGCCCTCAGCGACAAGGACGAAGCAGACCTGCGCTGGGCCCTGCGCACCGGCGCCGACGTCATCGCCCTCTCCTTCGTCCGCAGCGGCCGCGACATCGAGGACGTCCACCGCATCATGACCGAGGAGGGCCGCCACCTCCCCGTCATCGCCAAGGTCGAAAAGCCCCAGGCGGTCGACAACATCGAGGACATCGTCGCCGCCTTCGACGGCATCATGGTCGCCCGCGGCGACCTCGGCGTCGAAATGCCCCTCGAGCAGGTCCCGATCGTCCAGAAGCGCGCCGTCAAGCTCGCCAAGCGCAACGCCAAGCCGGTCATCGTCGCCACCCAGATGCTCGACTCGATGATCGACAACTCCCGCCCCACCAGGGCCGAGGCCAGCGACGTCGCCAACGCCGTCATCGACGGCACCGACGCCGTGATGCTCTCCGGCGAGACCAGCGTCGGCAAGTACGCCATCGAGACCGTCAAGACCATGAGCCGCATCGTCGAAGCGGCCGAGGAGGACATCCTCGCCAAGGGGCTCCCGCCCCTCACCGAGCGCAACAAGCCCCGCACCCAGGGCGGCGCCGTCGCCCGCGCCGCCGCCGAGATGGGCGACTTCCTCGGCGCCAAGTTCCTCGTCGCCTTCACCCAGTCCGGCGACACTGTCAAGCGCCTCTCCCGCTACCGCTCGCCCATCCCGCTCCTCGCCTTCACGCCGGTCGCCGCGACGCGCTCCCAGCTCAATCTGACCTGGGGCGTCGAGACCTTCCTCGGCCCGCACGTCGACTCCACCGACGCCATGGTCGCCCAGGTCGACGACCAGCTCCTCAAGATCGGCCGCTGCAAGAAGGGCGACATCGTCGTCATCACCGCCGGCTCCCCGCCCGGCGTCTCCGGCTCGACGAACATGGTCCGCGTCCACCACATCGGCGAGGACGACAGCCCCAAGTAGCGCGCCTGCCGTACGTGGTCGAGGGCCGCCCCCGTTCGCCGGGGCGGCCCTCGCGCTGTGCGGGGTCAGTGTTTGGGGCCTACGTGGAGGTCGAGGAGGGCGACATCCGCTCTGCGGGCGACCGAGATGTTGTACGGGTTGCCGTGACGGGTGCAGTGGGTCCAGGTGAGACCGAGCTTGTCGAGGGTGTCGGTGTAGAGCTGCCTGATGTCGTCCGACTTGTTGGTGAAGAAGTAGCGCGGATACTCGTAGCGCTTGCGCTCGCCGCCGACGAGGCGGGTCGTCCAGTTGGTGACACGACAGCCGTCGGAGTGGATCAGGCCGCCGATGAAGCGCCAGGGGTGAGCGTCGACGATGTCCTGTTGCCAAGGGGCAAGGGCGATCTTGCGGTCGTGTTTCTTGCCGGGCCCGTGCTGGGGGAACATGCAGGACAGGTGCTTCGAATAGAGCTTGATGTTCTGGCATCCGGTGCGCTGGAGGCGATGCACGCCGTTGTCCGGAAAGACTGCCCGCATGGTGCGCGCTATCTCATCGGCGATGCCGGGCCAGTCGTCGGCGGCGGCAATGGTGAGGCTGGGAACGCGATGCTGTGAGTAGTGACTGATGTGGCCGTCCCCGAGGTACTGACCTAGCAGGTAGGAGTACGCGGTCGGGTCGAGGGCGCGGCCGTCGCACCGTGGGCACGTTGGATTGTGTGCGCCGGGGCACTCCCCGCGCTTGGCACGGTCCACGTGTTTCCAGTAGCCGATGGTGCCCAGCGGGATGCTGAGCGTCCGGCTCACGTCCGCGTTCTTGGCCCCGCCCCTGAGCAGGATCAGGGCCCGCTGTCGTACCTCTGTGCTGTGGTGGTTCACCTGAGCACACTGCGTGACCGATGATGACGCCACGCAGCAAAAAGCGGATGTTCACGAGAACGTGAGCATCCGCTTCAGGGTGCCGGGTGCGGGATTCGAACCCGCAAGCCCTCTCAGGCAGAGGTGTTTGAGACCTCCGTGTATACCGTTCCACCAACCCGGCTCAGCACTGCGGTGAGTGTACCGGTTCATGCCGCTGACCCGCAGCTAGGTACCCTGTATCGCAGCAGTACCCCCGCCCTGCTCACCCAAGGAGCGCCCCCGTGACCGGCCCCGAGTCGACCCAGCCCGCCGACGACGACAAGTCGCACGTCCCGCCGCTGACGACCCGTGTCGTCATCGCCGAGGACGAGGCCCTCATCCGCCTCGACCTCAAAGAGATGCTCGAGGAAGAGGGCTACACCGTCGTGGGTGAGGCCGGCGACGGTGAGCAGGCCATCGAGCTGGCCCGTGAGCACAAGCCCGACCTGGTGATCCTCGACGTGAAGATGCCGAAGATGGACGGGATCAGCGCGGCGGAGAAGATCGCCGAGGAGTCGATCGCGCCGGTGCTGATGCTGACGGCGTTCTCGCAGCGCGACCTCGTCGAGCGGGCCCGTGACGCCGGTGCCATGGCGTACCTGGTGAAGCCGTTCAGCAAGAGCGATGTCGTCCCGGCGATCGAGATGGCCGTCTCGCGCTTCACGGAGCTGAAGACGCTGGAGAAGGAGGTCGCGGACCTCACCCAGCGCCTGGAGACCCGCAAGCTGGTGGACCGGGCGAAGTCGGTCCTGCAGACGGAGTACGGGCTGACGGAGCCGGCGGCGTTCCGCTGGATCCAGAAGACGTCGATGGACCGGCGCCTGTCGATGCAGCAGGTCGCCGAGGCGGTCATCGAGGACGCCGAGGAGAAGAAGGCGGCGAAGGGCTGATCCGGAGCCCCTCCGACCCATGCGTGAGGCCCGCACCCTGGAGAAGGGGGCGGGCCTCACGCACGTACAGGCGTGTACGGGATCAGTCCTCGCCGAGGTAGGCCTTGCGGACCGATTCGTCGTGGAGGAGTTCCTGGCCGCTGCCGGACAGGACGATGGAGCCGATCTCCATGACGTGGCCCTGGTCGGCCAGGGAGAGGGCCGCCTGGGCGTTCTGTTCGACCAGGAGGATGGTCGTGCCCTGGGCCTTCAGCTCGGAGATGGTGGACATGATCTTCTGCATCATGATCGGGGAGAGGCCCATGGAGGGCTCGTCGAGCATGAGCAGTTTGGGCTGGGACATGAGGGCCCGGCCCATGGCGAGCATCTGCTGCTCGCCGCCGGAGAGGGTTCCTGCGGCCTGCTTGCGGCGTTCGCCCAGGATGGGGAAGAGGTCGTAGGCGCGCTGGATGTCCTTCTGGATGCCCGCGGTGTCCTTGCGGAGGAAGGCGCCGAGCTGGAGGTTCTCCGCGATGGTGAGGCGGGGGAAGATGCGGCGGCCCTCGGGGGAGTGGGCGAGCCCCATGGAGACGATCTTGTGGGCCGGGACCTGGTTGAGCGGGGTGCCGGCGAACGTGATCTTGCCGCTGAGGGGCTTGAGCAGGCCCGAGAGGGTGCGCAGGGTGGTGGTCTTGCCGGCGCCGTTGGTGCCGATCAGGGTGACGACCTGGCCCTCCTCGACGGTGAAGGAGATGCCCTTGACGGCCTGGATCTTGCCGTAGGCGACCTTGAGGTCCTCGACCTCCAGGAGAGCGGTCACTGGTCGTTCCCTTCGGCTGCGTCCGTTGCTTCTGCCGCTTCGGCTGCTTGGACCTCTTCGATGGCGGGGTCCTCGGGGGCGCCTTCGAAGGGGGTGCCGAGGTAGGCGGCGATGACGCGTTCGTCGCCCTGGACGACGTCGCTGGTGCCCTCGACGAGCTTTTCGCCCTGGACGAGGACGGAGACGCGGTCGCAGAGGTTGAAGATGAAGCGCATGTCGTGCTCGATGACGAGGACGGCGATGCCCTGGTCGCGGATGGCGAAGGCCAGCTCCTCGGTGGCGCGGGTCTCCTGGGGGTTCATGCCGGCGGTGGGCTCGTCGAGGAGGAGGAGCCCGGGGTCGCTGGCGAGGGCGCGCGCGATCTCCAGCTTGCGCTGTTCTCCGTAGGGGAGGTTGCGGGCGAGGTGGTCGCGCTTCTTGGCGAGGCCGGTGAACTCCAGGAGTTCCATGGCGCGTTCCTCGGAGGCCCGCTCCGCCTTCTTGAAGCCGGGGCCGCGCAGGAGGGCGGACCAGAGGCCTTCCTTGGTCCGGGTGTGGCGTCCGACGAGGACGTTCTCCAGGACGGTCATGTTGGCGAAGAGGCGGATGTTCTGGAAGGTGCGGGCGATGCCTGCCTGGGTGACGAGGTGGGGCTGGGGCGGCAGGACGGTGCCCTTGTAGGAGACCTTGCCCTCGGTGGGGACGTAGAGGCCGGTGAGGCAGTTGAAGAAGGTGGTCTTGCCGGCGCCGTTGGGGCCGATGAGGCCGACGATCTCGCCTTCGCCGACGGTGAGGCTGACGTCGCGGACGGCGGTGAGGCCGCCGAAGCGCATGGTGACGCCGCTGGCTTCGAGGACGGTCGTGGTGGCCGTGGTGGTGGTCGTGGGTGTGGTCATGGTGGTCACGCCCCAGCCTTGGTGACGGCCGGTTCGTCGGGCAAACGTTGTTCTGGCACGTCGAGTTGGTCGGTCTCGTGGAATTCGAGCTGCTTGCGGCGGTCGGCGATGAGGCCTTCGGGGCGGAACCGCATCAGGAGGATGAGGGCGATGCCGAAGAGGAGGAGCTGCTTGTCGCCGATGAACTGGAGCTTCGCCGGGATGAGGTAGAGCAGTGCGGCGCCGACGAGGGGTCCGCTGACCGTGCCCATGCCGCCGAGGATGACGGCGGCGAGGAGGAAGGCGGAGTTGGGCGGCGCGTTCTCCACGAACTTGTACTGGTCGGGGGTGACGGAGTACTGGACGTGGGCCTGCACGGTGCCTGCCATGCCGGCGAGGGAGGCGCCGAGGGCGAAGGCGAGGAGCTTGAGGCGGAAGGTGTTGATGCCCATGGCCTGGGCGGCGGTCTCGTCCTCGCGGATGGCGACCCAGGCGCGGCCGATGCGCGAGGCGTTCGCGCGGCGGAAGACGGTGACGACGATGATCGTGAAGACCAGCATCAGCAGGTAGTAGTTGGCGAACCGGCCGAGGTCGACGCCGAGGACGGTGTGGGTCTCGCCGAGGTTGAACCCGAAGATTTCGAGGTCCGGGATGTTCGGGATGCCGTTGGGCCCGTTGGTGACGTCGGGGCCGGAGTCGCCGTCGAGGTTGTTCATGGTGATGCGGAAGATCTCACCGAAGCCGAGCGTGACGATGGCGAGGTAGTCGCCGCGCAGTCGCAGGGTCGGGGCGCCGATGACGATGCCGAAGACGAGCGAGGCGCCGGCGCCGGTGAGGACGGCGGCCCAGAAGGGGAAGTGGACGCCGATGGTGGAGTCCGGGGAGCCGGAGACGAGGGCCGCGGCGTAGGCGCCGACGCCGAGGAAGGCGACGTAGCCGAGGTCGAGGAGTCCGGCGAGGCCGACGACGACGTTGAGACCGAGGGCGACGGTCGCGAAGACGAGGATGTTCGCGGCGACGTTGGTGTACGTGTCGTTGGTCTGGGTGAAGGGGAACGCGGCGGCGGCGACGAAGGCCGCGGTGAGCGCGATGGTGCGGTGCTTGGCGGTGAGCGCGGTGAGGCGCGAGGGCAGTCCGCTCTTGGTCAGGGCGACGCCGCCGAAGAGGACCAGGATCAGGTAGCCGGTGAAGAGTTCGACGTACTCGGTGTCGATGCCGTACGTGAAGACGTAGAGGCCGATGCCGAACGCGACGGCGATGACCAGGATCTCGGCCCAGGAGGGCAGGGTGATCGCGGCGGGCCGGGCGGGGGGCGCCTTGAGGGTGTTGCGCAGGCGGGCCCAGGCGTAGGTGGCGTCGGGGTCGGGCTGGTCGGCGGGGAGGCCGAGGGCGCAGACGGCGGTGAGGAGCGCGGCGATGCCCGCGATCCAGGCGCCGGGTTCGAGGTTGACGGCGCCGCCGAGCCGGTAGCTGATGGCGCCGAGGGTGTAGCCGGTGGTGCCGAAGGTGCCGAGGGCGAAGAGCAGGGTGGGGGCGGTGGTGCCGCCGGGCGTGAGCCAGCGCAGTCCGCGGATGCCGAGGGCGGAGAGGGCGAGCAGGAGGGTGAGGAGTGCGCCGATGAGGGTGAGGACCTGGAGGCCGCCGGGGTAGCCGGTGACGGTGAGGTCGCCGGGGAATTCGGCGGTCCACGTCCATGCCATGAAGGTGGCGGCGGCGGTGAGGACGGCGCCGCCGATGGTGCCGTAGCGGGCGGCCTTCTCGGGCAGGGGGATGAGGGCGCTGTGGGGCGTCGTCCCGGTGGTGGCGGGGGTGGTGGTCGTGGTGTCGGTCATCGTGATCACGCCCTGTCCGCGACGCGCTCACCGAGCAGGCCCTGGGGGCGCAGCAGGAGCACGAGGATGAGGAGGACGAAGGCCCAGACGTCTTTCCAGGCTCCGCCGCCGAGGAGTTCCATGCCGGGGATGTCCTGGATGTAGGCGGTGGCGAGGGATTCGGCGAGGCCGAGGGCGAGGCCGCCGATCATGGCGCCGTAGATGTTGCCGATGCCGCCGAGGACGGCCGCGGTGAAGGCCTTGAGACCGGCGATGAAGCCCATCTTGAAGCCGACCTGGCCGTACTTGAGGCCGTAGGCCATGGCGGCGACGGCGGCGAAGGCGCCGCCGATGGCGAAGGCGGTGACCACGATCCGGTCGGTGTTGATGCCCATGAGCTGGGCGGTGTCCGGGTCCTGGGAGGTGGCCTGCATGGCGCGGCCGGTGCGGGTGCGGGCGACGAAGTAGGCGAGGAAGCCCATGCACACGGGGGCGGCGATGATGAGGAAGAGGTCGCCGCGCTGGATGGTGAAGGCGCCGAGGTCGATGGGCCCGCCGGAGAACTGGGGGAAGGTGCGGTCGGCCTTGGCGTCGGGGTAGAAGGCCCAGACGGCCTGCTGGAGCGCGATGGACAGGCCGATCGCGGTGATGAGTGGTGCGAGGCGTGGGGCGTTGCGCAGCGGGCGGTAGGCGAAGCGTTCGGCGCCGACGGCCACGAGGACGGAGCAGGCGATGCCCATCAGGAGCATGAGGGGCATGGCGATGGCGAGGGACGTGCCGCCCGGGAGCCAGAGATACATGGTGAGGGCGCCGAAGCCGCCGATCATGTAGATCTCGCCGTGGGCGAAGTTGATGAGCTGGATGATGCCGTAGACCATGGTGTAGCCGACGGCTATGAGGCCGTACAGGGCTCCGAGGATCAGGCCGTTGACCAGCTGCTGCGGCAGATCGTGCACCGCTGGGCCTCCGAGGTTGTCTCAAGTGCGAGGGCGCGGGGGGCTGTTGTGGTGCCCCCCGCGCCGTGGGCTGGTGCGGTGGGATCCCGGAGAGGGTTACCGCGGGTGGTCCCGGTGGGTTACTTCTCCAGCTCGCCGGTCTTGACCGGGGTGTGCTTGCCGCCCTTGACCTGGTAGACGGTCAGGGTGCGGTTGGTGGTGTCGCCGTACTCGTCGAAGGCGACCTGGCCGGTGACGCCGTTGAAGGAGACCTTCTGGGTGGCTTCCACGATCTTGGCGCGGGCGTCGGAGGGCACCTTGCCGTCGTTGTCGTTCACGACGGCCTTGACGGCCTGGATGATGGCCCATGCGGCGTCGTAGGAGAGGGCGCCGTAGGTCTCGTACGGGTCGCTGTAGCCGCCGGCCTGGTAGTCGGCGATGAACTTCTTGGCGGTGTCGAGCTGCTCCGGCGGGGCGCCGACGGAGGTGGCGAAGTCGCCTTCGGCGTTCTTGCCGGCGAGCTTGACGTAGTCGGCGCTCTGGAGGGCGTCGCCGCCGATCACCGGGATCTTGGCGCCGGCGTCCTTGATCTGCTTGGAGAGCGGGGCGCCGGCCGGGTACTCGCCGCCGTAGTAGACGAAGTCGGCCTTCGAGTTCTTGATCTTGGTGGAGATCGCGCCGAAGTCGCGGTCGTCGGGGTTGATGTGGTCGGTGGCGACGACCTTGCCGCCCAGCTTGGTGAACTCCTGGCGGAAGGTGCGGGCCAGGCCGGCGCCGTAGGTCTTCTTGTCGTCGACGGAGTAGACCGTCTTGAGCTTCAGGGTGTTGTACGCGTACTGGGCGGCGTACGGGCCCTGGAGGGCGTCGGTGGTGGCGGTGCGGAAGTACGTCTTGAACTGACGCTCCTTCTGCTTCGCGTAGTTGGCGCCCTGGGTGAGCTCGGGGGCGGTGTTCGCGGGCGAGATCTCCACGAGGTTCGCGGAGTTGAAGGTCTTCTGCATCGACTGGGCGACGCTGGAGTTCAGCGGGCCGACGACGCCGAGGACGTCCTTGTTGCCGACGAGGGTGGTGGCGTTCTGGCCGCCGGTGGAGGGGTTCGCGACGTCGTCCAGCGCCTTGATCTGGAAGGTGACGCCCGGGACTTCCTTGTTCTTGTTGGCGGTCTTGGCGGCCAGGTCGACGGAGTTCTTGATGCCGATGCCGATGGCCGACAGGTCGCCGCTGAGGGGGGCGTCCACGCCGATGACGACGGTGGTGTTGCCCTTGTCGCCGGACTTGTCGCCGCCTTCGTCGCGCGATCCGCAGGCGCTGAGCGTGAGTGCTCCGGTCGTGAGCACTGCGGTGAGTATGAGCTGAGAACGGTGTCGCACGATCAATCCTCTCCCTGGCGCGGCCCTTTGGTCGGGGGCCGTGTGTCTCGCCGGGCCGTACGGGTGGTACAGGGCCGTGCAAGTGACGCGCCCGGCGGCGCGGTGACTGGCCGTGACTATAAGCGCAGGTGGGGGAGTGCAGAGTGGATGCGGGAGAGGCTGTGACGCTCTTGTTATGCCGGGGCGGATTCGGCGGGGTGCGGTGTGGGCGATTGGGGCGGATGTGCCGGTGGCGGAAAAGATCGCTTGACGAGAACGCCCTGTTCTTCCCTGGGACTTGAGGTGATCTTGGTCGGGTGGGTGGTGGGCGGTTCGGGGGGTTGTGTCCGTCGGGGGCGGGGCGCGCCGGGCACGGGGGCGGCGCGTGACCTTCGCATTGCTTCGTTGCGGCAGAGGTAACTGGCTGTTACCGCTGTGTGAGTTCGTCCCGCGGGCGCGGCAGGCGGTGTGGGCGCGGTCGAGGAGGAGGAAGTCGCGGTGTTCGCGGCCGCGCCGGTTGTGTGCGGCGGTGTGGGGGTGGGGGAGCGCGGCGCAGATGCGGACGTCGATGTGTGCCCGGTGTGCACGGTGTGTGCGGGGTGTTCCTGCGGCTGCTGTGAAAAGAGTTTCTGGAGTGACACGGACCGCCAACTGCACTTTTGCTGAATGTATGTGACTGATCGTCATGTCGACGATCCGGTCGACACGGACGGTGAACGCGAGGGCGTCGCGGGCCGTCGTGGCGCAGAGGGGTCACCGGGGCGGGCCACGGGGCGAGGGCGGGAGCGTGCGGGGCCGCCGGCAGGAGCGGCGAGGCGGTGGCGAGGGCGGCGGTGCGGGGCGCGGCGCCGGGGGCGAGGGGCCGGTGGTGGTGTGGCGGCGGGGCGGTCCTGTGGTCGTGCAGGCGTGGGGAGCCGCTACCGAGGGTGGCGGTGCCGGGTGACGTCGGCGTGCGGGGTGGGTGCGCAGTCGGCGGCGTCGGCGTCGGCGGGGCCGTCACGGCTCCACGGGCCCGATGCCGGGCATGTCCGGAAGGTGCCCGTCGGCCGTGCGGTCGCCGACCGGCGCGGGTCGTACCGTCCCCGCCGAGGAGCCGGTGACCTCGCCCGACGCGGCGCGCCCGGACCGGCTCGCGTGACGTCCGCGCCACCGACGGCACGGTCGGGCCGCGCGTACCGCACGAAACACGCCATCCGGACCGCCGGGAGTACCGGCTGCGGGGGGATCCGCAGCCGGAGGACTACGTCTGCAAGGCCGGGCGCCGGGTCGGCGTGGCCCTGATCCCGACCGGCCACGAGTACACGCTGCGCCGTCCTGCGGGCACGAGGGCGACCGTGCCCGCCGGGGCCGGGTCGCTCACGCTGCCGGCGGCGCCGAGTCGGTCATCGGGGCGTCCTTGAGCAGGCAGGTCAGGCGGGCCGAGCAGACCCGCCGGTCCTGCTCGTCGGTGATCACGATGTCGTACGTGGCCGTGGTGCGGCCGCGGTGCACGGGCGTGGCCACACCGGTGACGTGACCGGAGCGGGCGCTGCGGTGGTGCGTGCAGTTCAGGTCGACGCCGACGGCGAGGCGGCCGATGCCGCCGTGCAGCATCGCGCCGACCGAGCCGAGGGTCTCGGCGAGCACGGCGGAGGCGCCGCCGTGCAGCAGGCCGTAGGGCTGGGTGTTGCCCTCGACGGGCATGGTGGCGACGACGCGGTCCGCGGACGCCTCCTTGATCTCGATCCCCATGCGGGTGCCGAGATGCCCGGCGGAGAACAGGGCGGGCAGGTCGATGCCGTAGTCCTTGTACTCGTCGAGGACCTCTTGCGGGAACTTCACCTGGTTCTGCTCGCCCATGGGGCCCTGCTCCGTCCGTCGTTCCTCAGTGTCTGGCTGTGTGGTGCCTGGGTGCGTCTTACCCGTACGCGCTCGCTGAGCGAACGCTCAGTCGGTGCCGGATTGTTCCAGGCGCACCACGACGGACTTGCTGGCGGGGGTGTTGCTGGTGTCCGCGGTGGCGTCCAGCGGCACCAGGACATTGGTCTCCGGGTAGTAGGCGGCCGCGCAGACGCGGGCCGTCGGGTAGTGCACGACGCGGAACCCGGGGGCGCGCCGCTCCACACCATCGGTCCACTCGCTGACGAGGTCGACGTAGCTGCCCTCGGCGAGGTCGAGCTCCTTGGCGTCCTCGGCGTTGACGAGGACCACCCGGCGGCCGTTCCTGATGCCGCGGTAGCGGTCGTCCAGGCCGTAGATGGTGGTGTTGTACTGGTCGTGCGAGCGCAGTGTCTGGAGCAGCAGCCGGCCTTCGGGCAGGCGGGGGTACTCGACGGGCGCTGCCGTGAAGTTGGCCTTGCCGGTGGCGGTGGGGAAGCGGCGCTCGTCGCGCGGGGCGTGCGGGAGTGCGAAGCCCGCCGGGTCGGCCACCCGGGCGTTGAAGTCCTCGAAGCCCGGGACCACGTGGGCGATGCGGTCGCGGATCGTGGCGTAGTCCTTCTCGAACTCCGCCCAGGGCAGCGCCGAGTCGGGCAGCACGCGGCGGGCGAGGCGGGTCACGATGGCGGGCTCGGACAGCAGGTGGCGGCTCGCGGGCTCCAGGCGGCCGCGCGAGGCGTGCACCATGCCCATGGAGTCCTCGACGGTGACGAACTGCTCGCCACTGCCCTGAAGGTCGCGTTCGGTGCGGCCGAGCGTGGGCAGGATCAGGGCGCGGGCGCCGGTGACGGCGTGCGAGCGGTTCAGCTTCGTCGACACGTGGACGGTCAGCCGGGCGCGGCGCATGGCCGCCTCCGTGACGTCGGTGTCGGGGGACGCCGAGACGAAGTTGCCGCCCATCGCGAAGAAGACCTTCGCGTCGCCGTCGCGCAGCGCACGGATGGCCCGGACGACGTCGAAGCCGTGCTCGCGCGGGGGCGCGAAGCCGAACTCCTTCTCCAGGGCGTCGAGGAAGGCGGGCGCGGGGCGCTCGAAGATGCCCATGGTGCGGTCGCCCTGCACGTTCGAATGCCCGCGCACCGGGCACACGCCGGCGCCGGGGCGGCCGATGTTGCCGCGCAGCAGCAGGAAGTTGACCACTTCGCGGATGGTCGGCACGGAGTGCTTGTGCTGGGTCAGGCCCATCGCCCAGCACACGACGGTGCGGCGGGAGGCGAGGACCAGCTCCAGGGTGCGCTCGATGTCGGCGCGGGACAGGCCGGTCGCCGTCAGGGTCTCGTCCCAGTCGGCGGCGCGGGCGGCCTCGGCGAACGCCTCGAAGCCGTGGGTGTGCTCGGCGATGAACGCCTCGTCGGTGGCGCCCTCGGTGGCGAGGATCAGCTTGTTCAGGAGGCGGAAGAGGGCCTGGTCGCCGCCGAGCCGGATCTGCAGGAACAGATCGGTGAGCGTGGCGCCCTTGGTGAGGCCCTTGGGGGTCTGGGGGTTCTTGAACTTCTCCAGGCCCGCCTCCGGCAGCGGATTCACGGAGATGATCTTCGCGCCGCCGGCCTTGGCCTTCTCCAGGGCGGAGAGCATCCGCGGGTGGTTCGTGCCCGGGTTCTGCCCGGCCACGATGATCAGGTCCGCCTTGTAGAGGTCTTCGAGCAGGACGCTGCCCTTGCCGACGCCGATGGTCTCGGTGAGCGCCGAGCCGGACGACTCGTGGCACATGTTCGAACAGTCGGGCAGGTTGTTCGTGCCGAACTCGCGGGCGAAGAGCTGGTAGAGGAACGCCGCCTCGTTGCTCGTGCGCCCCGACGTGTAGAACACCGCCTCGTCGGGGGAGGCGAGCGCGGTCAGCTCCTCGCCGATGATGTCGAAGGCCCGCTCCCAGCTCACCGGCGCGTAATGGGAGGCGCCCTCGGCGAGGTACATGGGGTGGGTGAGGCGGCCCTGCTGGCCCAGCCAGTACCCGGAGCGCGTGGCCAGGTCGGTGACCGGGTGCGCGGCGAAGAACTCGGGGGTCACCCGGCGCAGCGTGGCCTCCTCGGCGACCGCCTTCGCGCCGTTCTCGCAGAACTCCGCGGCGTGCCGGTGCTCCGGTTCGGGCCAGGCGCAGCCCGGGCAGTCGAAGCCGTCCTTCTGGTTGACGCGCAGCAGGGTCAGGGCGGTGCGCTTCACGCCCATCTGCTCGCGCGCCATCTTCAGCGTGTGCCTGACGGCGGGCAGGCCGGCCGCGTGGTGCTGCGGCGCCCCCACCTGCGGCGCGTCCTGAACCGGATCGGATGCGGGCGGCTTGCCGGCCATGTCGGGCTCCCCTTCGAGCGGTTCTGCGCGGTCCTGCGAGCGTGCTGTGAGCTACCTCTCCGATCCTCGCACGGAGGTCCGACAGGGCCGCCGCCCGGTCGGGGTGGACCGGAGTGTCAGTGGGGTCTGGCAGGATCGGGGACGTGGCAGAAAAAGCAGCGAAGACGGCGAAGAAGACGGCGGCTGGCGCGACGAAGGCGGCGGACAGCGGTGCCGGTGGGCGCCCCCGGCTGATGCTCATGGACGGGCATTCGCTGGCCTACCGCGCGTTCTTCGCGCTGCCCGCGGAGAACTTCACGACGGCCTCCGGCCAGCCGACGAACGCGATCTACGGCTTCGCGTCGATGCTGGCGAACACGCTGCGCGACGAGGCGCCCACGCACTTCGCGGTGGCGTTCGACGTGTCGCGCAAGACGTGGCGGTCCGAGGAGTTCACCGAGTACAAGGCGAACCGGTCGAAGACCCCGGACGAGTTCAAGGGGCAGGTCGAGCTGATCGGCGAGCTCCTCGACGCGATGCACACGCCGCGCTTCGCCGTCGACGGCTTCGAGGCCGACGACATCATCGCCACGCTCGCCACCCAGGCCGAGGCGGCGGGCTTCGAGGTCCTGATCGTCACCGGCGACCGCGACTCCTTCCAGCTCGTCTCGGAGAACGTGACGGTGCTGTACCCGACGAAGGGCGTCTCCGAGCTGACCCGGTTCACGCCGGAGAAGGTCGAGGAGAAGTACGGCCTCACCCCCTCCCAGTACCCGGACTTCGCGGCGCTGCGCGGCGACCCGTCGGACAACCTGCCGGGCATCCCCGGCGTCGGGGAGAAGACGGCGGCGAAGTGGATCAACCAGTTCGGTTCGTTCGCCGAGCTGGTCGAGCGCGCCGAGGAGGTCAAGGGCAAGGCGGGGCAGAACTTCCGGGACCACATCGAGGCGGTCAAGCTGAACCGCCGCCTGACCGAGATGGTCCGCGACGTCGAGCTGCCGAAGACCGTCGGCGACCTGGAGCGCGCCGCGTACGACCGCACCGCGATCGCGATGATCCTGGACACCCTGGAGATCCGGAACCCGTCGCTGCGCGAGCGCCTGTTCGCCGTCGACCCGGGCGCCGCCGAGGCCGAGGCGGCCCCGGCCGAGCCGGGCGTCGAGCTGGACGGCACGGTCCTGGCCACCGGCGAGGTCGCGCCGTGGCTCGCCGAGCACGGCACGGCGGTGCTCGGGCTCGCCTCCGTCGACACCTGGTCGCTCGGCACCGGCTCGGTCACCGAGGTCGCGCTCGCCGCCGCCGACGGCGAGGCCGCCTGGTTCGACCCGACCACCCTCGACGAGGCCGACGAGAAGGCGTTCGCCGCCTGGCTCGCCGACGCGGCGAAGCCGAAGGTGCTGCACAACGCCAAGAGCGTGATGCGGGTCTTCGCCGAGCACGGCTGGAGCGTCGAGGGCGTCACCATGGACACGGCGCTCGCCGCGTACCTGGTCAAGCCGGGCCGCCGCTCCTTCGCGCTCGACGCGCTGTCCCTGGAGTACCTGGGCCGCGAGCTGGCCCCGGCGGGCGCCGCCGACGGGCAGCTCGCGTTCGGCTCCGAGGAGGACGAACAGGCCGAGGCCGACGCGCTCATGGTGCAGGCCCGCGCCATCCTCGACCTCGGCGAGGCGTTCGGCGAGCGGCTGAAGGAGGTCGGCGCCGCCGACCTGCTCACCGACATCGAGCTGCCCACCTCCGTGCTCCTCGCCCGCCTGGAGCGGTACGGCATCGCCGCCGACCGCGCCCACCTGGAGACCATGGAGCAGATGTTCGCGGGCGCCGTCCAGCAGGCGGTGAAGGAGGCCCACGCGTCGGTCGGGCACGAGTTCAACCTCGGCTCGCCCAAGCAGCTCCAGGAGGTCTTCTTCGGCGAGCTGGACCTGCCCAAGACGAAGAAGACCAAGACCGGTTACACGACGGACGCGGACGCCCTGGCGTGGCTGGCCACGCAGACCGACCACGAGCTGCCCGTGATCATGCTGCGCCACCGCGAGCAGGCCAAGCTCCGCGTCACCGTCGAGGGCCTGATCAAGACGATCGCCGCCGACGGCCGCATCCACACCACGTTCAACCAGACGGTCGCCGCGACCGGCCGCCTGTCGTCGACCGACCCGAACCTGCAGAACATCCCGGTGCGCACCGACGAGGGCCGCGCGATCCGCCGCGGCTTCGTGGTGGGCGAGGGCTTCGAGTCGCTGATGACCGCCGACTACAGCCAGATCGAGCTGCGCGTCATGGCGCACCTCTCCGAGGACGAGGGCCTCCTCGAGGCGTTCGCCTCCGGCGAGGACCTGCACACCACGGTCGCCTCCCAGGTGTTCGGCGTGGAGCGGGACCAGGTCGACGCCGAGATGCGGCGCAAGATCAAGGCGATGTCGTACGGCCTGGCCTACGGGCTGTCCGCGTTCGGGCTCTCGCAGCAGCTGAACATCGAGGCGGGGGAGGCCCGCGCCCTGATGGACACGTACTTCGAGCGGTTCGGCGGGGTCCGTGACTACCTGCGGCGCGTGGTCGACGAGGCGCGGGCCACCGGCTACACGGAGACCGTGCTCGGGCGGCGCCGCTATCTGCCCGACCTGAACTCGGACAACCGGCAGCGCCGCGAGATGGCCGAGCGCATGGCGCTCAACGCCCCGATCCAGGGCACCGCCGCCGACATCGTGAAGATCGCGATGCTGAACGTGGACAAGGCGCTCACCGAGGCGGGGCTCTCCTCCCGGATGCTGCTCCAGGTGCACGACGAAATCGTGCTGGAGATCGCGCCCGGGGAGGCCGCGGTCGCGGAGGAGCTGGTGCGGCGGGAGATGGCCGGCGCCGTCGCGCTCCGCGCCCCGCTGGATGTCTCGGTGGGCCTGGGCCACGACTGGGAATCGGCCGCCCACTAGCCTCGAGTGCGGCTCTCGTCGTGGCTGGCCGCGCAGTTCCCCGCGCCCCTGAGATGCGCACTTCGTGCGCCATCTCATCGGGGAGGCTGCGCGCAGCGCATGCCTCAGGGGCGCGGGGAACTGCGCGACCAGCCCCCACCGGCCGTCAGCCGACCGACGACCCGGGATCCCGGGGCTGAACGGGCACCCCCGTTCAGCCCCCACACCGCGCCCCCAGCGGAGCGCCCCCGCACGATGAGCCAATGCCCCGCACCCGCACCCTGACCACCCTCACCCTCGCCCTCGCCGCCCTCCTGACCACCACCCCCACCGCGAAAGCGGAAGCGGCCCCCCGGACCCCCGCCTGCCGTGCCGCCCGCCACCCCGCTCTGGCCGGACAGCTCACCCGGGACCTGAGGACGGCGCTCGCCGGGCGGCGCGGAACCGTCTCGCTCGCCGTGCACGACGACCGCACCGGGCTGGACTGCACCCTCACCCCGCGCACCCGCTACGACGCGGCGTCCCTCGTGAAGGTCCTGATGATGGAGGCCACCCTGCGCCGGGCCCAGAGCCGCGGCCGCGGGCCGACCGCCTGGGAGCGCGACAACCTCGGCCCCATGATCCGCCGGTCGGACAACGCCGCCGCCGGCCGCCTGTGGAACGACCTCGGCCGCACCCGCCTCGGCACCACCCTGACCCAGGCCGGCGCCACCCGCACCGTCCTCGGCCCCTACGGCTACTGGGGCCTGACCCGCACCACGGCCGCCGACCAACTGCGGCTCCTCGGCAAGCTCACCGCCCGGCGCTCGTTCCTGACGGCGACATCACGCGCGTACGGGCTGAAGCTGATGAGCGAGGTGCGCAAGAACCAGCGCTGGGGCGTGCCCGCCGGGATGCCGCGCGGCCTGCGCGCCCACCTCAAGAACGGCTGGCTGCCGCGGGCCACGCACGGCTGGCGCATCCACAGCATCGGCGCGTTCACCGGCCAGGGCCGCACCTACCGCATCGCAGTGCTCAGCCACGACAACCCGTCGATGGCCTACGGCGTGCGCACGGTCGAACGCGTGGCGCAGGCCGTCCACCGCACCCTCAACAAGGGGCGGGCCGGGGGGATCGGCCTCACCCCGCCGGACGAGATCAGCGAGCAGTCGGACGGCTCGGTTCCGCAGGACGCTCCGGACGCTCCGGAACGGCCGGCCTGGTTCGCACCCGGAGCAGCAGCGCGTACAGCACGAGCCCGATGACGAGCCCCGCGCCCGCGCCGAAGCACACGGTCGGCACGATCTCCCACGGCTTCCAGGCGAGCCCCTGCTCCTCCACGTACGACAGCCAGCGCACCACCCGTGCCGCCCCGCACCCGCACGCGCACCCGCCGATCACGACGAGCGCGAGCCACCGCTGCCGGGCGTGCGGTGCGGGCAGGCCGTCCGAGGGAGTGGCGCCGCGCACCGCGCCCCACAGGAACACCGCGATCACGACGAGCGCCAGCGCCGAACTGCCGTACTGCACGTACCAGTAGACCGGTGATCCGGCGACCGTCTCGCCGAGCACGGGCAGCAGCCGTGTGCCCCACCGGTCCGGGTGGGTGAACGCGTCCCACACCACGTGCGTGAGCGAGCCGGTCACCGCGGAGACGTACCACCACAGCCACCACCCGCGGGCGCGCACGGGACGGCCGCGCACCACCGTCCACACGCGGGCGCGCACCCCGCCCGGCAGCAGCGCGAGCAACGGCTCGCGCACCAGCCGCCACAGCGCGAGCAGCCCCGCCGCGAACACCGCGTCGACGGTGAACACCCCGGTGAACGAGTGCGTGAACGCGCCGAATTCCATGGCGCCCGGCACCGCGCTCGCCGCGAAATAGGTGAGGTCCGGCGCGAACGAACCGGCCACGAGCAGGGACGGTACGAGCCGGCCCCGCCCCGACCCGTCGCGCCGCACGAACGGCAGCACGGCGGCGGCATGGCTGATGGTGAACGGCACGGTTCCCCCGTATCGACTGGGCATTGACGCGGCGGCGCGCGGTGAGCAAGCGTCGAAGCGTACGGCAACACTTCGCGTCGCCCGCCCGAGGGGACGGTGAACAGCGGGCCGGGGACACCGCCCCTGCTTTCAGGGCCACGAGAGAGGGTGTCCGCGCGAAAGAAGTTGACGTAGTGTCGGCGGGGTCGTGCGCTGGGGAGCGTGCGACGGCGCCGTGCAGCTCCGCAACCCGGGGCGAACCCGGTGCCCAGGCCGGTACGGGCGATTGCGGGAGGGGTTCGCGGTATGGCGGCGGTTTTCGGCAGGAGGCTGCGCAGGAGCGTGATGACGACCGCGATCGCCGCCGCGGCGGTGGCGGCGCTCTCGGCTTCGCAGGCACCGGGCGTGACCCCGCACCAGGCGGACAGCGGCCGTTCGGCGGCCGACCACTCCGACGGCGACACCCCCGACACCGCGTCGGGCCCCGACTACTACACCGAACTCCCGCCGCTCGACAGCCCCACCGCGCCCGCGACCCCGTCGCCCGGCACGGGCGGCGGCGCGAGTGAGGCCGAGGCAGGCATCCCCGCCACCGTCCTGGACGCGTACAAGAAGGCCGAGGCCGAGCTGGCGTCGTCCAAGCCCGGCTGCAATCTGCCCTGGCAGCTGCTGGCCGCGATCGGCAAGGTCGAGTCGGGCCAGGCGAGCGGCGGCAACGTCGACGCGCACGGCACGCTGAAGAGCCCGATCCTCGGCCCGCCCCTCGACGGCAACGGCTTCGCGAAGATCACCGACACCGACGGCGGCCTCTACGACGGCGACACGGTCCACGACCGGGCCATCGGCCCCATGCAGTTCATCCCCTCCACCTGGGAGTGGGCGGGCCGCGACGGCAACGGCGACGGCAAGAAGGACCCCAACAACATCTACGACGCGGCCCTCGCCGCCGGCCACTACCTGTGCCGCTACGACTGGGACCTGTCGAACGCCAAGGACCTGAACAAGGCGATCCTCAGCTACAACAACTCCTCGGACTACCTCGCCACCGTCCTGTCCTGGATGGAGTACTACCGCAAGGGCAGCTACGAGGTCCCGGACGGCACCGGCGTGCTGCCCAAGCACCCGAGCGGCAACGGCGGTTCGCCGTCGACGCCCACCCCGTCCCCGTCGCCCACCACCCCGGGCGGCAGCCCGTCGCCCACCACCCCGGGCTCCGGCGGCTCGCCGCACCCGACCCCGAAGCCGACCGACCCCTCCACCCCGGCGAATCCCTCGCCGAAGCCGACGCCCACGCCGACCCCCACCGACTCCGTCACCAAGCTGGCCGACGCGGACACCGGCACGCTCGGCGCGACGGCCGGCGACGCCTTCGCCGAGCGGGTGCAGGTGCGGGCCAAGGACAAGGCGGGCAAGGGCGTCGCCAAGGTGAAGGTGCGCTTCCGGATCATCGGCAGCACGGACGCCCGGTTCGACGGCGACGCCACGAGCGCCGTCGTCACCACGACCACCGCCGGCACGGCCACCGCGCCGAAGCTGACCGCGGGCGAGAAGACCGGCACCTTCACGATCCGCGCCACCGTCGTCGGCAGCTCCGTGACCGGCCTCGACTACACCGCGAAGGTCACCGAGCGGGTGGCCGACGCGCTGGCCCGCACCAGCGACAAGGAACTCACCTGTGTCGCCGGCGGCACCTTCGACGACGGCGCCGTGACGCTGAAGGCGACGTACAAGGGCGCGGTCGCCGACGGCGTCACCGCCACCGCCACCCTCATCAAGGCCGAGGACGACCCGGCCGAGGCGACGACGGGCCCCTCCTTCAAGGACGCGGACGGCAAGACCGTGCGCACCCTCAAGGGCCTCAAGACCGGCAAGGACGGCCTGCTCGCCCTCCCGAAGCTGTACGCGGACGACGCCACCGGCACGTTCCTGCTGCGGGTCACCACGGCGGGCGGCGCGACCGTCACCGTCGAACTGAAGGTGACGGCCGCCCCCACCGACACCCCGAGCGACGGTGCCTCCGGGACGCCTTCCACGTCCGCGAGCCCGTCCGCGTAGATCCTGGCGCGCACCGCCCCTCCGAGCCCCCGGCCGACGATCGGCCGGGGGCTCGCGCGTGCCCGGCGTCAGGTCGCGTCCAACGTGTTCTCATCTCCGTCCGGCATTGCTACGGTGCTCCGACCCAAGACTCTGACGACCCATCAGATCCAGACTCGGGAGGCCGGACATGCGTGCCCTCATCGCGGCGGCGATCGGCCTCGCCGCCGCCCTCGCCCTCGTCCTCACCATCTCGGCGGTCGGCGCCCCCACGGGCGAGACCTCCCCGAAACCCCTGCTCACCACCGTCCCCGACCACCCGTGACCGTCCGAACCACCGTCCCTGAACCCGTAGTTGAGGAGGGCCGCCGAGATGCGCCGCAAGGCAAGCCTGATCCTGCTCGCCTTCGCCGTGTTCTTCACGGCGATGTCCCCGCTGATGCGCTGGTACGCGTTCCCCCGGCTGGCGAAGGTCCCGGCGAACCAGTACCAGACGATGGTCCTGGAGGCGAAGAACGCCACCCTCGTCGACTACGGCACCATGCAGGCCAAGAAGGTCCCCAAGCTCACCGTCGTACAGACCCTCAAGGGGAACGTCGAGGAGTCGGACAAGATCGAGAAGAGCGCCGGGCGCGACGTCGTCGTCTGGGACGGCCTCAGCTACATCGTGGGCCCCGACGGTGAGTTCGTCTCCCAGATCCCCGAGCGCTACATCTTCGACGCGCACAGCCAGGAGCCCGTCCACGCGACCGGCGAATCCGTCGACGGCGACCAGGTCACGCGCGAGGGCATCGAGTTCAAGTGGCCGTTCCTGACCGAGAAGCGGGACTACGAGTACTTCGACGCGCGCGCCCGCATCACCCGCCCCATCCACTACAAGGGCACCGAGGACTTCCGCGGCGTCACCGTCTACCGCTTCGAGCAGACCATCCCCTGGACCAAGGTGCCCTTCCCCAAGAAGCTCCCGGTCAAGGGCATCACCTCGGAGTCCGTCGCCAAGACCGGCACCGAGATGTGGTACACGACCGTGCGCACCTTCCTGGTCGACCCCACCACCGGCGCCCCCGTCTACGGCGACGAGAAGCACAAGGAGGAGATGCGCGGCGGCACCCTGCTCGGCGGCGACGGCAAGAAGATCACCGCGTTCGCCGGCGACGTGAAGATGCGCGAGGACTACATCAAGGACACGGTCGACCTGGTCAAGTCCCAGCGCACCCTGGTCCTGCTGCTCACCTCCTACCTCCCCTGGGGCTTCCTGATCCTCGGCGTCCTGCTGCTCGCCCTGGCCCTGTGGCTGGAGGCCCGCAGCCGCCGTCCCGGGAACCCCGAACCCCACGCCCCGGCCGAGCCGGAGCCGGTCAGCGTCTGAGCCGCGCGTTCGTGTGCCGGGTCGGCTCCGCCGCCGCCGGGTCCTCGGGCCACGGGTGCTTCGGGTACCGGCCGCGCAGATCGGCCCGCACCGACCGGTAGCCGTCGCGCCAGAACGAGGCCAGGTCGGCGGTGACGGCGGCGGGCCGCCCGGCGGGGGAGAGCAGATGGACGAGGAGCGGCACCCCCGCCACGGCAGGCGTCTCCTGGAGTCCGAACATCTCCTGCAACTTCACCGCCAGCACCGGCTGTTCGGGATCGGCGTAGTCCACCCGCACCGACGACCCGCTGGGCACCGTGATCCGCTCCGGGGCCAGCTCGTCGAAGCGCGCCGCGTCCCCGCTCGCCCACGGCAGCAGCCGCCGCAGCGCCGACCCGGCATCGATCCGGGCCAGGTCCGCGCGCCGCCGGGCCCGCCCCAGCTCCGGCTCCAGCCAGTCGTCCACGCGCGCGTACAGGGCCTCGTCGCTCACGTCCGGCCACGGCTCACCGACGTGCCGCCGGACGAAGGCCAGCCGCTGCCGCAGCGCCTCCGCCTCCCGCCCCCAGCGCAGCAGCCCGAGCCCCTCCCGCCGCAGCCCCGCCAGCAGACCCTCCCGTACGAGCGCGGGGGACGGGCTCCTCAGCGGCCGCACCGTCAGTTCGATCGCGCCGAGCCGGGTGACGTGCCGAGCCACCAACTCTCCGTCCGCCCAAACGACTTCGTCACCCTCCGCCCGCAAGTGCGCGGCGGCCCACCGGGCGGTCTCCTCGTCGACCACGGCCCCGAGCCGCACGCGCGCGTGCCCGGCGCCGACGGGCCGGTCGGCCACGGCGACGGCCAGCCACCCGGCGTCCCGCAGCGCGGATCCGTCCCCGACATCGGCCCGGGTGCCCGACGCCATCAGGAACGACCCGCCCGAGCGGCGCGCCACCCGCTCGGGGAACGCGAGGGCGGCGACGAGCCCGGCGGCCTGCTCGTCGGACAGGTCGGCGCCGCTCCCGCCGGGCTCCTCGGACGCCCCGGCCACCCGGGACAGCCGCCGCACCTCCGCGGCCCACCGCCCCGCGTACGCGTCCCCCCCGCGCCGGGCCGACCGCAGCGCCTGCCCGAGATCGTCGCCGTACGCGCGCGGCGGCTCCTCGCTCAGCAGCGCGACGACCTCCGCGGCCCGCCGCGCGGACACCACCGGCGCCGCGTCGACCAGCGCGCGCCCGAGCCGCGGATGCAGCCCGAGCCGCGCGAGCCGCTGCCCGCGCGCCGTCACCCGCCCGGAACCGTCCCCGCCGACCGCCCCGACCGCCACCAGCACGTCCCGCGCCGCCGCCATCGCCCCGCCGGGCGGCGCGTCCAGCAGCGCGAGACCCGACGCCTCCGGATCACCCCAGCACGCCACCTGCAGCGCGAACGCCGTCAGGTCCGCCACCTTGATCTCGGGGGAGGTGAACCGCGGAAGGCGCCCGTCCTCCGCCTCCGCCCAGCACCGGTAGACCACCCCGGGCGCCTCACGCCCGGCGCGGCCCGCGCGCTGCGTCCCGGCCGCGCGCGACGCCCGTACGGTCGTCAGCGCGCTCAGCCCCCGCGCGTGGTCGACGCGGGGCTCGCGCGCCAGCCCGGCGTCCACGACGACCCGCACCCCCGGCACCGTCAGCGACGACTCCGCGACGGCCGTCGCCAGCACCACCCGGCGCCGCGTGCCCGCCGAGAGCACCGCGTCCTGCACGGCGGCGGGCGCCCGCCCGTGCACCTGGAGCACCTCGGTGCCGGCGCTGTCCCCGCCGAGGCTCCCCAGCTGTCCGGCCACCCGCGCGATCTCGCCGACGCCCGGCAGGAAACACAGCACGTCGCCCGCCCGCTCGGCCAGCGCCCGCCGGACCACCGACGCCACGTGGGTGAGCAGCGCCGGATCCACCCGCATCCCGTGCGGCGGCCGGACCGGCGCGGTGGGCGGCGCCCACACCACCTCCACCGGGTGCGCGACGCCCTCGGCCTCGACGACCGGCGCGTCCCCGAGCAGACGGGCCCAGCCCTGCGCGTCCGTCGTCGCCGACGCCGCGACCAGTTCGAGCTCGGGCCGCAGCGTCTCCCGCACGTCCCACAGGAAGGCGGCCACGGTGTCCGCGTCGAGATGCCGCTCGTGCACCTCGTCGAGCATCACCACGTCGACGCCGGCCAGCTCCTGGTCGCGCTGGAGCCGCTGGAGCAGCACGCCGGTGGTGACGACCTCGACACAGGTCCGCGGCCCGACGACCCGCTCGCCGCGCACCGTGTACCCGATCCGCTCGCCGACATGCTCGCCCAGCAGCCACGCCATCCGCCGGGCCGCCGCCCGCGCCGCGATCCGCCGCGGCTCGGCCACCACGACCCGGCGCACCGCGGCGCCCTCGTCGAGCAGCCCCGCGAGGACCAGCGGGACGAGCGTGGTCTTGCCGGTGCCGGGCGGCGCGACGAGCACGGCGACCCCGGACCCGTCGAGCGCGCGCCGCAGCGCGGGCACGGCGGACCGGACGGGCAGGGCGGAGAGGGCATCACTGCGGATCACGACGCCCAGTCTCCAGCACGCCCGAAAGACAGGAGCTAGGCCCGGTCGTCCCGCTCGCAGACGAGGATCGCCGAGCCCGGGATCAGGTTGCCGCGCAGCGGCGACCAGCCGCCCCACTCCTGCGTGTTCCACGCGGGCCACTCCGGCTCGACCAGGTCCACGAGCCGGAAGCCGCCGGCCACCACGTCCCGGACCCGGTCCCCGACGGTGCGGTGGTGCTCGACGTAGACCGCGCGCCCGTCGTCGTCCTGCTCCACATAAGGGGTGCGGTCGAAGTAGGAGGCCGAGACGGTCAGGCCCTCGGGGCCCGGCTCGTCGGGGAACGCCCAGCGGATCGGGTGCGTGACGGAGAAGACGAAGCGGCCGCCGGGCCGCAGCACCCGGTGCACCTCGCGCAGCACCTGCACCTGGTCCGCGATGAAGGGGAGCGCGCCGTACGCGGAGCAGGCCAGGTCGAAGGAGCCGTCCCGGAACGGGAGCACGCCCGCGTCCGCCTCCACCAGCGGCACCCTGATCGCGGAGCCGTCCTGGATGCGCTGCGCGTGCTGGAGCTGGCGGTGCGAGAGGTCGAGGGCGACGGGCCTGGCCCCCTGCGCGGCCAGCCAGCGCGAGCACTGGGCGGCGCCCGCGCCGATCTCCAGGACGTCCTTGCCCGCGAGCTCCTCGGGCGGGCCGAGCAGCTCGGCCTCCACCTCGTCGAGCCCCTCGGGGCCCCAGACGAAACGGTCGTCGCCGAGGAACGTGCCGTGCTCCACCTGATAGTCGTCCGCGTTCCGGTCCCACCAGCCGCGGTTGGCCCGCGCGCTCTCCGTGGTGTCCGCGTCACGCCGGGTGGCCGTGGAGTCCTCGTCGACCGTGTTCATGGAGGTCGACGGCTCGTACGCTTCGATTGGTCCGGACTCTTGGATGATCGGCTCCCTGGTACTAATCTGCCTGCACTGCGGACCGCGTGGCCTCGTGGGACGCGATGTGTGCCGGGTATGCGGCGATCCGCCCCGGGTGTGCGCCTTCGCGCATTGACCGTGTCCGGCTGCCCCCGTATGCTACAAGTTGCGCTGCGGGCCTGCGTTCCTCAGACATAGCAGGCTGCGCTCGCATCTGTCGTATGTCCCCTCGGTTGTCGAGGCGCCTCCCGGAAGATCGGGATTCGGCGCTTCCTAGGCTGTCCGGCTTCTTCGGTGCGAAACAGGTCCCGGCGTAGCAGTACCCACCGACTTTCAATGTCCGCCGGAGCCCTTTCCCACATGACGAGCAGCACCGAGACCACCGCCACCACCCCGCAGGTTGCGGTCAACGACATCGGTAACGAGGAAGCTTTCCTCGCCGCCATCGACGAGACGATCAAGTACTTCAACGATGGCGACATCGTCGACGGCGTCATCGTCAAGGTTGACCGGGACGAGGTTCTCCTCGACATCGGTTACAAGACCGAAGGTGTCATCCCGAGCCGCGAGCTCTCGATCAAGCACGACGTCGACCCGAACGAGGTCGTGGCCGTCGGCGACGAGATCGAGGCCCTGGTTCTCCAGAAGGAGGACAAGGAAGGCCGTCTGATCCTGTCCAAGAAGCGCGCTCAGTACGAGCGTGCCTGGGGCACGATCGAGAAGATCAAGGAAGAAGACGGCATCGTCACCGGTACCGTCATCGAGGTCGTCAAGGGTGGTCTCATCCTCGACATCGGCCTCCGTGGCTTCCTGCCGGCCTCCCTCGTCGAGATGCGTCGTGTCCGCGACCTCCAGCCGTACGTGGGCAAGGAGCTCGAGGCGAAGATCATCGAGCTGGACAAGAACCGCAACAACGTGGTCCTGTCCCGCCGTGCCTGGCTCGAGCAGACCCAGTCCGAGGTGCGCCAGACGTTCCTCACCACCCTGCAGAAGGGTCAGGTCCGCTCCGGCGTCGTCTCCTCGATCGTCAACTTCGGTGCCTTCGTGGACCTGGGTGGCGTCGACGGTCTCGTCCACGTCTCCGAGCTCTCCTGGAAGCACATCGACCACCCGTCCGAGGTTGTCGAGGTCGGCCAGGAAGTCACCGTCGAGGTTCTCGACGTCGACATGGACCGCGAGCGTGTCTCCCTGTCGCTGAAGGCGACGCAGGAGGACCCGTGGCAGCAGTTCGCCCGGACCCACCAGATCGGTCAGGTCGTCCCGGGTAAGGTCACGAAGCTCGTTCCGTTCGGTGCGTTCGTCCGCGTCGACGAGGGCATCGAGGGTCTGGTCCACATCTCCGAGCTGGCCGAGCGCCACGTGGAGATCCCGGAGCAGGTCGTCCAGGTCAACGACGAGATCTTCGTCAAGGTCATCGACATCGACCTCGAGCGCCGCCGCATCAGCCTCTCGCTGAAGCAGGCCAACGAGGCCTTCGGCGCCGACCCGTCGGCCGTCGAGTTCGACCCGACCCTGTACGGCATGGCCGCGTCCTACGACGACCAGGGCAACTACATCTACCCCGAGGGCTTCGACCCCGAGACCAACGACTGGCTCGAGGGCTTCGAGACCCAGCGCGAGGCCTGGGAGACCCAGTACGCCGAGGCGCAGCAGCGCTTCGAGCAGCACCAGGCTCAGGTCATCAAGTCCCGCGAGGCCGACGCCCAGGCCGAGGCCGAGGGTGCTGTCGCCGGCGCCGGCGCGGCCCCGGCTGCCTCCGGTGGCGGCGGCGGTTCGTACTCCTCGGAGTCGGACGACAACTCCGGTGCGCTTGCTTCGGACGAGGCGCTTGCCGCCCTTCGCGAGAAGCTGGCCGGTGGTCAGAGCTGAGCTGAGCCCTTCGGGTTCCGCTAGGTAGTTGTTCGGCGGGCCGTATCCCTTCGGGGGTGCGGCCCGCCGTTCTTTTTGTGCCGCGCCGTCGTGGTTGCTCGCGCAGTTCCCCGCGCCCCTTGCGGGGCGTCAGAAACTTGGCCGATACAACAGTTGTCCGTGTGCCGTAACAGGGCGTTGCCAGGATCCCCGAGTCACGCAAGATCACTCGGATCTGAGGGAGCCCTGCACATGACAGCAGCACAGCAGCAGACGGCGGGCACGGGAAACAGTCGGCGGGCCTTTCTGCGCAACGTCGGGCTCACCGGTGGCGCGGGCGCCATGTTCGCCACCATGGGCGCCCTCGGCCTCGCCCCCACGGCGCAGGCCGCGCAGCGTGAACTCCCCTATCGCGCACCGCGCCCCGGGGACTTCTCGCTCAGCGGGCGGGGCGCCGCGAAGGTGGTGATCGTCGGAGGCGGCATCGCCGGTCTGGCCACCGCCTACGAGCTGGGCAAGGCGGGCTACGACTGTACGGTCCTGGAGGCCAGGGACCGTACGGGCGGCCGCAACTTCACGGTGCGGGGCGGCGACTCGACCGTGGACCTGTACGGCAACAAGCAGACCGCGCGCTTCAGTGACGGGCAGTACATGAACGCCGGGCCCGCGCGGCTCCCGCAGTGGATGGTCACCCTCGACTACTGCCGTGAACTCGGCGTCCCCGTCGAGGTGTTCACCAACACCAATGCCGACGCCTACCTCTTCAACGAGTCGGCCGGCATGACGAAGCCCGTGCGCTACCGCACCGCCAAGGCCGACGTGTACGGCTATCTGTCCGAGCTGCTGGCGAAGGCGACGAACAAGGGCGCGCTCGACAAGGAGCTGACCGCCACCGACCAGGAACGGCTCGTCGACTTCCTGGCCGACTTCGGGGAGCTGGGGGACAAGCTGACCTACGAGGGCGGCGAGCGGCGCGGCTACACGACCGTGCCCGCGGCCGCCGGGACGCCCGGGGTGCTGCTCGGCGACGTACCGTCCGCGTCCGAGGTGTTCGCGAGCGGCGTCGGACGGTACTTCTCCTTCGAGTTCGGCTTCGACCAGGCCATGCTGATGTTCCAGCCCGTGGGCGGCATGGACCGGATACCGCAGGCGCTGACCAAGGCCGTCGGCGCGCGCAGGGTGCACACCGGGGCGGCCGTCAGCAGGATCACGGACAAGGGCGACCGGGTCGTCGTCACCTACACGCAGGGCGGACGCACCAGAACGATCGAGGCGGACTTCTGCGTCGGCGCGCTGCCGCCCAACATCCTCGCCAGGATTCCCCACAACCTCGGCTCCGGCGTGCAGAGCGCCCTGGAGGCCATCACCCCGCAGTCCGCCGGAAAGATCGGCCTGGAGTACAGGTCCCGCTGGTGGGAGCTCGACCACCGGATCTACGGCGGCATCACCGAGACCGACATGGACCTCAGCCACATCTGGCACCCGTCGTACGGGTTCCACGGCGAGCGCGGCGTCATGATCGGGTACTACAACTACGGTGACGACGCGGACGCGTACGCGAAGCTGAGCCCGGCGGCGCGCGAGGCACGGGCCGTGGCGCAGGGCGTGAAGATCTACGGCGAGAAGTACCGCACCGAACTCGCCACGTCGTTCTCCCACCACTGGCGGCAGACCCCGCACCTGGAGGGCGCCTGGCACAACACCCCCGGCGGCCCCGACGACCCGCGCTACAGGCCGCTCGACGATCCGTCGGGCCGCGTCTACTTCGCCGGTGACTGGCTCAGCCACACCGACGCCTGGCAGCACGGCGCGTTCACGTCGGCGCGGCGGGCCGTGACCAAGCTGCACGCGCGCGTGATGGCGAGCTGACGTGTAAGAGGCAGCTGAGAAAGGGCGCGGGCGGGAATGCTCGCGCCCTTCCGGCGCGTTCCCCTTGAAGAACACGAGGAGGAGCGGTCACTGTGCTTGATCCGCAGGATTTGTACACATGGGAGCCGAAGGGCCTGGCCACGGTCGACATGGCGCTCGCCCAGGAGTCCGCCGGCCTTGTCATGCTCTATCACTTCGACGGCTACATCGACGCGGGAGAGACCGGCGACCAGATCGTCGAGCGTCTCCTCGACGCGCTGCCGCACCAGCTCGTGGCGCGCTTCGACCACGACCGGCTCGTGGACTACCGGGCCCGCCGCCCGCTGCTGACGTTCAAGCGCGACAGCTGGAGCGACTACGAGGTCCCCTCGATCGAGGTGCGGCTCGTCCAGGACGCCACCGGGGCGCCCTTCCTGCTGCTGTCCGGCCCCGAGCCGGACGTGGAGTGGGAGCGGTTCGCCGCGGCCGTCCAGGAGATCGTGGAGCGGCTCGGCGTCCGGCTCGCGGTGAACTTCCACGGCATCCCGATGGGCGTGCCGCACACCCGCCCGGTCGGCCTCACCCCGCACGGGAACCGCGTGGACCTGGTGCCCGGGCACCGCAGCCCGTTCGAGGAGGCCCAGGTGCCGGGCAGCGCCGAGGCGCTGATCGAGTACCGGCTGACGCAGGCCGGGTTCGACGTGCTCGGCGTCGCCGCGCACGTCCCGCACTACATCGCGCGCTCCGCGTATCCGGACGCCGCGCTCACCGCCCTGGAGGCGGTCACCGCCGCCACCGGGCTCGTCCTGCCGGGCATCGCGCACGCGCTGCGCACCGAGGCGCACCGCACGCAGACGGAGATCGACCGGCAGATCCAGGAGGGCGACGAGGAACTCGTCGCGCTCGTGCAGGGACTTGAGCACCAGTACGACGCGGCGGCCGGCGCCGAGTCGCGGGGCAACATGCTGGCCGAGTCGATGGAGATCCCCTCGGCGGACGAGATCGGCTTGGAGTTCGAGAGGTTCCTGGCGGAGCGGGAAGGCGACTAGTCTCGTCGCAAGGACGCTCCCCGCGGGCCGGGGTGCCGAGGCGAGTGGGAGGCGCGGACTTGTTGTCTGTGGGCTTGACCGGGGGAATCGGTTCCGGCAAGAGCGAAGTGTCGAGACTCCTGGTGGAGCGCGGCGCGCTCCTGATCGACGCCGACCGCATCGCCCGTGAGGTCGTCGAGCCCGGCACACCGGGGCTCGCGGCCGTCGTCGAGGCGTTCGGCGACGACGTCCTCACGGCCGACGGCACGCTCGACCGCCCGAAGCTGGGGTCGATCGTCTTCGCCGACTCCGACAAACTGGCCACCCTCAACGCGATCGTGCACCCGCTGGTCGGCACGCGCTCCGCGGAGCTCCAGGAATCGGCGGGACCTGACTCGGTCGTCGTCCACGACGTACCGCTCCTCGCGGAGAACGGGCTGGCGCCGCTCTACGACCTGGTCGTCGTGGTGGACGCGAGCGCCGAGACCCAGCTCGACCGGCTGACCCGGCTGCGCGGCATGAGCGAGGAGGACGCGCGGGCCCGGATGGCCGCGCAGGCCACCCGCGAGAAGCGGCTCGCCATCGCCGACGTCGTGATCGACAACGACGTCTCCCTGGACCGGCTGAGGGAGCAGGTCGACGCCGTCTGGGCCGACCTGGTGCGCCGGGCGCGCACCGCGTCGAAATGATCGTTCTGGCGGCGTGCACCGCGATGGGCGGGCTCGTCGCCCTCCTCGCGGGCGCCTACGGACTGCAGCGCACCCGGCGCGTGAAGGTGGCGGGGAACGTGGTCGAGGCCCTGGTCAAGCCGCCGCAACCCGGGTCCGACCGGCCGCTGCTGCAGTTCGCGACCGGTGACGGCCAGGTCATAGAGGTCGTCTCGCCGGTCCCCGCCAGCAAACGCCTGCCGCTGCCCGCGGGCGGTGTCGTCAGCGTCGCGTACGACACCGACGACCCGCGCGAGACCGTGCTCCTCGGCGGGGAACGCCCCGGTGTGGACCGGAGCTTCATGATCGCGGGCGCCGTGCTCGTCCTGGCCGGGATGGTGCTCGCCGTGTCGCTGGGCTGAGTGTCCTGACGGTGCGGGGCGGGCAGGAATAGCCCTCATGGGCCACGGCGTTGACGTGGTCGACACCGGAAGGGAGCACACCGTGTCCGACGCCACCCCGGAGACGCACGTCATCGACTACCGCGCCGCCGAGCAGCTGCTCGCCGCGCGGGACCCGCGCGGTGCGGTGAAGCTGCTCGACGACGTGATCGCCGCGCACCCGGAGAACACCGCCGCGCGGCTGCTGCGGGCGCGCGCCTTCTTCGCCGCCGCGCAGTTGCGGGCCGCCGAGCTGGAGTTCTCCATCGTCCTGGAGCGCGAGCCGGACAACGCGTTCGCGCATTTCGCGCTGGCCCGCACCTATGAGCGCTGGGCGCGGCCGCAGCAGGCTCGGCGGCACTTCCGGCTGGCCGCCGCGCTGGATCCGCAGCCCGAGTATGTGGCGGCGGCGCGGTTCGACGACTGAGCCGTCGCGCCGTCGGGGCTGGTCCTTCGTCGGCTGGTTCGGGTCGTCTGTGATTGCTCGCGCAGTTCCCCGCGCCCCTTACGGGGCGCTTTTTCTGTACGGGGGGATGTTCCGGCCCGGCTGGTAGTGGGGGCCCTGGCGGATGTGGCGGGTGATCATGAGCAGGTCGATCGTCGTGATCAGCCAGAGCGCGCCGCAGGCCAGGGCCCAGCCGGGGCGGTGGGCGAGGAGGAAGGCGACGGTGCCGGCCGTCGTCCACAGCAGGCCGAACAGGGCCAGGCCCAGGCGCAGGCGAAGCGGGCTGCGGGCGGTGACCGGTTCGTCACCGGTCCGGATCAGGTGCATGGCCGTCACCTCCACGGAGTGAAGAGGCACCCCCCTCCAGAGTGCCTCTTCACGTCACGGGGTGGGAAGCGAGCGGCAGGGCGCCCGGTCGCAGACGTCGATGACGGCACCGGTGCGCAGGAACGTCGCCTTCTGCCGGCGGGCCGCCGCCGTGGCGCGCGGATCGGAGTGCGGGTCCTTGCCGTACGCCGGTTCCGTGGGCGGGGTGTTCGTCACCGGCGGTGCCGGGGTGCCGCTGTCCCAGACGACCATCGCGGAGCCGTCGCGCAGCGGCGGCTTTCCGGCCCGGGGGATGCCCCAGTACGGGACCCTGTCGGGGCTGCGGCCCGTGGCGAGCGCGGGGGTGAGCAGGCGGGCACCGAGGGTGCGGGCCTCCACGTCGGCCGCCGCGTTGGCCACCTGATGGTCCCCGTACGCGATGTGCATCAGGACGCGGTCCCCGTTCCCGGCCAGGGTCTGCGCGTAGCCGTTCGTCTCGCCGCGGTCCCAGACCATCTGGTAGAGCTGGAGGACGATCTGCTGGCGCAGCCGGTCCGGGTAGGCCACGTCGAGGACCTGCTGGAACGGTGCGAAGTCCGCGCTGCGGTTGAGCAGCAGGCCGTAGTTCATGCCGGTCACGCCCAGCACCCCGCGCCGTACGTCCCGCGAGGCCGCCACCAGGGCGCCGCCCAGGATGCCGCCCTGGCTGTTGCCGTCGTAGGAGAGGCCGTGCGCGGTGTCGATCAGCGGACGGCCGTCCGCGGTGCGGAACGCCGGGTCGCTCGCGAGACCGTCCCGGTGGATCAGGGCGCGGCCCAGGAACATGGCGTTCAGCATGCCCTGCTCGCTGCGCTCGGGGACCGCGGGGAAGCGGTTGAGGTCGGCGAGCGCGCCGAGCACGACCGGGATGTCGGCCTGCGCCATGCCGATCCAGTCGGTCGCGCAGAAGGTGAAGTCGTGCTCGTACGCCATGGCCTTGACGTTGCCCGCGCCGACCTCGCCCGCGCTGCCGAGCAGACCGTGTCCGTACAGGGCCGGGCGGGACGGCCGTCCGGTGAAGGCGGTACGGGGTATCTCGCAGCGGAACGAGGCCAGTTGGACGTTGCCGGGGAGGTGGCGCGGGGTGCCGTCGCGGTCCCGGGCGAACGTGGATCCGGGTGGGCCGCCCGGCAGGGACAGATAGCCGGGGACCGTCACCGTGCCCGTGACCTCGCGGGCGATCCGGGCGTCCTGGTCGGGCGTGAGGTCCTTGACGCCGGTGACCGTGAACCCGGGTGACGCCGAGCCCAGCCGGCGGAAGGCGTCGTCGCGGATGGAGAACAGGTCGCCGGTCAGGCTGCGGGCGCTGGCGACGGTGAAGTCCCAGGCCAGATAGAGATCACCGGTGTTGATCCGGTGGTTCCTCAATGCCTGGAGCGCAGGCTGTAGTTGGCGCTGCCGGGCGGCCAGGGCGTCATGGCGCGGGAGCTGCCTGCCCGCCACCCTCGCGAACGCATCCGGCGTCGGCAGCCGGTGCCCGGTCGCGTCCTTGAGGCCGCGCAGGGCCACGGCGTAGTGGTGGCCCTCGCTGAAGTTCTTCGCCGGATGGATCAGCAGCGCCCGGCGGTCCCCGCTCGTCGCGTTGGCGTCCGGCTCGGCCCAGTAGGGATGGCGCTCGCCGGTCGTCGTGTCCAGGAGCACGATCGGCGCGTCACGGTCGAGGGAGCTGCCGATGTCGGTCAGCGGGGCCGCGCCCGTCGCCGCGAGGTCGAGGCCCGGGACCTGGACGAGCAGGGCCGCGCCGGGCGAGAAGCCGTCCGAGCGGTTCCAGGCCGTCGGGTCCACGGCGGGCGCGGCGGCCCCGCGCGGCAGCATCTCCGAGGTGAAGGCGACCCGGCGGCCGGTCGGCGTACCGGCGTCCGCGCGGGTGTACCAGTCGTTGGGGAAGGGCAGCAGGCAGTCGCCGCCGGTGGCCGTCAGCGGATCACAACCACCCTGCGGGGAGGGCGGGTTCGCGGACGCGGACGGGGCGAGCAGCGTGGCGGCGCCGAGCAGCGCCGCCACGAGCGTCAGGGCGAAGGAGCGGGAGCGCACGACGGCGTCAGCCTCCGATGTGCGCGCCGATGAAGCCGGCGTAAGCGGCCTCGCCGAGGGCGTTGGGGTGCAGCGGCGCCGCCGGGGCCGTCGGGACGAAGCCCTCCACCCACTTGGTGCCGACCGCGCGGCAGGCGTCGTGGCCCGCGCTCGGGGTGCGCACGTCCACGTACTCGGCGCCGTGCGCGGCGGACTGCGCGGAGATCACCGAGTTGAGGTGGTCGACGCTGCCCTGGAGCCAGTCGGCGTCCCTGCCGAGGACCGGGACGATCGGCCAGCAGCCGCCCTTCTTGATGTAGTCGCCGTAGCCGGTGACCAGGACCCGGGCCTGCGGGGAGCGCTGGTGGACGGTGTCGAGGACGGCCGCCAGCTTCGGGCCGAACGCCTCGATCCGCTGGGAGACCCTGTCGACGCCGTCGACGACGAACTTCTTCTGGCAGCTGTCCGCCGTCGGGTCGAGTTGCATACAGTCCTGGGCGACACCGACCAGGCCCGCGTCGTTGCCGCCGATGGTGAGCGTGACCAGGGTGGTGTCGGCGCTGAGCGCGTCGAACTGGGGCGCCGCCGTACCCATGTCGACGCCCAGCAGGGACAGCTTCTGCGGGTTGGACATGTCGTCGGTGTCCGCGCCGGAACAGGTCACGTCACGGAAGGTCGTCACCTTCAGCCGGTCGGCCAGCAGATGCGCGTAGTTGCGGGTGGAGCGGCCGCAGGCCAGCGGGCCCGTGATCGGCGGCACCAGCGGGCCCGACGCCATCGAGTCGCCGAGCGCCACGTACACCTGGGGCGCGGCGGCCCGGGCCTGGGCGGTGCCCGCGCCGAGGGTCGCCAGGGCCGCGACGGCGACGAGCACGGCCCCCAGACCTCTTCTGTTGCGGGCCGAAAGTCCCTTGCTGCGAAGAGAGTTCACGGTGCGGCTCCCTGAATCTCACGGTGGGGCATGGATGGGGTCGCCGCACATGATGCAGACTCGTGAGGCAGCGCTTAACTGGTCGGTAACGCAGACTTACCGGGGGAAAGTTGTGACGCGTGACAAGACCGGGGCCACGGGCCCACTGATCGTCGCGGGCGTCCCGGCCGCCGCGCGGCTGCGGGCCCGCGTCCCCGCCCTCACCCGGCGGGTCGTCACCCGGCTGCGCAGCGAACTCCCGGTCTACGCCGAGCTGCCCGGCGAGGAGATCGCCGGGGACATCGCCGACATCGTGCAGTACACGCTGCGGCTGCTCGCCGACGTCATCGAGCACCGCAGGCCCGCCACCGACGCCGAACTCGCCCAGCAGCGCGACTCCGCGGCCCAGCGCGCCGAGGAGGGCGTCCCGCTGGACGCGATCCTCACCGCGTACCAGATCGGTACGGCGATGTGCTGGGCCGAGCTGTCGCAGGACGCCCGCCCCGCCGAACTGCCCGACCTCAAGGAGGCCGTCGACCGGATCATGGTCCTCCAGCAGCAGGTGACCTCCGCCGTCAGCCGCGCCTACCTCCAGACCCGCGCCATCCTCGACAGTCAGGAACACGGCGGCCGGCACGCCCTGCTGGCCGCGCTGCTCGCCGGTGAGCCCGCCGAGCGGCCCGGCGTCCAGCGGCCCGCCGCCCTCTACGCGGCCCTGACCCTGCGACTGGGCACCCACCCCGACGAGACCCTGCCGGGGCCCGGCGCGGGCGTCGCCGCCCGACGCAAGATCCGCCGGGTCCGCGCCACCCTCGACGCCTTCGGCGCGGGCACCGGCGAGCCCGCCCTGACCTCGCTCGACAGCTCCGGCGGCACCGCGCTGCTGCCGCTCGCCGACCCGCCGCCCTGGCCCGAACTGTGCGCCCTGACCGACGCGGCGGCGGGCGCGGCCGGGGTCCCGGTGACCGCCGCCGCGGCCGTCGTGGAGCCCGCCGGAGTGGCCGCCGCCGTCGCCGAGAACACCGAGATCGTGGACCTGGTGGAGCGCACCGGGCGCGGTCCGGGCCTGTACCGGCTCGCCGACGTGCTCCTCGACTACCAGCTCAGCCGCCCCAGCGTCGCCCTCGAAGGCCTCGCCCGGCTCCTGCAACCCCTCGACAGCAAGCCGGAGCTGCTGCACACCCTGGAGACGTACCTGCGGCACGGCCTGGACCGGCGCGGCTGCGCCGCCGCCCTGCACATCCACCCCAACACCGTCGACTACCGCATCCGTCGCATCACCCGCCTCACCGGTCTGTCGCCCGGCCACCCCGCCGGTCTCCAGCACCTGACGGCGGCGCTGGTGGCGCGGCGTGCGCGTACGTTGAGTCCATGACAGGCGGCCCCGGCCGACCCGATCGCCCGGTCTGACCTGGCCGACTGGTCGACCCGGCTGAACGAAGGAGACGGCGTGGCGGACCTGCTGGAGACGCTCGAGGGCGATGAGAGGTGCGCCGCCTGGCTCGCCGCGCTGGACGACCCGCGGATACCCCGCCTCGCCGCGGCCCTGCCGTCCGACCTCGACCTCCCCGACGTCCTGCTGGATCTTGCCGTCCCGCACGAAGACATCGCGCAACTGATCTCCCTGCACCGGGAGATGACGGCTTCCAGGGAGCTGACCGACCTGCTGGCCCGGGCGGTCGGCGGGCTGCTGTGGCGGCTCGGGGAACCGGGGGAGGGGACGAGCCTCCCGGACGTCCCGGCCGCGGCGGGAACGCTCGGCCGCTGCTTCGCCGTCTTCGTGTTCGTCGCCGCGCTGCCGCACGTGCGCGCCCTGCACCGCGAGCACGGCATCCCCGACGACGTCTCCCGGCACACGCTCGCCGACCTCGGCCGCAATCTCGCCGTGCACCGCAGGAGATTCGGCACGACCGGACTGCTCGTGCCGTGGTGGCCGACCCGGCACTTCCGCGGCGAGCTCTACCAGTTGGGGCGGCTCCAGTTCGAGGGGCAGCGGCTGGGGGAGCGCACGGGGAAGGCGGTCGCGGCCGCCGGTGGCGGCGCGGGGCCCGGCGATCCGTGCCTGAGCGTGCACATCCCCGACTTCCGGGGCCCCTTCACCCCGCGCGCCTGCGACGACTCGATCGCCCGCGCCCGGACCTTCTTCGCCCGGCACTTCCCCCGGGAGCCGGTCCGGGTCGCCGTCTGCCACTCCTGGCTCCTGGACGGGCAACTGCGGAAGTACCTGCCGGCCGACTCCAACATCGTCCGCTTCCAGGAGCGGTTCGCGCCGCTTCCCGCGCCTCCGGGGACCGCGCCCGAGCCCGAGGACGACACGCCGGTCGCCTTCGTCTTCGGCGGCACCGGGACCCCGCGCGCCGAGCTGCCCCGCCGCACGAGCCTGCAGCGCGCCGTGCTCGGCCACCTCGACGCGGGCGGCCACTGGTACCCGGGGAGCGGCTGGTTCCCGATGTGAGGAACCGCCGGTACTGGCCGGGCCGTTGCCTGTGCATGAGCCTTGAGATGCGTACGGGATACGAAGGGACGGGACCGGGCGCCATCACGCCCGACGGCTGCGCGGTGGAGCTCTATTCGAGACTGCCCGTCGAGGGCGAGCCGGACATCGTCGCGGGCGCCGTGCCCGCCGGCGCCCGTGTGCTCGAACTGGGCTGCGGGGTGGGCAGGGTGACGCACCCCCTGCTGGAGCGCGGCTTCGAGGTCACGGCGGTGGACGAGTCGCCCGAGATGCTGGAGCGGGTCCGTGGCGCCCGTACGGTCCGCTCCACCATCGAGGGCCTGGACCTCGGAGGGGAGAAGTTCGACGTCGTGCTGCTCGCCTCGATCCTGGTCAACACCGGGGACGCGGCGGTCCGGCGCGGCATGCTCGACACGGTCCGGCGGCATGTCGCCGACGACGGCTGCGTGCTGATCCAGCGGGTGCGCGACGGCGCGTACGAGGACCTGCCGAAGGAGCGCCGCCTGGAGGAGGCGGGGTTCACCATCCGCATGGTGTCGTCGGAGCCGGTCGGCGGCGGGGTGCGCTCCTCGACGGTGGAGTACCTGTTCCCGGACGCCGTGTGGACGCAGACGTACCGGATCCTGCCGATGACCCCGGAGCAGTTCGAACAGGCGCTGGCGGACGCCGGCTTGAAGGTGGACCGCTATCTCACCGACGACCGGGTGTGGGTCCGGGCGGTGCCCGCCTGACGCGGGGCTCCGCGGGGCGATGAGTTCCGGGGGCGGCCCCGGTCTTAACCGGTGAGAGCGACCGACCGGCCGCTCGCTCGCACCGCTCAGGAGACCGTCATGACGCATCTCGCCGCCGCCCCGGCCGCCGCCCCCGTCCGCTCCCGTCGCGCCCGGATCGCGCTGACCACGACCACGATCGTGCTCGCCGCGTTCTTCGCCGTCGCGAGCGCCCTGCCCAAGCTCTTCGCGGTCTCCGCCGCGGTCGACTCCTTCGACACGATCGGCTGGGGCGCCACCGGCATGTATGTCATCGGAGCGCTCGAACTCGCCGGTGCCGTCGCCCTGTTGGTGCCCGTCCTGTCGGGTGTGGCGCCGATCGCGCTGAGCGCCCTGATGGTCGGCGCGTGCGTCACCCAGATCGTCGCCTTCGACGGGGAGAACGCGGCGACACCGCTGATCCTGATGGTCCCCCTCGCCGTCCTCGCGTGGGCGCGGCGCGGGAAGAACCGGGAACTCGTGGCGCTGGTGCGCCGTGCCGTCTGACGCCACGCGGCAGCACCCGCAGCAGCGCTGAACCGGGGCCCACCGCGAGTGGGTTCCGGTTCAGTGCTGCTGCGGACCGGCTTCCTCGCCCGGACCCTGCCCGAAGACGCCGCGCAGCCGCTCCAGTTCCCTGCGGTCCCGCTTGGTGGGCCGGCCCGTGCCGCGGTCGCGGATGCCGACCGGGGCCACGACCTCGCGCGGGGGAGGCGGCGGGCTGTTGTCGACGTACGCCTCGACGGCGACGGGCGACCCGACCCGCTTGCGGATCAGGCGCTTGACCACGACCACCCGCTCCCGCTGGCCGGGCTGGCGCAGCCGCACCTCGTCACCGGCGCGCAGCGCGTGCGCGGGCTTCACGCTCGTCCCGTTGACCTTGACGTGTCCGCCCTTGCAGGCCGCGGCGCCCGCCGAGCGCGTCTTGACCAGCCGCACGGACCAGATCCAGCTGTCGACGCGCACGCTCTCGCCGCCGGCCGGTGCCGCCGCCCGCGCGGCCTCGGCCGGGTCCTTCGGCGCTCCCGGCGTCTGCGATGTGTTCGCTGCCATGCGTCGACCTTAATGCCGTTGCCGCCCCCGTCGGCGAGCCACGGACGAACCACCCCGCCCCGACCCGGATAATCCGGACGAATCGTGCATTCAACACAGCGAGGGGCGTGTACGTCATGGCAGATCCGCAGGAATCGCAGGACCCCCGGGCGGCGGCCGACCGGCTGATGGACGGGCTGCGGGCCGATCTGGAGCGGCTCGCTGCCATCCCGTCGATCGCCTTCCCGGGCTTCCCGGCCGAGCCGGTCCGGGAGGCCCATGACCTCCTCGTCGGACTGCTCCGCGACGCCGGTGTCGCGCACGTCGAGACCATCGAGCTGCCCGACACCGCCCCGGTGATCTTCGGCGAGATCCCGCCGCCGACCCCGGACGCGCCGACCGTCCTGCTCTACTCGCACTACGACGTCCAGCCGCCCGGCGACGAGAGCCTGTGGGACTCCCCGCCGTTCGAGCCGACCCCGGTCCGCGAAGGCGGCGAGGAGGGGCTGCGGGCGCGCGGCATCGCCGACGACAAGTCGAACGTCATCGCGCACCTCGGGATGCTCCGCGCCTTCGGCGGCCGCCCGCCGGTCGGCATCAAGATCGTCTTCGAGGGGCAGGAGGAGTACGGCAGCCCCTTCGACACCTACCCGCCCACCGACCCGGAGCGGTTCGCCTGTGACGCCATGGTCATCGCCGACCTCGGCAACGTCCGCCCCGGCACCCCCACCCTCACCACCGGCCTGCGCGGCGCCGCCGAGGTGGTCGTCGAGGTCCGCACGCTGAAGGAACCGCGCCACAGCGGCGAGTTCGGCGGCGCCGCCCCCGACGCGCTGCTCGTCCTCCTCAAGGCCCTCGCCACCCTGCACGACGTGCACGGGGACGTCGCCGTCGAGGGCCTGCGCCGCGACGAGTGGACCGGCGCCGGGTTCACCGAGGACGAGTTCCGCGACCTCGCCGGCGTCGAGGCGGGCCTCCCGCTGCTCGGCAGCGGCACCCTCGGCGAGCGCCTGTGGAGCGGCCCCGCGATCACCGTCATCGGCATCGACGCGCCCAGCGTGGACCACGCCGCCTCCGCCGTGGTCCCGTACGCACGCGCCAAGCTCAACCTCCGCTTCCACCCCCGGCAGGACCCGGCCGAGGCCCAGGCGGCGCTGGTCGACCACCTGAGCGCGCTCAAGCCGTTCGGCGTTCCGCTCACCGTCACCCCCGGCGACACCGGACCCGGCTACGAGGCGGCCACCGACGGCCCGGCCTACCGCGCCGCCCGCGCCGCGCTCGCGACCGCCTGGGGGACCGAGGCCTCGTACATCGCGACGGGCGGCTCCATCCCGCTGGTCAACGGGCTCGCCCAGGCCGCCCCGCACGCCGAGGTGCTGCTCTTCGGCGCCCAGGACAACCAGTGCAATCTGCACGCCCCGAACGAGCGCGTCCTCCTCTCCGAGCTGCGCGCCACGGTCGTCGCCATGTGCGCGTTCGTCACCGGGTACGCGGCGGACTTCACCCGTGAGGGCCGGGCATGAGCACCGAGACGGCCCAACAGCCGGACAAGAAGCGGAAATTCACCTTTCCCAGCGCTCTCACCGTGCTCGCCGTCGTCACGATCGCGGTCTGGCTGCTGGCCTTCCTGATCCCCTCCGGCCAGTACGACCGCAACGACGCCGGCGCCCCCGTCGAGGGGACCTACCACCGCGTCCCCTCCGGCCAGTCCTTCGTCGACCGCCTCAACGACCTCTTCCTCTCCCCGGTCAACGGCCTCTACGGCATCCAGGACGCGAAGACCTCGCTCGTCGGTCCCGACAACTCCGGTGACCTGTACGGCAGCGCCGGTGTCTTCCTGTTCGTGCTGGCCATCGGCGCGTTCATCACCGTCGTCTTCGCGACCGGCGCGCTGGACCGCGGCATCGGCCTGCTCGCCCACCGGCTGCGCTCGCGCGGGGCACTGCTCATCGCCGGTGTCATGGTGGTCTTCTCGGTGCTCGGCACCGTCGAGGGCTTCGCCGAGGAGACCCTCGGGTTCTACGGGCTGATCGTGCCGCTGATGCTCGCGCTCGGCTACGACCGGATGACGGCGGTCGGCGCGATCATCCTCGGCGCCGGGGTCGGCGTGCTGTGCTCGACCGTCAACCCGTTCGCGACCGGCGTCGCCTCCTCGGCCGCCGACATCTCCCTCGGCGACGGCATCGTGCTCCGCTTCGTGATGTGGGTGGTGCTCACCGCGGTGACGGTCGCCTACGTCATCCGGTACGCGCGGCGCGTCCAGAAGAACCCGGAGCGCTCGCTCTCCGGGTTCCTGCCGGGGGACCGCGAGACCTCGGACGCCGCCGAGGGGGAGGTGCCCGAGCTGACCCGGCTGCACCAGGCCGTCCTCGTCGTCACGGCCCTCGTCTTCGCCTTCATGATCTTCTCGGTCGTGCCCTGGGCGAGCGCCCTGACCGGCGACGCGGACGCGACCCCGTACGGCTTCGAGCTCGGCTGGTCCTTCCCGCAGCTCGCGGCGCTGTTCCTGTGCGCGGCCGTGCTCGTCGGGCTCGTCGCGCGGATGGGGGAGCAGAAGATCAGCTCCACGATCATCCAGGGCGCCGCCGACTTCGTCTCGCCCGCGCTGGTCATCCTGCTGGCCCGCGGCGTCACCGTGATCATGAACAACTCGAAGATCACCGACACCGTGCTGCACGCCATCGAGGGCGTCGTGAAGGGCACCTCGTCCGGCATCTTCGCGATCATCGTCTTCGTCGTGAACCTGCCGCTGGCCTTCCTCATCCCGTCCACCTCCGGCCACGCCACCCTCGCCATGCCGATCCTCGCCCCGCTCGCCGACTTCGCCGGCGTCTCGCGCGCGGTCGTCGTCACCGCCTGGGAGGCGGCCAGCGGCTGGATGAACCTGTGGGTGCCGACCACCGCCGTCACCATCGGCGGGGTGGCCCTCGCCAAGGTCGGCTACGACCGCTACCTGCGCTTCGTGTGGCCGCTGCTCGCCATCCTCTTCATCCTGATCTGCGCGTTCGTGGCGCTGGGAGCCGCGTTCACGTAGCCCCTAAGGTCGAAGCCATGGACGACGACGGTCACGGCCTGGGGGAGCTGGACGAGCGGATCACCGGCTGCCGGGCCTGCCCGCGGCTCGTCGCCTGGCGGGAGGAGGTCGCCCGGGAGAAGCGGGCGGCCTTCGCCGACGAGACGTACTGGGGCAGGCCGGTCCCGGGATTCGGCCCGCCCGACGCGTCGCTGCTGATCGTGGGCCTGGCACCGGCCGCGCACGGTGCCAACCGCACCGGCCGGATGTTCACCGGCGACCGCTCCGGCGACGTGCTGTACCGCGCCCTGTACGACCTCGGGCTCGCCTCCCGGCCGGACGCCGTCGCCGCGGACGACGGGCTCACCCTGCACGGCGTGCGCATCACCTCGCCCGTGCACTGCGCCCCGCCCGCCAACAAGCCCACCCCGGCCGAGCGCGACACCTGCCGCCCCTGGCTGGTGCGCGAGCTGGAACTGCTGCGGCCCACCCTGCGCGCCGTCGTCGTGCTCGGCGCGTTCGGCTGGCAGGCGGCCTGGCCCGCCTTCGCCGAAGCCGGATGGACCCTGCCCCGGCCCCGCCCCGCCTTCGGCCACGGCGTCCGCGTCGACCTCGACGGGCTCGATCTGTTCGGCTGCTTCCACGTCAGCCAGCGCAACACCTTCACGGGACGGCTCACGCCCGGGATGCTGCGTGAGGTGCTCGGCGGGGCGGCGGCCGCGGCGGGCCTTCCGGTGCGCCCGCCCGCCACCGAACGGAGCAACAGATCAGGTGCGGACAGGTGACCCTTCCTAGCGTGAAAGGGTGACGCCAACGGAGACTCCGCAGCACCTCAAGCCCCCGGCCGCCGCCTACCGCAACCTGGTCGTGGCCACGGTGGGCTTCGCGCTCACCTTCTGGGCCTGGAACCTGATCGCGCCGCTCGCCGGCGTCTTCGGCTCGGACCTGGGCCTCAGCTCGTTCGCCCAGTCCTTCCTCGTCGCGGTGCCCGTGCTCGTGGGCTCGCTCGGCCGCATCCCGGTCGGCGCGCTCACCGACCGCTACGGCGCCAAGCTGCTCTTCCCGCTGATCTCGGCGCTCACCATCGTCCCCGTGCTGCTGGTGATCCCGGCCCGGCACAACTTCCTCGCGATGATCGTCGTGGGCTTCCTGCTGGGCCTCGGCGGCACCACCTTCGCCATCGGCATCCCGCTGGTGAACTCCTGGTTCCCGCCCGCCCACCGAGGTCTCGCGCTCGGCATCTTCGGCATGGGCATGGGCGGTGTGGCCCTGTCCGGCTACTTCACGCCCCGCATGGCCAAGCACGGCGAGAACCTGCCGTTCCTCGTCGTCGCCATCGCGCTGGCCGCGTACGCGGTCCTGGCGGCGGTCCTGATCACCGACCACCCCGACCGCAAGATCCCCACGACCTCGCTCGGCAAGCGGCTCGGCAGCGCCGGGAGGCTCCGCGTCACCTGGGAACTCTCCGCGCTCTACGCGATCGGTTTCGGCGGCATCGTCGCCTTCGGCGTGTACCTGCCGACGTACCTGAAGACCTGGTACGAACTCAGCCCCACCGACGCGGGCACCAAGGCGGCCGGCTTCGCCCTGGTCACCGTCATCTTCCGGCCCATCGGCGGCTGGCTCTCGGACCGCATCCACCCGGCCGTCGTCACCTCCTGCGCCCTGGCCGTCGTCGCCCTGTTCGCGATCCTCCAGGCGTTCGACCCGCAGCTGAACCCGATGGGCACCATCTGCTTCCTGCTGATGGCGGCCGGCCTGGGCACCGCGAGCGGTTCCGTCTTCGCGCTCGTCTCGCAGGTCACCCCGCAGCCGCAGGTCGGCTCGGTCACCGGCATCGTCGGCGCGATGGGCGGCCTCGGCGGCTTCGTCCCGCCGCTGGTGATGGGCGCGATCTACAGCGCCAAGGACTCGTACTCCATCGGCTTCATGCTCCTGTCCGACCTGGCGCTCGCCGGGTGCGTGTACGCGTACGGGCGGATGCGGACCATCAAGGCGGACTGACGCCCGGCCGGTCCGGCGGCGGCTCCCCGTCGCCGAACAGATGGCGCACGGTGGAGCGGTAGTTGGTCCGTACGTGGGACAGCGCGACCGCCCGCGCCCGCTCCGCGTCCCCCGCCGCCACGGCCGCGTACAGCTCGCGGTGCTCGGCGAGCTGCTGCGGCCATTCCTCGTTGCGCCGGGTCAGCCAGCGCAGACGGCCCGCGACCGGCTGCATGACGGTGACCAGGAGGCCGTTGCCCGCGAGGGCGAGCAGGTCGTCGTGGAAGCGGGAGTTGACGTCGGTCAGGGTCGCGGCGTCGTCCGCGCGGGTCGCCTCGGCGGCGCGGTCGAGCAGCAGGGCCAGCCGCGCCAGCTCGTCCGCGCCCGCCCGCTCGGCGGCGAGCCCGGCCGCGTAGACCTCCAACGCCTCCCGCAGCTCGAAGAGTTCGGCGACGTCGGCGCGGGTGAGCGTGCGCACGACCGCGCGCCGGGGCGTGTCGAAGGTGACGAACCCCTCGGCGACCAGCGCCCGTACCGCCTCGCGCACCGGTACCCGTGACACCCCGAACCGCTCGGCCAGCTCCCGCTCGACCAGCCGGTCGCCGGGCCGCAGCAGCCCGGCGACGATGTCCTCCCGCAGCGCGCCGAGCACCCGCTCGCGCACCGCCCCCAGCGGTTCAGCCGTCGTCATGCCCCCATCCTCGCCGATCCGCTCCGAGGTGATTTACCGAGACGTAACTGCACGGATATTGCCGGGAGTTGTCGGCAGCGGGACCATGGCGGCGCTTTGGTATACCAAAGTGGTGTCCCAGGACCCAGGAGGCTCCCATGTCCGTGGCCGAACCGGTGAAGACGTCGTCGTGGGGCGGCGGTGACTTCGTCCCCGACCCCCGCCTGGTCAACGAGGACCTGGCGCCCGCGGGCGACAAGGAACGCACCTGGAAGGTCTACGACCTCTTCGCCCTGTGGATGTCCGACGTCCACAACCTCGGCAACTACACCTTCGCGGCGGGCCTGTTGGTGCTCGGCCTCAACGCCTGGCAGATCTTCACGGCCCTGCTCATCGGCTTCGTGATCATCTACGCCGGCTGCAACGCGATGGGCCGCATCGGCCAGCGCCACGGAGTGCCGTTCCCGGTCGTCAGCCGCATCGGCTTCGGCGTCTGGGGCGCCAACATCCCGGCGCTGGTCCGGGCCGTGATCGCCATCATGTGGTACGGCATCCAGACGTATCTGGCGTCGGTGGCGGTGAACGTGATGGTGCTGGCGGCGTTCCCCGGCATGGAGTCCTGGACGCGCCACTCCTTCCTCGGCCTGCACGCGCTGGGCTGGGCGTCCTTCCTGGCGCTGTGGCTGGTGCAGTTCCTGATCATCACGCAGGGCATGGAGTCGGTCCGCAAGTTCCAGGACTTCTGCGGCCCGGCGATCTGGGTGGTGATGCTCGCCCTGGCGATCTGGATCTGGGCGAAGGCGGGCTGGACGATCTCGCTCACCACCACCCCGCACCCGGTCTCGACGGGCGAGCAGTTCCGGCAGTGGTTCGGTGCGATCGGCCTGATCCTCGCGACCTACGGCACGCTGATGCTCAACTTCTGCGACTTCTCCCGCTTCGCCCCCGACTACCGGACGGTCCGGCGCGGGAACTTCTGGGGCCTGCCGATCAACTCCACCGCGTTCGTGGTCCTTTCGGTGGTCGTGACGGCGGGCAGCGTCGAGGTCTTCGGCGAGGCGATCACCGATCCGGCGATGCTGGTGGCCCGGATCGGCAACACCTGGGTCCTGATCTTCGGCGCGCTGACCTTCGCCATCGCCACCATGGGCGTGAACATCGTCGCCAACTTCGTCTCCCCGGCCTACGACTTGGCGAACGTCTGGCCGCAGAAGATCACCTTCAAGGTCGGCGGAGCGATCTCGACGGTGGCCGCGCTCGTGGTGACGCCGTGGAACCTGTACTCGAACCCGAACGTCGTGAACTACTTCCTCGGTGGCCTGGGCGCCTTCCTGGGCCCGCTGTTCGGCGTCATCATGCTCGACTACTTCTGGGTCAAGCGCGGCAGGATCGACACCGCCGCCCTGTTCGACGCGACGCCCGGCTCCCGCTACTACTACCGCCGGGGCGTGAACCCGAAGGCGCTCGCGGCCTTCGTCCCGTCGGCGGCGCTCGCCGTCGTCCTCGCCCTCGTGCCGTACTTCGACGAGGTCGCGGCGTACTCGTGGTTCATCGGGACCGCGGTGGCGGCGGGCCTGTACGGGCTGATCTGCCGCACGGAGCGGGCCGCCGTCTGACCCGTGGCCCGGGGCGCGGCCGAACGAGTGCATTCGGGGACAACCCGGCCCGTCGCGGGGCCTGTTGGGCCGGGCCCCCGACGATCATCCGGCCATGCTCATGTCTCCGCGCCCCGTTCTGGGCGCCCTGCTGGCCGCGTTCCTCACCCTGACCCCGGCCTCGGCCGCGCACCCCGCGGCGGGCCCGGCCGCCACCTTCTGGGTGGACCCGGACACCGCGGCGGCCCGCCAGGCGGCGGCCTACCGCGAGCAGGGCCGGGCGAGCGAGGCCCGCCTCATCGACCGCATCGCGACCCGCCCCCAGGCGACCTGGCTCAACGGTGCGAACCCCGGCCCCGCCGTCCGCACCGTCACCCTGGCCGCGACCCGCGCCCACCGCACTCCGGTCCTGGTCGCCTACCACATCCCGCACCGCGACTGCGGCCTGCACTCGGCGGGCGGCGCCGCCGGCGCGGCGGCCTACCGCGCGTACGTCAACTCCTTCGCCTCCGGCATCGGTTCACGCGCCGCGTACGTGATCGTCGAGCCGGACGCGGTGGCCGCGACGGTGGCGGGGTGCGCCGGCGCCGACACGAAGGAGCGCAACGGTCTGCTCGCCTACGCGGTGAACCGGCTCTCGGCGCTCCCGCGGACCAGGGTGTACCTCGACGCGGGGAACGCGAGCTGGATCCCGGACGTGTGGCAGCTGGCGGCGGCGCTGCGGGCGGCGGGCGTGGGCAAGGCCGACGGGGTGGCGCTGAATGTCTCCAACTACCGTACGAACAAGGAGAGTTCCGCATACGGGCGACGGCTGGTGACGGCCCTCGGGGGCGGCAAGCACCTCGTCATCGACACCAGCAGGAACGGCAACGGCCCCTACCGGGGAGCGGACGCCTGGTGCAACCCGCCCGGCCGCGCGCTGGGCGTCGCGCCGACCACGCGCACCGGGGACCCGCTGGTGGACGCGTACCTCTGGGTGAAGCGGCCGGGGGAGTCGGACGGGACGTGCCGGGGCGGCCCGGCGGCGGGGGCCTGGTGGGCGGCCAAGGGCCTGGAACTGGCGCGGAACGCGCGCGGCTGACGGCGGACGGTGTCGCGCTGTTTTGGGCCGTATTTTGCGGAATGGTGACTTCCGGGTGTTTCCGGGATCGCCAGGGGTAACCGGGCGTTTCTTCATCATGAACACTCGGAAGCGGGGGCGGAGGCACCCGCGGAAAGGCGGTCCGATGCGCATCGCGCGGACAGTCGCAGCATGCATGGTCGCAGGCATATCCGTCACCGGCCTGGCAGCGTGCGGCGGCGGGGATGGCGGCGACGACGCGTTCAAGGGGGACAGCGCGGACCAGATCGCGGACAAGGCGGTGGCCGCCACGAAAGCGGCCGAGTCCCTGCACATGAAGGGCAAGGTCAGCCGGAGCGGCGGCGAGTCGATGGTCATCGACCTCGCGGTCGACCAGGAGAAGAACTGCCAGGGCACGGTGACCATGTCGGGCGCGAAGGCCGAGGTCAGACACGTGAAGGCCACGTTCTACCTGAAGGGCGACGAGCAGTACTGGCGCACCAGCCTCAAGCAGCAGCCCGGCGCCGACAAGATCGTGCCGAAGGTCGCCGACAAGTGGGTCAAGATGCCGGCCCAGGACAACCAGATCACTGGTCTGTGCGACAAGCAGGGCCTGCTCGCCGCGATGGACGAGGACAAGTCCGAGCGCCAGGGCCTGAAGAAGGGCGACACGAGCACCATCGACGGCACGAAGGCGCTGGCCCTGCACAAGAGCAAGGGGAACGAGAAGTCGACCCTCTACGTCGCCGCCGAGGGCAAGCCCTACATCCTCAAGGTGACCACCACCGGCGGCAGTGAGCCGGAGACGACCACGTTCTCCGACTACGACAAGCCCGTGCGGCCGGAGCAGCCCGCGTCCGGGGACACGGTCGATCTGAAGCAGCTCGCGGCCCAGTAGCCACGGGTGTACCGGCCCGCAGGGTCGCCGGGTTTAGGGGCATCGGCCCCGGTTATCCGGAAGTTCGCTGTCAAGCGCTTCCCTTCTCCCCGACGACTGTGAGATGCCGACGTGACCGACACATCGACCGATACACCGAGCGACACATCGACCGAACCGGAGGGGGCCGTCCAGGGCCCCTCGGAGGAGGACCGCAAGACCCGGTTCACCGTGCTGGTGGCACTCGGCGCGAATCTGCTGATCGCCGTCGCCAAGGCGGTCGGCGGACTCTTCGCCGGGTCCCCCGCGCTGCTGTCCGAGGCGGCCCACTCGGTCGCCGACAGCCTCAACGAGGTGTTCCTGCTCGCCGCGCTGCGGCGCAGCAGGCGCCCGGCGGACCGCCAGCACCCCTTCGGCTACGGCAAGGAGCGGTTCTTCTGGTCGCTCCTCGCCGCCGTGGGAATCTTCGTCATGGGTGGCTGCTTCTCCTTCTTCCAGGCGTACGAGGCGTTCACCCAGGGCGGTGCCGAGGAGTCGAAGAGCGGCTTCGTCGTCGGGCTCGTGGTGCTGGGCGTCGCCTTCCTCGCGGAGGGCACCTCGCTGGCCCGCGCCGTGCACCAGGTGCGCAAGCAGCCCGGTGAGGGCATCGGCGAGGACCCGACCCTGCGCACGGTGCTCGCCGAGGACGCCACCGCCGTCATCGGCGTCGTCCTCGCGGCCGCGGGCCTGGTGCTGCACCGGACCACCGGCCACATCGAGTGGGAGGCGACCGCGTCCCTGATCATCGGCGTGCTGCTGGTGTTCGTCGCCTACCGCCTCGGACGCAGCGCCCGCGACCAGCTGATCGGCGAGGGCGACCCGAAGCTGCACCACGACATCCGGGAACTGCTCGACGAGCAGCCGGAGATCGAGGCCGTGGCGGCCCTGCACATCATGCGCCTCGGGATGGACTCGACGCTGGTCGCGGCCCGGGTCGATCTGGTTCCCGGCCTGGAGAGCGAGCAGCTGGAGCTGGTCAGCGAGCGCATCAAGCGCACGGTGCACGAGCGCTGGCCGGAGGCCGACCAGATGTTCCTGGACGTGGTCGAGGCGCCGACGGGGGAGTGGACGGGCCCGGCGGAGCGTGCGCGCACGACCTGACCGTACCGACACCGAAAAGGCTCTGCGCCGCCCGTTCGAACGGGCGGCGCAGAGCCTTTTCAAGAAGTGCGGGGGTATTACTCGGCGGCCATCAGACCCGCGCGGAGCTTGCCCACCACCTTGGTGATCAGACGGGAGACGTGCATCTGCGAGTAGCCGAGCTCGTCGGCGATGTCCTGCTGCGTGCGCTCCTCGACGAAGCGCAGGTGGATCAGGCGACGGTCCCGCTCGTCCAGATCGGCGACCAGCGGCGCCAGCGAGTGGAAGTTCTCGACGAGTTCGAAGCGGTCCTCGTCGACGCCGATGAAGTCGGCGAGCATGGTGTCGGACTCGTCGTCCGACCCGTTGACCGCCGCGTCGAGGGAGACGCTGTTGTAGCCGTTGGACGCCTTCTGCGCCTCGGCGACCTCGGACACGTCGAGCTGCATCAGCTCGGCCAGCTCCGCCGTCGAGGGCGTGCGGCCCAGCCGCGTGTGCAGCTCCTCGGTGGCCTTGGACAGCTCTATGCGCGCCTCCTGGAGCCGGCGCGGCACGTGCACCGCCCACGAGGTGTCGCGGAAGAAGCGCTTGATCTCACCGACGATGTAAGGAACCGCGAAGGAGGTGAACTCGACCTCGCGGGTCAGCTCGAACCGGTCGATGGCCTTGATCAGACCGATCGTGCCGACCTGGACGATGTCCTCCATCTCCTCCTGGCCGCGGTGCTTGAAGCGCGAGGCCGCGTACCGCACCAGGGAGAGGTTCATCTCGATGAGCACATTGCGCACGTAGCTGTACTCGTGCGTGCCCTCTTCGAGGTGGGTGAGACGGTCGAAGAAGTGCTTGCCCAGCTCGCGGGCGTCCTTCGGGCGCACGGAGGCGGGATCGGCGTAGGCGCGCTCGATCAGACTCGCCTCGGCCTGATCGGCCGTGATGTGCGCCTGTTCGTGAACTGCCACGGTACTCATTGCCGCCAGTCCTGCCTCTCGTCGTGTGAATAAATCTCCCCGCACGCCTGCGGTTACCCCGGTCTCATGCGTACATACATACGATACGGAGAGTCTTTCGATGTTCTTCCGCGGCATGCGCCGCCTGAGTGGGTGCGGGGCCGGCCGGTTCCCGCTGCTCCGACCCCATCTCCTTCGCCAACGTCACCGTTTCTGGATGCGGTTGATGACCTTGTGATTGAAGTGTGTGGATTGTGTGTGCGAAGCTGCGGTGCTGCCGTCTCGTGGGGGTGACGGCCGAACTGGGGGATTCACCGCACGTGAACGTTCGCGTCATCCTGCGCCGCTGTGCGACCGTCGGCGCCGCACTCACCTTTTCCTTGACGGCCCTGTTCGGCGCGGCGCCCGCCGCGAGCGCGCACCGGGACGGCTGCCACCGCTGGCACTCCTGCCCCTCCGACACCGGCTCGTACGTCTGCGGAGACCTCGGGTACTTCTCGGAGTGCGGCTACGACAGCCTGCCGGGCACGGGCACGGGCACGGGCGCGGACGACGGGCAGGAGACCGAGGACTTCGAACCGCCCGAGGCGCCGTCGGTGGCCCGGCACGTGGCCGGGGCCCGGGGCCGGGTCACCGTGACGGTCAAGGCCGAGCGCGGCTCGCGGATCGAAGTGCGGGAGGACGACGATCCGGTCGCGAAGGCGACGGCGACCGGCACCTCCCAGACCATCGGCTTCACCGCCGACAGCGGCGAGCACACCTACGTCGTCCTGGCCGTCGACGCCGCGGACAACTCCAGCGAGCCGAGCGAGGAGTTCACGGTCGAGGTCGACGCCGACAGGCCGGCGCTGGACGATCTCACCGTCGGTGACCCGGACGGGACGACCGGCGCGGTCGCACTGTCCTTCACCACCGACCCCGGCACCGACTACGACCTGAGGGTGGCCGGTACCTCGACCCGGCTGCGCGGCACCACCGAGGACGGCGACGTCAAGAGGACGCTCTGGCTGCCGAACGGCACGCACGCGATCACCGGTTCGCTGCGGGACGAGACCGGGAACGTCACCGAGGTGCGGACGAAGGCGGTCGTCGACGTCAGCGCGCTGACGCCCCGGCTCGACCCCGGCACCCCCTCCCGCGACGGCACCACCGCCTTCACGGTCACCGGCCCGCGCGGCGCCCGGGGCACCGTCGAGATCGGCACCCGCACCCGCGAGATCACCCTCGACGACGCGGGGCACACGAAGTTCGCCCTGCCCCTCCCCGACGGCTCGTACCTCCCGAAGCTGACCCTCACCGACCCCTTCGGCCGCGCCGCCACGGCCGAGGGGCCCAGGATCGTCGTCGACACCAAGGCCCCGAAGGCGGCCCTCGGGTACGACGAGGAACGCGCCAGGCACCGGGAACTCGTGCTCACCGTCACCGGGGAGACCGGGGCGACGGCCCGGATCGTGTCCCCGGCGGCCCTCGGCCGGACGTTCACCCTGGACGACGGTCGGCGCACGGTACGGATGTCCGTCGCGCCCGGCGACGTCACCGTCGCCGTCACCGTGACCGACGCCTCGGGCAACACCACTCGGCGCACCCTGACCGTGCACGTGACGGACGACTGGACGACGGCACAGATCGTGGTCGCCCTGATCCTGCTGCTGCTCGTCGTGGCGGTCGCCGTGCTGGTCTGGCTGCGCCGGGCGCGCCTCGCCGCCTGGCTCAGGGCCCGGCGGCGGGCCCGCGTCGCCGCCGCGGTCGAACGCGACCTGCGGCGCCGCGCCGCGCAGCACGCCAGGGAAGAGGCCCGCCGGGAGCAGGAGGCGCGCCGCGCCCTGGCGGCGTACGAGCGGGAACTGACGGCCTGGACGGCGGAGCACCGTCGTCTCACGGCCCGCGTCGACCTCGCCCGCGACCTGAAGGCGGGCCGCTCCACCGTCGCCGAATGGCGCTGGGGCAGGCGCCGCAGGGGCGAGGACGTGCTCGCGGTCGCACCGGCCCGGCTCGTCGAGGTCCGGCAGCGGCAGGGGCAGCAGTACAACGAGCGGACCGACTCGGGCGAGGTCGTCGTCACCAACCTGCGGGTCCTCTTCGTCGGTGCGACGAAGAAGCGGGACTGGGAGTACGCGAAGTGGCTCGGGCACGATCACCACGTCCCGGGCCCGACGATGATCCTGGTCTCGAACCGGCAGAAGGTCTCGGGCATCGACCACGCGGGCCCGGAGCCGGAGCGCGTCCGCACGGCCGTCGACGTCGGCCTCAGCGGGCACCAGGGAACATGGACCGCGTTGCTCGGCCGCCTGCAGGGCGAGGTCGACCAGCACGCACGGCTCCGCCCGGAGCGGCCCGAAGTGCCGGACGGCGGGGTGCCGGTGGGCTGAGCCCGGCGGTCGGAAAAGCGGGTGGCACGGGCGGAGCCGACGGCTACGGTGCTCCCATGCCCGTACCGACCGCCGACGCGGCCGCCGCCGACGCCGCCTTCCTCGACCGCCTCGCCGACGCTCTGGCCGCCCTCCCCGGAGTCCACGCCGTCGCCCTCGGCGGCTCCCGGGCGCAGGGCACCCACACCCCCGACAGCGACTGGGACACCGCCGTCTACTACCGGGGCGGCGAGGGGCTCTTCGCGCCGCGGCACCTGCGTGCGCTCGGCTGGGAGGGGGAGGCCACCGAGATCGGCGGGTGGGGCGGCGGGGTGTTCAACGGCGGGGGATGGTTCATCGTCGAGGGCCGGCGCGTCGACGTGCACTACCGCGATCTCGACGACGTCGAGCGGGTGCTGGCCGACGCCGAGGCCGGGCGGTTCCGGGTGGAGCCGTTGATGTTCCACCTCGCCGGGATCCCCAGCTACATCGTCGTCGCCGAGCTCGCCGTCAACCGCGTCCTGCGGGGCACGATGCCGAAGCCCGACGGCTATCCGGCCGCGTTGCGCGCGGCCGCGCCCGACGAGTGGTGGGGGCGCGCCCGGATCACCCTGCACTACGCGCGGGCCGGGAACGCGCCGAAGGGCGGCCGGACCGAAGTCGTCGGGGCCGTCGCCGTCGCCGCCATGTCGGCCGCGCACGCGGTGCTCGCCGCGCGCGGGGAGTGGGTCACCAACGAGAAGCGGCTGCTGGAGCGGGCCGGCCTGCGCGGCATCGACGCCATCGTCACCGATCCCGGCCCCGGGCTCGCCGAACTCGTCGACCGGGCCGAGGAACTGCTGGCCGCCGCGGTCGACGACGCCCGTCAGACAGTTCCCGGAGAAGAAGTGCCCAAGGGGTAGGCGCGCACGTCCCGCCACGGGGTTCCGGCGCCGTCCGACACGATCAGCCGCACCTCGGTGACCGGCGCCCGCAGCGGCAGGCGCGGGGTGACGTCGGCGTCGGGAATGCCGTCGGTGCCCGCGCCGCTCGCCAGGGTCAGATGCGGGTCGAGGCCGTCGTCGCCGAAGACACCGCGATAGGGGACCGCTTCCGGCCACTTCTGCCGCAGGGCCTTCGTGAGCGCGCGCAGCGGTTCGGCGGGGGACGGCGCCAGATAGAGGACGCCCGGCCAGCGGGACAGCCCGTCGAACGTGAGGGTGAAGGCCGGGACCGCCCCGAACAGGTCACGCAGCACCTCGTCCGTCTCCCCGGTGATCCGCGCCAGCGGCAGGAACGGATAGAGGACCGTCACATGCGCCCGCGCCGGGGTCCGGACCAGGTGGTCCGCCTCGGGGACGTGGATCGTGAGCGCCGTGTCGCCGGACGCGTCCGGCCAGCCGTCGGCGGATTCGTCAGGGCGTGGTGTGGGCACGGTCAAGTGTCACATTGCGGAAATGCGGGCGTTCCTTCCCCTCCATGAACTGCCGTTACCGTAGAAGGACCAGTTCAGGTCTGGCCGACGGCGTCCGGTACCCCCGTGTACGACAGGAGCCCGTCTTGCCTCGCCGCCCGCTTCCCCTCTGGCTCGGGCACGCCCTGCGCGCCCAGCGCGCCCCCGTCCCGTGGCCCGCCGTGGTGCGCGGCGCGCTCGCCGCCGGGCCGCTGCTGCTGGCCGGCGTCCTCGCCGGGAGCCCGTCCAGCGGCGTCCTGCTCGCCCTCGGCGCCATGCTCGCCGGAGTCAACGACCGGCCGGGGCCGCGGCTCGCCGCCCTCACCCGGCTCGGCGGGCCCGCGCTCGCCGGCGGCGCGGGCATGGTCGTCGGAACGGCCCTCAGCACGTTCGCCGGAGGCGGGGCCGGGTTCGGGTACGGGGTGGTGATCGTCGCCGCGTTCGCCGTGCTCGGGCTCGTCGGCGGGGCGGTCAGCGCCGTCGGTCCCGTCGCGTCGGCCGCCGGTACGCAGGTGCTGGTGACCGTCGCCATCGGTGCCGGGATGCCGCTGCCGGAGGCCGGATGGCAGCGGGCGCTGCTGTTCGTGGGCGGCGCCGCCTGGCTGATCCTGCTGCGCGTCGCACTGCCCTCGCCCGCCGCGGCCAGGCGTCCCGGGCGCGGACTGGGCTACCTCTACGACGGTGAGCGCCTCGCCGTCGCCGCGGTGTACGACGCCGTGGCCCAGCTCATCGAGGCCGCCGGGCGGACCGACTCCCGGGCCCGCCGCGCCGCCCTGACCGCCGCGCTCGACCAGGCGCAGGACGCCCTGCGCGGCGACGGCGCCGCGACCCGGCGGCTGCGCGCGCAGTACGTCGCCGCGCTGCCGCTCGCCGAGGCCGCCACCGCGCTGGCCTGGGCCGGAACGACCGTGCCGGAGCGGGCCGCGGAGGGGCCGCGCCGGCTCGCCGCCGCCGTACGGACCGGGTTTGCGGTGGGGCCGCTGCCCGCGCCCACCCGCAGCGCCGCGGGGCTGCGCGCGCTCGACGAGGCGCTGCTGCGCGCCGCCGAGGTGTTCGACGGGGGCCGCGCGCCCGCCCAGCCGCGGCGCGGGAACAGTCCGCGGACCGTGCTCGGCCGGGCGGTCGGGCCCGGCGGGCGCGAGTACGGGCTCCGCGTCGGACTCTCCTTCGGGGCCAGCGCCGCCGTCGCCCAGGCACTGCACCCCCTGCACTGGTACTGGCTGCCCGCCACCGCCGTCTTCCTCGTCAAGCCCGACCTCGGGCCGCTCGCCTCGCGGGCCCTGTGCCGGGCCGCCGGAACCGTCGCGGGCGCCGCCGCGTTCGCCGGACTCGCCGCGCTGCTGCCCCGCCCCGGCGGACTCGTCGCGCTCGTGGCGCTGTGCGGGGCACTGATCCCCGTGGCCACCCGGCACTTCGCCGCGCAGACCGCGGTCGTCACCGTGCTCGTCCTGTCCCTCGTCATGGTCGGCGGGGAACCGCAGGCGTCGGCGGGCCGGATCACCGAGACACTGCTCGCCTGCGCCATCGTGCTGGTCGCCGGGCACCTTCCGGGGCCCGGCGGCCACCGCGGCGGCGGTGTGCGGGTGCGGGTGGCCGTCGCGCGCGAGGCCGCCCACGCCTACGTACGGCACGTGCTGAGCGAGGACTCCGGCCGGCCGCAGGACCGGGCCAGGCGGTGGGCGCTGCGCCGCGAGGCGTACCGGACGCTGGCCCAGGCCCGGGCCGCCGTCGACCTCGCCGCCGCCGAACTGCCCGTCGTGGCCCGGCACTCGGACGGGGCGCACCGGGTGACCGTCGTCCTGGAACGGCTCGTCGACACGACCACCGCGTGCGCGGTCCAGGTCGACGACACCGGACGCGTACCGCGCCGGTGCGCCGAACGGATCGGCGGGCTCCTCGCGGAGCTGGCCGCCTAGGACCGGGAACCGGGCGCCCCTAAGAAGGGGAGCGCCCGGCCGCCGCCGTCAGGGCTTGGGCAGCGTGCACCCCGGCGCCGACAGGTCGATCTTGTTGCCGGCGACGACGCACGGCACGATCCCGTACGTCTCCTGCGCGTAGTTGATGCCCTGGCGCACCGTCACCTTGCCGTTCGCGTCCACCTCGCACGGGTTGTTCTCCGTGCACTGCTGGCCGTCCTCGTTACCGGTGTTGTTCACCGCGACGACCTTGCCGGTCGTCTGGTCGAGGACGGGGGAGCCGGACGTGCCGCCGATCGTCTGGCAGGCGGAGGTGTAGCGGACCGAGTCCTTCCAGGTCCACGCGCCCTCCTTGAGGCGGTAGACGAAGCCGTCGATCGAGCAGTTGTACTTCTTCTTCCAGTAACCGGACACCACGCTGATCGACGTGCCCTGGGTCGGGTGGGCGGCCGACAGTTCCAGGGCCTTGATCCCGTACGAGCTCTCTATCTGCGCGTACGTGGAGGTGAGCTGGTACAGCGAGACGTCCGTGTCGGTCATCGTGCCGTACGCGACCTTGCTCGCCCGCAGCGTGGCGACCTTGCTGCCGGCGGAGTTCAGGAGGCTGAACGTACGGGACGACGCCTTGTTGACCACGACCTCGCCCGGGCCCGGGAAACCGGACTCCAGGCAGTGGCCGTTCGACATCACCAGGGCCGGGTCCGACGGCTGGGAGTTGGGGACGCGGACGACGGAGCCGGAACAGTTGCTGAGCGCGACCGTTCCGGCGAAGGACACCGCCTTGACCGTGGGACCGGCGGCCGACGAACCGTCAGCGGCCAGTGCGGGGGCGGCGGTTGCACCGATCAGAGCGACGCCGAATGCTGCGGCGGCGAGTGACTTCTTCATGTGGGGGGTCCTCTCCCGTGCCGAGAGTGGTGCATGGGTGGGGTGTGCCTCTGCCGTGTTGGCATGAGCATTGTGATGGCGCACGGCTCAGCGGACAACAGTGCGTTCTCAGCGGACGCGGGTTCCAAGTGCCCCCGCACTGCGCGAAGTTCTTCCCGCGGGACCGATGAGTTCCGTGCCCGCCTCCGGTCACCCCCTGAGAGACCCGATCCGAGGAGGAACCATGGGGCTGCCGAAGGTGGTCACCCGCCAGGAGTGGCAGGCCGCGCGCGAGGAGCTGCTCGCCCTGGAGAAGGCGGCGACCCGGGCGCGCGACGCGCTGAACACCCGGCGGCGCGAGCTGCCCATGGTGGAGATCGACAAGGCCTACGTCCTCGAGGGCCCGGACGGCAAGGCCGAACTCCTCGACCTGTTCGAGGGGCGTTCCCAACTCGTCGTCTACCACTTCATGTTCGCGCCGGAGTGGGACGCGGGCTGCGCCAGCTGCTCCGGTTTCCTCGACCAGATCGGGCACCTGGCCCATCTGCGGGCCCGCGGCACGGCGTTCGCGGCGGTCTCCCGGGCCCCGTTCACCAAGATCCTGCCGTTCAAGGCGCGACTGGGCTGGACCCTGCCCTGGTACTCCTCCCATCTGAGCGACTTCAACCAGGACTTCGGCGCCACCGTCCAGGGCGAGCCGGACGGGCCGGACGCGGACGCCGGCCCGCAGGAGCGGCCCGGGCTGAGCTGCTTCCTGCGCACGGGCGAGCGGATCTTCCACACGTACTCGGCCTTCGACCGCGGCCTGGACAACATCGGCTTCACCAGCAACCTCCTGGACCTCACCGCCCTCGGCCGCCAGGAGGAATGGGAGAAACCGGAGGGGCGGGCGACGTCTCTCGGGGCGCCCGCGGGCAGTGCGCGCGTGCGCTATCACGACGAGTACGTCGACTGACGGCCGCTCCGTACGGCCTGACCTCGTCTCAACTCGGTGTCATTCTCGTCACGTTGCGAGTCCTCACCCGCCCTGTCAGCGTTCTCCTTCACACAAGGCGCCGGGACCGTACCGGAACCCGCGCTTCAGGTACGACACGGGGGACAGGGACGAGCGATGATCAACGGACGAGTGGTGCTGCAGCGTTTCCCGGCCGGAGGGCCCCGCGGCTCCTGGCCCGCCGAGGAGTTCGCGGACCGATGCCGGGTGGAGGGCAGGATGGCCGAGGTCGTCATGGATCTGGCGACCGACGCGTTCCTCGTGATCGTGCGGGAGGGTGCGTCGCAGCCGGTGGTCTGAGCATGGCCGGGTGGTGACCTGTGCACGTCATAGGCGATGCGCGGGCAGAGACGCGGCGCCGGTGCGCGGCTACCGTGGTGGTACCACCGGTCCTTCGCGGCGAACTCGACGAAACCGAGCGGAGCCGTCCGGGCCGGCGGAGCCGGACCACGCGGACGGGGGACTCGGCGCGGGACGCCGGGAGCGGGAGCCCCGACGTCCTCGCCGGTGAGCAGTCGTCACCCCGGTGTGCGCGGAGCTCTTCAGGAGCGGCTCACGACGTGCCGACCGACCGGGACCAGGCGGGCGTCGTCCCCGTCACCCGGCACAGCGCCAGGTACAGCGGAATCGGCGGGGTGTAGGGCACCGCACCCTCCGGACAGTGGATGAGATCGGGGACCCGCGCCGCGTCCGGCACCACGGCGCCCGGCGTGTAGCGCGCCGGGGCGGGCCATTCGAGCGCCACGTCCGAGTCCGACGGCACGAGCCACCACCAGTACCCCTCCGCCGCGTACACACACCCCATCCGGGGCAGCCGCCGCGTCATCGCGCGGGCGAAGGTCTCGGGCACGGCCACCGCGTCACAGCCGAGCGGCGCCGTCATGCCGTCCGGCACGGTCAGACGCACGGGTGCGGGTGGATGCGGTTGCCGAGTGCGCCGTCGACGGGTGAGCCCGACCAGCGAGTCCAGCTGCATCGTCCGCAAAGTGCCCGTCGTCACCACGCCCATCCGTTCCCGTTCAGCACGCTTGTCGATCGTCGCCCGGCCGGTCCGGGCGGTGGTTCACACCGGCGTCATGTCGAGGTGTCCGGTCCGTGTCGAGGCGACGGGTTCACCAGACCCAGCCGCTTCCGCCGGTCGTGTCCGGCACGGGTCCGGGGTCCGTGTCCCCGGCGCCTGCCTGTCGCGGCAGTTCCGCCCAGACCAGCAGTCCGGGGCCGGTCTCCTGAGCGCCCCACGCCGTGGAGACCGCGGCGACCAGGAGCAGCCCTCTGCCGTGCTCCTCCTCGGGGGCGATCCGGCCGGTGGGGCTGTTGTCGCCCGGCATCCGTCCTTCGTCGCGGACCGCTATCCGCACGCGCTCGCCCTCCCCGTCGCCGCGCAGATCGTGCAGCTCGCAGTGGATGCGGCGGCTGGCGGTGTGCACGATCGCGTTCGTCACCAGCTCGGACACGACGAGGGCCGCCGCGTCACAGGTGTCCTCGCACGCGCCCCAACCGGTCAGCTGGGTGCGCGTCATGCGCCGGGCCTGTGCGGCGGAGCCCGGGTGGGGGGCCAGCTCGAAGCTGCTGCGGCGGACCGAGAACAAGGGCGACGTACCCAAACGGTCACCGAGCGTAGCTTCGTCGGCTGCTGTTCCTAAGGGCGCGGACGGAATCACGCTTGCCACTATCGCCCCGTCGTGAACACTTGGCAAGAGCCACTCTGAAAAGTGCAGAGTGCAGTGTGCCGCGCGGAGCAGGCATGGCAGACTGCTGGCTACAGCCCGCCGCACAGGCGGCTCCTGGATGCGAACCGTGTGGGACGAACCGGCGATCGGCCTCTGAACGGCCGGTTTTCGGCTTGCCCGCACGGTTGTCCGCGTCTGGGCGCGGCTGACTTCAGACACGGGACAACGAGTCGGACGACGGGTCGGACTGCTGGGAGGGATGCGGCGTGAGTGAACCGCGGTCCGCGCCGACGGTCGGTCAGGTCGTTCTCGGCCGCCGTCTCCAGGACCTGCGCGAGGCCGCCGGCCTCAAGCGCGAGGACGCGGCGAAAGTACTCCGCGTAACCGCCGCGACGGTCCGCCGCATGGAGACCGCCGAAGTCGCGCTCAAGATTCCGTACCTCCAGATGCTCCTGAAGTCCTACGGCGTCACCGACACCGAGGCCGACGCCTTCGTGCAGCTCGCCGAGGACGCGAACAAGCCGGGCTGGTGGCAGAGGTTCCACGACATCCTGCCCAACTGGTTCTCGATGTACGTGAGCCTGGAGGGCGCCGCCGCACTCATCAGGTCGTACGAGCCGCACTTCGTGCCCGGACTCCTGCAGACCGAGGAGTACGCGCGCGGAGTGCTGAGGTCCGGGGCGATCGGACGGGCGCTGGTCGACGACCCGGGCCTCGTCGAGCGGCACGTCGCCCTGCGCATGCAGCGCCAGGCCCTGCTCACCCGTGAGGACGCGCCGCGTCTGTGGATGGTCATGGACGAGACGGCGCTGCGCCGCCCGGTCGGCGACGCGGCGGTGATGCGCGGTCAGATCGACCGGCTGCTCGAAGTGACCGAGCTGCCGAACGTGACGCTGCAGGTCGCCCAGTTCGCGTCCGGGCCCCACCCGGGCACCTACGGACCCTTCGTGCTGTTCCGGTTCGCCGTGCCGGAACTGCCCGACATGGTCTACAGCGAGTACCTGACCGGCGCCGTCTATCTCGACGCGCGCCCCGAGGTGGCCACCCACCTGGAAGTCATGGACCGCATGGCGGCGCACGCCGCAACCGCACCACGCACAAAGGAGATCCTCAGCGATCTCCGCAAGGAGCTGTGAATGGACCAGATCAAGGACCGGATACGAGGAGTCGACGGCGAGCCGGTCTACAACGGCATGCCCGCGCGCGACCTCGGCGGCGAAGGCTGGCACAAGCCCTGGAGCGGCGGCAACGGCGGCAACTGCCTCGAAGCGATGAAGCTGGCCGACGGCCGGGTCGCCGTCCGCCAGTCCTCCGACCCGGACGGTCCGGCCCTGATCTACACGCTCAGCGAGATCTCCGCTTTCATCGAGGGGGCGAAGGCGGGGGCGGCGGACTTTCTGCTGTCCTGATCGTGCTGCCGTGATGATGCTGTCCTGCCTGATCCGGGCGCGGGGTTGCGCTGCCGGGCCGCGTACGGCGGGACGCCTGCGCCCGCCCCTTGCTGCCCGATCTGCTGTTGCCCGATCTGCGCCGAGCGGGGCCGGGTGCGCTCGCCGGGTTTGCTCAGCCCACTCGCGCCAGCACCTCGCACAACGCCTCGACAGCCGCCCCGTACGCCCGCTCGGCCGCCGCCGCGTAGCCGACGACCAGACCGTCGCCGCCCGGTTCGCGGCTCCCGCTCCCGCCCCCGGTCCCGACCGTGGCCTCCGGGTGCCGGAACGCCGCCAGCCCCTCCACCGCGATTCCCCGCGCCCGCGCGGCGAGGAGCACCTCCCGCTCCCGTCCGGAGGGCAGCCGCACCACGGCGTGCAGCCCCGCCGCGACCCCGCCGACCTCGGCCCACGGCGCCCGCTCGGCCAGCGCCCCGACCAGCAGATCCCGGCGCGCCCGGTACCGCTGCCGCATCCGCCGTACATGCCGGTCGTACGCCCCTGACGACAGGAACTCGGCGAGCGCCAACTGGTCGAGCGCGCTCGCCCACCCCTCCCGCTCACCCTTCGCCGCGACCACGTCCCGCACCAGACGCCCCGGCAGCACCATCCAGCCCAGCCGCAGCGCGGGGGAGAGGCTCTTGCTCACCGATCCGACGTACACGACGTGCTCGGGGTCGAGCCCCTGCACCGCCCCGACGGGCTTGCGGTCGTAGCGGAACTCCCCGTCGTAGTCGTCCTCCACCACCAGCCCGCCGCGCCCGCGCGCCCAGTCCACCACGGCGGCCCGCCGCTCCGGGTGCAACGGCCCGCCGGTGGGGAACTGATGCGCCGGGGTGAGCAGCACCCCGCGCACCCCACTGCCGAGCGCACCCAACTCCGCCACCCGCGCACCGTGTTCGTCGACCGTGAGCGGGACCGTCCGCACCCCCGCCCCGCGCAGCAGGTCCCGGTGGAACGCCAGCCCGTACTCCTCCACCGCGAACGGGCCGCGCAGCACCTTCTCCCCGTGGAGCAGCCGCAGCGCGTGCGCGAACCCCGAGCAGACGACGATGCGCCCGGGGTCGGTGCGCACGCCGCGCGAGCGCGCCAGGTACTCGGTGAGCGCGGTGCGCAGCTCGATCCGGCCCCGCGGATCGCCGGGCCCGAAGGCGGCGGCGGGCGCGGCGCTCAGCGCCCGCCGGTACGCCGCCGCCCACGCCGACCGGGGGAACGCCGACGCGTCCGGCGCCCCCTGCCGCAGATCGTGCGCCGGCCCCGGATCCCGTACCGGCGCCTCCTCCGGCACTCGCCCGGTCCCGGTCCCGCCCAGCGGCAGGGCCCGCTCCGCCACCCTCGTCCCCGACCCCTGACGTGCGGTGAGCCAGCCCTCGGCGACGAGTTCGGCATAGGCGTCGGCGACCGTGTTGCGGGCGACGCCGAGATCGGCGGCGAGCGCGCGGTACGGCGGCAGCCGGGTCCCGGGCGAGAGCCGCCCGGACCGCACGGCGTCCCGCAGCGCGTCGGCCAGCGCGCCCCGGCGGCTTCCCGAACCCGGCAGCTCCAGATGCAGGTCGACCCCGACGCGCTCCGCCACATCGACCCACGAGCCCGCCGTCGGCCCCTGCTCCGCGCCCTGCCCCGCCCCCGCTTCCGTCATGAAGCCGCACCCTACAGACGGTCACCGACATCGCCCGCGCGGTCGACGGAGGCGGCTGTCGGGCAAGGGCCGTCAGCCGCCGCGGCTCACCTCACACGCCCATGGGCCGATCGTGCGCCCCGATCGGCACCGGCAACCGTGTCGACCCCGTCAGCCACCGGTCGACCGCCGCGGCGACGGCCCGCCCCTCCGCGATGGCCCACACCACGAGCGACTGCCCCCGCCCCGCGTCCCCGGCGACGAAGACCCCCGGAACCTCGGACGCGAACGAGGCGTCCCGTACGAACCCGCCCCGCTCGCCCACCCCGAGCCCCAGCTGGTCGGCGAGTCCGCCGGCCCGGCGCTCCGGACCGTGGAACCCGAGGGCGATCAGCACCAGATCGGCGGGCAGCCTGCGCTCCGTGCCGGCCCGCGGTCTGCGCCCCGCGTCGACCTCGACCAGGTGCACCTCCCGCACCCGCCCGTCCGCGTCCCCGGTGAAGCGGAGGGTCGAGGCCGCGAAGAGCCGCGCGTCCGCGTCGGCGGCCGGGGCGGTCCGCAGTTCGTCCGCCTCCTCGTGCGCGGCCGACAGCCGGTACAGCTTCGGATACGTCGGCCAGGGCTCGGCCTCCTCGTCGCGCACGTCTCCGGGCTGGGCGTAGATGTCCAACTGCGAGACGGAGGCCGCCCGTTCCCGCACCGCCGTGCCCAGGCAGTCCGCTCCGGTGTCCCCGCCGCCGACGATGACGACGTGCTTCCCCTCCGCGGTGAGCGGCGACACCGCCAGATCGCCCTCGCCGACCCGGTTCGCGAGCGGGAGGTACTCCATCGCCTGGTGGACACCGGCCAACTCGCTTCCCGGTACGTCCAGTTCCCGCCAGGCCGTCGCACCGGTGGCGACGACCACGGCGTCGTACCGGGCCCGCAACCGGTCGGCGCCGAGATCACGGCCGATCTCCACGGACGTACGGAACCGCACGCCCTCCTCCGCCAACTGCGCCACTCTGCGCTCCAGGTGGGACCGCTCCATCTTGAAGGTAGGGATCCCGTACCGCAGCAGGCCGCCCACCCGGTCGTCCCGTTCGTACACGGCGACGGTGTGCCCCGCACGCGTCAACTGCTGTGCCGCCGCGAGCCCGGCGGGCCCTGAGCCGATGACGGCGACGGTCCGTCCGCTGTGCCGTTCCGGCGGCCGTGCGGCGAGGAAACCCTCGTCCCAGGCCCGGTCGGCGATCGCCACCTCCACGTTCTTGATGGTCACCGCGGGCTGGTTGATGGCGAGAACGCAGCCCGCCTCGCAGGGCGCGGGACACAGCCGCCCGGTGAACTCGGGGAAGTTGTTGGTGGCGTGCAGCCGCTCGCTCGCGGCGCGCCAGTCGTCCCGCGCGACCAACTCGTTCCACTCCGGGATCAGATTTCCCAGCGGGCACGCCTCGTGGCAGAACGGGATCCCGCAGTCCATGCACCGGTCCGCCTGCGCGCCCACGATCGGCAGCAGCCCGCCGGGGACGTAGACCTCGTCCCAGTCGCGCACCCGCTCCTCGACCGGGCGGCGCGGCGCATCCTGTCGCGGTGTGGTGAGAAAGCCCTTGGGGTCGGCCATGGCCCTCTCCCTGCGCTGTGACCTTTTCGTCACGATACGTCGGGTGGGCGCGCCCTGCCCGTTCCGCCGGGCCGGGACGTTCGGGCCGGGAGGTTCGGGTCGTGACGTTCGGGTCTCGCTCGGGCGGCGGCTCAGGTCAGGGCGAGGACGAACGCGGCCGACGCGGCGAGCGCGGCGCCGCCCCGCACGTGGTTCCACAGCGTCCACTCGCTCAGGTACCGGCGCCAGTACGCCGCGCTGCTCTCGGAGTCCTCGTCACCGGCCAGCCTGGCGAGCGCGTCGTTGCGCGGGATGTTCGCCACGATGGTCACCCCGAACGACCCCGCCAGATACAGCGCACACCCCAGCAGCAGTGCGACGGTCCCCGGGTCCGGCCAGAGCACGAAGGTCACGACCGCGATCACCGTGCACAGCAGGGCCGCGCCCATGAAGACGACCATGAAGGCGGGGGTCGTCGCGGCCGCATTGATCGAGTTCATCGCGGCGATCCCGCGCGCGGCAGGCAGCGCGCCGAGTCCGCGCATCACCAGGGTCGAGAACGCGACGAACACCCCGGCCGCGATCCCGCACCACAACGCCCCGAGCACCACCAGAACGAAGTACGGCCCCTCGATCATCCTCTGCCCCCCGGTCGGGTCCCCCTGACTGGTTATGTGAAGGGATCATGCCGCACATGTGCAGGTAGGGGGAGCGGTTTCCGTTCATGTATGCACACCTTCCGCATACCGAAACCATCACGTTCGATCACGTGATCACGCTGTCCGGCCCGGATCGCCGGAATCACCCGGATACGCCGGGTCGCCCGACCCTGCCGCCCCCTCCACCGCCTCACTCGCCGCATCCGCCGTCGTCGCCCACCCGTCGAGCACCGCCTGCACCGTCCCGCCGACCCGACTGCGCGCCTCCCTCCGCGCCACTCCCGCCATCAGCAACCGGTCGTACGGCGTGTCCCCGTGCCGCACCGCCGCCCGCACGGCCGCCGTCACCGCCCCCTCCGACAGCGCCCGCCCCGCCGCGCTCCGCCCCACCCGCCCGCTGCCGCGCAGCCCCGCATGCCCGGCGACGGCCCGGGCCCGCTCCTCGGGGCACCCGGGAAACAGCCGTCGGATCTCCGCCGCGAACGCCGCCACGAACCGCACGTCCTCCGCCGCCCGGCGCGCGGCATCCCGCTCCCGGCGCCGCGCCCGCGCCTCCGCGTCGGCCAGACACCGCGCCTCGGCCCGCGCGAGCCCGCCCTCCTCGACCAGCACCCCCTGCCGCTCGTACCGCCCCCGCCGCCGGTGGAACCGCACCACGACCGCCGAAAGCCCGCTCTCCTGCCTCGCCCGTCCGGTCAGCGCGCTGTCACCGCGCGGCAGGAACACCAGATGCCCCAGGTCCGCGCAGTCCAGACAGCGCGGCTGCCCGTCCTCGAGCACCAGCAGCGCGAGCGGCCCGCTCCGGCACGCGCCGCACCGCCGCCGTTTGACCGGCTGGAAGACAAGGGGACCGCGCGTGACGGGAAAGGGACGATCGACGCCGCTCATACCGACGTCATGCCCACCCCGGACACTCGGCCACCGCTCCCGTGCCGCCCGGCATCATGGACGGTGTGCGACTCGAACCGATCACCTGGGAACGGCTGGGCGACGCCCTCGCCGAGCGCCTGCTCGACCTGAAACCGTCCGACGGAGGCCCCTGGCCGAAGGTCGCCTTCGACGGGGCGCCGGCCGCTCGTCCCGGCGACCTGGCGGCCCGCGTCCACGAGGCGCTGCGCGTGCGCGGCCGGTCTTCGCTGGCCGTCGCGACGGACGGCTTCCTGCGCCCGGCCTCCCTCCGCTACGAGTACGGGCACGAGGACATGGAGGCGTACTACACCGGCTGGTTCGACACCGGCGCACTGTGGCGGGAGGTCTTCGGCCCCCTCGAACCGGACGGCACGGGCCGCGTCCTGCCCGATCTCTGGGACCCGGTCACCGACCGCGCCACCCGCAGCGCCCCGGTCCGACTCGCCCCGGGCGGCGCCCTGTTGCTCCACGGCCCCCTCCTCCTGAACCACTGGTTCCCCTTCGACCTGACGGTCCACGTGAGCCTGTCGCCCGGCGCCCTGCGCCGCCGCACCCCCGAGCCCGACCACTGGACCCTCCCGGCGTTCGCCCGCTACGACACCGAGACCGCGCCCACCGAGAACGCCGACGTCGTCATCCGCGCCGACGACCCCCGCCACCCCGCGTGGAACGGGGGCTGACCGGCGTGCCGACCCGCAAAGCGCCCCGCCGTCACAACCACCCGTTGCGCTTGAAGCCCCGGTACACCACGAAACAGATCGCGGCGATGACGGACAGCATGAGCGGATAGCCGAACCGCCAGTGCAGCTCCGGCATGTGATCGAAGTTCATGCCGTATATCCCGCAGCCCATCGTCGGCACCGCGACGATCGCGGCCCACGCCGTGATCTTCCGCATGTCCTCGTTCTGCGCGACCGTCACCTGTGCGAGATGGGCCTGCAGAATCGAGTTGAGCAGTTCGTCGAACGCCGCTATCTGTTCCACCGCCCGCAGCAGGTGGTCGGACACATCGCGGAAGTACGCCTGTATCTCGGTCGGTACGGCAGGGAACGGACGGCTCGCCAGCTCGAGCACCGGCCGCGACAGCGGCGCCACCGCCCGCTTCAACTCCAGCAGCTCCCGCTTGAGCTGATAGATCCGGCCGGGGTCGGCCCGTGCCCCGTTCCGCGCGAAGACCTCCGTCTCGACCTCGTCGATGTCCGCCTGGACCTCGTCGATCACCGTCAGGTAGTCGTCGACCACACCGTCCGCGATGGCGTGCAGCACCGCGGCGGGACCCTTCGAGAGCTGCTCCGGATCCGCCTCAAGCGCCTCCCGCACGAGCCCGAGCGAACCGTGCCGTCCGTGCCGCACCGTGATGACGAAGTCATGGCCGACGAACACCATGATCTCGCCGGTGTCGACGACCTCGCTGGTGGCCGTCAGCTCCGCGTGCTCGACGTAACAGACCGTCTTCAGAACGGCGAACAGCGTCGACCCGTACCGCTCGACCTTCGGCCGCTGGTGCGCGTGGACCGCGTCCTCCACGGCGAGCGGATGCAGATCGAACAGCTCCGCGACGTCGGCGAACTCGAGCGCCGACGGCTCGTGCAGCCCGAGCCACACGAATCCGTCGTCCGCCTTGCGCACCGCGCGCACCGCCTCGACGAGATCCCGCCCGCCCGTCTCCCGCCGCCCGTCGCGGTACGTCACGCAGTTGACCACCGCCGACCCGAGCGGGGAGCGCGCCGGGTGACTCAGATCGACCCGCGGCCGTCTGCGTGCCAGACGCGCGACCCTCCGCAGCCCGCCCACCGTGCGCAGGCTGCCGACCCTTCGCAGATTGCCCGCCATCGACATGCTCGGCTCCTCGCGCCGCTGTTCGTACGTGCTGGTACCTGGCCGTCGCCCTCTCGTGAGGGCGACCTGGCGAGCCAGTCTGCCAGCGATCGCCGACATCGTGTCGAGCCCTGGGGGAACGGAAGATTCCGCTCCGCATCACTTCGGGATCTCTCCGAGGTCTCGTCGAGCTCCCTTCGGGGGGATCTCCGCCGAGACGTCCGCGGCCAGGTCAAATGCCCGGTATACGGGGCCGGGCTGGGATGATCGGGACATGACTCCAACCGGCGGCCACGCATACCTTCTCGACAATCAGCAGCCCGAGGCGGGCCAGCGGTTCGACGCGCTGTCGACGCTGTTCGACCCCACGACGTTCCGTCACATCGAGCGGCTCGGCATCGGATCCGGCTGGCGCTGCTGGGAGGTCGGCGCCGGGGGCACCTCGGTGGTGTCCTGGCTCGCCCGGCAGGTCGGGCCGACCGGCCGGGTGCTCGCCACCGACATCGACACGTCGTGGCAGACCAGTTCGCCCCGTTCACCGGTCGAGGTGCGCCGGCACGACATCGGCGTCGACGCCCCGCCGGCGGAGAGCTTCGACCTGGTGCACGCGCGGCTCGTCCTGGTCCATGTCCCGGACCGGGAGCGGGCGCTCCAGTCCATGATCAAGGCGCTGCGTCCCGGCGGCCGTCTCCTCATCGAGGACGCCGACCCCGCACTCCAGCCGCTGCTCTGCCCCGACGAGTCCGGTCCCGAACAGCAGTTGGCCAACCGCCTGCGCCACGGCTTCCGTTCCCTCCTCGCCGAGCGCGGCGCCGATCTGAGCTACGGCCGCAAACTCCCCCGTCTCCTGCGCGAGGCAGGCCTGCACCAGGTGGAGGCGGACGCGTACTTCCCCCTGACCTCCCCGGCCTGCACGGCCCTCGAAGCGGCGACGGTCGAACAGATCCGCACCGACCTGGTCTCCGCGAACCTGGCCACGGACGCCGAGATCGACCGCCACCTGGCGCACGTGAGGGAGGGCTCGATGGACCTGGCGACGGCCCCCCTGATCTCGACGTGGGGCAGAAAGGCACCGTAGCCAGAACGCCCCGAAGGGGCGCGGGGAACTGCGCGCTCAGCCCACCACGACCCGCACACGAGACACCTGCTCAACCACCCCCCCGACACCTGCGCCCCGACCACCCCGAGAAGGGGTCCAGGGGCGCAGCCCCGGTCTCGGGAAGGGGCGGGCCGGGGAAACTCCCTCCCCGGAACGGTGAGCCCCCGCACCCCCGCACCCCCGCCCCCCGGATCACCCCGGCGGCCGCCCCCCGACCACCCCCACGGCCACCTCACCGGCCCGGCACCCCGCACCGACGGCCTCCCCCCACGACGCCCCCCGAAGCCGCGCAGCGACCACGGCCCCGGTGAACGCATCCCCGGCCCCCGTCGAATCCCGCACCACCACGCCCGGGGCGACCCCCACCCGCTCCCGCACCACTCCACCCCGCGCCACCAACGCCCCGGCAGCCCCCGCCTTCACGACCACCACCGAGAACCACCCGCTCAGCTTCGCCCCGGCGTCCCCCGCATCCTCCGCGCCACCGAGCAGCACCGCCTCGTCCCGGCTCGGCACCAGCACATCGACCCCCTCGGCCAGCGCCAGAAACCGCTCGACCCCCAACTCCCGCAGAAACCCGGCCGACGCCGGATCCACGCTCACGGTCACCCCACGCGCGCGTGCGTCACGCACCGCGGCGGACACCAACGCCCGTCCCGTGCCGGAGAAGAACAGATACCCGGACAGGTGCAGCCACCCCACCCCGTCCAGACGCGCGGCCGACCAGTCCTCGGGCCCCACCCGCAAGGACGCCCCACTGTCCGTCAGGAACGTCCGCTCACCACCGTTGTCCTCGTCCACGAGGCTCACGACGGCCCCGGTCGGCGCCTCGTCGTCCACCACGAGCAGCGGCCGCACCCCGGCCCGCACGAGAGCCTCTTCGTGCCACCGCACCGAGTCCGTACCGACCCGCCCGAGCAACGCCACGTCGGGGCAGCCCGCGTACGCCGCCCAGCAGGCCACGTTGGCGCCCGCACCACCCGGCACCGTACGGATCCGGGCCGCCGTGTCCGTCCCCTGGGCGAGCGGCCCGCGATGCCGGGCGACGACATCCGTGACGACGTCGCCGACGACGAGCAGTGCCCCACCGGCCCGCGTCACATCCGCGCCCGGGCCGCCGCGATCCGCGCGGCCAGCCGGACGTTCCCGCGCACGGCCGCCAGGTTCGCCTCGAGGGAGGCTCCGTCGGTGTGCCGCACCAGATGGTCCAGCAGGAAGGGCGTCACTCCCTGCCCGCTGACGCCCTCCTCGGCACAGGCCCGCAGCCCGCTCTCCAGCACGCGCGCGTGCAGCGCCGGATCCAGTTGGGACTCCTCCGGTACGGGGTTGGCGACGATCAGCGCCGACTCCTGCGCCGCCAGGTCGTCCTGCGCCCGCATGACCCGGGCCACCTCCTCCGGAGTGCGCAGCGTCCAGTCCACCGGCTCTCCGGAGTCGGCCAGATAGAAGCCGGGGAAGCGGTCCGTGCCGTACCCGGCCACCGCCACTCCCAGCGTCTCCAGCCGCTGCAAGGTGGCCGGCACGTCGAGGATCGACTTGACGCCCGCGCAGACCACGGTGATCCGCGTCCGGGCGAGCAGCCCCAGGTCGGCCGACTCGTCCTGGGTCCGCGTCCAGCCCCGGTGCACCCCGCCGAGGCCGCCCGTCGCGAAGACCCGTATCCCCGCACGCGCGGCGAGCAGCGCCGTCGCGGAGACGGTCGTCGCGCCGCTGGCACCCGTCGCCATGGCGAGGGGAAGATCCCGCTGGCTCAGCTTGCGGATGCCGTCCTCGTTCGCGACCCGCTCCACCTGGGCCTTGTCCAGGCCGACATGGGGACGCCCGTCCAGGACGGCGATGGTCGCGGGCACCGCGCCCGCGTCCCGTACGACGTCCTCCAGTTCGAGAGCCACCCGCAGATTCCGGGGCCGCGGCAGCCCATGAGCGATGATCGTCGACTCCAGCGCCACCACCGGGCGCCCCGCTCCGACCGCGTCGCGTATCTCGTCCGACACCACCAGCATGCGCGTGCCTCCTCCGCCATCTGATCTGTCCCTGACATCCCTGGCGGACGCGCGTCACTCTCAAACCCGCGAACCATGCACGAGGAGAACGGGAAGGGTGCTCCACGCGCGCGTGGAGCACCCTTCCCCCGACTGTGCCGTGCCTCTGGACGGACCGTCAGACGGGCCGTACCCCGCTCAGGGCGCCGTGCGGATCGAGGACGTACTTCCTGCTCGCTCCCTGATCGAACTCCGCGTAGCCGCGCGGCGCGTCCTCCAGCCCGATCACCGTCGCGTTGACGGCCTTCGCGATGTGCACGCGCTCGTGCAGAATCGCCATCATCAGACCCCGGTGGTACTCCATGACGGGGCACTGCCCGGTCGTGAACCGATGGCTCTTCGCCCAGCCGAGGCCCAGCCGCACCTTCAGCGTCCCGGTGCGCGCGTCCTGGTCGACGCCGCCGGGGTCGTCGGTCACGTACAGGCCGGGGACACCGAGCGCGCCGCCGGCCGTGGTGAGGCTCATCAGCGAGTTCAGGACCGTCGCCGGCGCCTCGGGCGCGTCCGGGCCGTGTGCGCGGGCCTCGAAGCCGACCGCGTCCACGGCCGCGTCGACCTCCGGGACGCCCAGGATCTGCGCCACCTGGTCCTCGGCCGTGCCCCGCGTCAGGTCGACCGTCTCGCAGCCGAAGCTCCGTGCCTGGGCCAGCCGTTCGGGGTTCAGGTCGCCGACGATCACCACGGCGGCGCCCAGCAGATGGGCCGACGCGGCCGCCGCGAGACCCACGGGCCCGGCACCGGCGACGTACACGGTGGAGCCGACCTTCGTCCCCGCCGTGACCGCGCCGTGGAATCCGGTCGGGAAGATGTCCGACAGCATCGTCAGGTCGAGGAGCTTCTCGCGCGCCTGGTCGGCGTCCGGGAAGCGCAGCGCGTTGAAGTCCGCGTACGGGATCATCACGTACTCGGCCTGACCGCCGACCCAGCCGCCCATGTCGACATACCCATAAGCTGCCCCGGGGCGTACGGGGTTGACGTTCAGGCAGATGCCGGTCTTGCGCTCCTTGCAGTTGCGGCAGCGGCCGCACGCGATGTTGAACGGCACCGAGACGATGTCCCCGACGTCCAGGAACTCGACGTCGGGGCCCTTCTCGACGATCTCGCCCGTGATCTCGTGGCCCAGGACCAGGCCCTCGGGCGCGGTGGTGCGGCCGCGCACCATGTGCTGGTCGCTGCCGCAGATGTTGGTGGCGAGCACCTTGAGGATCACGCCGTGCCGGCACGTCCGGCCGACGTTGGCGCGTGCCACCCCCGGACCGTCCTTCAGCTCGAGCGTCGGGTGGTCGATGGTCCTGACCTCCACCGCGCCCGGTTTGAGATATGCGACTGCCCTGTTTCCGCTCATGCCTGATCGCCGTCCCTTCGGCTTCGTCGCTCGTCCGCGGATGCTCCGGCTGTGCGCACGGTGGAGTCTGCTACCGAAACAGCGCGCTGAGGAGACGTGCGGCGCGATGCTGCGGAAAGCGGCGTCGGCGAAGGGGCCAGCAGGCGGGCGCGGTGGCCGGGAACGTGCTCAGCGGCGCGCTCGGCCGCGGTCGAGCAGCCCCACCCCGAGCGCGGCCAGACCGATCTGGATCAGCCACTCGATCCAGTCCACTCCGTTGGTGTCGGCGACGTCGAGGCCCGCGGCGATCGCCGAGCCGAGCAGGGCCGCCACGATGCCGACGGCGATCGTCGCGAGGATCCCGATCCGTTGCCGTCCGGGCAGGACCAGCCGCCCGAGGACGCCGATGATGATGCCGATCACTATCGCGCTGAGAATCCCGGAGATCTCCATGTCGCTATGAACTCCCTCGTGGTGGCAATGTCGCCAAGTCGCTTTCTGCCTCTGTCAGTCGTCTGCCCCTCGACGGGCCGTCCAGTCAGCGGTCCCGGCACGCTACGAGGCGTCCAGTGAGGCGAGGGACGCACGCCGACTAGGGTGACCAGCCATGACCGCGAACGATCAGACCGCAGCCGCCACGGCTGCCTCCGCCCCCTCTTTCGCCGTGCACGTCCCGGACGTGGAGCTCGAACCGGAGCCGCTCGACCCCGCACAGATCGTCTCCGGCACCCCCGAGGTCACCGGCAAGGTGCTGTGGGAGTCGGCGGACGGCACCCAGCTGCGCGGCATCTGGCAGATCACGCCGGGCGTGGTCACCGACACGGAGGCGAACGAACTGTTCGTGGTCGTCAGCGGCCGCGCAACCGTCGAGGTCGAGGACGGCGACACCCTGGAGGTCGGTCCCGGCAGCGCAGCGGTGCTGCGCGAGGGCGATCGCACGACGTGGACCGTCCACGAGACGCTGCGCAAGGCGTACCACATCACGCTGGGCTGAACGTTTCCTCCGAACGGTTGCGGTGGTCAGCCCTGTTGAGACGTGCGGCGGGTGAACAGCGCGAGCGCGGCGAGCGGCAGCAGCAGGCAGGCCGCCGCCAGGTTCAGCCACGCGTAGCTGGCCGTGGCCACGATCAGGCCCGCGGTCGCGCCGCCGACACCCGCCGCCAGGCTCGTCGTCAGATCGGACAGCCCCTGGGCGGCGGCTCGCGCGGCCTGCGGCACGGAGTCGGTGAGCAGCGCCGAGCCCGCGACGAGCCCAGCCGACCAGCCGAGCCCGAGCGTGAACAGGCCCGCCGCGCTCTGCGCACGGCTGCCGTCCGCGGTTCCGGCGAGCAACGCCGCGCACGCGAGCAGCCCGATCCCGAGCCCGATCACCGTGAGCCGGCCGAACCGGTCGGCCAACCGCCCCATGACCGGGGAGAACGCGTACATCCCCGTGATGTGCCCACTGATCACGAGGCCGATCAGTTCGATGCCCGTGCCATGGTGCTGGAGATCCACCGGCGTCATCGACATGACCGACACCATCGCGGTGTGCGACACGGCGACGGTCACCAGCGCGAGCCGGGCCCGGGGCGAGGCGGCGACCGCCGCGAACCCCGCACGGACGGACCTGGCCTCGGGTCTTCGCTCCTCGGCCGGGGCCGCCGCGCGTGCGGTCAGCAGCGGATCGGGCCGCAGCATGATCTGCACCAGGGCCGCCGACACCAGGAAGACCCCGGCCGCCCACACGAACGGCCCGGCCTCCTTCGGTATCCCGAACCCGCTGACGCTGCGGCCCGCGGGCGCCGCGATGTTCGGTCCGAGCACGGCGCCGATGGTGGTGGCCCACACGACCGTCGAGATCGCGCGGGCCCTCCGGTCGGGCGCGGCCAGATCGGCGGCCGCGTACCGGGCCTGCAGATTCGCGGACGACGCCGCGCCGAACCCGGCGAGCCCGACCAGCAGCAGCGGAAAGCTCCCGGCCACGGCGGCGACCACGGTCAGCGCCGCACCCGCCACGCCGATCAGATAGGCGAGCACGAGTCCGGCCCGCCGCCCCCGCGCGTTCATCAACGAGGCCAGCGGCACGGAGAGCACCGCGGTCCCGGCGACGCTCGCGGTCGACGCGAGCCCCGACAGCGCCTCGTCCCCGCTCACCTGCTTGGCGAGCACCGCGGCCAGCGCGATCCCCGTCGCGGTTCCCAGACCGCCGAGTATCTGCGAGGCGACGAGCACCCGCTGCGTCCGCCGCTGCAGGGCGACGAGGTCCGACTCGACGCCCACGGTCGGCCGGGCGTCCACCGCCGGTCCGGTGCCCCCGGCCCGTCCGGTGTTCGCGGACGCCCCCTTGAGGCGATAGAGCCACCCGCCACGTGCACGCACCACACAACCCCCGCCCCGCCACAGCGCAATCGCAGCCCAGCGACCCTCTCAGAACAGAGGTTCGGGCAACACCCCTTCCAGGGCGAGGAGCTTCCGCTTCGTCTCCAGACCGCCCCCGAAGCCCCCGATGCCTCCGTCGCGCTCCACGACCCGGTGGCACGGCACCACGACCGGCAGCGGATTCGCCCCCATCGCCGCCCCCACGGCCTGGGCGGCGGCCGGCTGCCCCACCCGCCGGGCCAGATCCCCGTACCCCACGACCGCGCCGTACGACACGCCGGACGCCAGCTCGCGCAGCACCTCCCGGTTGAACCCGGTGATCAGCGACCAGTCGAGGGGTAGCTCGAAGTCGCGCCGCCGCCCGGCGAAATACTCCGCCAACTGCCGTATCGCGTCGGCGAGCAGCGGAGAGTCCGGCGCCTCGACCGGCTCGGTCCCGAAGCGGGAGCCGATCCGGCCGAGCGCCTTGTCCCGTACCGCGTCGGTGGCGTGGAAGACCACGCTCACCAGACCGTCCCTCGTCGCGGCCAGCAGCAGCGGCCCGATGTCGCTGCCCACGACGGCCCACACGACCCGCTGCGGCGTCGCGGCAGTGCTCTGCGCGTTCTGCTCGTTCTGCCCGGTGGCGTCCATGGCGACCACGGTACGGCGGGCCACTGACAACGCCGGGCGGACCTCAGTCGTCCAGCGCCTCACGCACCACGTCGGGGTTGTTCGTGATGATCCCGTCGACCCCGTAACCGGCCACCCGCTGCGCGGCTGCCGTGTCGTTGACGGTCCATGTGTAGACCTGGAGGGGCTTGCCGTGCGGCCCCTTGAACGCGTGCACCGCGGCGACGTAGTCCGTGCCGATGGTCGTGTTCGACGGGTTGATCTGATCGGCGAACTTCGCGTACGCGGGCAGCTCCGCCACCGCGGGGGTGCCCAGGAAGCCGGTCGTGATGTCGGGCCGCCGCTCGTGCACGGTCCGGACGCTGGCGGCGTCGAAGCTCTGGATGACCAGCCGGTTCCTGACGTGCCCGCGACTCAGCCAGCCGTCCCGGCCCAGCTGCCGCAGGATCTGGTCCTCGATGCCCGGGTACAGCTCGGGCGACTTGATCTCCATGAGGAGTTTCTGGTGGTTGTGCTCCACCCGGCGCAGGTACTGGTGCAGCGTCGGGATCCGTGCGCCCGTGAACTCGGCGCCCTTCCAGCTGCCCGCGTCCAGCTTGGCGATCTCGGCGGCCGTGAAGTCCCGTACGTTCCACGGGGCACGGTCGGGAAAGATCTGCTCGGCGTCGGTGGTGCGCGCCAGGGTCGTGTCGTGCAGGACCACCAGGGCGCCGTCCTTGGTGCGCTGGACATCGTTCTCGACCCAGTCGAAGCCGAGCCGGTCCGCCTTGTCGACAGCTTCGAGCGTATTTTCGGGGGCGTAGGCGGAGGCACCTCGGTGGGCCACGATCACAGGACCGTGGTGCTGGGCGGACTCGGGGGCGGCCTGGGCCGCCGTGGGCAGGACCAGAACCCCGATGACGGCAGAGCCGGTCACGGAGGCCAGGGCGACTGCGGTACGTGCGGACACGTCTGCTCCTCGCTCGTCGTAGATCACGGACGGCACGAGCGTGACAGTCCGGAGCCAACAGAACACAGGCGAAGGATGGTCAGAGGTTGAACGGAGTTACCCAACTGCGACGACCCCCGTGTCGGATGCCAGGATTCTTTGCCGGAAAATCGTTCGGACGTTCCCGCGTGAGCTTTAATCTCAGGCTCAACCGCGGTCACTACGGTGGCCGCCCCCGGGGCACCAGCAAGGCACCTCACGGCACAACAGGGCGGAAGGGCTGCGACGCATGCAGGGCACGGTCGACGGCTTCAGTTATGGACTCGTCACACCGGTGGTGGCGTATCTCATGGCATGCCTGGGAGGCGCTCTGGGCTTGCGCTGCACGACCAGATCGCTCCTGGTGGCCAACACCTGGCGGGTCGGCTGGCTCGCGCTCGGCTCGGCCGCCATCGGTTCGGGCATCTGGACGATGCACTTCATCGCGATGATGGGCTTCTCCGTCGACGGAGTGCCGATCCACTACGACATGGCCACGACGTTCGCGAGCCTCGGCGTCGCCATCGTCATGGTCGGCGTCGGCGTCTTCATCGTCGGCTACAAGGGGGCGACCGGCCCCGCCCTCTTCACCGGAGGCACCATCACCGGACTGGGCGTCGCCACGATGCACTACCTCGGAATGGCCGGAATGCGCCTTCACGGGGCTATTCAGTACAACCTCTTCACCGTGGTGGCCTCCGTGGTGATCGCCATGGTGGCCGCCACCCTCGCCCTGTGGGCGGCCGTACAGGTCCGCGGCATCCTCTGGAGCCTCGGCGCGAGCCTCGTCATGGGGCTCGCCGTGTCCGGCATGCACTACATGGCGATGACGGGCGTCAGCGTCCATGTGCAGGGCTCGGTCACCGGCAACCCCGGGGGCGACACGGCCGCCGGAATCATCGCGCCCATGATGATCGGCCCGCTCTGCTTCCTCCTCCTGGCCGGCGTGGTCGTCATGTTCGATCCGATGATGGTCATGGGCCGTCCCGACTGGCGCGACGCCCAGGAGGCCGCGGACCACCGCAGCGACGCCTCGGGCACCCGCACCCCGTCCCGGAGCCAGAGCCTCCGCGTGCGCCGCCCCTTCGGCCGGCAGGAGCCGCGCCGCGCCCCGCAGGACTGGTGACGCGGGCGTCCGAGGGCCGATCAGGCCCGGTTGTCAGTGGCGGGTCGTACGGTTGGTTCCATGCGGCCCGTATCCAAGATCGAACGCACGGTGGCGCCCTTCGAGGTCGTCAGCCCGTACCAGCCCAGCGGTGACCAGCCCGCGGCCATCGCCGAGCTGGAGAAGCGCGTCACAGCAGGCGAGAAGGACGTCGTCCTGCTCGGCGCGACCGGCACCGGCAAGTCCGCCACCACGGCGTGGATGATCGAGAAGCTCCAGCGCCCCACCCTGGTGATGGCGCCGAACAAGACGCTGGCCGCCCAGCTGGCGAACGAGTTCCGCGAGCTGCTGCCGAACAACGCGGTGGAGTACTTCGTCTCGTACTACGACTACTACCAGCCCGAGGCGTACGTCCCGCAGTCGGACACGTACATCGAGAAGGACTCCTCGATCAATGAGGAGGTGGAGCGCCTGCGCCACTCGGCGACGAACTCGCTGCTGACCCGCCGCGACGTCGTCGTGGTCGCCTCCGTCTCCTGCATCTACGGCCTCGGCACGCCGCAGGAGTACGTGGACCGCATGGTCCCCCTGAAGGTCGGCGACGAGATCGACCGCGACGACCTGCTGCGCCGCTTCGTCGACATCCAGTACACGCGCAACGACCTGGCGTTCCAGCGCGGCACCTTCCGGGTGCGCGGCGACACCATCGAGATCTTCCCCGTCTACGAGGAGCTCGCGGTCCGCATCGAGATGTTCGGCGACGAGATCGAGTCGCTCTCCACCCTCCACCCGCTCACCGGAGAGGTCATCAGCGACGACGACTCGCTGTACATCTTCCCGGCGACCCACTACGTGGCGGGCCCCGAGCGCCTGGAGCGCGCGGCGAACGACATCGAGAAGGAGCTCGGCGAGCGCCTCACCGAGCTGGAGAAGCAGGGCAAGATGCTGGAGGCCCAGCGTCTTCGCATGCGGACCACGTACGACCTCGAGATGCTCCGCCAGATCGGCTCCTGCTCCGGCGTGGAGAACTACTCGATGCACTTCGACGGCCGCGAGCCCGGCTCCCCGCCGAACACGCTGCTCGACTACTTCCCGGACGACTTCCTGCTCGTCATCGACGAGTCGCACGTCACCGTGCCGCAGATCGGCGCCATGTACGAGGGCGACGCCTCCCGCAAGCGCACCCTGGTCGACCACGGCTTCCGCCTGCCGTCCGCGCTCGACAACCGTCCTCTCAAGTGGGAGGAGTTCCAGGAGCGCATCGGCCAGACCGTCTACCTGTCGGCGACGCCCGGAAACTACGAGCTCGCCCGCTCGGACGGCTTCGTCGAGCAGATCATCCGCCCCACCGGCCTCATCGACCCCGAGGTCGTCGTCAAGCCCACCGAGGGGCAGATCGACGACCTGGTGCACGAGATCCGTACGCGCACCGAGAAGGACGAGCGCGTCCTCGTCACCACGCTCACCAAGAAGATGGCCGAGGACCTCACGGACTACTTCCTGGAGCTGGGCATCCAGGTGCGCTACCTGCACAGCGACGTGGACACGCTGCGCCGCGTCGAGCTGCTGCGCGAGCTGCGCGCGGGCGAGTACGACGTCCTGGTCGGCATCAACCTGCTCCGTGAGGGCCTCGACCTGCCCGAGGTGTCCCTGGTCGCGATCCTGGACGCCGACAAGGAGGGCTTCCTGCGCTCCGGGACGTCCCTGATCCAGACCATCGGTCGCGCCGCGCGAAACGTGTCGGGCCAGGTCCACATGTACGCCGACAAGGTCACCCCGGCGATGGAGAAGGCCATCGACGAGACCAACCGCCGCCGCGAGAAGCAGATCGCGTACAACGAGGCGAACGGCATCGACCCGCAGCCCCTGCGCAAGAAGATCAACGACATCGTGGCCTCCATCGCGCGCGAGGACGTCGACACGGAGGCGCTGCTCGGCACCGGCTACCGCAAGGGTGGCAAGGACGGGAAGGGCGCCAAGGCCCCCGTCCCCTCCCTCGGCACGGCGGACACGGGCAAGAAGAAGCGCGGCAAGGCGGAGCCGACCGTGCCCACCGACCGTCCCGCGGCCGAGCTCTCCGAGCAGATCGAGGAGCTGACCGAGCGGATGCGCGCCGCGGCGGCCGATCTCCAGTTCGAGATCGCGGCCCGTCTGCGCGACGAGGTCTCGGAGATGAAGAAAGAGCTGCGGCAGATGAGGGAGGCGGGTCTGGCCTGACCGGCCGCGACGGGCGGAACGAGGTGGCTGTGTTGCAAGACCGCCACAAAATTCCGCCCGCGGTGGCGGTGCTGTCAGTGTCGCCCTCTAGGGTTTGACCCACCGCGCATGCGCCGCGGCAACAGGGGACGGTACGAGAGGGGACAGCGCGTGGGCATCAGCTTGGACAAGGGGCAGGGGATCAGCCTCGAGAAGCAGGGCGGAGGCTCCCTCACCGCCGTACGGATGGGCCTCGGCTGGCAGGCGGCTCCGCGCCGGGGCCTGTTCGGCACCCGCACCCGCGAGATCGACCTCGACGCCTCCGCGGTCCTCTTCGCCGACAAGCAGCCGGTGGACGTGGTCTTCTTCCGCCACCTCGTCAGTGACGACGGCTCGGTCCGGCACACCGGCGACAACCTGGTGGGCGGTGCGGGACAGGGCGGAGACGACGAGGCGATCCTCGTCGACCTCGCGCGCGTCCCGGTCCACATCGACCAGATCGTCTTCACGGTCAACTCGTTCACGGGCCAGACCTTCCAGGAAGTGCAGAACGCGTTCTGCCGCCTGGTCGACGAGACGAACGGCCAGGAGCTGGCCCGCTTCACGCTCGACGGGGGCGGCCAGTACACGGCGCAGATCATGGCCAAGGTGCACCGGGACGGAGCGGGCTGGAGGATGACGGCCCTCGGCACGCCGGCCAACGGCCGCACGTTCCAGGACCTGATGCCCTCGATCCTGCCCGGCCTCTAGCGGGCGACGATGGCGGCCGAACTGGTGAGGGGCCAGAACCACCCCCTCACCCAGACCCGTCTGGAGATCCGGGTGTCGGCCGGCCATCCGGTCGTCGCGGGCGCCACGCTCGCCGACGACCGGGGCGCCGTGCACGGCACCGGGCGCGTCGCCCACCCCGGCGCGCCCGCCCTGCCGGGCCTCGAAGTACCGCGACAGGCGGCGGCCGACCACCGCCTCGCCGTCGACCTGGACGCGATGCCGCAGGACGTGCACCGCGTCACCGTGCTGCTCGCTCTGCCCGTCGGCACCGGCGGACCGACCCGCTTCGGCGCGGTGGCCGCCCCGTTCGTCGCGGTCACCGGCCTCGACGGCGCCGAGCAGGCCAGTTACACCGTCACCGACCTCGACTCGGAGTCGGCCGTCGTCGCCCTGGAGCTGTACCGCAGACAGGGCACCTGGAAGGTGCGCGCCGTCGGTCAGGGCTACGCCGACGGACTCGCCGCGCTCCTCGCCGACCAGGGCCTGCCGGACGCACAGGCACTGGCGGGCACCATCCACGACGCCGTCGCCCAGGGCCTGGCCCGCGCGGTGGCACCGCCCCCGCGCGCGACGGACGAGAGCCAGGTACGCGCGGGGGCCACCGCGGGCCACGCCTCCGGCGCCCTGCCGCCCACCCCGGCGGCTCCGGCCGCAGGGGGCCCGAGCGGCCCCATCGACTACAGCCACCCGCGCCGCCAGGCTCCACCGCCCCGGCCCTCCGTGCAGCCCGCCGATCCGGGCAGGCCGGCCGCGCCCGTCGCGGGCGACGCCACCGGTTGGACCATGGAGGAGCGGCTCTACAACCAGGTGTGGGGCATGTTCGAGGATCTGGCCCGCACCGCCGCCGCCTGTCGCAGCGCCGTCGACTTCGCCGACTCCCGGATGGAGCAGGAGCTCGACGGCATCCTCTCGGGCCTGTCCGACCCGCGCAGCCGCATCGGCAGCCAGGGCGACGCCGCCCGCGAGGCCGCGCGGGCCAAGCACGGTGCCCTCGTGGACCGCGCCCGCGAGGCCTTCGACCGGGACCTGGCCCAGCTCGTCGCCGAGTCCGAGGTGGTCGAGCCCGCGCTGCCCGCGCCGTACGCCGGCTGGGACAACCCGTGCTGGCACGCGTACCGCAGCCCCATGGAGAACCCCATGGCCGTGCGTCTGGGCGATCTGAGGCTGCCGGAGAGCGACGCCGCGGGCCTGCGCATCCCGATGCTCGTACGGCTTCCCCTGGAGCGCGGGCTGTGGATCGACGCAGGCGCTTCCGCCGGGGACGCGCTCAGCGACGCCGACGCGCTGCGGGCTCGTGCCGCGCACACCGCCGTCCTCCACGTCGCCCGGCTGCTCGCGGCGTACCCGGCGGGCGAGTTCGGCGTGCACGTCATCGACCCGGCGGGCACGGCGGCGGGGGCTCTGGCCCCCCTGGTCGACGCCGGGGTGCTCGCGGGTCCGCCCGCCAGGGGAGCGGCCGGCGTCGCCGAGACGCTGACCCGGCTCACCGAGCGGGTCGATCTCGTCCAGATGGCGATCCGCGCGGGCGCCGCCGACTCCCTGCCGCCCGATCTCGACACGGCCGAGCAACTGCTCGTGGTGCACGACTTCCCGCACGGCTTCGACGACCGCGCCGTCACCCGGCTGCGCTACCTCGCGGACGAAGGACCGCGGGTGGGCGTCCATCTGATGCTGGTCGCCGACCGCGCGGACGCCGCCGAGTACGGCCCGCTCCTCGACCCGCTGTGGCGCGTCCTGCTGCGCCTGACACCGGTACCCGACGACCACCTCGCCGACCCCTGGGTCGGGCACGCCTGGACGTACGAGCCGCCGACGGTCCCGAGCGGCAGCGCGGTCCTGCGCCAAGTCCTCGCGGAGGTGGCGAGAGCCCGGCGCGACAGGGGCCTTTGACCTGCACACTTGGTGATTCCTTTACTAATCCCTTTACCTCTCATGGGTCTTTCGAGTACTCTTCTTGACGCGGAGGGGAGTACTCCCACACGCGACGTGCCCGTCAATACGGACGCCGGCCCCATGGCCGTCGATCCCGGGGCGTCGGCCCGAAACCCCGGACCGGGTCTCGGGTGGAAGAGACCTCCGGCAGCGACGACGCTGATCAGTAGCCGTACGACGCCGGAGGCGCAGTGGACGTATCAATGACCTTGTGGGTGCTCACCATTCTTGGTTTGTGCGCCCTGATCGCGGTCGACTTCTTCATCGGGCGCAAGCCCCATGACGTGTCGATCAAGGAAGCCGGCATCTGGACCGTGGTCTGGATCGCCCTGGCCGTGCTCTTCGGCATCGGCGTGACGGTCTGGGGCAGCGGCCAGGCCGGCGGCGAGTTCTTCGCGGGCTTCATCACCGAGAAGTCGCTCAGTGTCGACAACCTCTTCGTCTTCATCCTGATCATGGCGAAGTTCTCGGTGCCGACCCACCTGCAGCAGCGCGTGCTGCTCTTCGGCGTGCTCATCGCCCTCGTACTGCGGGCGATCTTCATCGCGGCGGGCGCCGCGATCATCTCCAGCTTCTCGTGGGTCTTCTACCTCTTCGGTGCCTTCCTCATCTACACCGCCTGGAAGCTCATCAAGGAGGCCCTGGCCGACGAGGAGGAAGAGGACTTCGAGGAGAACCGCCTCCTGAAGTCGGTGGAGAAGAAGTTCGGCGTCGCGGACCGGTACCACGGCACGAAGCTCTTCATCCGGCAGCACGGCAAGAAGGTCATGACGCCGCTCCTGGTCGTCATGCTCGCCATCGGCATGACCGACGTGCTGTTCGCGATGGACTCGATCCCGGCGATCTTCGGACTGACCCAGGACCCGTACATCGTCTTCACGGCGAACGCCTTCGCCCTGATGGGGCTGCGCCAGCTGTACTTCCTCATCGGCGGCCTGCTCAAGAAGCTGGTCCACCTCAGCTACGGCCTGTCGGTGATCCTCGGCTTCATCGGCGTGAAGCTGATCCTGCACGCCCTGCACGAGTCCGGCGTGCACGTACCGGAGATCTCCATCCCGGTCTCGCTCGCCGTCATCTGCGGCGTCCTGATCATCACGACGATCACCAGCCTCATCGCCTCGAAGAAGCAGGCCCAGCGCGACGCGGCCGAAGAGGCTCAGAAGGACAGCGTCGAGGCCTGACACCAGCAGGCGTAGGGATGACCAGCACCGGGAGGGGTGCGCGGCCGATTGCCGCAACCCCCTTCCGGTGCTTGCTTGTGACCTGAGCGCGTCCCGTCCCCGGGGCGCGACGGCACGAGGGGGAGGACCCATGAGCCAGAAGTTCGTCCAGATCATCGACTTCGAGTCGCAGCGGATGGACGAGGTACGGGAACTGCTCGACCGGTTCGAGCGGCAGATGCAGGGCACACCCGGCGGTCCCACACACCGCATCCTGCTCCAGGACCGGGACAAGACGGGCCGCTACCTCGCGATCGTCGAGTTCGAGTCCTACGACGACGCCCAGCGCAGCAACCAACGCCCCGAGGTGGGCAAGCTCAACGAACAGCTCTCGGCCCTGTGCACCCGGCCGCCGGCCTTCACCAACTGCGATCTGAAGGACTCGCGCGAACTGAAGTGAGCCGCGCCGGAACCGTCCGCGACGCCGATCCAGGTCGCGCCCCCACACCGCCCCGGGCAGCATCGAAGGCATGAGCACCAGACTCCGGGCACTGGCCACACGGTGGACCGTCCTCGTGCCGGTGCTGGCGATCGTGCTGCTCGGGCTCACCTGGGGGCGCGACCTGCCGGGCGCGCTGGTCGCCGTCGTCTCCCTGGTCCTCGCGGGCTCCGTGCTCGCGGCCGTCCATCACGCGGAGGTCGTCGCCCATCGCGTCGGTGAACCCTTCGGCTCGCTCGTGCTCGCCGTCGCCGTCACCATCATCGAGGTGGCGCTCATCGTCACACTGATGGCCGACGGCGGGCCCAAGACCTCGACGCTCGCCCGGGACACGGTCTTCGCCGCCGTCATGATCACCTGCAACGGCATCGTCGGTGTCAGCCTTCTCGCGGCCTCCCTCCGCCACCGGGTGGCGATCTTCCAGTCGGAGGGGACCGGCGGCGCCCTCGCCACCGTCGCCACACTCGCCACGCTCTGTCTGGTCCTGCCGACGTTCACGACGAGCAGGATCGGTCCCGAGTTCTCCACGTCGCAGCTGGTCTTCTCGGCCGTCTCCGCGGTCGTCCTGTACGGGCTGTTCGTCGCGACGCAGACCGTGCGCCACCGCGACTACTTCCTGCCGATCTCCCGGCAGGGCGTCGTCATCGACGCCGACGACCACGCCGAAGCACCGACGAACCGCACCGCGCTCTTCAGCCTCGGTCTCCTCGGGCTCGCCCTCATCGGTGTCGTCGGCCTCGCCAAGGGCGTCTCCAAGACGATCGAGCACGGTGTGGAGGCCGCGGGCATGCCACAGGCCGTGGTCGGCGTGATCATCGCGCTGCTGGTGCTGCTGCCGGAGACCATCGCGGCGCTGCGCGCCGCCCGCCGCGATCGCGTACAGACCAGTCTCAACCTCGCGCTCGGCTCGGCGATGGCCAGCATCGGACTGACCGTGCCGGCCGTCGCCATCGCCTCGTTCTGGCTGTCGGGGCCGCTGGTCCTCGGTCTGGGGGCCACGCACATGGTCCTGCTCGCGCTGACCCTGGTGGTCAGCACCCTCACCGTCGTGCCGGGACGGGCGACACCGCTCCAGGGCGGTGTGCACCTGGTGATCCTCGCCGCGTACGTGGAGCTCGCCGTCACGCCGTGACAGCGTCCCGCGCCACCACGGCCGGCGCCGTCTCCGGCAGCAGCACGAAACACCCCAGGCTCAGCGCCGCGACTCCCGACAGATACAACCCCACACCCCATGGAACCCCCGCTCCCTCGCCGGCCAGTGCCGTCGCCACGATCGGCGTCAGCGCCCCGCCCAGCACGCCGCCCAGGTTGTAGCCGACGGCGGCACCCGTACAACGGACCCGCGGCTCGTACAGTTCCGGCAGATACGCGGCGATCACGGCGAACATCGCGATGAACGCGAGCAGGGCCACCAGGAACCCCAGGAACATCAGCAGCGGTTCCCCCGTGGACAGGAGCGCCACCATCGGCACCATCCACACCACGGCCACGGCGCAGCCCGCGAGACAGACCGGCCGCCGCCCGAACCGGTCCCCGAGCAGGGCCGCCACCGGAGTCAGCGAACCCTTGACGACGACGGCCGCCATGATGCAGGCCAGCATCACGCTGCGGCTCACGCCCAGCCGTTCCACCCCGTAGGCGAGCGACCAGGTCGTCACCGAGTAGAAGATCGCGTACCCGACGGCGAGCGCGCCGGCGGTGAGCAGCACCAGCCGCCCGTGCCCGCGCACCACCTCGGCGAGCGGCAGCCGCGCCGGTTCCTCCATGGTGAGGAAGGCAGGGCTCTCCACCAGGGAGGAGCGCAGCCACAGTCCGACGAGGGCCAGGACGCCGGCGGCCCAGAAGGGCACCCGCCAGCCCCAGTCCGCGAACTGCGCGTCGGTGAGCGTCGTCGACAGGCCGAGCATGATGCCGTTGGCCAGCAGGAAACCCGCCGAAGGCCCGATCTGCGGAAGGCTCGCCCACAGGCCGCGCCGCCCGGCGGGCGCGTGCTCGGCCGTCAGCAGGACCGCTCCGCCCCACTCGCCGCCCAGGCCGAGCCCTTGCAGAAAGCGCAGCACGAGCAGCAGCAGGGGAGCGGCCACCCCGATCGACGCGTACGTGGGCACGAACCCGACCGCGACGGTCGTCGCCCCGGTCAGCAGCAGCGAGCCGACCATGACGGGACGGCGGCCACGGCGGTCCCCGATGTGTCCGAACAGGACCGACCCGAGCGGTCTCGCCACGAAGCCCACTCCGAAGGTCGCGAAGGCCGCGAGCGTTCCCGCGAGCGGCGAGAACGTCGGGAAGAAGAGCGGACCCAGGACGAGTGCGGCGGCGGTGCCGTAGACGAAGAAGTCGAAGAACTCGATGGCCGTGCCGACCAGGGCGGCCGCCGCAAGACGCGGCAGTGACGGACCGTGAGAAGTGTGCATGCCGCGGCAACTGCCCGTGATCGCCGCTGGTTACGGGGCGTACGAGAGCGCGGCCGGAGGCGCACGAGTGCGCTCGGCGATCCCGTACGCGATCCGTGTCGGCCGACGTCGGCCGTGCCGGGAGCCCGTGATAGACCCTCAGGGAGCAACCGCCCGACGTACGGAGGTCCCAGTGCCGCACACCCTCGCCAGCGCCCCGATCATGGTTCTCAACGGCCCCAACCTGAACCTGCTCGGCAAGCGCCAGCCGGAGATCTACGGCCTCGACACCCTCGCCGACATCGAGGCGCTGTGCGTGAAGGCGGCCGCGGCCCAGGGCGCCACCGTGGACTTCCGGCAGTCCAACCACGAGGGCGAGCTGGTCGACTGGATCCACGAGGCCCGGGAGAACCACGTGGGCATCGTCATCAACCCGGCCGCCTATTCGCACACCTCGGTGGCGATCCTGGACGCGCTCAACACCTGCGACGGCATGCCGGTGATCGAGGTCCACATCTCCAACATCCACCAGCGCGAGGAGTTCCGGCACCACTCCTACGTGTCGCACCGCGCCGACGGGGTGATCGCCGGGTGCGGCGTGCAGGGGTACGTCTTCGGGGTGGAACGCGTGGCCGCGCTGGCCGCGCCCGCCGCGGTGCGCGCCTGAGACGGCTACAGGCGCCCCGCCTCCACGATCCGCCGCAGGAACCGGCGCGTACGTTCCTGCCGCGGATCCCCGAAGACGGCTTCGGGGGCGCCCTGTTCGAGCACGACACCGTCCTCCAGGAAGCACACCTGGTCGGCGACCTCGCGCGCGAAGCTCATCTCGTGCGTGGCCAGCACCATGGTCATGCCCTCGCCCTTCAAGTCGCGGACGACGTCGAGGACCTCGCCCACCAGCTCCGGGTCGAGCGCCGCGGTGATCTCGTCGAGCAGCAGTAGGCGCGGCCGGACGGCGAGGGCCCGCACGATCGCCGCGCGCTGCTGCTGGCCGCCGCTGAGCCGGTCCGGGTAGGCGTCGGCCTTCGCGCCGAGCCCGAGACGCTCCAGCAGTCCCCTGGCGTGCTCCTCGGCCGCCTTCCGCGCGACACCGTGCACCCGGCGCGGTGCCAGCGTGATGTTCTCCAGGACGGTCATGTGCGGGAACAGGTTGTACGCCTGGAACACGATCCCGATCCGGCGCCGCACGGCGTCCGCGTCCGTGCGCGGATCGGTGATCTCCGCACCGTCCAGCCAGATCGCCCCGTCGTCTATCTCCTCCAGGAGGTTGGCGCAGCGCAGCAGCGTCGACTTTCCCGAACCGGAGGCGCCGATCAGCGCCGTCACGGTGTGCGGGGCGACGTCGAGATCCACGTCGCGCAGCACCACGCTCCCGTCGAACGTCTTGCGCACCGACCGCATCCGCAGCACGGGCTCGGTCATACGAGGCCTCCTTGAGCCCGGCGGCGGTCCATACGGGCCGTCACCCAGTCCGTGAAGCGGGTCATGGGGATGGTGAGAGCGACGAACACCAGACCCGCGACCACGTACGGCGTGTAGTTGAAGTCCTTGCCGGCGATGATCTGCGCCGCGTACACGGCGTCCACCGCACCACCGATGGAGACGAGCCCGGTGTCCTTCTGCAGCGACACCAGATCGTTCAGCAAGGGAGGCACGACGCGGCGCACCGCCTGGGGCAGGACCACGTGGCGCAGCGTCTGGCGGTTGCTGAGTCCCAGGGAGCGCGCGGCGGCCCGCTGCGAGGAGTGCACCGACTCGATGCCGGCGCGGAACACCTCGGCGACGTACGCCGAGTACGTCAGTACCAGCGCGGCCCCGCCCAGGAGCACGGGATCCGTGGTGACTCCCTGGAGGCGCAGGGCGGGCACGCCGAAGATGATCAGCAACAGGCAGATGATGAGCGGCAGTCCGCGGAAGAAGTCCGTGTACGCCGTGGCCAGGGCCCGCAGCGGGAAGAACACCGGCCCCCGCAGCGTGCGTGCCAGGGCCAGCAGCATCCCGAGGACGAGCACGCACGCCCCGCACACCACCAGGAGCCGTACGTTCAGCCACAGGCCCTCCAGGACGTCCGGCAGTGCCACGCGCGCGTAGTGCGCGCTGAAGAAGGTCTCCTTGGTGCGCTCCCAGCCGGGGGACCGGGTGACGACGAGGAACAGGACGGCGCCGGTCACCAGGGTGCTGAGCGCGGCGACGGCGGTCGCGCGCCGCGTGCGGGCCCGCTGGTGGCGCTCACGGGCCAGGCGCCGCTCGGAGGGGACGTACGCGTCCTTGTCCGCGGCGGGCCGGTCGGCGACGGTCACTTCAGCACCGGAGCGTCGACGGCCTCGGACAGCCACTTCTTCTCCAGCGAGGCGAGCGTGCCGTCCTTGCGGAGGGAGTCCACGGCGCCCGTCACGCACGAGGTGAGGCGGCTCTCCTTGTCGAGCACGAGGCCGAACTGCTCCGGTGTGCCACCGGTGTTGTCGAACTGGCCGACCACCTTGGCGTCGGTGACCTCGGCGCCCGTGATGTAGAACGCGGTCGGCAGGTCGACGACGATCGCGTCCACCTGGCCGTTCTTCAGGGCGGACTTGGCGAAGTCGTTCTTCTGGTAGACGGCGGGCTTCTGGTCCGGCTTCACGAGGTCGTTGATGAAGTCGAGGCTGGTGGTGCCGACCTGCGCGCCCAGTTTCACGTTCTTGAGGTCGGCCACGGTCTTCGCCCCGGCCGCCTTGGAGGACTTCAGGGCGACGACGGCCTGTCGTACGTCGTAGTAGCCGGACGAGAACGCCACGGCCTTCTTGCGCGCCTCACTGATCGACACCTGATTGATGTCGAAGTCGAACTTCTTGGCACCCGGCGCGAAGGAGCTGTTGAACGGCACGGTCTGCCAGGTCACTCGGGACTTCTCGTAGCCGAGCCGCTTCGCCACCGCGTACGCGACGGCCGACTCGAAGCCCTTGCCGTTGGCCGGGTCGTCGTCCTGGAACCAGGGGGCGTAGGCCGGCTTGTCCGTCCCCACGGTGAGCTTCCCGGAGGACACCGTCGACAGCTTGCCGGGAGCGCAGGAGGACGCGGTCGTGGACTTGTCGCCGGTGGCGTCCCCGGAGTTCTCGGATTCGGGGGCGCAGGCCGCCGTCGCGGCGATGACCACGGTCGAGCAGAGGACCAGACGCACGGTGCGGTTGTCGAGAGGCATGGCGGGAGACTGGCAGCGCTCAGGCCCGTCTGTCGAGGTCAGACGGGCAACTGTCCGCATGGTGGGAACGGTGTTGCAGGTTCGTGAACACCCGTCCCGTACGGGCCTCCTGGGCTACCAGCCCCGGGCGCGCCACTCCTGCAGATGCGGCCGCTCGGCCCCCAGGGTCGTGTCGTTCCCGTGCCCCGGGTAGACCCAGGTCTCGTCGGGGAGCCGCGCGAAGATCTTCGTCTCCACGTCGTCGATGAGGCTGGTGAAGGCCTGCGGGTCCTTGTGGGTGTTGCCCACTCCGCCCGGGAAGAGGCAGTCGCCGGTGAAGACGTGCGGGTGGCCGTGCGGGTCGTCGTAGACCAGGGCGATGGAGCCGGGCGTGTGGCCCACCAGGTGGCGGGCCGTGAGGGAGATCTGGCCGAACTCGATCGTGTCCCCGTCGGCGACGGCCACGTCCGTCGCCACCGGGATGCCCTCGGCGTCGTCGCGCCCGGCGAACGTGCGGGCGCCGGTCGCCGCGACGACCTCGGAGAGGGCCTGCCAGTGGTCCCCGTGCCGGTGCGTGGTGAGGACGGCCGCGATGCCGTCGTCGCCGATGAGCCGCAGCAGGGTCTCCGGCTCGTTCGCCGCGTCGATCAGGAGCTGCTGGTCGGTCGCGCGGCAGCGCAGCAGATAGGCGTTGTTGTCCATCGGGCCGACCGCGACCTTGGAGATCATCAGGCTCTGCAGCTCGTGCACGTCCGCCGGGCCGCCGACCCTCACCGTTCCGCTGTACGTCATGGACTCAGCCTATAGCGGTGGCAGGGCCGGCAGGGTGCCCCGGTCGACGCCGAGGGCACTGCCGTCCCGGCGCCCGGCGAGCCAGCCCAGCAGGTCGGCCTGACGGCCCCGCACCACGATGCCGAGCGGCGGGACCGCACCGTCCTCGATCTCCTTCAGGGAGAGGGCCTGCACGGCTCCGGTCGACAGCATCCGGCCGTCGTCCTGCTTGATCAGGAGCGGTGGCAGCCCCGGGTGATCGCGGAAGCGGTTCGCCAGGAAGTTGATCTCCCGCTGGGTGAACTCCTCCGACAGGTCCTCCAGGTCGTAGCCGATCCCGAGGTCCACGTGGTGCAGCTCGACCTCGATCCAGCGCCGGAACGGCACGTTGGCCGCGGTGTCCAGCACGCCGTTGCGCAGCTCGACCGTGCGCGACCAGTCCGCGTCCTCGGCCCCCGTCCTCCGGAAGCGCTCCGCGCTCTCGCGCACGTCGTCGATCTGTTCGCGCAGCCCGCGCGGGGCGTCGCGCGCGATGTCGGCGTCACGGGCCTCGGCGCTCACGTACATGGGACGGCCGGCGAGGACGTTGACGAGCGCGTCCGCGTTCCGGGCGAGATGGGCGAGCACATGCCCACGACTCCAGCCCGGAAGCCGTGACGGCTCGGTCACGTCGGCGTTGTCCAGGGTGGCGACCACGGCGAGCAGCCTGTCGGTCGCTTCGTGTACAGACGCCAGGTCGCGCACGTGATCAATCATGGCGCCGACGATAGCTCCGCCACACGTTCGGGTGAAGGTGGCCGACGCCGCGCCTAAATCGAATGCACGTGCTATATGGTCGAGTGCGGCGTCGGGCATGGTTGAGGGTCCGAGTTTGTTGGCAAGCAGGGAAACCAACCGGCGTTGTCAGTGGCTCCCTCTACTCTTCGAGGGACAGCCTTCTCACGACTTCCCCGGGGATCTCTCGGGGGCGTCTTCGAGAGTCAGACCTCGGGAGACGGGGGCTTTCGCCCCTGTCGCTTCTCTCTAGAAAGGTGCGGACCGGCGTGGCCGACCGTCTCATCGTCCGTGGCGCGCGCGAGCACAATCTCCGGAATGTCTCGCTCGACCTCCCGCGCGACTCCCTCATCGTCTTCACCGGTCTGTCCGGCTCCGGCAAGTCCTCGCTCGCGTTCGACACGATCTTCGCCGAGGGCCAGCGCCGGTACGTCGAGTCGCTGTCCTCGTACGCCCGCCAGTTCCTCGGCCAGATGGACAAGCCGGACGTCGACTTCATCGAGGGCCTGTCACCGGCCGTCTCGATCGACCAGAAGTCGACGTCGCGCAACCCGCGCTCCACGGTCGGCACCATCACCGAGGTCTACGACTATCTGCGGCTGCTCTTCGCGCGCATCGGCAAGCCGCACTGCCCCGAGTGCGGCCGCCCCATCGCACGCCAGTCGCCGCAGGCCATCGTCGACAAGGTCCTGGAGCTGCCCGAGGGCAGCCGCTTCCAGGTCCTGTCCCCGCTGGTGCGCGAGCGCAAGGGCGAGTTCCTCGACCTCTTCAGCGACCTGCAGACCAAGGGCTACTCCCGCGCGCGCGTGGACGGCGAGACGATCCAGCTCTCCGAGCCGCCGACCCTGAAGAAGCAGGAGAAGCACACCATCGAGGTGGTCGTCGACCGCCTCACGGTGAAGGACTCCGCCAAGCGCCGTCTGACCGACTCCGTCGAGACCGCGCTGGGCCTGTCCGGCGGCATGATCGTGCTCGACTTCGTCGACCTCCCCGAGGACGACCCCGAGCGCGAGCGCATGTACTCGGAGCACCTGTACTGCCCGCACGACGACCTGTCCTTCGAGGAGCTGGAGCCGCGCTCCTTCTCCTTCAACTCGCCCTTCGGCGCCTGCCCCGACTGCTCGGGCATCGGTACGCGCATGGAGGTCGACCCCGAGCTGATCGTCCCCGACGAGGACAAGTCGCTCGACGAGGGTGCCATCCACCCGTGGTCGCACGGTCACACCAAGGACTACTTCGGCCGCCTCATCGGGGCCCTCGCCGACGCCCTCGGCTTCCGTACGGACATCCCGTTCGCCGGACTGCCGCAGCGCGCGAAGAAGGCGCTGATCTACGGCCACAAGACGCAGATCGAGGTCCGCTACCGCAACAGGTACGGGCGCGAGCGCGTCTACACGACGCCCTTCGAGGGTGCCGTGCCGTTCGTCAAGCGCCGCCACAGCGAGGCCGAGTCGGACGCGAGCCGCGAGCGCTTCGAGGGCTACATGCGCGAGGTGCCCTGCCCCACCTGTGAGGGCACGCGCCTCAAGCCGATCGTGCTGGCCGTCACGGTCATGGACAAGTCCATCGCCGAGGTCTCGGCGATGTCCATCAGCGACTGCGCCGACTTCCTGAGCAAGCTCACGCTGAACGCACGGGACAAGAAGATCGCCGAGCGCGTCCTGAAGGAGGTCAACGAGCGGCTGCGGTTCCTCGTGGACGTGGGCCTCGACTACCTGTCGCTGAACCGGGCGGCGGGCACCCTCTCCGGCGGCGAGGCCCAGCGCATCCGCCTCGCCACGCAGATCGGCTCCGGTCTCGTCGGCGTCCTGTACGTCCTGGACGAGCCGTCCATCGGTCTCCACCAGCGCGACAACCACCGCCTCATCGAGACGCTGGTCCGCCTGCGCGACATGGGCAACACGCTCATCGTGGTCGAGCACGACGAGGACACCATCAAGGTCGCCGACTGGATCGTCGACATCGGCCCCGGCGCGGGTGAGCACGGCGGCAAGGTCGTGCACAGCGGCCCGTTGAAGGAGCTGCTGAAGAACGCCGAGTCGATGACCGGCCAGTACCTGTCGGGCAAGCGGGCCATCCCCATCCCGGACCTGCGGCGCCCGGTGGACCCGTCCCGCCGTCTGACGGTGCACGGCGCCAAGGAGAACAACCTGCGGGACATCGACGTGTCCTTCCCGCTGGGCGTCCTCACGGCCGTCACCGGCGTCTCGGGATCGGGCAAGTCGACGCTGGTCAACGACATCCTGTACACGCACCTGGCGCGCGAGCTGAACGGCGCGCGCACGGTCCCCGGCCGGCACACGCGCGTGGACGGCGACGACCTCGTCGACAAGGTCGTGCACGTCGACCAGTCGCCGATCGGCCGCACCCCGCGGTCGAACCCGGCGACGTACACCGGCGTCTTCGACCACGTCCGCAAGCTGTTCGCCGAGACGACCGAGGCGAAGGTCCGCGGCTACCTGCCCGGGCGCTTCTCCTTCAACGTCAAGGGCGGCCGCTGCGAGAACTGCTCGGGCGACGGCACGATCAAGATCGAGATGAACTTCCTGCCGGACGTGTACGTCCCGTGCGAGGTCTGCCACGGTGCGCGGTACAACCGGGAGACCCTGGACGTCCACTACAAGGGCAAGTCCATCGCCGAGGTCCTGGACATGCCGATCGAGGAGGCGCTGGGCTTCTTCGAGGCCGTTCCCGGCATCGCCCGTCACCTCAAGACGCTCAACGACGTGGGCCTCGGATACGTCCGGCTCGGCCAGTCCGCGCCGACCCTGTCCGGCGGCGAGGCGCAGCGCGTGAAGCTCGCCAGCGAGCTGCAGAAGCGTTCCACGGGCCGCACGGTCTACGTGCTCGACGAGCCGACGACGGGTCTGCACTTCGAGGACATCAGCAAGCTGATCACGGTGCTGTCGGGCCTCGTCGACAAGGGCAACTCGGTCATCGTCATCGAGCACAACCTCGACGTCATCAAGACCGCGGACTGGGTCGTCGACATGGGCCCCGAGGGGGGCAGCGGCGGCGGCATCGTCGTCGCCGAGGGCACCCCGGAGGAGGTCGCGGCGGAGCCCGCCAGCCACACCGGCAAGTTCCTGCGCGACATCCTCGGCGCCGACCGGGTCAGCGATGCCCCGGCGCCCGCGACGCGCGCCCGCAAGACCGCCGCGAAGAAGACGGTGGCGGCGGGCAGGGCGCCGGCGAAGAAGGCGGCGACGGCCAAGGCCGCCGCGACCCAGCCGGCCGCCAAGTCGACGGCGAAGAAGGCGACGCCGGCCAAGTCGGCGGCCAAGAAGACCGCGGCGAAGAAGACGACCGGCCGGGCCCGCAAGGCCTGACGCCCGGAAGTGGCCCTGCCCCGTGAGACGGGCAGGGCCGCTTCCCGCTGATCGCGCGGCGGGTGGGCGCGGCCCGCGTGCGGAGCGGCATCCAGGCGGAGTCCGGCCGCTACACCTCTCCGACCTCGGACCCGTACGGCGGTTCCGCGCCCGCGCGGGAGCAGGTGATCGCTGCCGCGCGGGCCGCGAAGCGGAGCAGGCGTGTCCAGCCGTCGCCGTCCAGGCCGTCGACGCCCGCGGGGGAGAGGGCGTCCTGCTGCGAAAGGCCGTGCAGCAGCGCCGCGTTGACCGTGTCACCGGCGCTGATGGTGTCGACCACCTCGACCCGCTCGCCCGGGACCGTGTACGTGCCGCCGTCCCGTGTGAAGACCGTCAGTCCGTCTCCGCCCCGCGTGAGCACCACGGCGGCGGGCCCGCCGGCCAGCCATTCCTGCGGTGTGCCGCCGAGCCACCGGGCGTCCTCCTCGGAGAGCTTGAGCAGGGTGGTCGAAGGCAGCCAGTTCTTGAAGCGGGCCCGGTAGGAGTCCGCGTCGGGGATCAGACCGGCCCGGATGTTCGGGTCGAGCGCGGTGAACAGGCCCTGGGCGGCGGCCGTCCGCATCAGGTCCTCGTACGCGCCGGCGCCCGGCTCCAGGACCAGTGAACAGGTGCCGAACGACACCGCGCGCGTGCCCGCCGGAAGCCGCTCGGGCACCGAGAAGAGGCGATCGGCGGTGCCCTCCGCGTAGAAGGAGTAGCCGGCCGAGCCGTCGGGCCCGATGGAGGTGACCGCCAGGGTCGTCGGCTCGTCGCCCCGCTGCACGGGCGACGTGTCCACCCCGGCGGATCGCAGGCCGTCCAGCAGGGCCTCGCCGAAGCCGTCCCGGGACAGGCGGGAACAGAAGGCGACGGCCGAGCCGAGCCGGCCGAGCGCCACCGCCGTGTTGTACGGGCCACCGCCCAGCCGCGGTGCGAGCGGGGGCAGCCCGGGAGCCTGCCGGTCCGCGCCGCCGTCGGGGCTCGACCCCAGCGGGACGAGGTCGATCAGGGCCTCTCCGGCGACGACGATCACAGCGGGTCCTTTCAGACGACGGACGAAGTGGTGCGGCTCGGGCGGGCCGCCCGACGGCAGGCTAGAGCTTCGGTGGCCCGCGAGACACCACCCGCCCCCGACCCGGGCACGCCCCTGGCCGAAGCGGGCACACCGGGGCAGGACCGGGCGGCCCGCGCGCATCGCTTGCACGCCGCTCGCGCACCACGGAGCAGGGGGCCCGCGAGGTGCCCGATTCCCCGCCGGTATCGTCTGATCCGTCACTTCTGGTCAGCCGTGAGGTCGGTCGGTTCCCGGCCGCCGGTCGGTTGTCGGCCTGTCGCCCGGCTGCCTCCGCCCCGCGACACCTGTGGAGCCCCGATGCCCGGCACACCCCCTTCCCGCATCTCCCGCCGCACCGCGCTGCGCGGCGTCGCCGTGGCGGGAACGGCCGGGATCGGCCTGACCGCGTGCTCCGCCGGCGCCGACTCGGGCGCGGCCGCCGCACCCACCGCACCCGTCGACCTGGGGAAGGCCGACGAGGTCCCCGAGGGCGGCGCGAAGCTCTACCGGGACGAGCACGTCGTGGTCAGCCGCGCCAAGAGCGGCGACTACAGGGCGTTCAGCACCATCTGCACCCACGCGGGCTGCCCGATCGGCATGCTGAAGGGCACCGAGCTGACCTGCAACTGCCACGGCAGCAAGTTCGACGCCACCACCGGGAAGGTGTTGCAGTCCCCGGCGACGCAGCCGCTGGAGGAGCTGTCGGTGAAGGTCGAGGGCGGCAAGATCGTCGCCCGCCCCAAGCCGTAGGGTCGCGGGCCCCAGGCGATAGGTCGCGGGCTCCGAGCGGTAGTCCGCGCCGCGAACGTCCTGATCCCGACGCCACCGCCCGGCCGCCCCACCGCTTCCGGCCGCCCACCATGCCTGAGCCGGGCCGAGCAGAGCCGGGCCGGGCCGGGCCGACCGACTCAGGGCCGGCCAGGCTCAGGCCAGGCCGGCCCCACCCCCTACTCCCAGTCCCAGCCGATCCCCAGCAGCCCCACCCGCACCCCCTGCTCCACCATGTGCACCGACCGGTGCCGGTCGCTGAGCGTCAGCTCCTGGTGGTCGACGCGTGGGGCGACCGTCGAGCGCTGGGCGAACCGGTGGCAGCGCACGGGCAGCATGTCGTCGGCGAACCGCACCTGGAGCGCGTACTGCCCGCCTGCGCGGCTGAACCCGCGGACGTACTCGCTCGACGTGCCCGCGGTGCCGTCCCGGAACCCGTAGCGGAACACATGGGTGTCACCGGCCCGCAGCCGCGTGTCGAAGAGGAGTTCCGTCACCAGCACACCGGTCTTGGTGTCCCAGCACATCCGTCCCGTACGACAGTTCTCCATGGCCTCGACCGCCACGTCCCTGGGGGAGCAGCCCGGGTCTCCATGGTGGACGGCCACATAGCGGTCCACCCCGTCGTGATGGGCCCGCACGATGTGCTGCGAGTCCCTGCCGAGCAGCTCCCTGCGGGCCCCGATCCGGACCCGTTCGAAGTGCCCGACGGTGTGCAGCCCCCCGTCCAGGGGCGATCCCAGCTCTGTCAGCAGGCGGTGCAGCACCCCGGACGCCGTGGTCACGGGGCGGTACGGGCGGGTCGCGGGCGGCTGCTCGGCGACGGGCTTCTCGCTCCGCCCCAGCAGCCGGATCAGCGACTCGTCGGGCAGCTGAAGGATCTCCTCCAGCGCGCGCACGGCCCGCATCGACTCGTCGCGCTGCGGTCTTCGCGCGCCCTGCTGCCAGTAACTCAGGCTGGTCACGCCGACCTTGATGCCCTGGCGCGACAGATGGTGCTGCACCCGGTGCAGCGGCAGTCTGCGGGCGGCTATCGCGGCCCGCAGGGCGACATGGAACGGGCCGCTGCGCAGAGCCGCCTCCAGAGCCGGTGGCCGTTGGGTTTCTGTGTGCTGTTCGCCCAGTCGCATCGGGGTCTCCCGCTTCTCCGCACACTGCCTGCGGAATGTGAACATCCACATCGCTGTATCGGGGCGTTCGCGCCGGTCGGAGTGAGGGCGGTCGGTCGACGTACAGGGTTCCCTCACATCCGTACGACGTCGTTCAGCGCCCGAAGTCACCCGGCATTGAAGCGTGTTGATCTGCTACCGACAAGGGCCGATCCCCGCCAGCGTGTCCGGACATGGAGGGGAGGCGTCGACGAGGCCCCGGACACCCGGCGTGACCCGGCAGAAGGCGCCGCGGCCGGGTCGGCAGCGGCACGGCCGCGGCCGCTCGGCCCGCCCGCCGGACGGGCTGACCTGGCGAGGTGCGCGGCCGGTCCGGCGCCGGACCGGCCCGAACTGTCACACCCCGGAAGTAGGGTGTCTGACATGGCCGACCCCTCCAGCTACCGCCCCAAGCCGGGACAGATTCCCGACTCCCCAGGGGTGTACAGGTTCCGCGACGAACACCGCCGGGTGATCTACGTCGGAAAGGCGAAGAGTCTGCGCCAGCGCCTGGCGAACTACTTCCAGGACCTGGCGAACCTGCACCCGCGCACCCGCACCATGGTCACCACGGCCGCGTCCGTGGAGTGGACGGTGGTGTCCACGGAGGTCGAGGCGCTGCAGCTGGAGTACTCCTGGATCAAGGAGTACGACCCCCGGTTCAACGTCAAGTACCGCGACGACAAGAGCTATCCGTACCTCGCGGTGACCATGAACGAGGAATTTCCCCGCGTCCAGGTCATGCGTGGCCAGAAGAAGAAGGGCGTGCGCTATTTCGGCCCCTACACGCACGCCTGGGCGATCCGCGACACCGTCGATCTCCTGCTGCGCGTCTTCCCGGTGCGCACCTGCTCCGCCGGAGTGTTCAAGAACGCGGCCCGGACCGGCCGCCCCTGCCTCCTGGGATACATCGGCAAGTGCTCGGCGCCCTGCGTGGACCGGGTCACCCCGGACGAGCACCGCGAACTGGCCGACGAGTTCTGCGACTTCATGGCCGGGCGCACGGGGACGTACATCCGCCGCCTGGAGAAGGAGATGCAGGCGGCGGCCGAGGAGATGGAGTACGAGCGGGCGGGCCGCCTGCGCGACGACATCGAGGCCCTGAAGAAGGCCATGGAGAAGAGCGCGGTCGTGCTCGCCGACGCCACCGACGCCGACCTCATCGCCCTCGCGGAGGACGAGCTGGAAGCGGCGGTCCAGATCTTCCACGTGCGCGGCGGACGCGTCCGCGGCCAGCGCGGCTGGGTCACCGACAAGGTCGAGGCCGTCACCAGCGGTGACCTGGTCGAGCACGCGCTCCAGCAGCTCTACGGGGAGGAGAGCGGCGACGCCGTTCCCAAGGAGGTACTCGTCCCCGCGCTGCCCGAGCCCGTCGAGCCGATCCAGGCCTGGCTGACCGAGCGCCGCGGCTCGATCGTCTCGCTGCGCATCCCGCAGCGCGGCGACAAGAAGGCACTCATGGAGACGGTGCACAGGAACGCGCAGCAGGCGCTGGTCCTGCACAAGACCCGGCGCGCCTCCGACCTGACCACCCGCTCGCGCGCCCTGGAGGAGATCGCCGAGGCCCTCGACCTGGGCAGCGCCCCGCTGCGCATCGAGTGCTACGACATCTCCCACCTCCAGGGCGACGACGTGGTCGCCTCCATGGTGGTCTTCGAGGACGGCCTCGCCCGCAAGAGCGAGTACCGGCGCTTCCAGATCAAGGGCTTCGAGGGGCAGGACGACGTCCGCTCCATGCACGAGGTGATCACGCGCCGCTTCAAGCGCTATCTCGCCGCCCAGGAGAAGTCGGCCGACTGGTCCGACACCGAGCCGGACGACGAGACCGAGCAGGAGATGCGCCTCACCGAGGACGACGGGCGCCCCAAGAAGTTCGCCTATCCGCCCCAGCTCGTCGTGGTGGACGGCGGCCAGCCGCAGGTCGCGGCGGCCCAGCGGGCCCTGGACGAGCTGGGCATCGACGACATCGCCGTGTGCGGCCTCGCCAAGCGCCTGGAAGAGGTCTGGGTGCCCGACGAGGACGACCCGGTGGTGCTGCCGCGGACCAGCGAAGGGCTCTACCTTCTGCAGCGGGTTCGCGACGAGGCCCACCGTTTCGCCATCACCTACCAGCGCACCAAGCGGGCCAAGCGTTTCCGGGCCGGCCCGCTGGACGACGTAGCGGGACTCGGCGACGCCCGTAAGCAGGCCCTCATCAAGCACTTCGGTTCGGTGAAGCGGCTGCGGTCCGCCACAATCGACCAGATCTGCGAGGTTCCCGGCATAGGCCGCAAGACGGCCGAGACCATCGTGGCCGCCTTCGCGCAGTCGGCACCGGTGGCACCGGCCGTGAACACGGCGACCGGAGAGATCATGGAAGACGACGACACGACCGACCACGTCGACGTCACGGACCACACCACGGACCGCGCGACGGACGCGCGGACCACCGAGGAGCCCGTGGGCGCCTCGGAAGAACGACGGGGGCAGGAGTCATGACCGAGCAGGACCACGAGAGCAGCGACACCGGCGACACCGGCGGTACGGCGCACAGCCCCGCGCCACCGCAGCCGACCGGGCAGCAATCCGACGATGGAGCACCAGTGAGTACCGGCACAGGCACCACCCACGACACCCCCGGCGTCCCCGACTCCGCCATCCCCGAGCTGGTGATCATCTCGGGCATGTCGGGCGCGGGCCGCTCCACCGCCGCCAAGTGCCTGGAGGACCTCGGCTGGTTCGTCGTCGACAACCTGCCGCCCGCGCTGATCCCCACCATGGTGGAGCTCGGCGCCCGCTCGCAGGGGAACGTGGCACGGATCGCGGTCGTCGTCGACGTCCGCGGCCGCCGCTTCTTCGACAACCTCCGGGAGTCCCTCGCCGACCTGGAGTCCAAGCACGTCACCCGGCGCATCGTCTTCCTGGAGTCCTCCGACGAGGCGCTGGTGCGCCGCTTCGAGTCGGTGCGCCGCCCGCACCCCCTGCAGGGGGACGGCCGCATCGTCGACGGCATCGACGCCGAGCGCGAACTCCTGCGCGAGCTGCGCGGCGACGCCGACCTCGTCATCGACACCTCCAGCCTGAACGTGCACGAGCTGCGCGCCAAGATGGACGCCCAGTTCGCGGGCGAGGAGGAGCCCGAGCTGCGGGCCACCGTCATGTCGTTCGGCTTCAAGTACGGGCTGCCCGTCGACGCCGACCTCGTCGTCGACATGCGCTTCCTGCCGAACCCGCACTGGGTCCCCGAGCTGCGCCCCTTCACGGGGCTCAACGAAGAGGTCTCGAACTACGTCTTCTCGCAGCCCGGCGCCAAGGAGTTCCTCGACCGCTACACCGAGCTGCTCCAGCTGATCGCGGCCGGTTACCGCCGCGAGGGCAAGCGGTACGTGACCATCGCCGTCGGCTGTACCGGCGGCAAGCACCGCTCCGTCGCCACCTCGGAGAAGCTCGCCGCCCGGCTCGCCGCGCAGGGCGTGGAGACCGTGGTCGTCCACCGGGACATGGGCCGCGAATGACGGGACGTACGCTGCGGCTCACCAGCAGGATCCGCCGCAGGAGCTCACCGACGACGCCCGGCAAGGGCGCGACGCCCAAGGTCGTCGCGCTCGGCGGCGGCATGGGCCTGTCGGCGTCGCTCGCGGCGCTGCGCCGCATCACGGGCGACCTCACGGCCGTCGTCACGGTCGCCGACGACGGCGGCTCCAGCGGGCGCCTGCGGGACGAGCTGGGCGTGCTGCCGCCCGGCGACCTGCGCAAGGCCCTCGCGGCCCTGTGCGGCGACGACGACTGGGGCCAGACCTGGGCCCGCGTCATCCAGCACCGCTTCCAGTCACCGGGCGAGATGAACGGGCACGCGGTCGGCAATCTGCTGATCGTCGCCCTGTGGGAGCAGCTCGGCGACCACGTCCAGGCCCTGGACCTGGTCGGCAGGCTGCTGGGCGCGCAGGGCCGCGTCCTGCCCATGTCAGCGGTACCGCTGGAGCTGCAAGCCGAGGTCAGGGGGGACGATCCGGCGCGCCCGGACGACATCCGGACCATCCGCGGCCAGGCGAACGTCGCCCTCACCCCGGGCGAGGTCCAGTCCGTGCACGTGGTGCCGCACGACCCGCCGGCCGTGCCCGAGGTGGTCGCCGCGGTGCTCGACGCGGACTGGGTGGTGCTCGGCCCGGGCTCCTGGTTCTCCTCCGTGATCCCGCACCTCCTGGTGCCCGAACTGCTCGACGCGCTCGTCGAGACGAAGGCCCGTAAGGTCCTCTCGCTCAACCTCGCGCCGCAACCCGGAGAAACCGATGGGTTCTCACCGCAGCGTCATTTGGAGGTTTTGGGACGACACGCCCCTAAACTCGCCCTGGACGTGGTGCTGGCCGACGAGGCCGCCGTGCCCGACCGCGACGAACTCATCGATGCCGCCAAGGAGCGATTCGGTGCCGCGGTCGAGCTGGCGCCGGTAGCCAGGCCCGACGGGACTCCAAGACATGATCCGGAGCTGTTGGCCGCCGCGTACGACCGTATTTTTCGGATGCATGGAAGGATCGGCCCATGGCGATGACGGCAGCGGTGAAGGACGAGATCTCCCGGCTTCCCGTCACCCGGACCTGCTGCAGAAAGGCGGAGGTCTCGGCGATCCTGCGGTTCGCGGGCGGCCTTCACCTGGTGAGCGGCCGCATCGTGATCGAGGCGGAGCTGGACACCGCGATGGCCGCCCGGCGGCTCAAGCGGGACATTCTCGAGATCTTCGGGCACAGCTCGGAGCTGATCGTGATGGCGCCGGGCGGGCTGCGGCGCGGCTCGCGCTTCGTCGTACGGGTCGTGGCCGGCGGCGACCAGCTGGCGCGACAGACGGGGCTCGTGGACGGCCGCGGCCGTCCGATCCGCGGTCTGCCCCCGCAGGTGGTCTCGGGGGCCACCTGCGACGCGGAGGCGGCCTGGCGGGGCGCGTTCCTGGCGCACGGCTCGCTCACCGAGCCGGGGCGCTCCAGCTCCCTGGAGGTGACCTGCCCGGGCCCGGAGGCCGCGCTCGCGCTGGTCGGCGCCGCCCGCCGGCTCTCGATCGCCGCCAAGGCCCGTGAGGTGCGCGGTGTGGACCGGGTCGTCGTCCGTGACGGCGACGCGATCGGCGCGCTGCTCACCCGGATGGGTGCCCACGAGTCTGTGCTCGCGTGGGAGGAGCGGCGGATGCGCCGCGAGGTCCGCGCCACCGCCAACCGCCTGGCGAACTTCGACGACGCGAACCTGCGCCGCTCGGCCCGCGCAGCGGTCGCCGCGGGCGCCCGCGTGCAGCGCGCCCTGGAGATCCTGGCCGACGAGGTGCCCGAGCACCTGGCGGCCGCCGGGCGGCTGCGCATGGAGCACAAGCAGGCCTCCCTGGAGGAGCTGGGCGCGCTCGCCGACCCGCCGCTGACCAAGGACGCGGTCGCCGGCCGGATCCGCCGTCTGCTGGCCATGGCGGACAAGCGGGCGCAGGACCTCGGCATCCCGGGCACGGAGTCGAACCTGACGGAGGAACTGGCCGACGAAATGGCGGACGGCCTGGCCGACAGCCTCGCGGACAACATGGCGGGCTGATCCCGCGGACAGCCGGACGAGCCGGTGGCGGCACCCTCGACGGGGTGCCGCCACCGGCTTTTTCCGTCACCCGCGTCACCGTGGTCGACCACGGGATATCGCGCCTCAATAAGCGCCTTTGCGCGAGGCCATCCGGTCCAGGAGGTCATCGCGCCTTCAAACATCGCGTGGACAGTTCCCACGAGCATTTATCCGCTCATCGGCGCGGCCGTCGAAATCCGGAAACCGGACTTCCGCCGTACCCGGCCACCCGCACCGTCCGCCGCCGGCGGCCGCGCCCCGTCACCCGGACGGCCCCGCGCCCCGCCCCCGGCCCGCGCGCGCTCATCAGAAAGGCACCGCGCTCAATTAGCGACTGATCAGCCGGATCGGCGCGGAAATACCCTCGAAATAAGCCGCGACCACGACGTTACTGATGAGTACGAGCCGATGTGCGCTGCGTACGGACGCTCGATGTCACCCAAAGCCTTTATGGGAGGTAGGGTCGGAGGCGGTCGGGGACATCCCAATAAATCTCGCCGGCGTCGAAACCCGGCGTACCAACGAGGAGATCGGTTCGTGACGATCCGCGTAGGCATCAACGGCTTTGGCCGCATCGGTCGTAACTACTTCCGCGCGCTGCTGGAGCAGGGTGCGGACATCGAGATCGTGGCTGTCAACGACCTGGGTGACACCGCGACCACTGCACACCTCCTGAAGTACGACACCATCCTGGGTCGCCTCAAGGCCGAGGTGTCGCACACCGAGGACACCATCACGGTCGACGGCCACACCATCAAGGTGCTCTCGGAGCGCAACCCGGCCGACATCCCGTGGGGTCAGCTGGGCGTCGACATCGTCATCGAGTCGACCGGCATCTTCACCAAGAAGGCCGACGCCGAGAAGCACATCGCCGGTGGCGCGAAGAAGGTCCTCATCTCGGCTCCGGCCAAGGACGAGGACATCACCATCGTGATGGGTGTCAACCAGGACAAGTACGACGCGGCCAACCACCACGTCATCTCGAACGCGTCCTGCACCACCAACTGTGTGGCGCCGATGGCCAAGGTTCTCGACGAGAACTTCGGCATCGTCAAGGGCCTGATGACGACGGTCCACGCGTACACCAACGACCAGCGCATCCTGGACTTCCCGCACTCGGACCTGCGTCGCGCCCGCGCCGCCGCCGAGAACATCATCCCGACCACCACCGGTGCCGCCAAGGCCACCGCCCTGGTGCTCCCGCAGCTGAAGGGCAAGCTGGACGGCATCGCCATGCGCGTCCCGGTTCCCACCGGCTCGGCCACCGACCTGGTCGTGGAGCTGCAGCGCGAGGTCACCAAGGACGAGGTCAACGCCGCGTTCAAGAAGGCCGCCGACGACGGCGACCTCAAGGGCATCCTGTTCTACACCGAGGACCCGATCGTGTCCTCGGACATCGTGAGCGACCCGGCGTCCTGCACCTTCGACTCCTCCCTGACGATGGTCCAGGAGGGCAAGACGGTGAAGATCCTCGGCTGGTACGACAACGAGTGGGGCTACTCCAACCGCCTCGTCGACCTCACGGTCTTCGTCGGCGGCCAGCTCTGAACCTCTAAGGTTCTGGAGCAGCAAGGCACTCAGATGTGAGCGAAGGGTCCGGACCCGCGCGACGCCGCGCGACGGTCCGGGCCCTTCGCACGTCAGCCTCTCAGCCTCGTACGACCAGTCCTCTCAAGGAGCCCACTCATGAAGACCATTGAGGAACTTCTCGCCGAAGGGGTCGACGGTAAGCGGGTGTTCGTCCGCGCCGACCTCAACGTGCCGCTGGCCGACGGCCTCATCACCGACGACGGCCGCATCCGCGCCGTCCTGCCGACCGTCGAGGCCCTGGCCGGAGCGGGCGCCAAGGTCATCGTCGCCTCCCACCTGGGCCGTCCCAAGGGCGCCCCGGACCCGCAGTTCTCCCTGCTGCCCGCCGCCGAGCGCCTCGCCGAGCTGCTCGGCAAGCCGGTCGCCTTCGCCCAGGACACCGTCGGCCCCGCCGCCCACGACGCGGTGAACGGTCTGGAGCCGGGTCAGGTCGCCGTCATCGAGAACCTGCGGTTCAACGCGGGGGAGACGAGCAAGGACGACACCGAGCGCGGCGAGTTCGCCGACCGGCTGGCCGCCCTCGCCGACCTCTACGTGGGCGACGGCTTCGGCGCGGTGCACCGCAAGCACGCCTCGGTGTACGACCTGCCGAAGCGGCTCCCGCACTACGCCGGCTTCCTCATCGCCACCGAGGTCGGCGTCCTGAAGAAGCTCACCGACGACGTCAGGCGCCCGTACGTGGTCGCGCTCGGCGGCGCCAAGGTCTCCGACAAGCTGGCCGTCATCGACGAGCTGCTCGGCAAGGCGGACCGTCTCCTCATCGGCGGCGGCATGGCGTACACGTTCCTCAAGGCCAAGGGCTACGAGGTCGGCATCTCGCTCCTCCAGGAGGACCAGCTCCCGGCGGTCACCGAGTACATGGAGCGCGCCGAGAAGAGCGGTGTGGAGCTCGTGCTGCCGGTGGACGTCCTGGTGTCGACGGACTTCCCCGACCTCAAGACCAAGGCCCCGGCCAACCCCTCCACCGTCGCCGCGGACGCCATCCCGGCCGACCAGGAGGGCCTCGACATCGGCCCGGAGACCCGCAAGCTGTACGCCTCGAAGCTCGCCGACGCGCAGACCGTCTTCTGGAACGGCCCGATGGGCGTCTTCGAGCACCCCGACTACGCCGAGGGCACCAAGGAGCTCGCCCAGGCCCTCATCGACTCCCCGGGCTTCACCGTGGTGGGTGGCGGCGACTCCGCCGCCGCGGTCCGTACCCTGGGCTTCGACGAGAAGGCATTCGGCCACATCTCGACCGGCGGCGGCGCCTCCCTCGAATACCTCGAGGGCAAGACGCTGCCCGGTCTCGCCGCACTGGAGGACTGACCCTTTATGAGCACCCGCACGCCGATCATGGCGGGCAACTGGAAGATGAACCTCAACCACCTCGAGGCCATCGCCCACGTCCAGAAGCTCGCCTTCGCTCTCGCGGACAAGGACTACGAAGCCGTCGAGGTCGCCGTCCTGCCGCCCTTCACCGACCTGCGCTCCGTGCAGACGCTGGTGGACGGCGACAAGCTCAAGATCAAGTACGGCGCCCAGGACCTCTCGGCGCACGACTCCGGTGCCTACACCGGTGAGATCTCGGGCCCGATGCTCGCCAAGCTCAAGTGCACGTACGTCGCGATCGGCCACTCCGAGCGCCGGCAGTACCACAACGAGACCGACGAGATCGTCAACGCCAAGGTGAAGGCCGCCTACAAGCACGGCATCACGCCGATCCTGTGCGTCGGTGAGGAGCTGGACGTCCGCGAGGCGGGCAACCACGTCTCCCACACGCTCGCCCAGGTCGAGGGCGGCCTCAAGGACCTCCCGGCCGAGCAGGCCGAGACCATCGTCATCGCCTACGAGCCCGTGTGGGCGATCGGCACCGGCAAGGTGTGCGGCGCCGACGACGCGCAGGAGGTCTGCAAGGCCATCCGCGGCAAGCTCGCCGAGCTGTACTCCGAGGACGTCGCCGAGAAGGTCCGCATCCAGTACGGCGGCTCGGTCAAGTCGGGCAACGTCAAGGAGATCATGGGCCAGGCCGACATCGACGGCGCCCTGGTCGGCGGTGCCGCGCTGGACGCCGACGAGTTCGTCAAGATCGTGCGCTTCGGCGAGCAGTAGGCCGGAGAAGATCGACGACCTGTCGTCCGGACAGTGAGTATGCGCCGGCGGCGATACGTCGTACCCTTGCGGGGCCGAGCGGCACGCTGCTCGGCCCTGGTCGTTCCTTAACGTCAGACAAGTCAGTTTTCAGTCCGAGTTCAGTCCGAGGAAGTTGGTCCAGCCGTGGTTATGGGGTTCTCGATCGCCCTGATCGTCTTCAGCCTGCTGCTGATGCTCCTGGTGCTCATGCACAAGGGAAAGGGTGGCGGCCTCTCCGACATGTTCGGTGGCGGCATGCAGTCCTCCGTCGGTGGCTCCTCGGTCGCCGAGCGCAACCTGGACCGGATCACCGTCGTGATCGGTCTGCTCTGGTTCGCGTGCATCGTCGTGCTCGGCATTCTCATGAAGATCAACAACTGACCTTCGCAGCGACTCGTCACAACTGCACACAGGTCACGTATTTTCACGTAAGGCCCCATGTAAGGTACGCGCTCAACTGCGCGGCCTATCATGGGGCTTGCGTCTAGGTGGAGGGGATGTAACTCCAATCACTGGACGCGCGTTGGGCCTTACGTAGACTGTGGCGCTCCGCGGCGAAGTGAGACGCCGACACGCTTCGCGGCACCATCACGCAGGGAGTTACGACCGTGGCAAGTGGCAACGCGATCCGAGGAAGTCGGGTCGGGGCGGGGCCGATGGGTGAGGCCGAGCGTGGCGAGTCCGCGCCGCGCCTGGCCATCTCCTTCTGGTGTTCGAACGGACACCAGACGCAGCCGAGCTTCGCCTCCGACGCGCAGGTGCCGGAGACCTGGGACTGTCCGCGCTGCGGATTCCCGGCGGGGCAGGACCGGGACAATCCGCCGGACCCGCCGCGCACCGAGCCGTACAAGACGCACCTCGCGTACGTACGGGAGCGTCGCAGTGACGCCGACGGCGAGGCCATCCTCGCCGAGGCGCTCGCGAAACTGCGGGGCGAGATCTGATCTGCCGGCCGGGCCGGGCACCAGGGACGGTGCCCGGCCCGCCTTCGTACCCGGGCCGACGCGCGCCCGGGATTTCGTTGCGCCGAAAGGCCCGATTCACCCTGATCAACTAGGTTGGGTGGCAGTAGTGGGGCATCGCCCGTACGCGCGTACGAGAGAAGGCTGAAGGTCGAGATGAACGCGTCCGACAAGCAGGCAGCGCTGAACCGGACCCCCGAGTGGCAGGCGCTCGCCAAGCACCGGGAACAGCTGGGCGACGTACAGCTCCGTGAGGTGTTCGCGGCCGATCCCGCGCGTGGCTCCGGCTACGTGCACCAGGTCGGCGACCTCCATGTCGACTACTCCAAGCACCTGGTCACGGACGAGACGCTGCGACTGCTGCGCGAGCTGGCCGGTGCGACCGGTGTCTTCGCCCTGCGCGACGCCATGTTCCGCGGCGAGAAGATCAACACGACCGAGGACCGGGCCGTGCTGCACACCGCGCTGCGGGCCCCGCGCGACGCCGTGGTGGAGGTCGACGGGGAGAACGTCGTCCCCGCCGTGCACGCCGTCCTCGACCAGATGAGCGCGTTCGCGGACAAGGTGCGCTCCGGCGAGTGGACCGGTCACACCGGCAAGCGCATCAGGAACATCGTCAACATCGGCATCGGCGGCTCCGACCTCGGACCCGCCATGGCGTACGAGGTGCTGCGCTCCTTCACCGACCGGGACCTCACCGTCCGCTTCGTGTCGAACGTGGACGGGGCCGACCTCCACGAGGCCGTACGTGACCTGGACGCGGCGGAGACGCTGTTCATCATCGCGTCGAAGACCTTCACGACGATCGAGACGATCACCAACGCGACCTCCGCGCGCAACTGGCTGCTCACCGAACTGAGGGCCGATCAGGAAGCCGTCGCCAAGCACTTCGTGGCCCTGTCGACCAACGCGGAGAAGGTCGCCGAGTTCGGCATCGACACGGCCAACATGTTCGAGTTCTGGGACTGGGTCGGCGGGCGGTACTCGTACGACTCCGCGATCGGGCTCTCGCTGATGATCGCGATCGGCCCCGACGCGTTCCGCGAGATGCTCGACGGGTTCCACCTCGTCGACGAGCACTTCCGCACGGCGCCCGCCGAATCCAACGTTCCGCTGCTGATGGGCCTGTTGGGCATCTGGTACGGCAACTTCCACGACGCCCAGTCGCACGCCGTTCTGCCCTACAGTCACTACCTGTCGAAGTTCACCGCCTACCTGCAGCAGCTCGACATGGAGTCGAACGGCAAGTACGTGCAGCGCAACGGCGACGAGGTGGCCTGGCAGACCGGCCCGGTGGTGTGGGGCACGCCGGGCACGAACGGGCAGCACGCGTACTACCAGTTGATCCACCAGGGCACGAAGCTGATCCCGGCGGACTTCATCGGCTTCGCCGAGCCGGTCGCCGATCTGCTGCCCGGGCTCGTCGCGCAGCACGATCTGCTGATGGCCAACTTCTTCGCGCAGACGCAGGCGCTGGCCTTCGGCAAGACGCCCGACGAGGTGCGCGCCGAGGGCGTCGCCGAGGACCTGGTGCCGCACAAGACGTTCAAGGGCAACCACCCCACCACCACGATCCTGGCGAAGAAGCTCACCCCCTCGGTGCTCGGCCAGCTCGTCGCCCTCTACGAGCACAAGGTGTTCGTCCAGGGAGCCGTGTGGAACATCGACTCTTTCGACCAGTGGGGCGTCGAACTCGGCAAGGTGCTCGCCAAGCGCGTCGAGCCCGCCCTGACGGAGGGTGCGGACGTGCCCGGACTCGACGAGTCCACCAAGGCGCTCGTGGCCAAGTACCGGGAGCTGCGAGGCCGTTAATCGGATGCACGGGGGCCGGTGACGGGCGAGACTGCCGGTTCCGTCCGTCACTCCGCCCGGAGGCCCCCGTGGACCAGTTGTTCTCAGCGCTCGCCGACCCCGAGCGGCTCAGGCTGTACGCGCGCATCGTGCTCGACGACCTGCCACCGCGCGAGGCCGACTCCCCGGTCGCCCGCAGGCATCTGGGCAAACTGATCGCGGCCGGGCTCGTCGAGCGCGACGCCGAGGGGTCGCTGCGCGCCGGACCCGAGGTGTTCCGGCGGGCCAAGGCGCCCGAGCCGGCCTCGGGGGTGCCGCGCCATCTCACCGGCTTCTTCGCCGGCGGCCGGCTGACGGCGATCCCGGTGCGTGCCACCGTCCGGCACCAGCTTCTCGTCCATCTCACGGACACCCTCTTCGACGCGGACCGCTCCTACAGCGAGCGCGAGGTCAACGAAGCGCTGCGCACCGTCCACGACGACACCGCCGCGCTGCGCCGCTACTGCGTCATCGACGGTCTGCTCGTACGCGAGAAGGACGGATCGGACTACCAGGTCGCGGTCCGGTAGCGCGAGCAGCCGCCGCTCGACGTAATCTTTTACGGGTAAAACACATGTTAATCTTTTGATATGAGTGATGCCGCGTCCGCCACCCGACAGCCCCCCGTCCGAAGACTCCCGCTGACCGGCGTCCTCCGCATCAACCGGCCGTCCGACATCTGGTTCAAGCCCGCGACCAGCGTCGCCGTGGCCGCCGCCCTCGTCCTCGTCCCGCTGCTCGCGGCGGGCCGCAGCGAGCTGGCGATGTACGCCATGGCCGGTGCGTTCTGCGCGCTCTACGGGCACCAGCTGCCCTACAGCGCGCGCGCCCGCGCCACCGCCTGGGTCGTCATCGGCATGACCGCGGGCATGGCCGTCGCCCTGATCTGCGCCGCGCTCGTCGACAGCGTCGTCGCGCTGATCGCGATCGCCGCCGTGCTCGCCGGCGTGCTGAAGGCCGTCTGCGACGCCACCCGCATCGGCCCGCCCGGCCACGTGATCCCCGTCTTCGTCGTGTCGGGCACCCTGTTCGCCCCACAGGAGCTGCGCGAGGTCCCCTTCCACGTCCTGCTGACCTTCGGCGGGGGCGTCGTCGCCGCGTGCGTCGCACTGGCCCCGGCCCTGATCCGGCGCGAGGGCCCCGAGCGGCGCGCCACCGCACGGGCCCTGGAGGCCGCAGCGGCCTCTCTCGCCACCGAGGACGCCACCCGGCGTGCCCGGGCCCGGCACACCGCCGCGGCTGCCGTACAGGGCGCCTGGCAGTCCCTGCTGGCCGCCGGTGAGCGCACCCCGGCCCGGCGCACCCTGGAACACCTCGTGCTGCACGCCGAAGCCGCTCTGGTCGGCACGCCCCGCGCGGGCGACAGCGAACAGCTCCTCGGCTGGGCCCGCCAGGTGCGCGGCCGCGGCCCCCTGCCCGCGGTGGAGCTGCCCCCGGGCGGCGGCGACGAACTGCTGGGCATCGACGCCGAGCGCGCAGGGCGTCGCGCGCAGGGCCGCAAGCGTCTCGTGGCGCTACTTCTGCGGCCCGGATCGGCCGTGCTGCCCATCGCCGCGCGCTGCGCCGTCGGCTGCGCGGCCGCCGGGTACGTGGGCCTGGCCCTCGGCGTCGGCCACCCGTACTGGGCGATCGTCTCGGCCGGTGCGATCTACCAGGCGAACGTCACCCTGACCTGGCACCGCGTGGTCCAGCGTCTGCTCGGCAATGTCCTGGGCGTCCTGGTCTTCCTCGCGCTCGTCCCGCTGGCCCGGACCAGTGTCGTCGTCCTGGCCGTCCTGTGCGTCGTCCTCAGCTTCTGCAACGAGATGCTGATCAGCCGCAACTACTGGCTCGGCTCCGTCTCGGTCACGCCGATGGCGCTGCTGATCACCGAGTTCGCCCATGTCGGGCCCGTCCCGGAGCTCGTCACCGACCGGGTCCTCGACACCCTCGCCGGTGTCGTGGTCGGCCTGGGCGCGGCCGTACTCATCACCAACCGGCGCATCGGCGGCCGGATGGAGCAGGCCCTCGCCGCCACGGAGCAGGCCGCCGCCGGCGCCGACAGCGCGCTGGCCGTCCCCGCGGGCTCCGTCGCCGATCTCGCCGTCGCCCGCCGCCGCCTCACCGCCAGCCTGGTGGAGCTGAGGGACGCCGCCGACACCGCCGCCGGCGAATGGTGGCAGCGCGCCCTGCCCGAGGAGCAACTGCTGCGCACCGAACAGCGGGCCCACCGCACGCTCGCCGAGACGGTACGACGGCAGGGGCTCGTACGCGACGAACCGCTCGTCGGCGCCGGGCAACAGGGGGCATGACCGGCGACCTCATGGCCGCCGTGGTCCGGCAGCGGCGCGGCGTCGCCGCCCTTCTTTGAGGACCCGGTCTTTGAGGACCCGGTCTTTGAGGACCCGGTCTTTGAGGACCCGGCCCGGAACGCGTCGGGCCCCGTACAGGCACATGTGTTCACATGCGTCCGTACGGGGCCCGTTGGCGTCAGCGGTCAGGACACCGCCGGCGGATACAGCTCCGGGGGAAGCTGCGAGGCCGCGGCCGCGTCGAGCAGCCACAGCGTGCGCGAGCGGCCGTAGGCGCCCGCCGCCGGGGCCTGGACCTCTCCCGCGCCCGACAGGGCGATCGCCGCGGCCTCGGCCTTGTCCTCGCCCGCCGCCAGCAGCCACACCTCACGCGCGGCCCGGATGGCCGGAAGCGTGAGCGACACGCGTGTGGGAGGGGGCTTCGGGGCGCCGTGCACACCGACCACCGTCCGCTCCGTCTCACGGACCGCCGGCAGCTCGGGGAAGAGCGACGCGACGTGCGTGTCCGGGCCGACGCCGAGCATGAGGACGTCGAAGGCCGGGACGTCCCCGTGGTCCTCGGGTCCGGCCGCGGCGGCCAGCTCGGCCGCATACGCCTCGGCGGCCGTGTCCGCGTCGTCCCCGTGGGGCCCGTCCGACGCGGGCATGGCGTGCACGCGCGCGGGGTCGAGCGGAACGGCGTCGAGCAGCGCCTCCTTGGCCTGTGTGTAGTTGCGCTCGGGGTCGCCGTCCGGCAGGAACCGCTCGTCGCCCCACCACAGGTCGAGGCGGCCCCAGTCGATCGCGTCCCTGGCCGGGGACGAACTCAGCGCGGCCAGCAGGCCGTTGCCGTTGCGGCCGCCCGTCAGGACGACGGAGGCGAAACCGCGGGCGGCCTGGGCGTCGACGATCTTGGTGATCAGCCGGGCCGCGGCGGCCTGCGCCATCAGCTCCTTGTCGCGATGGACGACCAGTTGGGGTGCTGCACTCACTTGCTTGCCGCTTTCTTGGCCGGAGCCTTCTTGGCAGGGGCCTTCTTGGCTGCTGTCTTCGTGGCCGCCGCCTTCTTGGCTGCCGTCTTCTTGGCGGGAGCCTTCTTCGCGACGGCCTTCTTCACGGGCGCGGGCCGCGACGGCGCCTCGGCCTGCTTCTCGGCCGGAGCGGACTCCGCGGGAACCGTCTTCTGCTCCGCCGGTTCGCCGAGCCGGTCCACGCCGAACCGCAGGGCGGCCGCGTACGTGTCGTCCGGGTCCAGCCGGCGCAGCTCCTCCGCGATCAGCTCGGACGTCTCACGCCGCTTGAGCGCGACCGCGCGGTCCGGCTGCCCCTGGATGGAGAGCGTGGCCAGCGTGCCGTCGGCCCGGTCCAGGACGATCGGGCCGTGCGTGGAGTCGAGCCGCACGCCGGTCAGGCCGGGGCCCGCCGAGAGGGTGCGCTTGACGGGGACGTCCAGCCGGTCCGCGAGCCACATGGCCAGCAGCTCGCAGCTCGGGTTGAACTCCTCGCCCTCGACCTCCACCGACGTGACGTCCGTCGTGACCTGGTCCAGGGCCGCCGCGAGCATGGAGCGCCACGGCGTGATCCGGGTCCAGGACAGGTCGGTGTCGCCGGGGGAGTAGGACGCCGCGCGGGCCTCCAGCTCGTGGACCGGCTGTTCGGCCGCGTAGGTGTCCGTGACGCGCCGCTGGGCCAGGGCGCCCAGCGGGTCGTTCGCGGGGTCCAGCGGGGCGTCCACGGGCCACCAGACGACCGTCGGGGCGTCGGGGAGGAGCAGCGGCAGGACGACCGACTGGGCGTGGTTCACGACCTCGCCGTACAGCCGGAGCATCACGGTCTCGCCGGTGCCCGCCTCCGCGCCGACCCGCACCTCGGCGTCGAGCCGCGACTTCGTGCGGTCGCGCGGGGAGCGGGAGACGCGCTTGATGACCACGAGGGTGCGCGAAGGGTGCTCGCGCGAGGCGTCGTTGGCCGCCTTCAGTGCGTCGTAGGCGTTCTCCTCGTCGGTGACGATGACGAGGGTGAGCACCATGCCGACGGCCGGGGTGCCGATGGCACGACGGCCCTGCACCAGGGCTTTGTTGATCTTGCTGGAGGTGGTGTCCGTCAGATCGATCTTCATGGGCGCCGCCAGCTCCGTCCGTCTCGTGCGAGCATTTCGTCCGCCTCGGCGGGCCCCCACGTGCCGGACGGGTACTGCGCGGGCTTGCCGTGCGTGTCCCAGTACTGCTCGATCGGGTCGAGGATGTTCCAGGACAGCTCGACCTCCTCCGTGCGCGGGAAGAGGTTCGAGTCGCCCAGCAGGACGTCCAGGATCAGCCGCTCGTACGCCTCCGGGCTCGACTCGGTGAACGACTCGCCGTAGGCGAAGTCCATCGAGACGTCCCGGATCTCCATCGACGTGCCCGGCACCTTGGAGCCGAAGCGGACCGTGATGCCCTCGTCCGGCTGGACGCGGATCACGATCGCGTTCTGGCCCAGCTCCTCCGTCGCCGTGTGGTCGAAGGGGGAGTGCGGGGCGCGCTGGAAGACGACGGCGATCTCGGTGACGCGCCGGCCGAGCCGCTTGCCGGTCCGCAGGTAGAAGGGGACGCCCGCCCAGCGGCGGTTGTCCACCTCCAGCTTCACGGCCGCGTAGGTGTCGGTCTTCGACTTGGCGTCGATGCCGTCTTCCTGGAGGTAGCCGACGGCCTTCTCGCCGCCCTGCCACCCGGCCGCGTACTGGCCGCGCACCGTGTCCCGGCCGAGGTCCTTGGGCAGCCGCACGGCGCCGAGCACCTTGGCCTTCTCCGCGACGAGCGCGTCCGCGTCGAAGGAGGCGGGCTCCTCCATCGCGGTCAGGGCCATCAGCTGGAGCAGGTGGTTCTGGATGACGTCACGGGCGGCGCCGATGCCGTCGTAGTAGCCCGCGCGGCCGCCGATGCCGATGTCCTCGGCCATGGTGATCTGCACGTGGTCCACGTACGACCGGTTCCAGATCGGTTCGAACATCTGGTTGGCGAAGCGCAGCGCCAGGATGTTCTGGACGGTCTCCTTGCCGAGGTAGTGGTCGATCCGGAACACCTGGTCCGGGTCGAACACCTCGTGCACGATCGCGTTCAGCTCCTGGGCGGAGGCGAGATCGTGACCGAAGGGCTTCTCGATGACGGCGCGCCGCCACGAGCCCTCGGGCGCGTCCGCGAGCCCGTGCTTCTTGAGCTGCTGCACGACCTGCGGGAAGAACTTGGGGGGTACGGAGAGGTAGAACGCGAAGTTCCCGCCCGTGCCCTGCGACTTGTCGAGGTCGTTGATCGTCGCCTTGAGGTTCTCGAAGGCGTCGTCGTCGTCGAAGTTGCCCTGGACGAAGCGCATGCCCTGGATGAGCTGCTGCCAGACCTCTTCGCGGAACGGCGTACGGGCGTGCTGCTTGACCGCGTCGTGCACTTCCTGCGCGAAGTCCTCGTCCTGCCACTCGCGGCGGGCGAACCCGATCAGCGAGAAGCCCGGGGGGAGCAGACCCCGGTTGGCGAGGTCGTAAACGGCAGGCATCAGCTTTTTACGTGACAAATCACCCGTAACGCCGAAGATCACCAGACCCGACGGCCCCGCGATGCGCGGGAGCCGTCGGTCTGCGGCGTCACGGAGCGGATTGTGGTTCGCTCCGTGTGCGGTCAAGGGTTCAGCCCTCCGAAGGGGCGAGGCGCTTGAGCTCCGCCTCGGTCGACTTGAGCAGGTCGTTCCAGGCCGCCTCGAACTTCTCGACGCCCTCGTCCTCGAGGAGCTGGACCACCTCGTCGTACGAGATGCCGAGCTTCTCGACGGCCTCGATCTCCTGGCGGGACCTGTCGTACGTGCCCGCGATGGTGTTCCCGGTGATCCGGCCGTGGTCGGCCGCGGCCTCCAGCGTGGCCTCCGGCATGGTGTTCACCGTGCCCGGGGCGACCAGGTCGTCGACGTACAGGGTGTCCTTGTACGCCTTGTCCTTCACACCGGTCGAGGCCCACAGCGGACGCTGCTTGTTGGCCTGCGCCTTGTCCAGGGCGGTCCAGCGGTCGCTGCCGAAGACCTCCTCGAACGCCTCGTACGCGAGCCGCGCGTTGGCCAGACCGGCCTTGCCGCGGGCGGCCTTCGCCTCGTCGGTGCCCAGGGCGTCGATCCGCTTGTCGATCTCGGTGTCCACGCGGGACACGAAGAAGGACGCCACCGAGTGGATCTTGGACAGGTCCAGGCCGGCGGCCTTGGCCTTCTCCAGACCGGCCAGGTAGGCGTCCATGACCTCGCGGTAGCGCTCGAGCGAGAAGATCAGCGTGACGTTGACGCTGATGCCCTTGCCGATGACCTCGGTGATGGCCGGCAGACCGGCCTTCGTCGCCGGGATCTTGATGAGCGTGTTCGGCCGGTCCACCAGCCAGGCGAGCTGCTTGGCCTCGGCGACCGTCGCCTTGGTGTTGTGCGCGAGGCGCGGGTCGACCTCGATGGAGACCCGGCCGTCCTGGCCGCCCGTCGAGTCGAACACCGGGCGCAGGATGTCGGCGGCGTCGCGGACGTCCGCCGTCGTGATCATGCGGATCGCTTCCTCGACGGTCACCTTGCGGGCCGCGAGGTCGGCGAGCTGCTGGTCGTAACCGTCGCCCTCCGAGATCGCCTTCTGGAAGATCGACGGGTTGGTGGTGACGCCCACGACGTGCTGCTGGTCGATCAGTTCGGCGAGATTGCCGGACGTGATCCGCTTGCGCGACAGGTCGTCCAGCCAGATCGCCACGCCCTCCTCGGAGAGGCGCTTCAGTGCGTCTGTCATGGAAATTGCATCTCCTAAGTCGTGTACGGGCGTCAGCGCTGGGCCGCCGCGAGGGATTCCCGCGCCTTGGCCACCACGTTCTCGGCGGTGAAACCGAACTCCTTGAAGAGGACCTTGCCGTCGGCGGAAGCACCGAAGTGCTCCAGCGAGACGATGCGGCCCGCGTCACCGACGTACTTGTGCCACGTCAGACCGATACCGGCCTCGACCGACACCCGGGCCTTGACCGCGGACGGCAGGACGCTCTCCCGGTACCCCTGGTCCTGCTCCTCGAACCACTCGACGCACGGCATCGACACCACGCGCGTGGCGACACCCTCGGCCTCCAGCGTCTCGCGGGCCTCGACGGCCAGCTGCACCTCGGAACCGGTGGCGATCAGGATCAGGTCCGGAGTCTCCTTGGAGGCCTCGGCCAGGACGTAGCCGCCCTTGACCGTGTCCTCGTTCGGCTCGTACGTCGGCACGCCCTGACGCGTCAGGGACAGGCCGTGCGGGGCGCTCTTGCCGTAGTCCTTCTTGCCGCGCCTGAGGATCTCGCGCCAGGCGATGGCCGTCTCGTTGGCGTCCGCGGGACGGACCACGTGCAGCCCGGGGATCGCCCGCAGCGAGGCCAGGTGCTCGACCGGCTGGTGGGTCGGGCCGTCCTCGCCGAGACCGACGGAGTCGTGCGTCCACACGTACGTGACGGGCAGGTGCATCAGGGCCGACAGTCGGACGGCATTGCGCATGTAGTCGGAGAACACCAGGAAGGTGCCGCCGTAGATGCGGGTGTGGCCGTGCAGCGCGATGCCGTTCATCTCCGCGGCCATGGAGTGCTCGCGGATGCCGAAGTGGATCGTGCGGCCGTACGGGTCCGCCTCCGGCAGCGGGTTGCCCGCCGGGAGGAAGGAGGACGTCTTGTCGATCGTCGTGTTGTTCGAGCCCGCGAGGTCGGCGGAGCCGCCCCAAAGCTCGGGGACGACCGGGCCGAGCGCCTGGAGGACCTTGCCGGACGCGGCGCGCGTGGCGACGGCCTTGCCCGTCTCGAAGACGGGGATGCTCTGCTCCCAGCCGGCCGGCAGCTCGCCCGCGTTGATGCGGTCGAACTCGGCGGCGCGCTCCGGGTTGGCGGTGCGCCACTCCTGGAACGACTTCTCCCACTCGGCCTTGGCCTGGGCGCCGCGGTCGAGGGCCTTGCGGGTGTGACCGATGACCTCGTCGGAGACGTCGAACTTCTTCTCCGGGTCGAAGCCGAGCACGCGCTTGGTGGCGGCCACCTCGTCGTCGCCGAGCGCCGAGCCGTGGGCGGCCTCGGTGTTCTGCGCGTTCGGGGCGGGCCAGGCGATGATCGAGCGCATGGCGATGAAGGACGGCCTGTCCGTGACGTCCTTGGCCGCCTCGATGGCGTTGTAGATCGCCTCGTGGTCCAGGTCGCCGTCGGGCTTCGGGGCGACCCGCTGCACGTGCCAGCCGTACGCCTCGTAGCGCTTGCAGGTGTCCTCGGAGACGGCCGTCTCGGTGTCGCCCTCGATCGAGATGTGGTTGTCGTCCCACAGCAGGATCAGGTTGCCGAGCTTCTGGTGCCCGGCCATCGACGACGCCTCGGAGGAGATGCCCTCCTGGAGGCAGCCGTCACCGGCGATGGCGTAGATGAAGTGGTCGAACGGGGAGGTGCCGGCGGCGGCCTCCGGGTCGAACAGACCGCGCTCGTAGCGCGAGGCCATCGCCATGCCCACGGCGTTGGCGACACCCTGGCCCAGCGGGCCCGTGGTGGTCTCCACGCCCGTGGTGTGGCCGTACTCCGGGTGGCCGGGGGTCTTGGAGCCCCAGGTGCGGAACGCCTTCAGGTCGTCCAGCTCCAGGCCGAAACCGGCCAGGTACAGCTGGATGTAGAGGGTCAGGGACGAGTGGCCCGCGGACAGCACGAAACGGTCGCGCCCGACCCAGTCGGCGTCCGCCGGGTCGTGTCGCATCACCTTCTGGAAGAGGGTGTACGCGACCGGGGCCAGGCTCATGGCCGTACCGGGATGGCCGTTACCGACCTTCTGTACGGCATCGGCGGCCAGGACCCGGGCGGTGTCCACCGCCCGCTGGTCCACATCGGTCCACTCGAGGTCTGTGGTGGTCGGCTTGGTACTCACCCTGAGTCAGGGCTCCTCTCCACATGGCTAATGCCGGTGATGTCGGTCTCACCGGCCGTTGTCGAGCCTACCCTTGCGGGAACGTGCATTTTTTCGACTCGTTCCAGACTGCCGGGCCCGCGCGGAATCCGCCTCCTGACAGGGATCGGGGCCGTTCTTCACGTGAATACGGACCCGCTCATCTGCGGGCTCATCCGGGGCCCTGACGGCTCATCTGGAGTGCCCCTGCGGACCCGGGCGAAACGGACAGCGGGCAGTCCGCGCGCGTGTGCGTTGCGTCCTTCGCGGCATGCTGCCCAACACGACCCCACCCCCACGAAGGGCGAGGTATAGGCAACGTCTACAGTGGCGTGGTACGCGCGAGCCTTTACCGGGACTTCACATCAAGTGGTCTTCTTCGGCGGCTCGCTGGAGTCTCTGTCAGGGGTGTGCGTGACGGCCGTCGAATCCCGTCCAGCGGGAGCGCTGACGAGCAGCAGCAACCGGAGCCAGCGGCCGTTCGGGGCCCGAGTCAAGGCGTTCGTGGCGCTGACCAAGCCGCGGATCATCGAGCTGCTGCTCATCACCACGGTTCCGGTGATGTTCCTCGCCGAGCAGGGTGTGCCGAACCTGAAGCTGGTGCTCGTCACCTGCCTCGGCGGCTACCTGTCGGCGGGCGGTGCCAACGCGCTGAACATGTGGTACGACCGCGACATCGACGCGCTCATGGAGCGCACGTCGCAGCGGCCGCTGGTCACCGGAATGGTGAGTCCGAACGAGTGCCTCGTCTTCGGCATCTCTCTCGCGGTGATCTCCACACTGCTGTTCGGTTTCGCCGTGAACTGGCTGTCGGCCTGGCTGTCGCTCGGCGCCCTGCTCTTCTATGTGGTCGTCTACACGATGATCCTGAAGCGGCGGACGTCGCAGAACATCGTGTGGGGCGGCATCGCGGGCTGTCTGCCGGTGCTCATCGGCTGGTCCTCGGTGACCAACTCGATGTCGTGGGCGCCGGTCATCCTCTTCCTGGTGATGTTCTTCTGGACGCCGCCGCACTACTGGCCGCTGTCCATGAAGGTGAAGGACGACTACGCGCGCGTGGGCGTGCCGATGCTGCCGGTGATCGCCTCCAACAAGGTGGTCGCGAAGCAGATCGTCATCTACAGCTGGGTGATGGTGGTGGTCTCGCTGCTGCTCACGCCGCTCGGCTACACCGGCTGGTTCTACACCGTGGTCGCACTGCTCGCGGGCGGCTTCTGGCTGTGGGAGGCGCACGGTCTGCAGAACCGCGCCAAGGCCGAGGTCACGGGCGGCAAGCTCAAGGAGATGCGCCTGTTCCACTGGTCCATCACCTATGTGTCGCTGCTCTTCGTCGCGGTGGCGGTGGACCCGTTCCTGCGCTGACGCGGCGCTGAAGCTCTTCCGATGGGTGGGGTGGGGGGGGGCCGGCCCCCCCCCCCCCCCCCCCCCCCCGCCGCCCCCCCCCCCGCGCCCCCCGGAGCTCGACCTCACCGCAAGAGTTAGTGGGGCGGGGCGGGCGCCGGCGTGCGGCGCGGCGCGCGG